>JAFRHI010000002.1 GCA_017433415.1 Bacilli bacterium
GCCATAGATGACTATATTAATTATTATAATTATGATAGAATTAAAGTAAAATTAAAAGGACTGTCTCCTGTAAATTACAGGTTGCAATCCTCTAATTAGAAACTATTTATAAACTGTCCAACTTTTGGGGTTCAGTTCATAAGGAATCTTTTTTTTAACTTAAATTAACTATTTCTCCATCAACAACATCAATAAGTTCACAATTTGGTTTCCTTGATAATCCTGGCATAGTCATAATATCACCAAGTAAAACAGTAATAAATCCAGCTCCAGAATAAAGTCTTATATCTTTTACATTAACTTCAAAATCAACTGGAGCACCATATTTATCTTTATCATCAGAGAACGAATATTGTGTTTTAGCAACACAAATAGGAAGATTAGCCTTTTTATTTTTTTCCAAAATTGCTATTTTATCAAGCATCTCTTTACTAATATTAACCTTACCAGCTCCATATATTTCCTTACAAACTTTATTAATCTTTTCAACAACAGTATCTGTATTTTTATATAAGAACTTAAATTTACCGTCAGGTAATTCTAAAACTTTATGTGCTAAGTCTAATGCTCCCTTACTACCTAAAGAATATGCTTCAGACATTGAGAATAAATAACCTTTTTCTTCACAATGCTTCTTTACTACATCTATTTCTTCTTTAGTATCAGTATTAAATTTATTTAAGCAAACAATAACATTAACCCCATATTTCTTTAAATTATTATAATGCCTATCTAGATTAGCAAATCCACGTTTTAAAGCATCCATATTCTCTTCAAATATTTTATCCTTACTAACTCCACCATGATATTTTAATGCCTTAATAGTAGATACTAATACAACTGTATTTGGCTTTAACTTACCAACACGACATTTAATATCAAAAAACTTTTCAGCACCAAGATCAGCACCAAATCCAGCTTCTGTAACTACATAATCACCTAATGTCATAGCTGTCTTAGTTGCAACAATACTATTACATCCATGAGCAATATTAGCAAAAGGTCCACCATGAATGATTGTCGGAGTATTTTCTAGCGTTTGCACTAAATTAGGTAAAAATGCATCCTTAAGAAGAGCAACCAAAGATCCTTCTATTTTCAAATCTTTAACATAAACAAGTTCATCTTTGCTATTAATACCTATTACAATATTACCCAAACGCTTACGAAGATCATCTAAAGAAGTTGCTAGGCAAAACAAAGCCATTATTTCACTAGCAGAACTAATTGAGAATGAATCTTCTCGATTAGTTAATTTAACCTTTCTAAGCGCTCTATCATTAACATCTAAACAACGATTAAATGTTACTTCCTTTATATCTAAACTATTACCAAAATAAATATTATTATCAATAGCTGCACATATTAAATTATTAGCAGAAGTAATAGCATGAAAATCACCAGTAAAATGCAAATTAATATCTTCCATTGGTACAACCTGACTATATCCACCGCCAGTTGCTCCACCTTTCATACCAAATACTGGCCCCATTGATGGTTCGCGAAGAGCAATTACAGTCTTCTTTCCCAATCTTTTTAAAGCATCACCCAAACCAATACTAACAGTAGTCTTTCCTTCTCCAAAAGGTGTTGGAGAAATAGCAGTAACAAGTATCAACTTTGCTTCAGCATTATCATCAAAAGGTCTTCTAATTTTAGCCTTATAATCCCCATATAATTCTAATTCTTCATTAGTAAGACCCAACTTTTTCGCAACCTTACTTATATGAAGTTTTTTACTATTTCTAGATATTTCTATATCTGTCATTTTATCACCTCAAAAACTATTATAACACATAGTAAACTTATTTTTTCACAATAAAAAGAATAATTAATTTTAATAATTACTTAAATCAATTAAAAAAATTACAATTAAATTACAATTAAATTTTTAAAATCCTTAATTTGCATATCTATACAAGGGCTGTTAATATGAATTGCGTTAAGAAAAAGGAGGGATTTTATGAAGAAAAAAATTTTCTTAATACTAATTTTAAGTCTATTTATAGTAAACTATAAAACTATAAATACAAAAGCTGAAACCGCTAATTTCTATGAAGCAGAATATATTGATGGAATATATATGAACAAATACCAATATTCAACCCAAACCATCTATTATCAAAAAGCTCGTTTTTTTAGAAAAAGCGATACTAATGAATATGCCTATTGCATTGAACCTTTTAAATTTTTTAATGCTAATGCCACATATGAAACAACTATAACGCCAAGTAATTTATCAAATGAACAAATCGATAGAATTAAAAAAATAGCTCATTTTGGTTATGGATATGGTACTCACAATGGAACTAAATGGTATGCAATTACACAAATGATGATTTGGCAAACAGCAGATCTTAATGGAGATTACTATTTTACAGATTCTTTAAATGGGAACAGAATAAATATTTATCAAAAAGAAATGGAAGAAATCAATTCTTTAATCAATAACTATAACAAATTACCAAGTTTCACTAATGAAACATACACAATTGTTGAAGGCGAAAAACTAGTTATTACCGACCAAAATAATATATTAAATGATTATAAAGACACTAGCAATCTAAAAAGAGAAGGTAATAGTATAATAATAGAAGATCTAAAAGCAGGGGAATATACATACAATTTATCTAAAGAAGATACCAATTTTAATACACCAATCATTTTCTATCAAGCTAATAATAGTCAAGCACTAATAAAAAATGGCTATTTAGATAAAATAACAGCTGAATTCAAAGTAAAAGTTATTAAAACAGATATTACTATTACAAAAATTGATAAAGACACAAAATCTATTATTCCAAAAGGAGAAGCAATCCTAGATGGCGCTGAATATGAAATATACGATGAAAACATGCAAAAAATAAATAATATAACAATAACTAATAATACAGGTATTATAAATAATTTAAGTTTTGGTAAATATTTCATTAAAGAACTATCTGCCGGTACCGGATATACTTTAGATGATACTATCTATGAAATAAATATTACTATTGATAATCCACATATTGAATTAATACTAGAAAATAAAGTAATTGAAAAAGAAATAATAATCCATAAAGAATTTGGCGAAAATGAAAACTGGGAAAATGAACAAGATATAGAATTCGAAATATATAATAATAGTAATGAATTAATAGATACAATTGTCACAGATAATAATGGTTATGCAAAAATTATACTTCCTTATGGCAAATACAAAATAATCCAAAAAAACTCTAAAGAAGGATATTATAAAGTAGATACTCAAGAAATAAATATCAAAGATCAAGAAAAACAATTAATTTTACTAAAAGATTTAAAAATACCTGTACCAAATACCCACAAAGAAAGTATTTTTTATAAACTAGTAAGATTATTATTTAAAATATTAAAATGCTAAAAAATATACTTATATTATTGTTCTTTATTAATATCCTCATACCAATTAATATACCTAAAGAAGATAATTATAAAAACCAAGAAACAATCGGTCAAATAATAATACCTAAATTAAACATTAAAAAAAATCTATACAGAATAGATAGTAAAGAAAATACCATTGAAAAAAATATTGAGATTTTAAAAGATTCAATTTTTCCAGATCAAGAAAATGGATTAATGATACTAGCAGCTCACTCGGGTACTGGTGACATTGCTTATTTTAATGAATTAGATAAGTTAAAAAAAAAGATAAAATATATTTAATTATTAATAGAAAAAAATATACTTATGAAGTAAAAGATATTTGGGAAGAAGAAAAAAATGGTTACATAAACTTAAATAAAGAAGGGAAAAATCAGCTTATTTTAACTACGTGTAGTCCAACAAGAAATAATTATCAACTAGTAGTAAATTGTATAGAAAAGGATGTAAATTAATACATCCTTTTATTCAACTTCTTTTATTTCGTTAACAATACCAATCTTACTTAAAGCCGTTTGCAATTGCTCATCATTTTCAAAGTCAATTTCCAAACCATAATCAGCTATCACTTCATAATCTGGTTTTACGCCCTTTTCATTCAACCATTTACCTTTGGAAGTTAACCATTTATCTGTTGTATATTTAATACTTGCTCCACTACCTAATCTTTCAGATTTCTGAATAGTTCCCTTACCATAAGATGTTTCTCCAACTATAATAGCATTTTTATAATTATCTTTAAAACAAGATGCTAATACTTCTGCCGCAGAGGCACTTGAACCATTTATCAAAACAGCAACCGGATATTTTCTTGTATCACTAGTAGTAGAATATATTTTCTTTTTCTTACCCTTCGACTCTATTTGATATAAAACCGTATCTTTTTCAAAAAAATTACTTAGTATTTTTCGTGCTTGAGATAAATGTCCACCAGGATTATTTCTAACATCAATTATTAAAGAATCAACCTTTTCTTTTTCAAGTTCTACTAAAGCATCCTTAAACTGTGCTGCTGTATTAGAGGCAAAAGCACTTATTCTTATATAGCCAACTAAAGCATCACCTGCTTCATAAACTTCTTTAGAAACACTATCTAAATCAATAGAAGCTCTTTTTATATTAAAATCCAAATTTTTATTATCACGGCTTACAGTTATCTTTACTTTAGAACCAGCTTTACCTCTTATTAAAGTAACAAGTTCATCCCCTAAATAGTTTGTAACATCTACATCATTAACTTTGACTATAATATCATCAACTTTTATCCCTGCTTTTTCAGCCGGACCATTTTCTGTAACCTCCTTAACTATATTTCCTTCCTCAGAATAACTAACTACAACTCCAATACCAACATATTTACCATCAACCATTTGATTAAATTCATCAGCAATATTACCTTCCATATAATTAGAATATGGATCATCTAAAGAATCAATCATTCCTTTTATTGCTGCATTAGATAACTTGTTTTCATCAACCTTACCATAATAATCATCAACAATATCAGCATAAGTAGTAATAATTTTATTAAGATTTTTATTAAGCGAAGCATCTTTAGAATAATTAATCAAATAACCAATAACAATACCAAATAAAATTGCTATTAAAGTGATTATTGAAACTTCAAAAATCGAAAAAGATGATTTTAAGAAAACATCTTCTCTTATATTAATATTATCAAGTTCTTTCTTTATATTTGCTTTTTTTCTAGGTTTAATTTTACTTTTTTTTGGCAATTTAACCACCTCATACCATAAAAATATCATATCATAAAAAATAAAGAAGACCAATATTTAATACTTAAAATATAAAGAAAAAAATGAGCAACCTCATTTTTATCCTAAGTATTTTTCAATATCTTCTTTACCTTGAATATACTCAACAACTTCCCTATTAGAAATTTTCATAAGTGTTGGTCCACTAATAACCATATCACTAACACTTGCTGGAGTAGTATTTGCCTCATCACCAATATATTTCTTATTAAAAGAACTACTCATATCAACACTATATATTTTTTGTTCTTCTTTATTTCTATATGAACTAACCAAGGAACTAAAAGTACTATTAATTTCCTCATCACTAAAGTCATAACAAATAACTAAATAATCATCATCACTCATATCTAAACTTCTACCTAAAATAATATTATCATATGAGATACTTACTTCTGAAGGAGTATCCTCATCTTTTTTACTAGAATCATCTGCATTTTTATTAGTAATATAGATAGCTAACAAATAGAAAAGTAATAAAAACAATAATATACCAAATACTGCCCATAATTTTTTAGTTACATTAACCAAAACCTCTTCTTTTTTCTTTTCATCAACTTGCTTTTTTTTCTTTTTTGCCATATTTTCTCACCTATAGTGATTATAGCACCTCTCAAAATAAAAACCAAGTATTATTACTTATTTCAATGATGGCACACCACCAATAGACTGTGCAATTTCAATCATTTCATCTTGACTCATCATATCACTAACTAAATAAAAATCAGTATCGCCACTAGTCCATGATAAAGAATTATCAGTTATTACTCCTAAAGTATCCATTAATCTAAATGGTTCACCAGATGATGGAATAATAGTAAATTCATTAAACACATCTGCAGTTTCTTCCACTAATAGAAATGATTTTTCACCATCATATGTCATAATCACTCTTTCACCATTTGGTTTAGTAACTTTCTCTTCATCGATTAATTTAGTACCATTAGGTAAAAACAATGGATATATTACATCCTCCAAAACAGAACTTTCCTTTGTATCAACATCTACATCATCACTACTAACAATACTATCTAATGAAAAATTGTCTTTAGAAAATTTAGGATTATATTTAATATCATCAAAAATCATAGTCATATTATCGATATTATCTTTATCATAAACAACTACTTTCTCTACATCCAAATTTTTATTAAAAATAATCTTTTGCTTAACTAGACTACTATTATTTGGATAATTAACTTTAGTATTAAAGACATATTTATTATCAATAATTTTAAACTTTCTATTTTCATCTTCTCGTATATCACGAACTATTGCCTCTAATAAATATATTTGAGAATTATTATAAGGCCATTCACTTTGAAATCTAAAACTCTTATTTAAAGCTGGAGTTAATACATAGACACCATCTTTGTTCTTTAATATTATTTGAGTATGCTCATTAGCAGTATTTGTAAGCGTTACTTTATAAAGATTATCTTTTTTATAATCCACACTAACATCATAATTATATATTTCATCATTATTATTTACTGATAAATTACCCCTTACTTTATACCCACTACTTTTATTAATCTTCTTATCAAGTTCCTTAACTATTGATTTTTGATTATACTTAGCACAACCAGTTAATAAAAAACAAAAAACTAATACAATTATTATTTTCTTCATAACAAACTCCTTTTCATATTAAAATATATGAAAAGAAAAAAATAATAATACAAAAAAAGAATCTTTAAGATCCTTTTTTTATTTTTGAGAAATTTTTACTTTAATTTTCTTTGTTTTTGAAGCATATGACAATTTCAAGTCTGTTCCTGTAACCTGAACTTCAACTTCATGTTCACCTACACCATAATCTTTCAAATCAATAAAGGCTGTAATATCAGAAGGTTGAATATTATTAATTGCCTCTTCACTACCTTTAACAACTACAGTAACTTGCCTATCCTCATCAGATAATGCCTGGACTTTTAAACCACTATCCAGATTTTCAGATTGAACTGAAATATTCTCAAATTCCTTACTAGAAGAATTATCAATTATTACTTTAATTGTCATTGTTTTTGAACTTAACTCCGTAATACCTTTTGGCTTCTTCAAAGTAACATTAAACTCTTTATCTTTCTCTAATCCTTTAACATCAATTTCTACTTCTAATTGTTCAATAGCATCAATTGCTGCTTGCTCACCATAAACAGTAACCTTTGTTAAACTTGTATCCATTGACTTAATAGACTTACCAAAGGCCAAATTACCAACAGGAACCACTTTTACTGGTATTTCCTTACTTGGAGATGTTATTGTAACATTTGCTGATACAACCTTTGGAACAATTTCAACATCAACTATCTTACCATCATTATCATAAGCAACAAGTGGAATATCCTTAACTGTTATATCACCAGCTTGTGGATTTGGAATATTATTAACATCCAATAAAGCTTTTACAGTTGCAACTTTATCAAGTTTATATTGTGCTCCCTTGATAATTACATCACTACGATCAATTTCAACATTACTAATATATAACTTAGTATCTAAACTATCTTGATGTAAGATATCATAAGTTAAGTTTCTAGTATCACTAACTTTTTCATAAATAGTAATTGTAACTTGTGAAGGATCAAGCTTATAATCAAGAGACTTTAATCTCTGTGTATACTTCAAAGTTACTTTATGGTTACCTGGTTTTAAACCAGTTAAATCAACTGAAACACCCTTAGATGGAGATTGCTTTGCCAAGAAAATATGTCTTCTTTGACCAATCAAAGTAATATCAACAGTACTTGGCAATCCCTCTACAACATAAGATTCTTCATTATAAACAGCTGTAACTGGTTGATTATAAAGTATCTCAGCATATTGATCAATCATAACATTTGATCCCTGATCTACAATTACAAAAACCAAGAAAGCTAATACTAAACTAAATACTAATAAACTTGACTTCTTATTAGAAATTCTATCAAAAGATTTTGCAAAGTCCTTAAAGAATTTCATAAATTTAAGAACAATTCTTGTTACTGGTGTTATTAACCATTTATCAAACATTAATCCAATTCGGCGGAAAAAATTACCAAAAAACTTACCTATCTTCTTCATATATCTCTTCCTCATTTAATTCCATATCATCATCATAATCACTATCTTGTTTTGGTCTTAACTCATCAATCAACATCATTCTAACATCATCAAGAGTTAAATTATAAAGAAGTTCTCCTTTTAAAGCAATTGATACACGACCAGTTTCTTCAGAAACAACAATACAAATAGCATCTGTCTCTTCCGCCAATCCAAGAGCAGCTCTATGTCTTGTTCCTAATCTTCTATTTAATTTTGAACTATTACTAGTTGGGAAAACAGCTCCAGCACAAGTAATTCTATCTCCCTGAATAATGACACCACCATCATGCAGTGGATTACCTTCATAGAAAATAGCTATTAATAAATCACTTGTTAAGTCAGCATACAATTTCTTTGCTTTATCAATATAATTACCTAAACTAATATCCCTCTCAATAACAATTAATGCTCCAATTCTTTCTTTCCTCAAATAATCAATAGCATTAATCATCTCATAAACCATACGTTCTCTTTCATCAACAGTTAATGCCTTATGACGACCAAGCAATTGACTTCTACCAAGTTGCTCAAGAATAGTCCTAATCTCAGGTTGAAAAATAATAATTAAAGCAACTGGTCCCCATTGAATTATATAATCAAGTAAATAACCAACAGTAATAAACCCAAGCTTATCACTTATAACTTTCAAAATAACAACAAATGCAACACCTTTAAATATTAAAGATAATTTAACATTATTCTTAATATTCTTAAGTATTGTATAAAATATAAACCATACTAAAGATATATCTACAATCTTTCTAAACACATTCAATAAATCTGATACTGTAACTACCATTACTTCATCTCCTTATCACACTAGTATATAAAAAATATCAAATTAAGTAAAGTAATCTCCATATTTAAAACCCCACTACTATTTAATAATAACATTTTCTAACTAATTTTTCAACCTAACATAGCATATAAAAAGAAAAAGAATTAATCTTTTTCTAAGAAACATTTCTTTTTTCAAGAGCTCTTCTCTTTACATATTGATTTGATTTTTCGGATTTTTCAATATAATTTTCCTCTAGCTTACATAAAACTCCAAAATCAATTACTTTATCCTCTTTAGAAGCAGCTAATACTGTTAAATTAAGCCGATCACCAATATAGTAATTTTCTTGATCATCAAGGGAAACCAAAGAATAAGTACCTGGATTATAAGTATAATCACCTATCATATTATTAATTCTAACTCTTCCTTCTAGATAGTCATCAAGTTGAATTAAAAGACCCCGAGGACTTACACCAACAACTGTTCCAGAATATTCATCACCAATATGATTTTGCATATATTCAGCACATTTCATAGACAAAACTTGTCTTTCTCCATCATCAGCCATTTTTTCTGTTTTTGAAGTTTGTGCACCTATAGATGGTAACTTTGTAGCCCAATACTTAATAACATCACGTTGTTTTTTATTAGAAGCAGCATCTTTTAAAATCCTATGAATTGTCAAATCAGAATATCTTCTAATTGGTGAAGTGAAATGACAATAATTAGACTTAAAAAGCCCACTATGTCCAATATTAACAGGACTATATCTTGCTCTAGAAAAACATTTAATAAGATTCGTAATTAACATTTCAGAAAGACGTCCAGCCTTTTGAACATGCTCCTGCAACTTTTGAAGAATCTTATTTGAAGCAACACATTCAGCTGCACTATATCGATCAAAAGGAAGATTTATTGCTTCAAGCATTTTCAAAAATTCATTTAATCGTTCCACATTAGGATGATTATGGACCCTATGTAAACATGGATATCCCAAATCTACTAAGTGCTTATCAACAGTTTCATTAGCAAGTAACATGAATTCTTCTATTAAATTTTCTGCTACATCTTGCTCCCTTACAGAAATTCTGCTTACTCTACCATTTTCATCATATATTGGTTTTATTTCTGGACGATTAAATTCCAATGAACCAGCATTAATACGCTTATTACGAAGGACTAGCGCTAATTTACTTAATAAAAGAAGTGACTTTTCATGTGGACAATAATCATCATCAACCACTCCATTTTTCAACAAATTATTAACCTTAGAATAAGTCATTTTCTTTTGTGATTTAATAACTGTTGGAGAAATAGTATGATTGATAACTTCTCCTTCAGAATTAACTTCCATTAAACAAGACATAGCAAGTCTCTCAACTTCTGGATTTAATGAACAAATACCATTAGATAATTTTGCTGCTAGCATCGGAATAACTTTTCCACCAAAATAATAACTATTACCTCTTTTAAAGGCATCTCGATCCAAAGCTGACCCCTGTTTAACATAATGACTGACATCAGCTATATGAACTCCAACTAAATAATTACCATTATCTAATTTTTTTATACTCAAAGCATCATCAATATCTTTAGTATCATCTCCATCAATAGTAAAAACTTCCCAATTTGTTAAATCCATTCTACCTATTTTATCTACATCTCTAACATGATCAGGAATATACTCTAGTTCTTTTAAAGCTTCATCACTAAACTCTGGATCTATACCCAACTTATAGGCTTCCCACAATATATCATCATCTGGATCATTTTTATGACCAAACACTTTAACAACATCACCGGTATAAAAATTATTACTATTACTTTTTTTTAAACGAACAAGTACTTTTTGTCCTTCAATAGCATCATGATCTAAAACAACTGTTAAACTTTGTTTTTTCTTATCAACTGCTTTAACATAACACTTAGAACCAATTTTAAAAACTTCTCCTGCTAAGTAACTAAGATTTCTATCTAAAACTTCACATATACGATGATGTTTATCAGTACCTATACTTATAAAAACAGAATCTCCATCAATTGCTCCATTACAATCATTTTTACTTACATCATATTTTTCTTCTTTAACAACAATTTGATTATTTTTATCAAAATATGAAGTCACTACACTAACATAACCATCACCATTTTTAGTACCATTAAAAACACCATGACGATAGTTTGTTTTACTTAATAATATATAGTTATCATCATCTGTTTTAAAATATTCATAATTTAAAGTACCTTCAATAAGTAATTCCTCTATTTCCTTCTTTTCATACCACGACAAAGAATCAAAAGAAGAATCTTCCTCTCTTTTGATATCTTCAATTAATTTAACTATTTTTTCAATATTTATTGGTCTCTTGGTTTTTTTTAAAACAAAATCAATATATTCTTTCAAACCTATCGCCCCCAACAATAACAATATCATAAAAATATATAAAAAAAAAGAGTTTTATGCTCTTTCAAATTCAATATGTCCTAATAATATTCCTATATTTACTAGTCCACTTATACCAACTAAAGTATAAACAACCTTAGAAAAAAATGTACCTTCACCAAAAATAAGTGCAACTAAATTAAAATCCATAATTCCTATTAATCCCCAATTGATTGCCCCTATTATTGTAATAACTAATAATATTTTTTGGACTGTTTCCATATTTATAACCTCCTAAATATAGAATATCCAAAATAAATATAATTATACAAAAAAAGTTACCGAAGTAACTTTATTGAATTCTTCTTACTGAAATAACTCTAGAACCAGATCCTCTAGTCCAAGCAGCTACATCACTAGCAATAACTCCTTGACTTGGATTAGCAGCATGAACCATTTGTCCATTACCAACATACAAAGCTGAGTGTGTCGCAACACCATCTACAAATCCCCAACTTAGAATATCTCCTGGTTGAGCTTCTTCATAACTAACAGCATATCCATCATATAACTGCGTAGATGAACTTCTACTCACATTTATTCCAACTTGTGAATAAACATATTGTACAAATCCACTACAGTCAAATGCATAAGGACCATTAGCACCAGAAGCATATGGCATACCAACTAGTGAGTAGGCAATTGATGATATATCACCACCTGAAGGATTTGCAGGTAAATTAGCATAAACCCTTTCTTGAGGTTTTGGTTTTGGTTTTTCTTTTACCTCAAAATTATAAGTAGCTGTAGCTTCATTTCCATATTTATCCTTAGCAACAACTTTAATTTCATGCACACCTACATCAAATACATTCTCTTCATAAGAAAGATTATAATAGTTAACACTATCTTCTAAAACTTCTTCTAAGAATTCTATTGTTCCATCTACTTCATCAGTAACAGACTCAATATTATCTAAGAAGTTATACTCTTCACCTTCAGTTATTTGAATACTTTCTTCTTTCAAAGTAATCACTGGAGCAGTAGTATCAACAACAGATACAATTATTGGAACTTCACGAACTATATTTTCCTTCTTAACTTCTACAATAATTTCTTGTTCTCCAACCACACTTGTATCAATATCAGTTTTTACAGATACAATTTCCCCTTCTACTTTCTTTATTAAGTCATTAATATCATAATTGGCACTACCATACTCAACAGCAGCTGTCTTATCAACAACTACCTTAATACTCTTATATGTACGATAGCAATGATATCCATAACCAAGTAACATTATACCTAATGCTACCATCATCAAAGAGACAACCTTTAATACAGTTTTCTTCTTCGACGACGATCCATCATTTGTATTCATAATAATATTCCTCCCGAATGACTAATATTATACCATATACAAATTTAAATGTCAAAATCAACCTCTTTTACCGCTACAAAAAAGTCCTATAAATAAGATTTTATAACATTTTTGACACTATACTAGTCACAACTATTATGAAGAAAAAAAACTATTTTTATACAATTACTATCGCTTTGATAATTCAACTACCTTTTTCCACAATAATGGTCCAACTATCCCATTTATTTCAAACCCATAATCTTTTTGTATTTTTCGAACAGATTGTTCAGTTAAATCATCAAAAATACCATTAACTCTAACACCAGGAATCGATTTATCAAATCTACATATAGCAAGCAAAAACTTTTGAAATCGTCGAACATCATCACCACTAGATCCTTTAGTTAAAAAATAATCAGGATATAACTCATCAATATAATCTTTATATTCACTATTAAAAGTAGTAAGCAATGAGTCATATACATCTCGTAACACATTCCAATCAGAATATGTAAAAATTCCCGTTACAGGCAATCCATATTTCTCTTGAAATGCCTTAACCATAGTAATCGAATTATTATTATAAATTGAATTAGTAGGAAGCCTTGGAATATCAGGATCCAAAAAAGCAATAGCATCTAAAAAGTAATGAATATACTGAACCTCGATACCTGTATCACCATATTTTACCTCATCCGTATACAGAAAAGTTGCTTCACTTTTACTTATACCCTCAGAATATAAATCTGATAATTTTTTAACACTAGTATAAATATATTTAATTTTATACCAAGTTGCTTTATTAACAACGCCAGTTACTGGCAAAGTAAATATTTCCTGGAATTTTTTTACTGCCGCCTCCGTTTCTTCATTATATATTCCAAGATTTGTAGTAATATTAGGTATTGCTGGATAATTTTGTCTAATTCGCTTTAAGTCCCTCTGTATAGCAATAACTGGATTTCCAGCGTCACCAAATCCTATTTCATAACCAGGATAACCTCCTTTATTATCACCAACAGGAGCATTATATTTTATAGAAATATCATTACCATAGTAATATTTTAAAATATCCAAGGCAGATTTACCCTGATTAGCAAGTGCTACACTTCCCCATTGAGACAAACCATCACAAGTTGTTTTTCTCCCATCACAATACCTAGTAAAGTATGGTTGGACCTGATTCCCCTTAACAACATAATTATTAAAGATAGATTCAACTATATTATTAATATTTTCATAAGTAGATCTATTCTCGACATATGCCTGATCATACACAGAAGATGAAGTAATATCAAAATTATATCCTTTACTACGATACCATTCATTATAAATTCTGTTCATTGCAAAAGAAATAATTGCATAAATATTAGCAGTCAAAGCATTACTTGGCCATGTTGGATATAACTCACTAGAAGCAACATTAGAAATATATTCAGTAAATGGAACTGTTATATTTCTAGCTGCTTCATTAGGAGCACCCAAATGAATAGTAACCATATTAGGAACAATAGGATATCTAACTGCCATAAGCATCCGTCCTTTTTTTATCTGGTACCAAGGTAATATTTTGTACTACACAAATACCATCATACATACTAATATCAAAAACCTTATTAATATCACCAAAATAATTAGCAGTAATCTCATATTTTATAGCCGAAGGAACAATTAAATTATCAGAATCAATCTTAGGTGCCGGCAAAGAAAGATTCATTATCATCCCTGAAGAATCAGTATTCCCTTCAAAAAATATAACCTTATAATCATCAATTACTGTAGTAACAGTAATATTTAAATCATTAACTGGTAATGCTTCACTCGCAAACGTTGCTCGTATCTTTAAATTACCACTACCAGAATTTGAATCCATAAATTTTTCATATGTCTCTCTATCTTTAACTTTAAATTCATCAACACTAATAGTATTCATAAATCCTCCTATACATTTAAAACTTGTCCTACAGCCAAATTATTACTAATTAAATTATTTTTCCTTTTAAGATTATCAACTGTAGTATTAAACATTCTAGCTATTGAATATAAACTATCTCCCTTTTTAACAGTATAAGTATTCACGCTAGAACCACCAGTGGGAATTTTAAGAACTTGTCCAATACTTAAATTATTATTTTTTAAACCATTTAGATTAACTATCTCACTGACTGTAGTATTATAACTTCTAGCTATCGAATATAAACTATCCCCTTTTTTAACAATATATTCATCTGTCATAACAGTCGGAATATAAGCTTCTCCAAAGCATTCTAATATTTCACCATCTTTTACTCTAATTCTTAAGTTTTGCCCAACTTTCAAAGTATTATTAACCAAAGCATTATCTTGAATAATATCATTAACTGCTACATTATAAGCTTTAGCTATTGAATAAAGAGTATCTCCTTTTTTAACAGAATAATTGATATAATCAGGTTTATAAATTTCTTCCTCTGGTGTATACATTTCAGGTATTCTAAGTATTTGTCCAATATTTAAAACATTAGTAGTTAGTTTATTTAATTTCTTAATAGAATCAACACTAGTATTATATTTTTTAGCTATTGAATATAGGCTATCTCCTTTTTTAACAGTATACATAAACATATTATCAGGATTATTTCCACTCTTAACTGGTATTTTTAAAACTTGTCCTACTTTTAAAGTCTCAGCTGTAACATTATTTAAATCAGCAAGTTCCACAACAGATACACCATATTGATTACTAATCCCATAAAGAGTATCTCCGCTCTTAACAATATATGTATCACTCATATAATCACCTACTATAAATATATGCATAAATAAAAAAAAATCACCCTATAAATAGGATGATTTAAATAACATGAGTTTTATTTTAATTTAATAAATTATTCACTGTCTATCTAATTCTATATTGTTTTATTATTTTCAGAAATACCTTTATCTAATCCAAGCTTTTCGCTTCTTTCTAATGCCTTTACTTTCATTTGACGAACAACCTCAGAAAATTCTAAACTATCATAATTATCTGGAACATCATCTGTAGTTGTAATAAACTCTCCAAATTCCCATACAGCATACTCTCCGTTCATTCGTGAATCTATTAATTGCTTAAAGCCTTCAATGGTATCCTCAACTTTAATTATTTTCATAATTTCACCTCTAATACCATTATAACACATATTACAAACAAAAAAGCAAGTAGTATCCTACTTGCCTAAAATTACAGATTGAAACTCATGATTTTTTCAACCCAGGTTTTAGTATTACAATCTAACTAGCTATATCAAACTGCAATACCTAAGTTTTCCTTCTTAGTACAATATTGTAATTGTAATAGTACTTAATTTGCCAACAATACTAGAAACTTTAATTTCTAGCTCAATACTAACAAATATATTTAGTTTTGCTAAATATACATTATCTTCATTGCCAGCAATCACTAATATCTAACATACATAATATATCTATACGTTAAAAACTAATAATTACTCAACTAATAAAAATAATATAATTAGTACCGAGAAATATAAATTAAGATACTATTATGATTGTATAATACATGTTTTTTCTAATTTAGTCAAGGATAAAAGATAATATTTTTCATTTAAAACAAAATTTTACTATAATACTGTAAATAATTTCTATTACTAAATATCAAATAAGTATTTCATTTTTTTAATTAATGATATAATATAATAGATAGAAAGATAGACAGTTATATGAAACTAAATAGTGTTATATATGGAGGTCACAATGGAAAAAAAAATCGAAATAGAAGCCGGTAAAAGCCTTGAAGATGTAGTAAACATATTATTAGATGCCAAAGAAAAAGGTGAACGTGCATTTTGTGAATTTAATGGTCATATATTACACTCTAATGACATTTCGATGGATTCTGCCTTTTTAGAAGTTGTTGGATGTACTAAAGCAGAACATGATCAAAAAATTAAAGACTATTTAGAAAACTATGAACAAGAAATAAAATCCCGTGAAGAACGAGAAGAAGAATATTTACAAAAAGTTGAAGACAGCAGAGGTCAAGAAAAAATTATCATTACTAAAGAAGCAGTAATTAATGGTCTTAAATACATTGCTGAAAATCAAAATACTACACAAGATGAATTAATTGATGGACTATTACAATTAGGATGTAATTTTACACTCGATGATATTAATGACCAATTTCCAGAGTCTATTAATTTAATAGATGGAATGAAAACTGGTGCTTTAAGCTGTGGTGCTACAGTAATTGCAAATATGCGAGATAGCGATTTAGGAAGAGACTATGGAACAATTAGATTTCTAAACAATGATAATGATACTTCAATTTATCATTTTATAAGAATTCTTACAGGTGATGAAACATATACTAAAGAAAATATAGATATTTCATATAGATAATAAAAAATAAACGAGTTTACTCGTTTTTTTTTTATAAACAAAAAAACTAGTTCTACACTAGCTAACTTTAAATATTTGGTGGAGCTGAGGAGAATTGAACTCCTGTCCAAAAATAGAGCTACATAAACCTCTACAAGCTTAGTTAACTAATTATATTCATATAATAACCAAGTAGTTAACGACCAAGTTACTATACTAGTCTAAAAATTCTTTCTATTCTCTAGACAAAGAATAGCTATAACCTATAAAAATGAACCTCTAAATAAATTCTAGGTAAAATCTATAAAGAAGCGCAGACCTTATATTATTAGGCAAAAGCAACTGCTTGGCGTGCACCAAACAAATTAGCTACTGCAGATTTTAATTTTTTAGCATTTATTTTTTTGTGTCTCTAACGTGGACTCCCGACTTGCCATCTATGCTCTACTATTCCTGTCGAAACCAAATCAGCCCCGTGCCTAGATTATATCATAAAATTAAAAATAAATCTAGTACAAATGCATTAACCGACAAAAAATGCATTAATAAAACTAAAACAAAAAGAAAATGTTAATAAATTTTTAAACTTTTAGCATTTTCTCTTTTTATATCTCTTTCTTTTATAGTTTCCCGTTTATCATAATTCTTCTTACCACGACAAACACCTAATAAAACTTTCAAACGATTATTTTTAAAATATAATTTTAACGGAACCAAAGTAAGACCATTAGCTTCTATATCTTGTTTTATTCTTTTTATTTCTTTCTTATGAAGTAAAAGCTTTCTACTCCTAGTTTCATTATGGTTAAATAAATTTCCTTCCTTATATTGTCCAATAAACATATTTAAAAGAAAGATTTCATTATTCTTAACAATTCCATAGCAATCACGAATATTACAATGACCATTCCTAACTGATTTAATTTCTGTTCCAGTTAAAACGATACCAGCCTCATATTCAGATTCTATAAAATAATCAAATTTTGCTCGTTTATTCAGGATTTCCATTTAAATCACTCCCCGTAACACCCCAAACAAGTTCTGGATACTTCTCACTTACAATAGCCTTATATTTCTCATATAGCGTATCCTTATTACCCAACAATTCATAAGTAAGTTGTGGATATGGATACACCTTAAAATTTCTTGGCCATCGATAAGATTTAGTATAAATAAGTTCTGCTCTTGGATCCTCAATAGTTACTGTGACACTATCATCTACATCAACAACTTTTTTTATATTTAATGACATCATTAAACCTGTAAGTCTTTCATTTCCCTCTTGATCAGAAATAAAATTACCTAACGAATAAATAACAAAGGTTTTCCCATCATTTATATATTCAACAGGTTCTACAACATGAGGGTGTGCCCCTATTATAATCTGAACTCCTAAACTTGACAAGTAATTAGCAATTTCAACTTGTTTATCAGATATACCAAGTGAGTATTCATTTCCCCAATGCATCGCAACTATAATTACATCTACTTTATCTTTCACCTTAGCAATATCAGCAGCAGCTTTTTCATCTGAGTAGACATTATTCAAATATTCTTTATCAACAGGAGTCTCCAATCCATTAGTCCAAGTTGTATAAGAGAAAAAAGCGTATTTAATACCATTTTTTTCATATACCTGAGCAGTTTCTGCTTCCCTTTCTTCAGCTGATATCCATTGTCCAGAATAAACAACCAAATCTTTTTTACTTTTCCAGTAATTTACCGAATTAGTAACACCTACTTCACCCTTATCCATAGTATGATTTGTAGCTAAAGATACCATATTAAATCCGGCATCAATAAAAGCATCACCAACCTCGTAAGGAGAATTAAATCTTGGATAATTAGATAATCCCAATTCTGTACCTCCTAAAACAGTTTCTTGATTATAATATGCTAAATCATAAGTTGATGAAATTGGCTTTATTACCTCTAGCATCGGTTTAAAATCATATGAACCATCTGCTTGCTTAGCATCTTGGTATATTGCACTATGAATTAATGCATCACCAACCATAAATAGACTAACCTTATATTCTTTAGGAACTTTAACAGGCTCTTTTTTTACTTTTTCAACTTTTTTTGGTTCTTCTTTCTTTGATAATTTATTAGAGTACTTTGCACAAAAAACTCCTAAAGCACCAACAACAATTATAATTAATAAAAGTAATACCTTTCCACCTTTTTTTAATTTTACCTTCTTCTTTGCCATACTATACCTTCTTTACAACTTCGAAATCGATAGTTTTATCCTCCTTAGAAGCTCTTATTACTTTAACAACTACTCTTTCTCCTATTCTATACATAATCTTACTCTTTTCTCCAGTAAGCGTCATTTTTTCTTCATCAAAATGGAAGAAATCATTCATATCTCTGATTGGTACTAATCCTTCAATTAAATTATCAAGTTCGACAAACATTCCGAAACTAGTAATAGAAGAAATCATTCCTTCAAATTCTTCACCAATATGTTTTTCCATATATTCAGCCATCTTCATATCATCTACTTCTCGTTCACAATCAACGCTAGCTCTTTCTCTTTCAGAAGAATGTTCAGAAATATAAACTAATTTTTCTTCCCATTTTCTAATTGTTGCCATATCAATTTTGCCATCAAATAAATATGTATGCAAAAGTCTATGAACAGTTGTATCAGGATAACGTCTTATTGGCGAAGTAAAGTGTGTATAACATTTACTGGCCAAACCATAATGACCCAAATTTTCTGGTTTATAAACTGCTTTTTGCATGCTTCTAAGTAGAAGAGATGATAATATTTTGAATTCCGGCTTATCTTCAAGTTGTGCAAGAATCTTCTGCATAGTAGTAGGCTTAACATCATGAATATTACCATTAACTTGATAACCTAAACTACTAACAAAACTCAAAAAGCTCCTTATTTTTTCTTCTTTTGGATATTCATGAACACGATATATAAATGGTAAATTCATAAAATAAATATGTGTTGCAACACATTCATTAGCCGCAATCATAAAATCTTCAATAAGCTTTTCACCTATACCTCTATCTCTTAAAACAACCTCTGTAGGAACACATTTATCATCTACCAAAATTTTTGCCTCATCAACACCAAAATCGATATATCCTCTCTTTACCTTGGCCTTTCTAAGAATATCTGCAAGTTCAGCCATTAATCTAAGATCTTTTTCATATGGTTCATAACCTTCTGGTACAACATTTTCTTCAAGAATACTATTAACTTTTTTATAAGTCATTTGAATTCTTGACTTTATAACACTAGGAAAAATTTCATAATCTAGTTGCTTACCACTAGAATCAAATTTCATAACACAAGAAACAGTTAAACGATCAACATTTGGATTTAGAGAGCAAATTCCATTTGATAATTCATGAGGAAGCATTGGAATAACACGATCTACTAAATAAACACTAGTTCCTCTTTCCATTGCTTCGGTATCAAGTGGACTTCCTTCTTTAACATAATAACTAACATCCGCAATATGCACACCAAGTTCATATTCCCCACTAGGTAATTTCTTAATTGAAATAGCATCATCTATATCCTTTGTATCATCACCATCAATAGTAAATATAACTTGATCTCTTAAATCTTTTCTATCACGTAAATCAGATTCTCTAACTTCCATTGGCATTTCAGAAACTTCTCTTTTTACATCTTCAGGAAAATCTACATTAATATTATATTTATATATAATTGATAATATATCTACACCAGGATCATTAACATGACCTATTACCTCTACTACTTCCCCTTCATATTTTGATTTATTATCAAGTTTTTTTCCTAACTCAACTACAACCTTATGTCCATCTACTGCATTTAAAAGCTTATCCTTAGGAATTTCTATATCAAGCTTTATCTTATCATCATCCAAAGTTATGTGCCCAATACCATCTTTATCAATATTAATTAATCCAATATACCTTTTTACTTTACGCTCTATAATTTTAAGAATTCTTCCCTCTAAACGATCTAAATACATTTTACTAGTTATTTCCACTAAAACGATATCATCATGAATTGCTCCATTCATATTATCCTGAGAAATATACACATCATCATCCATGTTATCTATTTCTACAAAACCAAATCCTTTTTTATTAGCCCTCATTATACCTTTTCTTAAATGACTCTTATCAAGCATCATATATTTATCTTTATTAGATCTATAAATAATAACCTCATCTTCCAATTTTCTAAGTTCAGTGCTTAATTCTTCAACTTCTTTTACATCAGTTATTCCTAATAAATCCTGTAACTCATAAATATCAACTGCCTTATCACAATTTTTTAAAACATTTATTATATTGTCTCTCACTAATACCACCTTCTATTATAATTATACTTTATTTTACTATATATAACCAGCTTTTTACAAAAGAAAAAGGACCTATGGTCCTAAAAAAACATTGACAATAAGCAAATTACAAAAAATGCTGCTCCCAATAACATTGTTATTCTAGTAATAACAAGTTCTGATCCTCTTTCTTTTCTATTAGCAAACAATTCACTCTGTCCGCCAGAAATTATTTGTGGACCACCTTCTGCCTTAGCACTTTGTAATAAAACTAATATTATAAGTAAAATTGATATAATTAATAAAGCCGTTTCCATTTAATCCCTCCGTTAATAACAATATGTATTTTATCATAAAACTTATGATATTGCAAATAATATAATAAAAAAGAAGAACTATCTTGAAAGTTCTTCTTCAATTCTTAATAATTGATTATACTTACAAATTCTATCAGTTCTAGAAAGAGATCCTGTCTTAATTTGACCTAAATTAAGTCCAACTGCTAAATCTGCTATTGTTGTATCTTCTGTTTCACCAGAACGATGAGAAATAATTGTTTTATAACCATTAGCGCGAGCTAATTCAATAGTTTCCAATGTCTCAGTAACAGTACCAATTTGGTTAACTTTCAATAATATTGCGTTACCAGCATGATTATCAATTCCCATTTGCAAACACTCTTTATTTGTAACAAACAAATCATCACCAACAAGTTGAATTCTATCACCCATTCTCTCAGTTATTTTCCTAAATCCATCCCAATCATTTTCATCAACAGGATCTTCAATAGAAATAATTGGATACTTATTAACTAATTCTTCATAAAAATCTATTAACTCATCTGTTGTAAGTGTCCTACCCTCACCAATAAGCTCATATTTACCATCTTTATAAAATTCAGAAGCTGCAACATCTATCCCTAAGCAAACATCTTTTCCAGGTTCATAACCTGCCTGTTTTATTGCTTCAACAATTAAATCAAAACCTTCACTATTTGATTGTAAATCTGGTGCAAAACCACCTTCATCACCTACACCTGTAGCCAAATTCTTTTCTTTAAGAACCTTTCTCAAATGATGAAACACTTCAGCACCAACACGCAATCTTTCCTTAAAAGTATCACGTTGTGGTATAATCATAAACTCCTGAAAATCAAGTTTATTATCAGCATGAGCTCCACCATTAATTATATTCATCATTGGTACTGGTAAAATATTACCATCACCAATATATTTATATATTGGCTTTCTTTCAGCAAGAGCACTTGCTCTCATAGCAGCCAAACTAATACCCAAAATTGCATTAGCCCCATACTTAGACTTTGTTGGTGTACCATCAAAATTAATCATTGCATAATCTAAAGATTTTTGATCAGCTGCATCCATTCCAATAACCAACTCTCTAAGTGGTCCATTAACATTAGCAACTGCTTTTAAAACACCTTTACCCATATAGCGATCTCCACCATCACGAAGCTCTAATGCCTCTCTCTCACCAGTAGAAGCCCCACTAGGAACTGCAGCCCTGCCAAGAACTCCATTTTCTAAAATAACATCCACCTCAACAGTAGGATTACCTCTAGAATCTAATATTTCTCTTGCTACTACATTTTTAATCTTCATTTAAATACCTCCTATCATTATCAAAATAATTATAACATGTTAAATCCAAAACATCACTAAATAATCTAAACTTTATTGTAAGAAATAAAAATCATATGTTATAATATAACATGATAGGAGGGAACAATTTTGAAAATAGTAAAACTGAATACTAGACAATTTGATAAGTTTGCATCTACTCATAAATATAGAAATTTTTATCAAAGTTCCATGTATGCTAATGTCATATCAAAATTTGGCTATAGAATACAACTCCTAGGTATTGTTAATGATGATAACAAGCTAATTGGAGCATCACTAATAGTATATAAAGAAGCTATAATGCATTATAAAATGGCATATGCACCACGTGGAATACTTTTTAATTATGAAAATGAAGAACTAGTAGAAGAAGCACTAAATTGCTTAACAAAATCACTTGCTAAAAAGAATTTTATGTTATTAAGAATAGATCCATATATACCACTTACAATTAGAACTAGTGATGGAAACATTATAAATATTAATAATAATGGAAATGCCATAATTGAAAATTTAAAAAACATAGGTTTCGAATATAAAGGTAAAAATCTATACTTTGAAACAGAAAAACCAAGATGGGAAGCAATTATTTTACTACAACGCGATATCAGAGACATTTTCGCTAAAATTGACAAACGTACAAGAACTAAAATACGACGTGCTATTAATAGTGGTGTTGAAATAGCAAAAGACAATAGCAAAGATGTTAAACAACTTTACCAATTTGCTAAAACAAAAGACAATCTACCACTGTCATTTTATAAAAAGATGTGTGAAGAATTTGGAGAAAACATCGATATATACCAAGCAAAAATTAATACTGAAAACTTCTTAGTTAACAGTAGAAGAAGCTATGAAAAAGAAATGGAATATAATGAAGTTTTAGCTGAAACTATTCAAAATATGGACTTAGATGATAAAGAAAGAGAAAACAATCTTAATAAAAAGATGGAGTCCGACAAATTAATAACATCATATAAAAATAATTTATTAGCAGCTACAGAATTACTAAAAAGTAATCCAGATGGTATAGTCATTGGAGCGGCCATGATCATAAAGTATGATAATGCAGCTTATATCTTTGCTGAAGGTATTGATGATAATTATGGCTATTTAAATGCAAATTACCTATTAAGATGGCAATTAATCGATGATTATAACTCTCAAGGATTCAAATACGTAAATTTAAATGCCATTGTAGGTGAATTCGAAGAAAAAAATGAATATAGCGGTTTAAACGAATCAAAACTAGGATTTAATTCAACAATAACCGAGTATATTGGAGAATTTGATATTATACTAAATAATTTTGCTTATAATTTATATAAAAAGATGAATAAAGAATAATTCATTATTCATCTTTTATAATCAATAAAAAAAATCGTTAAAAACGATTTTTTTATTATTCAACTATTTCAGTAACTGAACCAGCACCTACAGTTCTTCCACCTTCACGGATAGAGAATTGAGTTCCTTGTTCAAGTGCGATTGAGTGAATTAATTCAACGCTCATATCAATATTATCTCCAGGCATAACCATTTCAGTACCTTCTGGTAAAGTAATAACACCAGTTACATCAGTAGTTCTGAAATAGAATTGTGGACGATAGTTATTGAAGAATGGTGTATGACGTCCACCTTCTTCTTTGCTTAAGATATAAACTGTAGCTTTGAACTTATGATGTGGAGTAACACTTCCTGGTTTAGCAAGAACTTGTCCTCTTTCAACTTCTTCACGAGCAATACCACGAAGTAAAACTCCTGCATTGTCTCCAGCTTCAGCATAATCTAATTGCTTTCTAAACATTTCGATACCAGTAACAACTGTTTTCTTTGTCTCTTTAATACCTACGATTTCAACTTCATCGTTTAATTTTAATGTACCACGTTCAACACGTCCAGTAACAACTGTACCACGACCAGTGATTGTGAATACATCTTCAATACTCATTAAGAATGGCTTATCATTATCTCTTTCTGGAGTTGGAATCCAAGTATCAACAGCTTCCATTAACTCATCGATTTTACCAACCCATTTTGGATCTCCTTCAAGAGCTTTTAAAGCTGAACCACGGATAATTGGAGTATTATCTCCATCGAAACCATATTCTGTTAATAAGTCACGAATTTCCATTTCAACTAAGTCTAATAATTCTTCATCATCAACCATATCACATTTATTCATGAATACTACCATTTTAGGTACTCCAACTTGACGAGCAAGTAAGATATGTTCACGAGTTTGTGCCATAGGTCCATCTGTTGCAGCAATAACTAGAATAGCTCCATCCATTTGAGCTGCACCAGTAATCATGTTTTTAACATAGTCAGCATGTCCTGGACAGTCTACGTGTGCATAGTGTCTTTTTTCTGTACTATATTCAACATGTGCAGTATTAATTGTAATACCACGTTCTCTTTCTTCAGGTGCTTTATCGATATTTTCAAAAGCAACTGCTTCATTACCGTTCTTACCAGCTAAACATTTAGTAATAGCTGCTGTTAATGTAGTTTTACCATGATCTACGTGTCCGATAGTACCAACGTTAACATGTGGTTTTGAACGATCAAATTTTTGTTTTGCCATATTATAATTTCCTCCTTTTTCATTACAACATATATTTTATCTAATAATTGAAAGATTTTCAACTATTTTGATACTTAATTTATTAATTTCCACTCTTTTTAATTATTTCTTCAGCAATGTTCTTTGGAACTTCTTCATAATGATCTGGGAACATTACGAAAGTTGCTCTACCTTGTGTGTTAGAACGAAGGTTAGTAGCATATCCAAACATCTCTGAAAGTGGAACCATTGCACTTAGTTTTACTGCATTACCTTGAGCTTCTTGTCCAAGTGGTTTACCACGACGAGAAGTCAAATCTCCCATTACATTACCAAAATATTCTTCTGGAGTAGTAACATCAACTTTCATTATTGGTTCAAGTAAAACTGGCATACATTTATTTTTAGCTTCTTTTAATGCAAAGCTAGCAGCAATTTTAAATGCCATTTCATTAGAGTCTACATCATGATAACTACCATCAAACAATGTAGCTTTAACATCTATCATAGGGTATCCAGCAAGCACACCTGTTTGTAAAGCCTCCTGTAATCCTTTATCAACTACTGGTATATATTCACGAGGAACTACACCACCAACGATTTGATCAACAAATTCATATCCTTTATCTGGATTTGGCTCAAATTTAACCCAAACATGTCCATATTGTCCACGTCCACCAGATTGTTTAATATACTTACCTTCACAATCAGCAGCTTGCTTAATTGTTTCACGATAAGCAACTTGTGGAGCACCAACATTAGCTTCTACATTAAACTCTCTTTTCATACGATCAACTAATACGTCTAAGTGTAACTCACCCATACCAGCAATAACTGTTTGACCAGTTTCATGATCAGTATGAACTTTAAATGTTGGATCTTCTTCAGCAAGTTTTTGAAGAGCTAAAGCCATCTTATCTTGATCTGCCTTAGATTTTGGTTCAACAGCTAATTGAATAACTGGTTCTGGAACTACTAAGCTTTCCAAAATAATTGCTTTTTTCTCATCACATAATGTATCTCCAGTTGTTGTATTTTTAAGTCCTACTGCTGCAGCTATATCTCCAGTATATACATCAGTAATTTCCTTACGATTATTAGCATGCATTTGTAGAATACGACCAATTCTTTCTTTAGAATCTTTAGTAGAGTTTAATACATAAGAACCACTTGATAAATGTCCTGAATAAACTCTAAAGAATGTTAAACGTCCAACAAATGGATCTGTCATAACTTTAAATGCTAAAGCAGCAAATGGTTCATTATCACTTGGATGTCTTTCAGCTTCTTTTCCATCTAATGTAGTACCTTTAATTGATTCAATATCAAGTGGACTTGGTAAGTAATCAATTACAGCATCAAGTAATAATTTAACACCTTTATTTCCTAATGCAGTACCACACATAACTGGGAAAAATTCAGCAGCTAAACAACCATTACGGATAGCTTTTTTAATCATCTCAATAGTAACTTCCCCACCATCAAGATAAGTCATCATCATTTCATCATCATATTCTGCTACCGCTTCGATTAATTCTGCTCTTTTTTCTTCAGCTACATCTTTTAAATCTGCTGGAATTTCAATTTCTTCAGCATTTTCTTCTTGTTTACCATCATAGTGATAAGCTTTCATAGTAACTAAATCTATTACACCATCAAAGTCAGCTTCAGAACCAATTGGCCATTCAATAGGCTTGGCATTAACTCCTAATCTGTCTTTAATAGTCTTTAAACTATATTCAAAGTTAGCTCCCATTTTATCCATTTTATTTGCAAAAATAATTCTTGGAACTTTAAATTCAGAAGCTTGTCTCCAAACAGTTTCTGTTTGAGGTTCTACACCAGCTTGTGCATCAATTAATGCAACTGCACCATCTAATACACGAAGTGATCTAGAAACTTCAATTGTAAAATCTACGTGTCCTGGAGTATCAATAATATTTAGACGATGATCCTTCCAATGAGCAGTAGTAGCAGCAGAAGTGATAGTAATACCACGTTCTTGTTCTTGCGCCATCCAGTCCATTTGAGATTCACCATCATGAGTCTCACCTATTTTATGAATTTTACCAGTATGAAATAAAATTCTTTCTGTACAAGTAGTTTTTCCGGCATCAATGTGAGCCATGATACCAAAATTTCTTGTTTTTTCTAAAGACGTATCTCTTCCCATATTATTCTCTCCTTCTTACCATCTATAATGTGCAAATGCCTTATTTGCCTCTGCCATTCTATGAGTATCTTCACGTTTTTTAACTGCTGCACCTGTTCCATTAGCTGCATCAATTATTTCATTGGCTAAATTTTCAGCCATTCCTTTTCCACCACGCTCACGAGAATATTTAGTTAACCATCTAAGGGCTAACGCTAATGCTCTAGCAGGTGTTACCTCAACCGGTACTTGATAGTTAGAACCACCAACACGACGACTCTTAACTTCAAGTTGAGGTTTTATATTTTCTATTGCTTCATTAAATGTTTCTAATGCATCTTTACCAGTCTTATTTTTTACAGTATCAAAAGCATCATAAACAATAGTTTGTGCTATTCCTTTTTTTCCATCTAACATAATAGTATTAATAAGTTTAGCAACTACTTTTGATTTATATATTGGATCTGGTAAGATATCTCTTTTTACTGCACGTCTTTTACGCATCTTAAAATCCTCCCTTCAAAATAATAATTTTATTCTTTTGGCTTCTTAGCACCATATTTACTACGACCTTGTTTACGATCTTTAACTCCTGCTGTATCAAGTGTTCCACGTATTATGTGATAACGAACTCCGATTAGGTCCTTAACACGTCCACCACGAATTAATACAACACTATGCTCTTGTAAGTTATGTCCAATTCCTGGAATATAAGTATCAACTTCTTTTCCATTTGATAAACGAACACGCGCATACTTACGTAAAGCTGAGTTTGGTTTTTTAGGTGTTTTAGTACCAACACGAGTACAAACTCCACGTTTTTGAGGAGAATTAGTATCAGTAGCTTTTTTCTTAATTGTATTTAATCCAACTCCAAGCACTGGTGCTTTACTCTTCTTAACTTTATCCTTACGATTTTTTCTAACTAATTGGTTAATAGTAGGCATTAAATCAATCTCCTTTCTCTACACATATCCAGGTGTGTCATTTTACCCTTTAAATAAATCTTTGCTTCAAGCAAAGATATTTAATCAGCAGTAATAATATAACATTATCACCCATTAATGTCAACAATTATTTTAATAATTATATATTATTTTATACTCCAGCCTTATAAGTTAAAAAAGCTATAAGTAACAAAAACAAAACAAATCCAATTATAAAGCCAATCATAGTCGATAGCCCCCAACCATTACGATTTAACTTTTTCATATCATCACCTAATATAAATAATACTAAAAAAAAACAAAAAAGTAAATAAAAAAAGATTTCTCGCTATTGATATGAACCCCGTTTCTTGGACATAGAAACGAGGTTTTTATTATGAGTAAATTAAGTTATGAAGATAAGATTAATATTTATCAAGAAAGAAAAAAAGGAGAAACAAGAATTAATTTATCTAAAAAATATTCCATTGGGA
>JAFRHI010000007.1 GCA_017433415.1 Bacilli bacterium
GCTATCTAGATATTGGCTTAATAGATACAATGAAAGATCTATTTGTAAATTTTCTTGGAGCTATAATTTTTTCTATATTAGGATACTTATGTATAAAAAACAAAGGAAATTATAAACTGATTAATTCATTCATATTAAAGTTAAAAAAGGGTTAAACACCTTTTTTCTTTCATTAAAATATGATATGATAATTTAAAAGTAAGGAGTTTTTATGAAGAAGAAACAAAATGAACAACGACTAGTTTTAAAACTATTAGCATGTCTAATTTATCTAATTGTAATAACAATACTTTTTGTATATACTTATAAGTTATATGATGAAAAAAATAAATTAACACCTTGGAATGAAGTCGAAAGTACAGAAGAATATACATATATTGATATATTCAAAATGTCTGAAAAATTTGCTTTCTATGAAGATTCAAATATCGGTATTCATTTCGTTATCGAAAAAGAAAATACTGGACAGTGGCATACCTACTTAATAGCAATAAATGAAGCAGACTATGATAAGTATAAAGATATAATTGATTATACCTATGAAAGAACAGATAAAGTACCAGAAATAATAAGAGTATATGGCTATCCTAAATTAGTTGATAATGATTTAAAAGATTTAGCAATCAAAAACATTTCTAACTTTATCCCAGCAGAAAATGAAATAGTAATAACTAATGAAAATTATGAGACCTATCTAACTAACAGTTATTTAGATACAACAAAAGAAAAAAAAGATGAATTTAATATTATGTTGTTTATCACAGCATTATTACTCGCAACTGCAATAATACTATTAATTTTAACAATACTTGATAAAGACAGAATAGTTGATAATTTAGATGAAAAAATAGAAGAGGACCTAGAAAAAACTAAAGAATTATTTAAAATAAAAGACAAGAAAAAAGAGGAGTGATGATAAATATGAAATTCCAAGAAATAACAGAAAAAGAGTATAAAAAGTTTTGGGAAAATCATCCCCTAAAAACCTTTTTATCAGCTCCAGAAATATCTAAATTACGAGAAAAAAATGGTTGGAATACATACTTTGTAGGAGTAAAAAAAGATAAAAAACTAGTTGCCGCAACAATGCTCTTTTCACATAAAAGACATTTTGGAAAAAATGAATTCTATTCTCCACGAGGTTATTTATTAGATTTTAATGACAAAGAATTAGTAGATTTCTTTACAATAGAATTAAAAAAATTTATCAAAGAAAAACAAGGCTATATTTTAAGAATAGATCCTTATGTAATCTATAAGGAAAGAGATATCGATGGTAATATTGTAGAAGGTGGAATAGATAATTCCAATGTAGTAGAAAATTTATACAATTTAGGATTTAAAAAAGTAAAAACAGAAAATATGGAACAAGTAGGATGGATGTTTTCACTAGGATTAGAGGGAAAAACAGAAGAAGAAATACTAAAAGAAATGAAACCAAATACAAGGAATATTATTAGAAAAACTGAAAAGTTCGGCATTAATGTCAAAGAAATATCTTATGATGAATTAGATAGATTTCAAAACATTATGGTTGAAACAGGAGAAAGAAAAGGTTTTTCTGTAAGAAAACTTTCATATTTTCAGGAAATGTATAATCTATTTCATGAAAAAGAAGAAGTTAAATTTTTTATAACTGAATTAAACTTAAAAAAGTATATTGAACGCTTACAAAAAGAAAAACAAGAAAAAGAAGATAAATTAAATAGTTTAAGTGATGCTAAATATAATGATGGTCAAAAGAAAGGCCTAAATAATGAAATAGAAGCTATTAATAAAAGAATTAAAGAATCAGAAGAGACAATAAAAGAAAAAGGACAAGATACTATTACTTTATCAGGTTCTATGTTTATGTTAATAAAACCAGAAGTAATTTACTTATCGAGTGGAAATTATGAAGAGTTTTTAAGATATAATTCACAATACTTAATTCAATGGGAATTAATTAAATATGGAATTAAGAATGGTTTCAAAAAACATAATTTTTATGGTATACCAGCAGATATAAACACTCATCCAAAAGACTATGGTATTTATGAATTTAAAAGAGGTTTTAATGGTTATGTTGAAGAATTAATTGGAGAATTTGAATTACCAATTACTTGGCATTATAAATTGTTTAAATTAATTCATAAATTAAAGGGAGAAAAGTAGTATGCATAAAACGTATAAAACAAGTGGAACTTGTTCAACAGAAATAAATTTTGATGTTGAAGATAACAAAATTTATAATCTTAAATTTACTGGTGGTTGCAATGGTAATATAAAAGGAATTGCCTCTCTAGTAGAAGGACAAGATATTAATACTGTAAAAGATAAATTAAAAGGTATTAAATGTGGTTTTAGAAACACTTCATGTCCTGATCAATTAGCAAAAGCCTTAGAAGAAATAAAAAGTTAATAAAAATCTTGCCTTTTTTTAGATAATATATTATCCTAATCTAAGAGGGTGTAAGTATGGGAAAACAAACTAAATCAAAAGTAGAAACTAACAAAGGTAGAATCGTAAGTCTATCTGCTTGTTTGTTTTCTAATATATTTACTAAATAGGAAGAGTTATATGTTGGCTCTTCTTTTTTGTACTTTATTCTTATACCTATCGAAGAAAGGAGTTTTTATGAAAAGAGAAAAGATGGCATATGACATTAATGAAATGCCACCAATAAAAGAAGCAATCGTCTTAGCGTTTCAACACTTGTTTGCAATGTTTGGTGCAACTATTCTTGTACCAATACTTGTTAATGCTGCTGCTGGTAAAGAAGTATTAACAATACCAGTTGCTTTAGTAACATCAGGAATCGGAACTTTAATTTACATTTTATGTACAAAAGGGAAATCCCCAGTATATTTGGGAAGCTCATTTGCTTTCATCACACCAATTGCTGCTGCCTTTTTAAAAGAAGGAATAAGTGGAGCAATGACTGGAGTAATGGCCGTTGGTTTAATTTACGTAATAGTAGCCATTATTATTAAATTTGCTGGAAAAGCTTGGCTTGAAAAACTATTACCACCAATAGTTATTGGCCCAATGATAATGATTATAGGTCTAGGATTAGCACCAAGTGCCATATCACAAATTGGTCTAGCTGATGGAACAGCTGTTGATTGGAAAATTTTAGTGGTAGCTTTAGTATCATTCCTAGTTACTGCAATTGTAATGACTAGAGCTAAAGGATTCTTTAAAATAATCCCATTCTTAGTAGGTATTGTAACTGGTTATATAGTAGCTTGTATTTTAGGAGTTGTTGATTTTAAACCAGTAGCTGAAGCATCATTCTTCAGTCTACCTAAATTTGTTATTCCATTTAAAGATTATAGTCTATCATTCACAGCATTAGTAACAATTGCTCCAGTTGCACTAGTTACATTATGTGAACATATTGGAGATCATACATCACTATCAAATATTATTGGTAGAGACTTAATAAAAGACCCAGGTCTTGATAGAACCCTATTAGGTGATGGTATCGCAACATTTGTTGCTGGATTCTTAGGCGGACCTGCCAATACTACATATGGTGAAAACACATCAGTTGTTGGTATGACTAAAGTAGCATCAGTAAAAGTAATCGGCTTAGCTGCTATATTTGCAATTATAATTGGTTTCTTAGGCAAAGTAACTGCCTGTGTATCAACAATACCAAGTGCTGTTCTTGGTGGAGTATCACTATTACTATATGGATTTATCGCCGTAAATGGTTTGAAAGTATTAATAAAAAACCAAGTAGATTTTGAAAAATCAAAAAATGTTGTAGTAGCAAGTTCAATGTTAGTTCTTGGACTAGGAGGAGCAGCCATTTCAATTATTAGTGGAGACTTATCAGTAACAATTTCAGGAATGAGTCTAGCATCTATAGTTGGTATCTTACTAAATTTATTCTTAAAAGATGATAAAGAAATAGCTGTAAAAATAGAACCAGTAGAAAGAGACTTCACAAAAAAAGAAATAACTAAATTAAAAGAATCAATAAAAGATGAATTAACAGTAGAATTAAAAGAAGAAGTTTTAGAAGAGATAAGAAAAGAATTAAATAAATCTAAAAAGAAAAAATAGGAGGTATTTATGGTAACAGAATTAAATCATCCCTTAGTTGAACATAAATTAGCAATCTTAAGAGATGAAAAAACAGGTACAAAAAAATTTCGTGAACTTATTGGTGAACTTGCTATGTTTTTGTGTTATGAAGCAATGCGTGATGCTAAACTTGATGAGGTAAAAGTAAAGACACCATTAGAAGAAATGACAACAGGTATGATTAATGAGGATAAATATGCCTTTGTCCCAATTTTAAGAGCCGGGCTAGGTATGTTAGATGGCGTAATATCTGTAGTACCAAATGCCAAAATAGGACATATTGGAATGTATCGTGATGAAGAAACTTTTGAACCAGTAAATTATTTCTTCAAGGTTCCAAAAGAAATCGAAAAAAGAGAAGTAGTATTACTTGATCCAATGCTCGCAACAGGAGGAAGTGCTTGCGATGCTATTGAACTTTTAAAAGAAAAAGGTGTCAAAAAAATAAAGTTTTTATGTATAATAGCTGCTCCTGAAGGATTAGAAATAGTCAAAAAAAAACATCCAGATGTCGAAATATTCTGTACTAAAATAGATAGAGAATTAAATGAAAATAAATATATTTGCCCAGGACTAGGAGATGCCGGAGACAGAATATTTGGAACAAAATAGTTTTCCATTGGACATGATTATGATACAATCTTATTAAGAATATTAATAATGAAGGAGAATTTTATGAATAATTTTGAAGAAATACTTAATATTGTAGAAAGTCAAATAAGTGCAGGTATAACATATTATGATGAAGAGGAAGAGGTATATACAAATGAAATATTACATGAAAAAGTGGTCAGAGTTGATAATTACATTATATATGTAAAATACAGATATAATAAAAAAACAAAAGAATATTTTTCTTGTGATGTTGACTATGTATGTGTAAATAAAGATGGAGATTTTATTGATTTTCACGATAGAGATTGGCGCAATGATATTCAAAATATTGAACATATGATATATATAAAAGCTGGATCAAGAGATTATATTCAAATAATACCACTTTTACCAATAAGCAGAGGTACTAATCCAGCATGTGCATATGAAGGACCGGTTCAAGGAGATTTAAAATATATTTCAAAAGAGAATTTAGAAAGACTTCATAGATTAAATCATGCAAAAGTAACTGAAGTTTATGACAAATATGATAAAGAAAGAAAAAAAATAACAGCCGATTTTGTCCCTATTCCAGCAGAAACAGTATTAAATGCTGTTAAAGAATTAAATTTTGAAGCATTGGCCAATGGCTTTGAAGAATCAAAAGTAAAATAGTATTATTAAATATAATTAATAAGGAGTCAAACTAGTGAATGAATTTATGGAAGTAGCCATTGATTTATCAGATGATAATTTTGATAAAAACTATGGAGGACCATTTGGTGCTTGTGTAGTTAAAGATGGAAAAATAATAGGTAAGGGAATAAACAGAGTAATAAAAAATAATGACCCAACAGCTCATGCTGAAATAGTGGCAATTAGGAATGCTTGTAAAAGTATTAAATCTCATGATTTAAGTGGTTGTGAATTATATACATCTTGTTATCCATGTCCCATGTGTTTATCCGCAATAATCTGGTCAAATATAAAAAAAGTATACTATGGAAATACTAAAGAAGATGCTGCTGATATTGGTTTTAGAGATGATGCAATTTATGATTACTTGGAAGAACTCTCAGATGATAAACAAAATAAAAGAGTCTTAAATCTTAAAGAAATGAATAGAGAAGAAGCTCTAGAAGTATTTCAAAGATATGAACAAGATAAAGATAAAATAACATATTAAAAAACAATGCTTATTGCATTGTTTTTACTTTGTTTTTCTCTTTTCTATATTCCTTAATAACAGCTTGGGATAATTTATCAAGTTCACTTATTTTAATAGGAAATCTTTTTAAAATTTCATCACTAAATTCTTTTAATATATCAGCTATTGATGCTCTATCACTATACCAGAATCTATCTTGAACTTTATCCGGATCCTGATCATCACTAAATCTAACATAAAAACTAACATTTCCAAAACTATTATAACTTAATGTAAAATTTAAATTGTTATAAGAAAACTTTTGAATAATATTACCTTCTATTAAACTATCTAATACTTCTGATTCTTTGAATAAATTATAAAATTTTTCTAATATACCAAAAGTCACATAAATATCATCAATACAAGCATCTATGACACAATCATCAACTTTGTCATTTGGGTTGTAATATAAGCAAGCATCACCAAAGTCTTTATATATACGGCCAAGATTTCTATTATCATTTGAAAAGAAAGATATATGTGTATTTCGCTTTCTTAAATCACAGAAAACACTTGCCGAATCATATAGTTCAATACCATCAGAATTTTTTCTAAAAGGTTTTCCTAAGCCATATTTAGCTTTTAAAGCCTCATTTGCCTTTACTAGTATTATTTTTGGAGCATCTTTTCTTGTATTTCTCAATTCAGCAAACTCCTCATCTAGTGCTTGGACTAAAGTATAAGCACTAATTATCTCTTCATTTTCACACACATCATCTTTCAAAACAAAATCAGTAATTTTACCCTTCAATTCCTCATATTTACTCATATTTTCACTCCTTAGTTATTTATATTTTTTTATTTTTCCTTTACTTTTTAAATAATCCCTAACAACAGTCTGTGATATTTCATCAAGTTCACTAAATTTAATAGGAAATCTCTTAAGCAATTCATCTCCATGTTCTTCAATATTGTCTGTTATAGGTAATCTATCACCATACCAAGTTCTATTTTGAATATATTTAGGGTCAACATCCTCACTAAAAGATAAATTAGCACTTATTTGACCATTCTTATTATAAGTTAGTTCATATTTAAATCCATCAAAAGAAAATTCTTGAGAAATTCCCTTTTTATTTAAAGTTTCTAACTTACCGGCTTTTTTAAACAAGTTATAAAATTCCTCTAATATATTAAAAGTAATATAAACCTCATCAATACAAGCATCTAAGACACAATCATCAACTTTATTATCTCCATACCCATAATATAAATTAACATCACCAATATCTTTTAATATTTTAGTATATATATTATCTGTATTACAGAAAACTATTTTAAAGGTGTTTTCTATAGAATCAAAATATACATGAACTTTATCATACAGTGCAACATCAGCTTTCTTTTTTCTAAAGTATCTGCCTAATCCATACTTAGTTTTTAATGCATTATTTGCTTTTTCTTTAATTGTTTTTGGAGCATATTCATGCACATATACTAAATCATTAAATTTAGTTACCATAAACATAAATAGATTATATGCACTTATTGTTTCTTCATCTTCCACAACCTCATCACGTAAAAGAAATTCTGCAAGTCTTTCTTTTAATTCATCGTATTTATCCATACCTTCACTCCCTTGACTTAATATAATACATCAAAAAAAATAGAAATGCTACAAGTATTTTAGTATTTCTACAATTATATGATTACTCTTAGTATTTTTTAAAATACCATTGTATTTAAACTTTCCAATTCTTTTAATACTAAAAGTATCATTCTCTTTTAATTTATTAGAACCATTTTTTAAATATTCATAGTTTAATATTATTTCTTTTTTCTTAATCATTAAATCAATATTACTTCTAGAAATATGACAAATACTAGAAACTATTGTATCAATTCTATTACTTGAAACAATAAGTTCTAATCTTTCATATTTTCGCTCATAATCTTTAAAAGTATTAATATCTATTTCTTCTAATTCAACAGTACTATTTTTAACATTTAAAAAATTAGATTCAAAATAATTTCTAACTAATCCTAAAATATAAATATAATATCTATTATCAATAATTAAAATATCTCCAAATAATTCTTTAGCTATATTTAATGAGTACATAGCCCCTAATATATCTTGATGACGAACTGGAACTTTTACTTTTATTTCATAAAGTAACACCTCAGGAATATCTTTTTTATAAATAATTACTTTTTCACTATCTTTATATGGATAATAAATAGAGCATTTTTCTTTCCCTAATTTTTTCTTAATATCTAATAATTCTTTAGGATCTAAAAAGAAAGTAGGTTGACCATTTTTTAATCTAGTTAGATTTTTTTCGATAAAGTACATGAAAATCCCTCTTATGTTTTATTATAACATGCTATAATAAGTATAGGTGATAAAATGATTGATAGAATAGAAATTCTAATAACAAGAGCAACTATTATCGATTTAAAAGCAACAGTTAATTATAATACTAAAGAATGTATTATTAATGATGAAACTTATTCTGTAACTGATGAGTTTTTAAAAGAATTAAAAGATCTTTTATATGGCTGGACTAATGAATATGGTAATAGTAACAAAATAGATAGAGAAGAGTTTTTCATAAATGTAATATCTACAAATGATACTACTACATATCATGGAAAGGGTAATTATCCTCTTAACTATTCAAGACTAAGAGAATTACTAGGTGAAGTATATGGAAAGTAGAGTATTAAGGTTTATTGATTGCTATGAGGAACTAAAAAAAAGTATTCCGATATTTGCTGAAGCATTTGTCAAATACTATGGAGAAGATCTAAGAGAAGAAATTGAAAGAAAGTTCTCTGAAGCAATATTTATTGGTTATCAAGATCCAGAATATATTAAAACTTTAATAATAACTTTAGAAAAAGAAAAAACAAATGAATTATTAACTGAATTAACATCTAGACTTAATCTAGATTTAACAGTAAAGGATTTAATTGACAGTAGAACTCTTGATTATCCTAATGGTCATCCTGCTAAAAACGTTGTGGAGTTTTATAGATTATATAAAATTGGGCCGGAAGGAAGAAAAGAAGAGTTTATCAAAGAAGGATATAAATACTTTAAAAGATATTTTCCAAATACTACTGAAGAAGAATATAAAGAAATATTTGAAACAAAGAAACTACCTGATTCATTTGAAACACTATCTGAAGATAAGAAAAGCAATATACTATTAAATTTAGATAATTCTAATATAGATGAGGAATATAAAGATTCTTTTCATCGAGCAAGAAAAATAATAGCTGCTATAATGCCTGATACAACAGTAGATAATTTTCAAGAAAAACTAGGTACTGAAGAATATCAGAAATTACTATTATTTATTGAAGGATATTTAGAAGCTTTAGAAGAATATCAAAAATTTAAAGACGAACAAAAAGCTTTATATGAAGAAGAAGATGCAGTTAAGAAAAGAAAACAAATTGTTGGTAATAAACATCATAAAGAATTCATAAGAGAAAATATTGATATTTTACCAGAAAATTTAAGGGCAGAAGTTTTAAAAGAAATAGATAAAGAAAGCAATTATATGTATCTAGGTTCTTTCCCTGATAAAATATTTGGATATTTTATGGATTCACCATCAATTCTAGAGGCTTTTAAAGAAGATAAAGAAGATTTAAGTAAATTAAACCAATGGCAAAGAGAAAGCACTATCGAGAAAAGAATACAATATTTTCAAGGATTTGGAATAGATTATGGAGATAATTATGAAGCTTATTTAGAAGATGAAAGAGTAAAAGAAATTTGGCCATCAAAAGAAAGAATAAAAGCTTTTTTCGAATCAAAGGAAAAACATTTAAATGCTTTTTATAACGAGTTTTATGAAGAAGATCCTAAACATAAAGAAGTAGTAGAAGAAATAGAAAGAGCTAATTTCCTTGATAAAGATGAAAATTTTGATGCCTCTGTTTATACTAGAAAATTAACAGCTCTTATGCCTAATATTGTTGAAAGAGGGGGCAATTATCAATTATTATCTTTAATTGTAATTAATTTTAATAATCTTGATTGTAATTATATGGATCATATGATTGTTCATGAATTAAATCATTTATTTGAATTAACTCTTCAAGAAGTAGTAAATGATAGTTATTCAACAATTTGTGGTTGGGATGATTCTAGAGGTTCAATTAATCAAATAGAAAAACCAATAACTAATAATTTTAAAGCTGAAACAAAAAGAGGATATGAACTATTTAATGAAATAATTAATGAACTTATAGCTCAAGAAATAAGTGAAGTAATGCATCAAAATGATATGTATGTTTTTGATGATAAGGAAGATTCTAAAATTAGATATACTACAAGTTATGAACATTCTGCATTTTTAGTTAGAAATTTTTTCCAAGAATTTAAAGATACAATAATAGCTAGTAGAAGAGGCAATATTGATTTATTACTCTCTGAAGTTGGAGAAGAAAACATTGAAGAATTAAATGAGTTGTTTCATGTCTTCTATGAAAATTTTGGTGGTTTTAAAATATACCCAGTTCTACAAGCTAAGCAAAATGAAGAAGAAACAGAAGCAACTAGACTTTATGATAATTTATATCAAAAAAGTGAAGAGATACTTGAAAAAATGCGAAAATATAAAGCTAATCAAAAAGAAGAAAGCACAAAGAAAACAGTTCAATGAACTGTTTTTTTATAAAAATTCTTTTAGTTTTTCAATGTATCTTTCTTGCATAGTTACATATTCCGAACAAAGTTTATGTACTTTTTTATCCATAGTTTTATTATTAAGAAGTTTTCTACCTTCAATAATCCCCATATTAGTACCATTAATTAATAAATCAGCAAGCTTAGAAATACTATTATCAAGAATAGTATCTTTTTTGATTCCATATCTAGTCATTGCCTTAATCATTTTACTTGTTTCATGAATTTCATCACTAGTATACTCACTATACAAATCATTTAATTTTACCTCCAATTCAGTATAAGCTGCTTTTTGTTCTTCTAGTAGATTCCTAAATTCATTATTATCTACTTTTTCTAAGATAATATCTAAGGCATCTACTCCCATACAACAGCCTTTGTTTAGTTCATCTAAAGTATTAATATTGTTATCCATAATCATTCCTCCAATATTAGTATGTAAAAATTATTAATGATTATACTTATTGTTTAATAAATAAAAAAATGCTATAATAAAGGCGCAATTACATTGGAGTGATAATATGAAAAGAGTATTAATTGGTCTTAGTGGTGGAGTTGATTCATCAACATCAATTATATTGTTAAAAAAAATGGGTTATGAAGTAGTCGGAGTAACATTTAGATTTACTGAACACTTTGATGAAACATCAGCAGTAGAAGCTGCCAAAAAGTTAGAAATAGAACATCATGTCCTTGATTACCGCAAAGAATTTAAAGAAGAAGTAATTGATAAATTTGTAAGTGACTATAATAATGGCTTAACACCAAACCCATGTGTCCATTGTAATAGAGTATGTAAATTTAAATATCTCTTTGAGAATATGGAAAAATATAATTGTGATTATATCGCAACAGGTCATTATGCTAGAATAGAAAATGGAAAACTATATCGTAGTAGTGATAGAAATAAAGATCAATCTTATTTCTTATATGGCCTACCTAAAGATAAATTAAATAAAATTATTTTTCCATTAGAAGGACTAACAAAAGATAAAGTTAGAGAAATTGCTAAAGAAAATGGCTTAACAAATTATAATAAAAAAGATTCTTTTGATGTTTGTTTTATTACTGATTCATTTAGAAATTTTATGAAAGAAAACTCTAATAATGAACCAGGCGATGTAATAAACATAGAAAATAGAAAAGTAATTGGCCAGCATATTGGTTTATCAAACTACACAATTGGTCAAAGAAGAGGACTAAATATTGGTGGATTTGAAGATAAAATGTTTGTTGTCGGAAAAGATATAAAAAAGAATGTATTATACATATCATTAGGCGAAAGTAATGCTTATTTAATGTCAACGGAGTGTCTACTTGACAATATTAATATTTTGGGAGATGAAAAAATGACAGAATGTACTGCTAAATTTAGATATCGTGGAGAAGAGTATCCAGTAAAACTAGAGTGGATAGATAATGAAATATTAGTAAAATATCCAGAAGGAATTAAAGGAGTAACCCCAGGACAAGCATGTGTATTTTATGATGATGAAGAATGTCTTGGTGGTGGAATAATAAAAGAAGTCAGAAAAGATAATGAAAAATTGTGGTATCTATAAAACGTAAAAACATGTAAACAAAGAAACGATAAAGAGATGTAAATTGCAATCTCTTTTCGTTTGCTATAAAATTAAAATAAGGAGGAATAAGAATGGAAAATAAAAAAGGAAAAGGATTAATAGTTTGCTTTATAATTTCGATACTAGTAATATTTGGTTTAGTAGCTTATATTTGCTATGACAAAGGTATAATAGTAGAAAAAGCAGAATCAAAGAAAGAAGAAGTTAACGACCAAGTAAAAATAGAAGCTAAAGAGGTTTCTGAAAGCGATATAGCTGACATCTTAAAAAGAATTGAGGTAATGAATCAAAATATATATGACCAATACCCATTAACTAATGTAAATAATATTTCTAGTCAAGAACTATTAAGTATTGGACTTATGAGTTCTTTTGGAGCATATTCAGTACCTATTGATGCCGTAGAAGGACGTATTAAATATATCATTGGTGATAACGTTGTTATAAAACATGAAAATCTTTTATGTACGTTAGATAATATACCATTTTATACACTTGGCAAAGACTATTACTCATTTAATCAAGACCACCCAGGACATGGTGGTGGAGATGGCTATATTGTTAAATCTTTCTTCAAATCAGCAAAATTAGAAGGAGAAACTTTAACGGTTAATATGAACCTTTTATACGAAAAAGCAGGTGACACTTTAGGACCAGTAGCAGCATACTTTGATGGTGCAACAAATGATGCAAATATGGTAATTAAAGATGTTGATAGAGAACAAGAAAATTTTGATGCAGCAGTGAAAGCTGAATATGAAAAAATAAAAGACAATTTACCAACTACAACATATACATTTAAACGTAGTGAGTTTTCTGGTTTTAACTTAGAATCAGTAACAATAAAATAGCCTAATAAAAGGACTATTTTCTATTGAGTGATATTTTGAACTGTAAATAATTGTAAAAAAAAAACAATTAAATATTTCTTTTTAATGTGATGTATTAATGTGATATAATAAAAAATATATAGTAGGAGGAATAAAAGTGGAAGAAAAATAAAAAAAAGAAAAAGAAATGACCAAACAAAAAAAGGATGGACTACGAGTACTAGTTACAGCTTTAATAGTTATTTTGCTGGCTTTATCAGCAGCAGGTGGTTATTTAATTGGTTCTAGTAAAATCGTCACTGTACTTAATAACAAAAAATCAGAATGTATCAAAGAAGTAAATAGGGTAGTTGAAGAAGTAAAGGAAGAAAGACAAAACGATAATAGTACAGAAGGAACAACTGTTGCAGAAAATAAATGCGATAGTTGTGCAAAGACTAGAATATGCGAAGGTGTTTTTAAAGGTGAAGTAGCAGTACTTACTGATGCAAGAACAAAAGAAAAAACATTTGGAGAAATGAAACTACAACTAAATCAAGATGGAACATTTGAGGAATCAACTCAATATAATAAAGAGAGTGGAAAATACATGATAATAGATAATACACTATTATTATATACATTACCACATACTACTGGACCTGATAGAGCTGAAATGTCACTATTTAGAGCATTGACAATTAATAATGAATGTACAATAGTATCTGGAATGATATTTGATAGCCCAGCTCAATTAACAAAATAGTAATAATAAAAGAGCAATTTATCTATTAACAGATAGATTGCTTTTTCTATGGAAAAGAATAGAATAATCAGTTATAATAATAGAGGTAGGTGAAGTATTATGAAAAAATTATTAACAACATTCCTAGTATTATTAAGTATATTTTTATTAACAGGATGTGTGGATAAAAATAGTGATGCATATAAATTTAAAACTGAATATGAAAGTATGAATGGTGAAAAATCTCAAAGTGGTAAAGAATATAGAACTTTAAAAATAGATAATGATAATCCATTTGTCTATAGTACTACTAAAGAAATAGTTGAAATGATGGATAATAAAGAAACATTTATTGTCTACTTTGGTTTTAAAGAATGTCCATGGTGTAGAAGTGTACTTGAACAATTGATAAAAGCCGCTAAAGATAATAATGTTGAAAAAATATATTATGTAGATGTTAAAGAAATAAGAGACGTTAAAGAATTAGTTAATGGAGAAATAAAAACTACTAAAGAAGGCGATAGTTCATATATGACTTTAATTGAAAAAATGTCAGATGTTTTAGATGATTATACATTAACTAATGATAATAATGAAAAAATAGAAGTTGGAGAAAAAAGAATATATGCCCCTAATGTAGTAGCAATCTCTAAAGGAAAAGCAATTCAATTAGAAACAGGTATCAGTGATGAATTAACTGATCCGTATATGGAACTAACTACTAAAATAAAAAAATATGCTTATAATAAATTTAAATGCTTAATAACTTGTCTAGAAGAGGCAAGTACAACATGTCAAAAAAATAGTTGCTAAAGAATATCCAAAAAGATATTCTTTTATTATTAAAAACACAAAAAATATTATATAATATATATAGTTAGGAGAGATAATATGAAAAAACCATTAATATTATGTATTTTAGATGGATGTGGTATAGCACCAAAAAGTAAATTTAATGCTTTTGATAATGCTAATACTCCAACATTAGATTATATAAAAGAAAATTTCCCCAATACAATACTAGAAGCTTCAGGTCAACCAGTAGGTCTTCCTAAAGGACAAATGGGTACTAGCGAAGTAGGACATATGAATATAGGAGCTGGAAGAATAGTTTACCAATCCCTTGAGATGATTAATCATGCTATTGAGACAAAAGAATTTTTTCAAAATGAAAATATTTTAAAAGTAATGAATCATGTAAAAGAAAATAATTCCAAACTTCATTTGATGGGATTAATTAGTGATGGAGGAATTCATTCTCATACCGCACATTTACTAGCAATAGTTGATATGTGTAAACAAAATGGTATTAAAGAAATATATTTTCATTTATTTACTGATGGAAGAGATACAGGAATTCATACAGCACAGGAATGGATCAAAAAATTAGAAGATAAAATGGAAGAAACAAATCTTGGAAAAATAACAACAATTTCTGGTAGATATTATGCTATGGATAGAGATAATAACTATGATAGATTAAAACTTGCTTATGACGCCATATGCTATGGAATTGGTGAAAAGTATGACTCTGTAAAAGAAGTTTTTGAAGATCAATATAATCGTGACATAACAGATGAATTTATTTTACCTAGTGTTTTAAATGAGGGTAAATTAGCAGATAACGATGGCATTATTGTTTGGAATTACCGACCAGATCGTTTGCGTGAGATGTTTACAGCAATCACTAATCCAGATGCTTCTCCAATGGAGACAACTACATTTAATAATATTAAGTTTGTCTCTATGATGCCTATTTGTGATACGGTAAAAGGCCTAACTGCTTTTGAACATCAAGAAATATTAAATGGCTTAGGTGAATACCTATCAAACTTGGGATTATCCCAATTACGAATAGCCGAAACAGAAAAATATGCCCATGTTACTCATTTCTTTGATGGAGATAAAGATGTGGATTTACCGAATAAAAAACAAATCTTAATCCCATCACCTAAAGTTGCAACATATGATTTAAAACCTGAAATGAGTGCGGAAGAAGTAACAGACAAATTATTAGAAGAACTAGATAAAGATTACTTAGATTTTGTAGTTTTAAATTATGCTAATGGGGATATGGTAGGACATACTGGTGTTTATGAAGCAGCAGTAACAGCTGTTGAATTTATTGATAAATGTCTAACTAGAGTCTATGAAAAAGTAAAAGAATTAGATGGAATATTAATAGTAACAGCAGATCATGGTAACTGTGATGTAATGATGAATGAAGATGGAACTGTTTGTACAACGCATACAACCAATCCAGTACCATTTATGGTTACTAAAAAGGGAATTGAATTAAAAGAACATGGAAAACTTGCTGATATTGCTCCAACAGTTCTAAATCTAATGAATTTACCAATACCTGTCGAAATAAATGGTGATTCATTAATAAAGTAAGAGGGAATTATGATATTAATAAAAGAATTAACAGAAGAAAAATTAAAATTAATAAAAGAAACATTGGATAATGATGGTATTATTATATTCCCAACTGATACAGTTTATGGAATAGGTTGTAATTGTTATTCTGAAAAAGCTTTGAAAAAGCTATTCTCCTTTAAGAATAGACCTCTATCTAAACCAATTAATGTTTTAACTGATTCTATTACTAAAATAGAACTAGTTAGCCAAAACATTAGTGAAAAAGAAAGAGAATTAATTAATAAATATTTACCTGGTGATTTAACTATAATTCTAGATAAAAAAGAAAATGTTCCAGATTTATTAACAGCAAATTTAAAAACTATTGGTGTTCGTATTCCTAATCATAAAGTAGCTTTAGAAATATTAAAGGAATATCCATATCCACTCGCAACAACATCAGTTAACTTATCTGGGGAATCACCAGGGATAGAAGTAGAAGACTTCATAGAAGAATTTAAAGATAAAGTTGATATTATTGTTGATGGTGGGAAATCACCAATTGGAGTAGCATCTACAATTGTCAGAATTGAAAATAATAAAATAAATATATTAAGAGAAGGTAATTTAAAAGTAGAATAATCTTCTTTTTTGTTATATAATAGTATAGTAGGTGAGTATATGGAAGATAAAAATCAAAAAGAAAAAGAACCAGTTGAAACAACAGAACAAGCTCTAGAAAATAGATGTCCAGCTTGCCGTGCTTCAATTTCATTTAATCCAACAGCAGGTAAATGGAAATGCGCATATTGTGGAAGTGAATTTACACTTGAAGAAATGCAAAAACATTCGGATAATGCATCAACAGAAGAGAAAAGTTCTAAATTCAAAACAAAGAAAGACAATTATGATGGTTATGTTAATTATAAATGTGAAAGTTGTGGCGCAGAAATAATTGCCGATGAACAAACTGCCGCAACATTCTGTGTCTACTGTGGAAATACCGCTATTTTAAAAAGTAAATTATCAGGAGAGTTTTCTCCCGATAAGGTTATTCCTTTTAAAAAAGAAAAACAAGCAGCAATTGATGCCTTTAAAGGATTATCAAAAGGTAGGCCATTAATGCCTAAAAAATTTAATGATATTAGTAATATTGAAAAAATAAAAGGAGTATATATTCCATTCTGGCTATATGATCTTAATGTTTCTGGAGATATTGTCATGAATGGTGAAATAGTAGAAACTTGGACTAGTGGTGATACGCGCTATACAAAAACAGATACATTTTTAGTCACAAGAGGTGGAACAATGGATTTTTCAAATATCCCAGTAGATGCCTCAACTAGATTTGATAATGCTATTATGAATACAATTGAACCATTTGATTATTCAGAGATGGTTCCATATAATCATGCTTATTTGTCGGGTTTTTATGCTGAAAAATATGATGAAACAAGTGAAAAAACTTTAAAAGAAGCAACAAACAGAGCACATAATACTGCAAAAAATCTTTTAAGAGATGATGCTAGAATGTATTCAGCAAAAGTAATAACATCTGACAATTTAAACATAAAAGAAAAAAGTAAAGCCTATGCTATGCTACCTGTTTGGATGGTTAATGTTAAATTTAATAATAAAATGCATACATTTGCCATGAATGGTCAAACAGGAGAATTTATTGGTAACATTCCCCTAGATAAAGGAAAAACAATTCTTTATACAATTATGATATTTGCTATTTCCTTAGCAATATTTATCGCAATAAGTTACTTTGCTTTCATGGGAGGTGGTAATTAATGAAAAAATTATTAACTACCATAATAACAATTACACTATTTCTCCTAGTACCACTAAGTACTTATGCAAGTACTAATACATACAATCGTAATGAACTTGAAAACTATGGTGTAAAAAAGAATTGGACCATTGACGAAAGTAATTTAAATAATGTCTTAAAAACACCAGCAGTAGATGCTAGTGAAAAAATTTATGATTTTAGTGAGTTATTAACAGAAGAAGAGGAAATTGAATTAAAGTCAAAAATTGATAATTTCATTGAAAAAACAAACATGGATATCGTAATACTAACTGTAAACTTCCCATATAGTAATGATAAAGAAAATGAAGATTATGCCGCTGATTTTTATGATTATAATGACTTTGGTATGAATGTAACTAATAATAGTGGTATTTTATTATTAAGAAATTCTAATCCAGAAGATCCTTATTATGATATGTATCCTTTTGGAGATGCTCAGCTTTATTTCACACAATATAGATATGATCAAATTCTAGATGGAATATATGATAGTATTCATGGAGGAAGATATCTAGAAGGATTTTCAGATTTCATTGATAGAACAGACAACTATATTTCAGCGGGTATCCCTGATGAAATGAAATACTATTACGTTGATGAAAAAGGATATCTACGCTATAATCCACCACCAAGAAAGTATGAGATACCTTGGTCTCCAGCCTTGATTTTTGCCTTAGTAGTTACAGTAATAACTATGATTATTTTAATTAAAAAGAATAAGATGGTTTATAAGGCAACACTAGCTGAAGAATACTTGAATAAACAATCAGTTAATATTACTAATCGTAAAGATGTCTTCTTGCATACACATACAACTAGTTATAGAATGTCATCTGATAGTGGTAGTAGTAGCGGTGGAAGTGGTGGAAGCTTTTCATCGCACAGTGGTTCATCTGGAGGTGGACACAGTAGTGGCGGTGGTCGTCATGGATAAAAATACAATTAATATGATATGAGGTGATAAAATGGAAAAAAAGAAAAAAAGTAGTTTAATAAAATTATTAATATTTGCATTTATAATGCTAATTGTTGTCTCAATGTTGGTAGCACTTAATAATATAGGATTATTAAAATTTAACAATATAAAAATACCAACAAAGAGAGCAGAACTAAATTATACAGAAACTAATAATAAAATAAAGGAAGGAATATATATTACTGATGTATCTGAAGTGGTAGAAGAAGTAATGCCATCGATAGTTGCAATTACAAGTAAAACTCTAGTATCTTCAGGTAATTTTGGCCCTTTTTTTGGAGGAGAAAGCCAATACTCTGAAGGAGCAGGATCAGGAATAATTATTAGTAAAAATGATACTGAATTATTAATCTTAACTAACAACCACGTTGTAGCAGATGCTGAAGAATTATCAGTACAATTCGTAAATGAAAAAAGTGTAGATGCAACTATTAAAGGAACATCTGAAAGAAGAGATGTTGCTGTAATAGCAGTTAAATTAAAAGATTTGAATAATGAAACAATAGAAGCCATAAAAATTGCTACTCTAGGTGATAGTAGTGAATTAAAAGTTGGTAATGGTATAATTGCTATTGGTAATGCCCTTGGTTATGGACAATCAGTAACAACAGGAGTTGTAAGTGCTGTTAATAGAAGTATTACTGTTGATAATGCAACAAATAAAATGATTCAAATCGATGCCGCAATTAATGGAGGAAATAGTGGTGGAGCACTGTTAAATAGTAAAGGAGAAGTTGTAGGAATTAATTCTGTTAAATATTCTTCACCAGGAACAAGTACTTCTGCTAGTATCGAAGGAATGGGATTTGCTATTCCAATATCAGATATTAAAGAATTAATTACTTCTTTAATGAATGGTGAAGAGGATACAAGTAGTGCTACAATTGGTGTTGAAGGTTATATGATAACTGAGACTCAAAGTAAACAATATAATATGCCAGTAGGATTCTATATTTCAAAAATAACAGAAAATAGCGGTGCAGATAAAGCCAAATTAGAAATAGGTAATATCATTACTGGTATTGAAGGAAATAAAGTAGAAAGTTTTGAGGATTTGTCTGACATCTTATATGAAAAGAAAAAAGGAGACAAAGTTAAACTAACAATAAGTTATATCAATGGAAGAGAGTATAAAGAAAAAGAAGTAGAAGTAACGCTTTCTTAATAAAAAATGGCTAAAACTATTGACTTTAGCCATTTTTTTGTTATAATTAAACATGTCTACTAATTTAGTCGACTTGGTATATCGGAAAGTACTAAGGCGATTAAAAAGTTATGCGGATGTAGTTTAATGGTAGAACCTCAGCCTTCCAAGCTGACTACGTGGGTTCGATTCCCATCATCCGCTCCATAAGGAAATACGCTCGAACTTTTCGAGTTTGATAAATAACTAATCCAATTTGGATTAGTTTTTTTGTGTTTTGAACTCCCACATTATCAGCTTGTAAGTTATACAAAGACTAGCCTACTTTATAAGGAAAGGATGGAACTATGGTAAATATTTTAGTAAAGAAAAGGATAACTTTGAGATATAGGTCATCTTCCTTTTGCGTTAGAATTTTCATCGCCAAATGCTAGTTCTCCTGCATAACTCATCGTATATAAAGGTTCTGGAGATTGTACTTGTCTATTAATGCCTAGAGATTGTAAGAATATTTTATTAATTATTTCAGTTTGATATGGAGATCTAAATAAATTAACAATTATTTCTCTACTGTGTTTATATCTATTATTATTTGCAATATTCCTTAACAAATCTACTGTATCGATAACGCCTTTACATTTGCATGAATCTAATAATTGTTTACAAATTGTATTATATAATTCTTCTGCTGAATCATTAAAAGCATAATTTGCTCCTGGTCTTGCCTCATCTTGATAGTATTTTACTCCTGCAGAAATAAGCCATATATTTGCAAACATTGCTCTATCTATAATAGATTTGTCAGTTTGAATTTGCCCAGTTTTAATATCTCTAATTTTAATTTTAGAAGTGTCTGGATCAAAAGGATCTTTTGAGTCAGTAAATATTTCGTATTTTGATGCCAAATCTTTTAATTCACTGAAGCTTGGAATTTTTACTATAGGAGTATTAGTATGTTTCTTTTGTCTGCTCAATGAATCAATATCAACTTTTTTAGATGTTTCAAAAAATTTAACTAAATCAGGATTATAAGTTCTTATACCATTTGCATCATAATATCCTATATATCCTCCAGCTTCACCAACTTTTCTATCAAGTCTTTCTCGACTTAAATAATCATCTATCATATTTTGTCTATTATCTTTAAAAAAGTTTCTTTCTGTGAATACTGTATTTCGCTTTAATACTTCTTTGCCATTTTCATTTACCATTTCAAATATGTCATATCTCATAACATCAATACCATTTGCTTTATGTGGAGTTTCAAACATTTGCTGAGCTATAAATACACTTCCATCACTTCTAGTAAACCTTCTTGTTGGATACATAAATAGTTTTCTTTTTTCTTCAGGTTTAGGTATTTCATGATATGATGATACTAATTCAAACTTGTTTCCAACTTTACTTTTTCTAACTTTACCAATATAGTAAGTTTTCTTTGCTATTGAATCGGCAATATTTTCTCTTGAAAATAAAATATTATCAATAGCTTCTTCGTAATTTGGTGGAATAGGTTTTCCAAAATTTTTAGAATCAACTAAATGTGTAACATTTGTATTGCTATAAAGTATTAATGGTAGTTGCCTTTTTCCATCTTTTGATATGTCAACATAATAATATCTGTAATAAGTTTCATTATTAATTCTATCATCTCCAATTTGAGCAACTATATATCTTGAACCATCTTTTCGTGTTCCATAATAAGTTGTTGAACGATAATCTCTTGCTCTTCCAATCCCCATTTGTGAATAAATTTGCTTTATAATTTGTGAATCAATTTGTGATAATGTATGTTCATAATCCTGAGTTTTTTCACCTGATACAGGATAATGACTTCTACTAAATGTTGGAATATCTTTTCCAAGCCAATCAAAACTATTTGATTTTCCTGATCTAAATGCTGTGTTATCCCATGTTAAATCTATTGGGTATTTTTTACCTCCAATATTAACAATATTCCATGAATGAGCACCAGTTCCGTTTGCATTTGTATATCCTTCAGCATATTCACAACTGATTCCATTTCTATCCATAAATTCTTTTAATATTAAAGCATAACCAACACATACAGTTTGTTTGGTAATTAAACCTCTTAAACTTCTAATTTCACTTGATAGTTTATGTTCAAATTTTGGATCATACATTATCCCTGTTTTTAATCTATCATATACATAAAGTAGTTTTTGAATATCTGACCAATTTTTATTTAAACCAGATTCTATTCTTTCAATTTCTTCAAGTATTTTAACAGTTTCATTTCGTGTATAAATAACTGATTCAGTATATCCATTACCAGTAAAATGACCATTTTTACATCTTTCTTCATCAAAGCCACCTGCAATTCTTATTGCTACATTTGAACCTAGTTGCCTTATCATAGAAGAAGTCATTCCTTTAGTGTTTTGTACTTCAACTAATATTTTAGAATTTGGATGTCGATTACATACATTTTTTATATAGTTAATATCAAATAGTTCATTTAAACTAAAAGTAATCTTATATTGATAATCATATTTCATTGTTTTCACCACCAAATTCAACCATATTTTCATTGAAAACTAAAATATTTCTTTTTATTAAATTATTAAATAATTCTTTGTTATTGATATATTGATTTTCGTCTATGCTTATTCTTTTTAAATTTAACAAGCTATTTAAAAAATTAAAATTATTAATATTAGTATTATCAATATATAATTCCTCTAATGTACTAATATTTAATTCAGTGCTATCTGTTATATTTGAATAAGATATTTGTAAATACTTTAAGTGATTTAACATGTTTAATTTTTCGATTTCTATTGTTCCATTTATAATTGATAATTCTTCTAAATTATCAAGAA
>JAFRHI010000008.1 GCA_017433415.1 Bacilli bacterium
ATTTTTATTTTATTAACTTTAGTGCCTTTAGGTAAATATCCTCTTAATGAATCTGAATTTTGTGGATTGTTTATTATTAAGTAATTAATTATTTTTTTTATTTTTTCTTCTTCTGTTACTCCTTCTATAAAAACATCTGTTTTTACTAAATAATTATTTTTATTTAATAAATATACTGTATTAGTTGCTAAAGATGTTATATCAGTCAATTCTAAGTTTGTTCGCAAAATATTTTTATTATTTGTAGTGGGTATTGTATAAATAGTTAGAATAATAAACATAGTTAGAGTTGTTGCAAATATTTTTTTTAAAGCTTTTTGTTTAAGCATAATATCACCTATAAAATTATATGAAAAAACGTACTTTTTAGTACGCTTTAAATAGATAATTCTTTTAATTTTATTAACTCAACTACAGCACTAGCTCTGCCACTTACTCCTAATTTTTGCATTACGTTAGAGATATGGTTTCTTACGGTTTTTTCGCTTATTCCTAATTTTTCAGAAATATCTTTGGTGTTGTAATTATCTATTAGTAGTTTGAATATTTCTCTTTCTCTAGGAGTTAAAATATTACTCATTTATTATCACCTAAAGTATTTTATGTATATTAAACTCTTTGTTGTGTGTAATTTACCTATTTTATTTTTTTTGAAATTTTACAGTAATATTTTGTCTTTCTTTATATTCTTGTTGGATACTACGCATTATTTTATTTGCAAGATTTACATCATGTTTATCAGATACACATATAACGGAGATATCTTTATTATTAATTTTAATAAAGCATGCTAGATTTTGTTCTTTTTTTAATTTTTTTTCTAATTTTTCTTCTTTTCCTTGTATTTCATTTAAGTATTTTAATTCTTCATAGGCATTGTTTTTTTCTTCACTTGTTAATTTATCGTCCATTAATTGTTCTTTTAAAACATCGATTGCTTCTTGTCTTTCTTCTTCTAAACTTACACGCATAGCAACTAACGAACTTTCTTCTTGTACTTCTTCAAGTACTGCTTCCGAGTCTTTATCAACAAGATCTATTTTTACTTTTTCCAACAAATCGTTTGGCATTGTTATATAATAGACTCCCAATACTAGAATTAAACTAAATAATGTTAAAAACCATAGTGTTTGCTTATTTATCATATAAGGCCTCCATTCAATTAATTATATGAACAAAAAAAAAGAATATTCATAAGAATATCCTTATTTTAATTGTTTTCCACAACTAGAGCAAAATGCTGTATCTGATGACACAACTGCTCCACAGTTTGGACAAGAATTTGTAGCTTGTAATTGCTCTGTTGGTTGTAATTGTTCTACAGGCTCACTTGGGCTTTCTGGTTGTTGTGGTTCTTGAGCTGGTTGGTTTTCTGGTTGTTGTGGTGCTTGAGCTGGTTGATCTGCAGGTGTATCTTTTTTAAGAATGTTTTCATTAACATATTTCATAACTGGATCATCCATTGGATTAGGGCCTACATAATTTGAATTTTTTCCACCAAGAATTAGATAAAATATAGGTGCTAAAAGAATTAATCCTACCGCAAATCCTGGATCTTTACCAAAGCTTTTAGCCAAACTTACATTAAATATAACTAAAAAGTAAATACTTCCAGCAGCACATAATAAAGATCCTATTACTGGGATAACATTTAATACTGTTAAACCAAGAACAATTAGTGGCCAATATTTATATACACCTATTTTTGTACATAATGTATATTGGTTATACACTGGGATAAGACTCTTCCATCCTTCCTCTCCTGTTTTGTTAATTGTTTTCCACAATCCGATAATTGTTAAGATACCAAGTACTAATGGTATTAGCATAGCTACACCGAAAATTGCAAAAAATGTTCCTAGAACTGCGTCATCTGTCACTTTTTTCTACCTCCTTTAATAATTTTTGAACAGATTTCATGATGCCAAACTTTCCATAGTCATATGTTAGAGATCCTTGCAAATATGCAATATATGGTTCTCTAAGTGGACCATCACATGATAACTCAATTGATGATCCTTGAATAAATGAGCCACTTGCCATGACTACCTTATCAGAATATCCTGGCATATCCCATGCTTCAACAACAGCGCCACTATCAATTGCTGATGCTTCTTGAATTCCTCTTGTGAATTCAATCAATTTATTGGGATCTTTAAAGATAATATTTTGAACGATATCAACACGTTCAGAATTATATCTCGGCTCAACTTCATAACCTAACTCCTCTAAAACTTTACTAGCTAGAATTGTCGTTTTAAGAGAAGCTGTGATAGCATTCGGTGCTAAATATATTCCTTGTAAAATTTGTTTATTAATGCCTAGACTCGGTCCTACTTCTTTTCCTTCTCCAGGTAGTGTCAAACGTTCAGCACAAAGATTTATTAAATCTTTTCGTCCGACTATATAAGCACCATTAGGAGCAATTCCACCACCAAGATTCTTTATTAGCGAACCAACGACAATATCAGCCCCTACTTCTATTGGTTCTTTGTCACTTACAAATTCACAATAGCAATTATCTATCATTATAATTATATCATTATCTATTTGTTTAATAAAGGAAATTATTTTTTCAACTTTGTCTAAAGAAATACTTTTTCTAGTAGAATAGCCCTTACTTCTTTGTATTTCTATTACTTTAACTTTATTCTTAGAAATAAATTCTTTTATCTTTTCATAGTCAAAATCATCATTTATTAAATCAATTTCATGGTATTTAACTCCATAACTTTTTAAAGAGCTTGGGTTTTCTTTAATACCAATTACTTCGTCTAATGTATCATAGGGTTTTCCACTAATACTTAATAAAAGATCATTGGGTCTTAGAAGTGCGAATAAACAAACGGTTAAAGCATGAGAACCAGAAATAAATTGTCCACGTACAAGGGCATCCTCTGCTTTGAAAATATCTTTAAATATTTTTTCGATTGTTTCTCGACCTAGATCGTTATAACCATACCCTGTTGTTTCATTAAAACAAGATTCATTTACTCGATTTTTGTGAAAGCTATTTAATACTTTCATACTATTGATAGTACAAATTTCATCAACTAATTTAAATTGTTTTGAACAGGCATTTTCACAATTATTAACTAAATCTACTAGGCTTTTATTTATACCTAATTCTTCATACATGTTATCACCTCAAGCATTATATTTTCCACCATCTACTCTTATAATAGAGTCATTGATATAGTCTGATTTTGAACTTGCAAGAAAGACTACAACTTTGGCAATTTCCTCGGCCTCAGCAAATCTTCCTAATAATATTTTCTTTTTTTCAGCATTTATTTGTTCATAAGTAAGTCCTTTGTTCATAGCTGTTTTTACCCAACCCGGGGCTACGCAGTTAACATTAATAAATGGTGCAAACTCACGAGCTAAATTATGGGTTAAGGAAACTACTCCTGCTTTTGAAGCATCATAATCACAGCTTTCAGGATAATATGTATCAAAAGCATTTGTTGATGAAATATTGATAATTTTTCCTTGTTTAGCATTTAGCATTATTTTTCCTACATATTTACTGCAAAGATAAGTACCAATTAGATTTACATCAAGTATTCTTTTGAATTCTTTTATATTTTTATCTAATAACAAGCTATCTCTACTTACTCCAGCATTATTTACTAAGATATCAATACCACCAAAATGATCAACAATGGTATTAACCATATTTTCAACTTCATCTTCTTTGGAGACATCACATTTTATGGTTAAAACATCTACTTGATATGTTTCTTTAATGTGTTTTTCTAAGTTCTTAGCCTCTTCTTCATGATGACAATAATTTATAACTACATTAACACCAAGTTTTGCAAATTCTTCAACACAAGAAGCACCTATACCACGATTACTACCTGTTACTAAAGCAACCTTTTTACTCATGAAATCACTCCTAATTACTTAATCCATAATTTTCAATGAAACTATTTAAATCTTCTCCATCAGTTATATCAACTAATGTTGCATATAAACTCCCCTCTTCTATATACATCAATGTAGGGATAACAACATCTTTTCTAGTTATTGATAATTCTTGAAGATATTCCTGGTATTCAAACTTTTTACTAGCATCTAGTTTATAGTACTTGACGTCATTATTAGAAAGAATATTTTCTATCTTTTTACATTTTTTACAATCGGGACTAGTGATGAATACTAGCATTGTTTCTTTTTTATTAATTTTTTTTACTATTTTTGATGAACCAACATCAAATTTATTAACGAATAATAAAATTGTAGGTATTAAAAACACTATTATGATTAATACACTAAGTAAAAATTTATTTCTTAAATCTATAAAATCTGGATCGTTCATGTTTTTCACCTATTATGATTTTACTACATAATTATTAAAAAAGGAAGATTACTCTTCCTTTTTATTAATTTAAGTGATCGATATTTTGTTTTTTTAATACATTAAAAAAGTATAGTTTTTAACTATACTTTTTCTACCTTGATATAGGCTTCTTCATCATTAAGCATACATTTTGCCTTTAATCTATTATTTTTAACTAGCTCATCACCTAGTACTTCACCCATGACGTAGTCATAATATTTTTCTAACATTTCTTCTACTTTTGGTGTTCCTTTGTAATGTACTTTAATGTGATCTGTAATGACAAAGTCTGCTTCTTTTCTTAGGCTTTGAACTTTACGAACAAATTCACGAGCTAATCCTTCTAAGATTAATTCATCAGTAAGTTCTGTGTCTAATACTACACAAGTACGAGCAGATGAAGCTGAAGCAAATCCTTCTTTTTGTTTTAAAGAAATTAAGACATTTTCTGGTGTTAGGGTAAAGTCTTCTCCAGCTAATTTAACTGTTAAGCTGCCCTCGCTAATTTTTTGAATTTCTTTACTTGTAAGGTTTGCTAAAACTTGTTGTAAGTCTTTTATTTTTGGTCCTAGTTCTTTACCCAAAACTTTAAAGTCTGGTTTAACGATATATTCTAGATACTCTGTCATATCTTCTTTGAATAGAACTTCTTTTACATTTAATTCTTCTTGGATTACTGGTAATAAATCACCGATAATCATTTGATCACTCTTTGGAAGAATTAAACTGTTTATTGGTTGACGTACCTTTATATTTGCTTCTTCACGAGCAAATCTTCCAAGTGAACAGATATCTCTTACTAAATCCATTCTTTCTTCTACTGCTTCATCAATTAATTCAGCAACTTCATTTGGCATATCAGTTAAGTGAACTGATTCTTCGCCTGTTAATTTTGTATAGATTTCTTCTGTTATGAATGGTGTAAGTGGAGCACATAATTTACATAATGCTACTAAAACTTCATAAGTAGTTAAATAAACTGCTTTTTTACTTTCAGTAAGTTCTGAATCCCAGAATCTTCTTCTATTACTTCTAATATACCAGTTAGACAAATCATCATTTAAGAATGGTACGATTAATCTAGCTACCTTATTTAGATCGTATTCTTTATAACCTTCATTTACTTCTTTGATTAATTTATTTAATTTAGAAATTAACCATCTATCAATTAGTTCTCTATCTTTAACTGGGATATCATATTCTCTTGGATCGATATTATCAGCATTAGCATACATTTCAAAGAATGAATAAGCATTTTTGAATGTTGAAATATACTTTGAATAGATTTCTTTTAGTCCATCAACATCAAATTTTAATGGTGTCCATACAGGTGATGCATATAGCATATAAAATCTTACTGTATCAGCGCCATATTCTTCCATTATTTCAAATGGTGATAAGGCGTTTCCACGTGACTTATGCATTTTTTGACCATGTTTATCTAGTAATAAGTCATTTACTAAACAATTTTTAAATGAAGATTTTCCAGTTACAAAGACTGATACAACTATTAGTGAATAGAACCATCCTCTAGTTTGATCAATTCCTTCAGATATGAAATCCGCTGGAAATTGTTCTTCAAATAATTCTTTGTTTTCAAATGGATAATGGTATTGAGCAAATGGCATTGCCCCAGAATCAAACCAACAATCTATTACATCTTTAATACGTGTCATTTGTTTTCCACATTTTGGACAAACTATATGAATATCGTCAACGAACGGTCTATGTAATTCTATTGATTCATCAATATCTTCTACAGCTCTTTCAACTAATTCTTTTCTTGAACCAATCATTTCTTCATGACCACATTCACATCTCCATAGTGGTATTGGCGTTCCCCAATATCTGTTTCTAGAGATTGCCCAATCATTCATATTTTCAAGCCAGTTTCCAAAACGTTTTTCACCAACGAATGATGGATACCAATTAATCTTTTTGTTTTCTTCAATTATCTCTTCTTTTAAATCTGTTGTTCTAATGTATAGAGATGGTTTTGAATAATAAACAAGTGGTGTTTTACATCTCCAGCAATGTGGATAGTCATGAGTAATTCTTTGTTTCTTAAACAATTTATCTTCATCAGCTAAATATTTAACAATTTCTGTTTCTAGTTCAGGGTCAACAACAAGTCTTCCTTTCCATGGTCCTTCTGTAAAGCAACCATCTTCTCCAACAGGATTAAAGATTGCTAAATCATATTTTAAACCAACTTCATAGTCATCTTGACCAAAAGCAGGTGCAGTATGAACGATTCCAGTACCATCATCCATTGTAACGTATTCATCACAAGCTACAATAAAGGCCTTTTTATTTTTTGGAGCTTTTAAGATTGGCATTAATTGTTCATATTCACGATACTCTAAATCTTTACCAAGATATTCTTCAACTACCTCATAGCCATCTCCTAATACTTTATCAGCTAGTGCTTTAGCAATTATGAAGTTATATCCTCTAGAGAAGCATTTTACATAGGTTTCATTTGGATTTACAACTAGGGCAATATTAGATAATAATGTCCAAGGAGTTGTTGTCCAAGCTAGGTAATATGTATTTTCTTCATCTTTAGCTTTAAATGGTACATATACTGTAGTAACTGGAATTTCTTTATATCCTTGTGATACTTCATGAGATGCAAGTCCAGTACCACATCTTGGGCACCAAGGTACTACTTTTAGTCCATCATAGATGTGTCCTTCATCAAAAATTTTCTTTAATATCCACCATTCAGTTTCAATATAATTATTATCATACGTTACATATGGATGTTTTAAATCAATGAATTGTCCCATTTCTTTTGTAAATTTAGTAAAATATTCTTCATTTTTCCAAACACTTTCACGACATTTTTGATTAAATTCTTTGATACCATATTTTTCGATATCGCCTTTTTCAGTAAAGCCTAGTTCTTTTTCTACTTGAACTTCAACTGGTAATCCATGGGTATCCCAACCTACTTTTCTAACTACTCTGTTACCTGACATAGTACGATATTTACATACTGTATCTTTTAATAATTTAGCCATAATATGATGTACTCCTGGCATACCATTAGCTGTTGCTGGGCCATCATAGAAGACATAATTTTCGTGACCTTTTCTATTTTCAATACTTTTTTCAAATATTTTGTGATCTTCAAAATATTTACTATATTTTTGTTCTACTTGATTTATTTTTCCTTGTTCTAATTTTTTAAATTTCATATTCTTCACTCCTTTAATTCAATAAAACATAACTATAATATGTAATAAATAATAATAAAAATGTAATTCCTTCTCTTTTAGTAATTTTATAATCATTAAAAGAAAACATAAATAACAATACTGAGGCAATAATCATTACTATTAAATCGATATAGCTAAAACTAATTATACTAATACCACCAAGTATTGTTACTGGTAGTCCAATAACTACTCCAATATTGAAAATGTTACTTCCTACAACATTTCCAATGGCAATATCATATTCTCCTTTTTTAGTAGCTGTAAGACTTGTTACTAATTCTGGTAGAGATGTACCAAAAGCTATAATAGTAAGAGCAATTACTCTCTCACTCACTCCTATGGTAGTTGCTAATTCTACTGCAGATGTTACAACAAAGTGACTTCCAATAATTATTGAAATTGTTCCAACTATTGTATAAAGAATTGCAGTAGATAGAGGTGTTTTCTTTTTTTCATATTCCTTAAGATTATTATTTTTTCTTGCCATGGCAATTAAGTAATAAATAAATACTAAAAAGAATAATAATATTACAATGCCATCGCCTCTTGTAAAGCTATTAACCATACTCTTATCAATCATCCTATCAGACAATAAAATGGCAAAAGCAATTGTAATAAGCATCGTGATAGGGAGTTCTTTCTTAACAGTAGTATTTTTTACTGTTAATGGATGAATAGTACTACATGCACCTAATATTAAAAGAATATTTAATATATTGCTACCAATAACGTTTCCTAAAACGATGTCTCCACTTTCTATCAACAATGATTTAACACTTACAGCAAATTCTGGAGCACTTGTTCCAAATGCCACAATTGTTAATCCTATTAATAGTTTAGGCATTTTAAAACTATCAGCTATTCCACTAGCACCATCTACAAAGATATCAGCACCTTTTATTAAGATAATAAATCCTAAAACTAATAAAATTGTATTAATTAACATACTCCCTCCCCTTTTAAATTCTATGATATGAATAAATAAAAAGAACTTCATCCCTAAGGACGAAATTCTCGTGGTACCACCTTAATTCATAAGCTTAACTTATCTTGAAACTATAACGCGTTACCGTATTTATCTTATCCATAAATCACATTTGAAAGTGATCCGAAATGTAATACTTATTATTCCCTTTCACCAGGTAGGAACTCTCTATAAACTTTCATACATTTCCGTCTTTCGCATTTGTTTTACAAGGAATAATATAACATACTTTTTTTTGTTTTACAACACAATTTTATAAATTATTATATGTAAAAGGATAGTCATTTTGACTATCCATCTAATTCTAAAACTTCAATTTCTTCAACAACAGCCATTTGTTGTTCCATGATTAGTTTTAATTTTCTCTTAAATATTTTTATATTACGTTCAAGAATATCTCTTTCTGCTTCTATTTTTTCAGCTTTGATTAAAGCGTCATTAACAATTCTTGAGGCATTACTTTTAGCATCAGCAATAATTAATTCGCCTTCTTGACGAGCCATTTTTTTGATATTATCACTAGTTTCTTCAGCTTTCATAATCGCATGATTAAGAGTTATCTCTTTTTGCTTATACTCTTCTAACTCTTTTTTTAATTCTACTATTTCTTCTCTTTGACTTTTTACTCTGGCAATTATACCTTCTGTTTCTTTAATTACCTCTCCAACAAAATCATTAACTTCACTACGATTATATCCATTAGCTTCATAACTAAATTTTTCCATATAATCACCTCAGAAATGTTAACTAGTTTTAAAAGAAATCTTCTTCTTCATCTTCTTTTGAGTCTTTTTTACCTCTTGATTGTTTAGCAGGAGCTTGGTCATCACTTATCTTACCTTCAACATTAACATTGTTTGGAGTACATAAGAAAATACCACCACCTAGTTTTTGTATATCTCCACCTATGGCATAGATAGTTCCATATAAAAAGTCTACTATTCTTTTTGCCTGATCTGGTGTTACTCTTTTTAGATTTACAACTACGGCACTTCTATTCTTTAGATAGTCAGCAATTTGTTGACTTTCTGAATATGCACGTGGTTCTAATAACATCATTTTAGAGGCAGCCATGCCATTTTGTTCATGAAATTCTTCTCTTGATACAGAGTAATATCCTTCATCTCCTGATACTTCTTGTGTTTCTTCTCCACCAAAAAAACCTTTTAATTTATCTTTCATATTATTTCCTCCAATATTTATATACTATCTTAATATATATTATTTTAACACAAAATGTCAAAAAGCAAAAGATTATTAGTATTTAATGTGTAAACCACCCTATTGATTTGCATATGGTGTTACTACATTATCTGTAGGTAATTGTTGCAACTCTAGATTTTTACCTGGACTTATAGCCCCTTGTATTTGTTCAGTTGAAGTCATTTGGGGTTGTTGAACAGGAAGTGGTTGCATCATATTTTGAACATTGTTTGTTTGAATTTGATTGTTCATAATTTGTTGCACACTATTTTGGTTCAACATATTGTTATTGTTATACCAAACTTTCTCTAAATCAACGTTATTAGATAATGGTTCTGGATTTGGTAAATCTATATACATAACTGTAGGTACTTTGAATGCTGTACCAAAAGCAATACAATTTCCTGGTTTTAGATTTTTTAATTGCAAAACTATTTCTGATGAAATATTTGGTACCATTGACTCAATGTAATCTAAGTCATGAGGATGTAGTGTTCTTAAAATAACAAAATTCATACATTGTGAAACACAAGTGTCAGATAATTCACTTGGTCGTTGAGTAATTAAAGCAAGGAATATACCATATTTACGTCCTTCTTTTGAAATACGTTCAAATATATTATAACCAAGAACTTCAATATCTGTATCTTGTTTTTGAACATAACGATGGGCTTCTTCAATAATAATATGATATGCCCTACTTCCTCGTGGAGTAGTAACACTTGCTTTTAGGAAAATCATTCTTGATAGGATTTTAGTAATATTTTTAGCTAATCTATCATCAATATAATTAATATTAAAATTGATAATTTGTGCTTTAGCATTAACTCTAGAATCCCATATTAAGTGTTCTATATATTCTTCTCTTGTAATATATTCAGGATATGTAAAGTAATGTCTATTGTCTCCTGTAGCAAGTGTATGTAATCTTACTAGAATAACATTTGCTGTGTCAAAAACTTTATCACTTTTTAAAACACCTTCACTAATAAGAGCAAATTCCATAGCCATTTCTAGATCAACTAAATTATAAAAAGGATTTATTTCATTAACATCAACATCTGTCTGAGTTTCTAATATATACCCTCTTATAAATTCAACAACTAATTCCATTTCTTGCATTTTACCTGTTTTGTCAACATATAAGCATTGATTTAAAGTCCTAGTATATCCTGGTTGAACAATTTGACTCTCTAAACTTAATGTTGGGGTATTGAATTTTGTCAATACACCGATAACTTGGTCTCTAATTTTAGTTGATTCATTACCACTTAATAAAATATCTTGTAACGCTCTTGCGATAATATCATTTTTTCTTTTTAAAACATTCTCACCTGAACCAGTTAGAATCGGTACTAGTTTAAGAGATTTTTCGATTATAGGTAATTGTGATGGTGATGTTGCATCAAGAAGTAATGCTAAATCATCTACATCTAAAAGCCATGGTGGAATAGTTAAAATTTCAGTATCTGGATCAATTGTATTTGTTGTATAGGTCTTATAGTTTATAGCAGGATTCTTTTGATGCAATGCACTGAAGGCATTGGTATATTCACCATATGCATCAAAGAAGAATAAACTTGAGTTTATTGGTGGTGTTGATGTTTCAGTATATAATTTTTGAATAATAGATGCTACAGTACAACTTTTACCAGCACCAGAGTTACCAATTATAGAAAAATGGCTATTGAAAAAGTCATTAATTTTTACATTGATTTTATATCCTTCATAAACATTACTCGTTCCAAAATTAGTATAGCCAAATTTTAATTGCTGTTCTCCAAATAGTAATGCTAATTCTTCAGCGGAAATTAATCTAATATTTGATTTAAACGATGGTTTCGTACTTGATCCTGGCACGAAATAACCATTACTTATTTCACCAACTATATTAGCAATCATTTTGGTTTGATTAACATTAGCAATCTCAGCTACTACTTTTCTGTTGCTATCATCTTCAAATATAATATGTAAATTTACCAAATTTGGTTGTTCATTAATGTTAATATTTAAATTTATTATTACACTATTATCGATTATTTCTTCTATTTTTCCTAGCACGTAATCACCCTCTATTCTTATTAAGTATATCAAATGTTTTGTAAAAAAAAAAGTCGTAATTGACTTTTATTTCTAAAAAAGACCGTGAATTTTTTTTAAATCAGCTTCTGTTAACTTTTCTATTTTCCAAATTCCTTTTTCTTTTGTTAATTCAATGGTAAGCATATATTTCTTTTTTGAAGTAACTTTGTCCATTTCTTCTAATTTATAATCGATATAATTAGATATTTCTTCTATTTCTTCTTCAATCTCTTCCATTGAATTATTATCTTTATCCTCAGAAGATTTATCTTGATTTTCTAAGTATCGTTTTTCTGAATTACTAATAGCTGTTTCATAATCATACACTTCTATTTCAACGTCTACTGTTGCCTTAGACCCTTTTATTTCTTCATTTGTTATTTTATATGACAAGTTTTGATATTGTTTTTCTAAAAGTCGTTTATATTCAGATTGTTGCTCTTCTGTCATATTACTATCTTGTGAAATAATATTATCTAATTCTTCTACGACATTATTATCTAATCTTTGATAGTTGGATAAAAATTCTTCTACTTTACTTGTCGGAGTGTTTTTCAAATTCTGACAACCAGTAAAAGTAAAAATGGATATTAATAGTATTATTAAAATTTTTTTCATATTCTCCTCCCTATTTATAGGGTGGTTATTTTTTTAATAATTATGCATTTCTTATATAAATTGCGCCACTCGCATTATCTCTTCCTTTAAAAGGAACTATATAGTTCAATTTATATTTTCTTTTTAAACGAAGAGGAACATGAAAATTCTGATTGACATTTACTGCCTCATTAATTATTTTATTTAACAATTTATCTTTTGGAGTTTTACTAATTAAGGAAATAATCTTTTTATCAGTAATCATATCAGTTACTCCATCAGAAAATAATAAAATCATATCATAATTATTTTTTATGATGGTTGTTGTTATTCTACATAAATCATTATTAATACCAATACAGGCATTTATGACATTGTTGATGGCAAAAAAACGAAGATCATCTTTTTTTACTCCACCATATTTATAATACATCCAAACATCAGCATCATCTTCTGTTATTTGAATTAATTTTTTTCTTTTATATATATATGTTCTTGAATCACCAACATTTATTATTAATGTTTCTTTTAAATTAATAAGAGCCATTGTTAGCGTTGTTCCAACGTTGTTTTCACCATATTTATTAATTAATCTTGTATTTAAACTTTTAATATATCTTTTCAATAATTTTTCAGTAAGTTCTGTATCATTAATAATTTTTAATTCTTTTTCTTTAAACCATTTACCTATTGAGTTGACAACATAATTAGCAGCTCTATCACCATAGTTTTTTCCACCCATGCCATCAGCAACTAATAATAGTTTAATGTTTTTATTACGAGGGTGTTTAAGACATAGTACGGCATCTTCATTTTTTTCACGTATTAAACCAATGTCTGTTATTGCTTCGAATATTTCCATGTGACAACTCCAATCAAAGATTATTATAGCATTTACAATGGCAAAAAAAAAGAAGCTAGACAGTAATAACTGTAAAGCTTACATTTAAAATTCACAATTACCTGGTGTTCTTGGATATGGTATTACATCACGTATATTTTCAATGCCTGTTAAATACATGATTAATCTTTCAAATCCCATTCCAAAGCCAGAATGAACACAACCACCATATTTTCTTAGGTTTAAATACCAAGATAGTTCTTCTGTTGAAACATTCATCTCTTTCATACGTTTTTCTAGGATGTCATAACGTTCTTCACGTTGAGATCCACCCATTAATTCACCACTACCTGGCACTAATAAATCTACTGCTGCGACAGTTTTCTTGTCATCGTTAAGACGCATATAGAAAGCTTTAATATCTTTTGGCCAATCATAGACAAAAACTGGAGCATTAAATTTTTCTTCTGTTAAATATTTTTCATGTTCACGAGCTAAGTCTTCTCCGTATTGAGGTTCAAACTCAAATTTTTTACCAGACTCAAGCAAGTATTTGATTGCGTCATGATGAGTTATACGAATTGCTTCTTTTGCTACTAAATCTTCAAGTTTTTTTACTAATCCTTTTTCTACAAAGTTATCTAGAAAATCTAATTCTTCACGACAATTATCCAACACATATTTAACAATATATTTAAGCATACCTTCCATAATATTCATATCTTCTTCTAAATCATAGAATGCCATTTCTGGTTCAATCATCCAAAACTCATTAGCATGTGTCTTTGTATTAGAATTTTCTGCTCTAAATGTTGGTCCAAATGTATAAGTATTTTTATATGCTAAAGCAAATGTTTCAGCTTGTAATTGACCAGAAACTGTAAGTGACGCTTGTTTAGCAAAAAAGTCTTTTGAATAATCAATATTACCATTTTCATCATGAGGTATTTTATCTAAATCAAACGTTGTAACTTTAAACATTTCTCCAGCACCTTCACAATCACTTCCAGTAATTAATGGAGCATGAAAATAAATAAAATCTCTTTCTTGAAAATATTCGTGAATAGCAAAAGCTGCTTTACTTCTAATTCTAAAAACAGCTTGAAATAGATTTGTTCTTGGTCTTAAATATGCCTGCTCTCTTAAAAACTCACGGGAATGTTTTTTTGGTTGAATTGGATAGTCTTCTGGACAATCTCCTAATAATTCGATATTAGTTGCTTTTATTTCAAAAGCTTGATTTTCTTTAGGAGACTCAACTACTGTTCCTTCTACTTTTATCGAACTTCCTATATGATATTTTTGAATAGTTTCAAAATCTTTTAAATCTTTTTCATATATTATTTGAATCGGTGTAAAAAATGTTCCATCAGAAAAAGAGATAAATCCAAATTCTTTTTGTTTACGATGATTTTTAATCCATCCTTCTAATGTAACTTTTTTACCCATATATTTTTTTGTATTTGTAAATATTTCTTTAGCTATCATATTAATCCTTCCTTCTGTTTAATATAATAATGGCTTCTTTAAAGCTGTTTCTATTATACCACCTTATTTAATTTTTTCCACTATATCAATATAAATCATTATAATATTTCCAGCAAATTATTCTTAAAACTGCTTTATTAATTGTTTCTTCAGTAATTATTCCATTATTATATGATTCTAATAATTCATTATACATAGTAATGAAATCACTTGTTATAATCATATCATTTCCAGCATTTATAGCCATTGTTGCGGCTGTTTTATCAGTAACATAATCTTTTACAGCATCCATTGCTAAATCATCTGTTATTATAATACCACTGAAGCCTAATTTTTCTCTTAATTCAGCTATTACTGTTTTACTTAATGATGCTGGTTGATTATCAAGCACAGTAATAACATTATGTGATACTAAAATACAAGGAACCTTTTCTTCAATTCCAGCTTTGAATGGTAAATAGTCGTTTTCAACAAAAGAATTATATTCGCGATTATCAATTGCAATTCCTGTGTGAGTATCAACATTATTACCATAACCAGGAAAATGTTTTAGGCATGATGAATAGTGATTATTATTAGCATATTTAACCATTTCTTTTACAAATTCTGCAGTTTTTTTGGCATCTTCTCCAAAAGCTCGATTGTAAATAAAATCATTTTCATTAGTAGATACATCGGCAACTGGAGCTAGATTTAAGTTAATATTAATATCCTTTAATAACTTTGCCTTTTCATTTTCTGTTGTTTCTAATAGTTCATAGCCACCTTCATTATAATATGCTTTTGGTGATTTAAATCGTTCTTCACGAAAGTTTTTAAAACGACTTATACGAGTAACAAATCCTCCTTCTTCATCAACACCAAAAATCAAAGGATATTTACTAATACTTTGATTATATTTAAGTTCTTCTCTAATACTTTCTTTAGTGTGATTTTCAAAATCTTTGGCAAATAGGATATAACCACCAGGATTATAATCATTGAATTTTACTATATCTTCTTTAGCATAGCGTACTAAAAATAATTGGCCTATTTTTTCTTCAATTGTCATATCAGTAACAACATTCTGTGCTTTTTTATAATATTCATTAAATATTGATTTTTTTATATCTTGGTCAGAGATTAATTCTTTTTTTATTTGTTTCTTTTCAACATTTTTTTCTTTTTTGTTGCTAGTAGTCAAGTAATAGTAAATACTTATAGCAATTATTAATAATAGAAAAACAAATAATATCTTTTTCATAAGAACTCCTTAATTCATAATTTTTTTAAATTCATTAGGTGTTGCTGTTTCAAATAAGATTTCTTTTTTTATTACTGGATAATAAATTTTTAATCTATTAGCATGTAAATATAAACGATTAATATTATCTTTTATATTACTATATTTTTTATCACCTACAATTGGGTTTTTCAAGCTTGCTAAGGCAACTCTAATTTGATTTTTTCTGCCTGTTTCTATCGTTATTTTTAATAATGAGTAATTATTGTTTTCTTTAATTACTTTATAATTAGTTATTGCTTCTTTTCCTTCATTGTCCTTAGATATATAAACTAAATTAGTTTTAGTTTCTTTTAATTTCTGAACTATTTTATCTTCTTCTTTAGGCATTTTACCATGAACTACGGCAACATATTCTCGTAATAATACATAGTCATTCCAATTTTCTTGTAATTTGTTTTTTATTTTTTCATTTTTGGCAAGTACTACTATTCCGCTTGTATCTTTATCTAGACGATGAACAATAAAGATTCTGGCATTTTTATCTTTACTAATTAAGTATTCTCTTACAATATGGTATAAAGTTTTTTCTTTTTCTTTAGAAGTTGCGATTGTTAGAAGACCACTTGGTTTATTGACTACAATGATATTCTCATCTTCAAATAAGATATCAAAAGGAAGTGTTTTTTTATTCTTATTATCAGTATCAATTATTATATTCATTCCTGGTAATAATGGATAGTTATATTTAGTTACTTTATTATTATTTACATAAATTGCTCCATGAGTTAAGTATTGCTTTATTCTTTTTTTGGGCATGTCTAATTCATTATATAGATATTCAAGTAGTTCTGATTTCCTAGTCACTAATAATTTCATATATACAACTCCTTTTACATAAAAATTATATAATAAAAGAGTTTTTACCACAATAAAAAGCTTAAGATTTTAACATCTTAAGCTTTTTTCCTATTGTTCTAAAAATGCTTTTTTTACTTCATCACATGTGCTAACTAATGCTTCGTTAAGTAACTTTTGTTCATCATCTATTAAACCAAGATGAATAATTTTTTCAATTTGCTCATGGTCAAATCCTACTACATAGTCACTTTCTATTATACCTTCAGGGAATGTACAAGCACCATAATCATAAATCTTTTTTTCTTCATTTTCTTTTTTTGGGAAAATTAGGTAACTTGTCACCATTAGTTTTTTATTTCCCCCTTTTAGTAGGACTACCGTACCGATTGGTAAAAATTTTTCATTCATATTATTCATCTCCTTTATCGTTTTCTTCTTCTTTTCTTTCTTTTTCTTTGTTAGCTGCTACTGTTCCAGCTACTCCAGCCACTCCAGCAGCTAAACCTATTGCTCCAGGAACAATATAATCACTTATTCCGGCTCCACCAGCAATTGTAGTATTTGGTATTGGTGCATATTCGCTTGTTGGCGTTGGAGTTGTTGGTGTTGGTTCTGGTACTACTGGTGTTGGTTCTGGTACCACCGGTGTTGGTTCTGGTACCACCGGTGTTGGTTCTGGTACCACTGGTGTTGGTTCTGGTACCACTGGTGTTGGATCTGTTGGTGGTGGCACTGGTGTTGGTTCTGGTATCGGTGGATCTGGTGGTGGATATATAATTGGATCAATTGTTTGTGGATCTGGTGTTGTTGGTGGTTCTACTATAGGTATAGGATCAGGTATTTCTGGATGTTCTAATATACTAGTAGTTGCTTGTTCAGGAACCTTAGCATGTGGTGGTGGTATTATAACAATATCTTTAGATGTAGGTAGAACTGCTGTTTTTCCTGGTGGTAATGCAAGTGGTTCTTCTGTTACTGGTAATTCTCCTTTTGTTCCTACTTTTCCTTCTATTGCTATCGGTGGCTCTTTTGGTGGAATTTCTGTTGTTGTTCCTACTTTTCCTTCTATTGCTATCGGTGGCTCTTTTGGTGGAATTTCTGTTGTTGTTCCTACTTTTCCTTCTATTGCTATTGGCTTTTCCGTTGGCGGTAATTCTGTCCTTGCTTGCGTACTTACCTCTCCTGGTAACTCTGGTACTTTTTCTCCTGGATTTAGTTCTGCTGGGTTTGTTTTTGGAGTAGCACCTGAGTCGACTGTTCCACTTGCTTTTGCTCCTGGTTCTGCTGTTGTTGCTGTTGGCTCTACTTTCGGTCCAGCATTTGCTTCTGTTGGTCCTGGTTTTGGAGTAGCACCTGATTCAGCTGTTGCACCTGGTTTTGCTCCTGGTTCTGCTGTTGTTGCTGTTGGCTCTACTTTCGGTCCAGCATTTGCTTCTGTTGGTCCTGGTTTTGGAGTGGCACCTGAATCAGCTGTTCCACTTGCTTTTGCTCCTGGTTCTGCTGTTGTTGCTGTTGGTTCTGTCTTTGGAGCTGTATTTGTTTCAGCTGTGCCTGTTTTTGGAGTGGCACCTGACTCAAATGTTTCATTGGCTTTTCCTGCTGTTTCGGCTGTGCTTGCTTTTGGCTCTGTTTTTACACTTGTTTTTGTTTCTGACCCAACATTTACCCCCTTAGCTTTTTCTAATGCTTCTCGTGCTGCTCTTACTTCTGGATTGGTATCAGGATGAATATTTTTAGCAGCTTGTTTATATTGTTCCTTAGTAATTTTTCCATCAGTATAATCTTTTTGTAATTTAGCAAAGTCATCATTTGCTTTTTTAAACGCAGCATCATAATTTTCTTGTGCTGCTTTTACAGGATCACTTGCAGCTTTACCTTCATTAAATGTCGTATCGGCTGTACCTTTTGCCTTTGATGCTGCTTCTCCAGCACTTTCTGCTCCAGCTCTAGCGCCTGCTTCTCCGGCACTTTCTGCTCCAGCTCTTGCTCCGGCTTCTGCAGCACCATCTGCTGCTCCTCCAGCTGCTCCAGTTCCTTCTGGACCTGTTGGGCCCTTTGGTCCAACTCCTTCCGGTTCTACAGGAGCGCCTCCTTCTGGACCTACAGGTCCGGTGTTGCCTTTTAACTTTCTAAATACTGCTGCCGCACCTCTAAATGCGTAATTAAGTACTACTACTGAAGCGGCTGATATTGCTGCTGTTTTTACTCCATAGCCAAATGCTTGGTTATACTCCATTCCGCCTTGTAATCCAGCTTGAGTACCTGTTCCAAGTCCTCCAACTGCTGCAACCGCAACACCTGCTTTTAATGATCCTATTGCTGCTGTTGCTCCGGCTGCCGCTCCGGCTCCACTGAGAGCTCCTACTGCTGCTCCTCCAGCGGCTAATGCTGCAGTATATCCGGCGACTGTACCTATTCCTTTAAATATTTTGGCACCAACACTTTGGCTACCCATGTAACTATATTTTTCTATATTTTGCCATTTTGTTGCAAAGGCATTTTTGAAATAATCTCCAACATGATTTTTCTCTACAAATTGGCCAATTTTTTCTTGACCTTTTTTAGAGAACAATCCAACCACAAATCCCACAGCAGAGGCAAATCCATCTACTATTTCTTCTCCAGCTGTTAATACTCCTTCTGTTAGTTTTAAGCTTGCCATTTGATGTGTTGCGAAAAGTCTTTTTAAAAGACCAGCCTTATCAACATCTTGGTTATAGGATTTAATCATTTCAACGCGCTCTTCAATTGATTTCTCTACTTCGTTTATTACTTCTTCACAAGTTGCGCCCATTCCACTTGCTTTTGCAACTGCTGAGTAATTAACATATTCAATTCCTCTGGCACTAGCTATAGTTTGACAAGCGGCATTTATTCTACTATCAACGTCTGCTAATTCTCTTTTTGCTGCTTCTAATTCCTGTATTGCATCATTAACTAATGTTGCATCATAATTTAATTTTGCCATTTTATCCCTCCTTAATAGCCACCATTTTGTTGTTGCTGTTGTCTTCTTTGTTCTTCTAATTGTCTTACATACTCATTATATTCGGTCACTTGAGCATTGTATACATTTGTTGCATCGGCTATTAATTGTTCAGCGCTAATCACTAGCTCATTTTTTGTAGTTTTTATTTGTTCTCCTACCTCGATTATTGAACCTTCTAGAGATCCTTCATCTACTGATAAAGCTTTTTTATTACAAATATTTCCAGCGTTTATTACTCTTTCACCACATTTTTCAAAGCATTCTAACTCATTTATTATTGTTTCGCATCCTGATTTTATCGTATTTAAATCTATTATTTGCGATTGACTTGTTATTCCGTATGCCATATGCACTCATCTCCTAAACTCTACCTTATATATTTATTTTTTCATAAAATCAAAAAAAAGACAAGCATTTGTCATTTGCTTGTCACATATTAAACAACTTCTTTACAAATTACTAATAGATATGACCCTTCTGGATTGTAGTGGCATACTTGTAAAACTAATAATCTATCTGTTTTTTTTATGTCATCATCTCTAGAATATAAAGTGTTAGATAATAATTTTGCCGAATGCTGTATAAAGTCATTATCATTATAGAATACTAATTTCATATGTTCATTATCGGCGTTTGTTATAATTTTTATGGCAATTACTTCAAATTCTATTTGTTTTTCATCAATACTCAAATATGCAGTTTTATAATTATTGAAAATATTTTCATCTAGATATGCTTCTAAATTAATGAATGGTAGTTCATCATAATACTTCGTATTTCTTGTATTATGGCCATAGATATTAATTTGTCTATCATTTACTAAATCTGTATTTCTATAATCAAAAAATGGAACTCCTAGACCATCTCTTTGATTATAATAGTTATAGTTTAAATAGTATTCGTTATTAGCAGCTCTTGTTACTAGTGCATCAATATTTAATTGGGGGATGGTTAATTTTCCCATAATATATTGATTATTGTATTGAGCTCTATAATTAGGTAATTCATTTACATAGTTTACTACCTCTACCTTTTCGTCTTTATCAACATAATTATTTTTGGCTTTTTCTTTTATTATTTTTTCAGCACTTGGAGCTATTTTCTTTGGTACAACATATTTATCATATAGATAGTATCCAACAAGGGTAAATACTATTGGTATGACTAATATTAATAAATATTTTAATAATTTATTTTTTCTTTGTTTTTCCATATACTCCTCCAGAATAATTTGTTTTTTTCATATATTTATCAAATAGTGTTAAAATTCCAATGATAATAGTAAGTGACAATAAATATCCACATAATACATCACTTGGATAATGAACCCCTAAATAAATTCTACTTATACCTATGGTTAAAATTATATAAACTAATAAAATGATAAATATTGTTTTTAGATATTTGTTTTTTATTTTTGATATTACTATATAAATTAAAAATCCATATAATGCCATTGCTGCCATTGAATGACCACTTGGAAAAGAAAAGCCTTTTTCCTTAATTAAATGATAATAATTTGGTCTAGGTCTTTTTATTATTTCTTTTAATACTCTATTTAGTATTTGTGATGATAGCAATACTATTGCCAGCTTTATTCCGTTTTGTTTGTCTAAAATTATTAGAAAAATAATCATAATTATGATAATTACAATAAAGTTACCTAGATTAGTTAATACTTTAAAGTAATTATCTAAAAATATAGATGGTTTTTTGGTAATAAACTCATAAATATTTTTGTCAAAGCCATTTAACTTATTTGTAAGAGTTAAATACATAAAAACTAAAAATAGTAATAAAAATAGTAATGTTAAAGAAATGTTTTTTTTCATAATAATCAACCTTTATTTAATAAATTTTTTATTTCATTTTTATATAGTTCTACTCCTGGTTGATCAAATGGATTAACGTTAAAAAGATAGCCACTAAAAGCTGCACTTAGTTGAAAAAAATATGCTAGTTCTGAAATATTTTCAAGTGTCAATTCATCCATTTCTATTTCTATTATTGGCACTTTACCTTTATAATGGGCAATAGAAACTGCTTCGGAAATATTTTTATTTAATTCATCTAAACTATAATTATTGTATTGAATATAATGATTACTATTTAGTATTTTGATAACAGTTTCAAAAATTATTTTATTTCCTTCTTGAATAAATTGTCCTAGTGAATGAAGATCTCTGGTGTAAAGACTAGCTACAGGAAATATTCCTTGATTGTTTTTACCTTCACTTTCTCCAAATAATTGCTTTAACCATTCTGTAAATTGGAGAAGATTCTCTTCATAGACACAAAAGTTTTCAATATATTTTTTAGATTTAAATAATAAATTTCTGGTAAGTGCATATTTATAAGCATCATCTATTAGTCTTTTTCCATCGAAATAGCCATCTATTATTTTGTCTATATCATAATTAAGGGCTAGTGGAAGTAAATGAGCTGGAGTAATGAATGAATAACGTCCTCCTACATCATTAGGTATTTCAAATGTTTTATATCCCTCTACCTGAGCTTCTTCCCAAAGTAATCCACTACCTTTAGTAGTTGTAGCAATTATATGCTTTGACATTTCTTCTATGTTATATTTTCTTTTTAATAAATCTTTTAATAGTTTATATACTATTGATGTTTCTAATGTTTTACCACTTTTACTAATAACGTTTAAGCAGAAATTTTTATTTTTTAAATAGTTTAATAATTCGTCTAAGTACTTAGTAGATAGTGTTGACCCAGCATAGATAACTTCAAAATCATTACTAAAATATGATTTTAAAGCACTGTGAATAGCAGAACTTGATAAATAAGATCCACCTATTCCTATAACTACTAGAACATCAAAATTATTCTTTATATATTCTGCTGTTTCTTTTATATCGACAACAGTTTCTTTATCTATTTCTCGCATCCAGCCAACCATATTACTTTTATTAAGCTTTTCAATATATTTTTCTTTTTCAGCAAGTAATTTATTATATTCTTCTTTATCAATAAATTCTTTAGTATAAGTTTCAAAATCAAATTTTATCATTTTATCACTCCTATTTATTGTTTCCTTCATATATTATTGCCTCATAAATTAAATCTACTAAATGATCTGATGGTACAAGATTATATTTTTCTATTATTTTATTGAAAATATCTGGACTATATTCCATATTTAAATAATTATAAAACAATTCTTTTTTATTTTCTAAATCCTTTAAATAGTCTAGAGTGTAACTATTTTCAATGATTAGCAAAGGATAGTTGTTAGACCATTGTTTAAATTTTTCTTTTATGAAATAAATATTGTCAACATATGTAAAACTCTTTTTATCGTATTGAATCATTGCTTTTAAGTCGGGATTTTCTATTAGCTTGTCATTAACACGATAGTCAAAACGATCTATTAAATTTAACCCCCCTAGTTTTAAAGCACTTATTTGAGCAATAAAGCCTTTTTCACTTTTACTATGTGTTGGTATTATTTCTACAATTATATATTTATCTTTTTGTAAGTTCATTTTCTATCTCCCATAATTATTATAACAAAAAAGGAAGATAAATTCTTCCTTTTTTTATTATTTGTTCGTGTGCACGATAATATTGTGCTCTTTTTGATCATCAACTAGGGTTATAGTTGAAGAAATTATATTTTTATTATCAAAAACTACTTTTTCTTTATTTTTTCTTATTACTTCTATGTTGTAAGTAGTATTTTGATATTTATAGATTGCTCTAAAACCATCCCAAGCAATAGGCATACGAGGATCTAATTTCAACTTATTTCCACGTTTTTTAATACCTAAAATATCTTGGACTCCTACTCTATAAAACCAACCTGCAGAACCTGTATACCATGTCCAGCCACCTCTTCCTGGAAAGCTTTCTGCTGAATAAATATCGGCAGCTATAACGTATGGTTCTACTTTATATTTGTTTATATCATTAACTGTTTTCGTTCTGTTAATTGGATTTATTTTTTGATAATATCTATAAGCTCTATCATGGTATCCAGCTTTTATCAAAGCCATTAAATACCAAGCAACTGAATGTGTATATTGTCCACCGTTTTCTCTAATTCCTTTTGGATAATTCATTATATAACCAGGATTATTTAAAGATTTAGAAAAAGCAGGTGTCAATAATTTTACAATATTATTCTTTTTATCAACTAATTGTTCTTCAACTGAAGTAATTACTTTTTGAACTCTATCTTTTGGAGCAACTCCACTTAGTATTGAAAAACTTTGGGATATTAAATCTATCTTACATTCACTATTTTCATGACTACCTAGTTTATCACCATTGTCGAAGAAAGCTCTTAAATAATATGTTCCATCCCAGGTTTTTTTATTTAAGTTTTCTTTTAATTTTTCATTAAATTTTTCATATTTAGAATAATCAAAATTTTTATCAAATTGCTTAACTGTTTTTATAAACATTTCAATGGTATTATATAGGAAGAATCCTAACCAAACACTCTCACCTTTACCTTTTATACCAACTCTATTCATTCCATCATTCCAATCTCCTCCACCCATAAGTGGTATTTTATGATGTCCTAGAGAATGCATAGAAAGTGCTAAGGATTTTTCGCAGTGAGTTAATAAAGTATCTATTTTTTCGGAATAATTAAATATTATTCCTTTTTCATGTTCAAAGTCACTTAATTCTTCACCTACTACATACGGTACTTGCTCATTTAAGATATCAATATCACCAGTTGTTTCGATATAGTTAGCTGTTGCATAAACAAGCCATAGGAAATCATCTTTATAGCGACTACGAAGACCAAAATGATTTTTTTCATGCCACCAATGAAGGACATCGCCTTCTTCAAATTGATGAGCAGCATTAATTAGTATTTGTCTTCTAGTAAATTCTGGTTCTACTAAAGCGATATTCATAGCATCTTGAAGTTGATCACGATATCCAAAAGCACCACTAACTTGATAGAAACCAGCTTTTGCCATAATTCTTGAGGAAAGAGTCTGATATAAATACCAACCATTTAAAACATAATCAAAGCTTTTATCAGGTGTTGATACTTGAATAGTTCCTAAAACATTTGCCCAGTATTCTTTTATTTTACGTAATTCTCTTTTACAATTATTAATGTCACTATAGCGATTTATTAATTCTAAATTCTCACGGTCACTTAGACTACATCCCATAGCAAAAGCAATTGTTTTTTCTTCTTCTTTAGCTAAATCTACATTAAATGAAATATCTTTATACAACATTTTATTGCATTCAGCACTATTTATTTTTTCAGAAGTTGTCATGAAGACATTTACATCACTATAGTTGATACTGTAGACATTACGCATTTTTAAATAATTATCAGCTCCCATGAATTCTGTTAGGATATGGCGTGCTGTTTTTTCTTCAAAATTTCCTAGTGTTGGATTAACCCAGAATTTGATGTTAATATGATTCTTAATTTTCTTTTTATTAGTTAGTTTTAATAAATAAATCTTAACATTATCATTGCAAGCTACAAATTCTGTTATTTCATGTTTTAAATCTTCAGTTTCACTTTCTAAAATACTATAACCAAATCCATGTGTGCATTTTTCAGGATCAAACTGTTTATCATTAAACTTAAATCCTTCACTTTTATCATTTAATATGGTTTCATTACCCCATGATGTTAATTTAAATTCACCAGAATTGTATGCATATGTATAACCACAACCATTATTGGTAATTATCGTTCCAAATGTTTTATTGGCAATAACATTACTCCAAGGCATTGGTGTATCTTTGTTGTAGACAACATATTCACGACCATTGTTTTTAAATCCACCCATACTATTATCAAACATTAATTTCTCTTTTTGACTAGTTTTAATATTTTCTTCAATTGTTGTAGTTTGGTAATCACTAATTGTATTGTTCTTTTCAAGATTTTCAACAGCTTCTTTTAAACTAATATGATTTTCAACTACAAAACGTAAACGCGGAATCATATTTAAAAGACTACGATCTTCCTTAGTAATATCGCCATTATTGATAACAGTGATGCTACCTGGTGTATGATAAAAACTATTTAATGTATACATTCTATACATTTCATCATCAATTTCTTTTTTGATTGCAGAAGCGTATTCACTACTTTCACTATTAATAATAATGACATCAACAAATATTGACTTGTTTTTATAATATTCAAAGGCTTTTAAAATTTCATAAACAAAACTCATATCGCTTATATCAGTAATTTCTACTGATATTATTGGGCGATCTCCACTAATACCAAATTTCCATAAACCAGGTTGAGCCAAAGCATTTTTTCTTAGATAATCCATTCTTTCTTCATTAACAGAAATTCTAGTTGTTTGATATAGATAATTTAACATGATGTTATAAGTACGCATATTTTCTCCTGTTAAATTAAGATTTTTAGTATTAATTACATTCATTAGAGTTGATATTTCAAAAGCTTTTTCTAAAGAGTATCTGTTATCATAATATTTTAAAATATCCATTATCTGTTCTTGACTACGTCCAAATCCAATAAGTAAATAAACACTTATAGAGCTGTTTGCTGGAACTAATATTTGGTTACGTAGAGCTAAAACAGGATCAATGTTGTCTCCGGAATAATTTGTTAGATTGCTGTTAAGAGCTGCAGCAGTAGTAATATTTTTATTACGTCCAATAAAATTTGATCTTTCTGTTTCATAACTGTATTCTGTTTGCGGTTCATCAATTAACAGCCTAGTTACCATGTAGTTATTTACAGCAGCTTCTCCACGTCCTTTTCTTTTAGCAATTAAGCTATTTGTTTCCTTGTCATATTCAGTAGAAATAAACATACTATTAAATACTTTATGACTGACGTCATCCATATTATCAGAAAGAATTGGTTCAGTGTAACTTGTTAATTCCAATTTTTTATCAAATTCACCTTCATTTTTCAAGGTTATCTTTCTGATCTCAGCATGATGTCCTTTACAGACAACAATTTCTGTTTTAGTAGAAATAGATGCGTCTCTTCTTAAAAATTTAATTTTATCTGAAGCAAATACTACTTCATATTTATCTGGTTTTTCATTAATTGGAGCATAAGTGTTACTCCATATTTTATTATTTTCTAAGTCTTTTATAAATAAGAAAATACCATAATCTATTTCTGTAACTTTACGATATCTATTTAGCTGTAAGGTACGATATCTTGAGAAACTATTACCACGATCATTCATAAATAATGAATATTTTCGGTTTGAAAGAACAGACATTTCAGGCATGTATGAAATATGATCAAATGCTCTAATATCATTTTCAATAACTTCTTTTTTATAATTGTATTTCTTGTATTTTGCCATTTTCATATCAATGCTTGTTTTAACTTGAACTTTTTCTTTTAATAGTATCTCAAATGTACGGACATTGACATTTTCATGGAATAATCTTTTTATTACTCCTGATTTTAAATAGTTTGTTATACCTACTAAGCTCATTCCTTGATGATGGGCAAAATATGCTCTAACTGCTTCTTTACTATCATAGTCATATGCTTCATATAAACCATACATTGAACACATGTCTAAATCTTTGAATTTTTTAATATTTTCAGAAACATCTTCTGGGAATAATTCAAGAGCCATTAATGAAGAATATGGCGATAATACTATTCTATTTTCTTTATCTTCTTTAGCTTTCAAGTATGGCGTTGAAAATGCTTTATACTTATAGTTTAGAGAATTATCTAATTCACTATATGCAGATTCTGAAATACCCCAAGGTAATTTATGAGAAATTTTATTAATATATTCTTTTTGACATAAATAAGCAAAATTATATGATTCATCTAATAGAGTATTTGGATAATTTTTCATAAATAATAATGGCATGTAATATTCAAAAGAAGTTCCACTCCATGATATTAATCCTTTACGTCCTTTGTAAGTTGTTAGTGATTTATCTAAACTAAACCAATGCTTATTGGGAACGTCTCCTAGACAGATTGCTAAGTAACTAGTTAAGCGAGATTCACTAGCAAATTTGTTATAGTTATAAATTGAAAGTTTTCCTTCATTTTCATCATAACCAATACTGAATACATCTTTTTTAGTATATAATTTTTTAAAATTAGCATTTTTGATTAATTTATCACACATTTTTACTGATTCAAACATTTCATTTTCATTTAAGAATTCTCTGGCAACAACAATACAAGCAATTAAATTTCCAGAATCTACTGTTGAAACAAAATTTGGATATAGAACTTTTTTAGTTCTTATATCATACCAGTTATATAGATGACCATGCCATTTTTCTAAAGACTCAACACTTTCTAAAATATTGTCTAAAAGTGTAACCGCTTGTTGGAGTTCTATAAATCCTAATTCATAGGCACTTATTACACTAGTTAATGAAAAGCCAATGGCAGTTGGTGAAGTACGAAAATCTAATTTTTCTTCTCTGTTTTCTTGATAGTTATCAGGAATAAGGTAATTATATTCTGGTTTTAAATTTTCTTCAAAATAAGTCCAAGTTCTTTCTGCTAATTCTTTTAATTCTAGGACTTTCTTTTCTTTTAATTCAACTTGATGATGATCAATATCTTTACTAACTAGATATAAAATGAATGGAGCACTTAAAAATATAAATGCTAATAATAACCCTAAATAGTTATTTGTTAAAAAAGCAATTATGCTAAATACCACGGCGGTTAAAATATTAAAGCTAAAGTTTTTTAGATAATTTTTTAAATTGCCATTAACAGTTTTAGCAACTTCTTCAGCTGTAATCCAGTTAAGAAGATTTTTGTGACTAAATAACAATCTATATAATGTTCTGAAAAAAGCATCCATATAAAGTCTAGTATAATATGGGATGGTTGCAAAAACGATATATGCTCTTAATAAAAGACTTCTACCACCATAATAGAGATTTTTATAATATACATTTTTATGTTCTTTACTCTTTCTAGATACATTTCTTCTTAAGAAAAACAATATTGAAATAGCTATTTCTAAAACAACGAACAAAATCCAAATTATTGACAAATTTGTAGTTCCTGTAAATGCTAATAATAGTATTAATAGAAGCATAGGATTTAAAAACATTCTAACTATATTATCTAAAATTTTGAATTTACCTAGCAAATTGATTGGATTTTTAACGCGCTTACGATTTTTACTTGGGACTTTGTTAAACAACCAACCGATGATTTGAGTATCTCCTCTAGCCCATCTATGCTGACGAGTTACATCTACTAAAAATTTTGATGGAAAATCATCTATAAGCTCAATATCAGATACAAAACCACAACGAATGTAATTACCTTCTAGCAAGTCATGGGATAAAATTAGATTATCTGGAAAGGCATCAGCAAGAACAGTATTAAACACCTCTAAGTCATATATTCCTTTACCAATAAAACTACCCTCATTAAATGAATCTTGATAAAAATTAGGTATGATTGCTGAATAAGTATCAAAACCACCTATACCGGCAAATATCTGGCTATATAAACTTTTGTTAGTAGCTTCAATATCAACATTTACTCGTGGTTGCATTAAACCATAACCACTAATAACTTTAGTTTTATTATTGTTTAAAACTGGTCTGTTTATTGGATGGGCCATAGCTCCTACTAAGTTAAGTGCTGAATTTAAAACTAATTTTGTATCGGCATCAAGAGTTATTACATATTTAATATTTAAATCATTATCATGGAGCATATTGACATTATAATACTTTTCATTATCAACATACTCACCTAATAAAACTTTATTAAATTGAACTAGAGCTCCTCTTTTTCTTTCATACCCTAAGTAACTATTTTCTTTAGGGTTCCAAATTCTCTTACGATATACAAAGTAAAATAACTCTTTTTTATATTTTTCGTTCAACTTTTTAGCATATTCTTCACCATATTTTGATATTTCTGCATCATAATCAGTTACTTGAACATCACTAGCTTTTACATCCCCTAATAATGAAAAATATAAATTATCTGACTTATTAACTAAATAAAATGATTCCAATGTATCAAACATTTCTTTAATTTTATCAGTGTTTGAAACTATTGTTGGTATTACCACCATAGTTCTTGATTCTTCAGGTATTCCTTTTGAATAATCAATTTTTGGTAATGGTTCTGTTTTAGTAAATTTCGTTGAAAATTCTGTGATTATTTGACTAACTAATTGACTAACAGGAATTAGTAAAATTAAAAATCCTAATAAACGACATTTTATAAAGTAATTTGATAAGAAATATGATAATGCTATAGTAATTAAAAATAACAATAAAATATAAATAATTACTTTATATTTTGGATTTTTCTTTTTTAAGAGCTTAAAACCAATATGTTCTTTTAAATTAAATTGGCTTTTTAAATAGTTATATTCATCAACGTGATTCTTTTTAGATAACAAAATCAATTTCTTACGATAAAGATGCTTTGATTCTAGTGTCATTTTTTTATACACAGGATCTGTTAATAAAAGCTTTTCTGTTTTTGATACTCTCTCATATAAATCTTCTAGTGAATAATCAAAAAACTCTTTTAAATCGTTGAAAATATTAGATACTAAGATATTGTTTTCTAACTTATTTTGATATTCTTCATTTATTAATTCCTTAAGACTAATATCTTGTTCTTTTAAAAATTCGTTTAAAGATTTAAACAATTCACTTGATTTATTTACCCTATGTAATTCATTATTTATAGCAAAAATATAGTGTTTGTTTTCCATGATATTAAAATTATTGGGAATTAGTGTTTCTAAAGTTAAATTATCATTATTTTTAATTATTGTGGAAATTGTTTCTTTATTAAGTAGTTTATTGTATTCTTCACGACATAAAGCATTTAGACGTTCAATATAGATGAATAATAAAACTGGAAAAATACATGAAAGTTCCCTATATGTGAAAACTTTATTATTTTCTTTTTGATAGTTTTTTAATTCTTCAACTAAGTATTTAAAATTAATATTATAATTTTTCTTACTAACAATATTTTTTAAAAAATAATAATTATCATTTAATATTTTTTGATTTCTGGAAAGTTCTTTTTTTATATTTAAAATGTTATTCTTGTGTTCTACTACCATATAGTAATTGTCTATTAGCCATTCATTAGTTATTTCAACATATTCATGGTTTTTGGTTTTAGTAACTAAAAAATTATAATATTTTGTTATGTCATCAAAATCTTTTAAAAATTTTTTTATCATGTTTGCCATAAATATACACTCCTTATTTGAATTATATCATAATTTGATCTTAATAACTACCAAAAGTCTATTTAATTAGCTAGATATTTATTACAAAAAAAAGAATGGTATCAACCATTCTTCTTATTAGGCATTTACTTTATTATAATGAACAAATACTCCAACAATTCCTAGTAATATTGTTCCTAATACAGCTAATACTAAATTAGTTGAATCTGATCCAGTATCTGGAACTGGGACTATTTGTGCTTCACATTGATCTTTATATGCAACTTCTGTTACTTCTTTACCATCTTGACCATAGTATTTACCATCAACAATTTCACATACATGAACACATTCATTTAAATATTCTTCTTCTGAAACTTCTGTTCCGTTAGAACCAAAATATTTATTATTAATGAATTCACAAACATGTTTTTCACATTGTACTGTATATTCATCATATGTTACTTCACTACCATCTTTTCCGAAATAGCTATCACCAACTTTTTCGCAAGTATGTTTGAAACATTCTTTTTCATAAACTGATTTTTCTACTTCGAAACCATTTTTTCCAAAATATTTATCACCTATTTTTTCACAAACATGTTCATTACATTCTAGATCATATTGATCAGCTTTAACAACATTTCCATTTTTTCCAAAATAAGTGTTTCCTACTTTTTCACAACTATGTTTTTCACATTCAATTGAAAATTCTTCTTTAGATTTAAGAATTCTACCATCTTTTCCAAAGTATGTATTTCCTACAACTTCACAAGTATGTTTTTCACATTGAATTGAATATGTTGTCTTATCAGTTATTTTTCCATCTTTGTCATAATAGTGATTGTTGTAGTATTCACATTTATGAACACATTGACGTTCATATTCTGCTTTGTCAACTACTTTACCACTCTTGTCATAGTATTTACCATTAGCAATTTCACAACTTCTTTTAACTGGAGTTACTGATAAGCTTACACTTGTTGTTACAGTTTTTGGTTCTTCTACTATAACAACTAAATCTTGCCATTTACTATCTGATGTAACATATCTTTCTACTGTTGGTACATTACCAGTTACTTTGGCATTAACTTTAAATGTTTTTGCTGATGTTACATTAGCTGCTGGTACCATTACATAAAATTTAGAGCCATTAGCAAATGTTGTTTGGGCATTATTGTTTGCATCTACTATTTTAGTACCACTTGGGGCACCATCTAAACTTACTGTAGCATTTCCAGCATTAGATGCACTAACTGTAATTACACCTGATTTATAGTAATTACCATCACTAGTTTCAGATAAGTTTGTGCTACTAGCATTAAGTTTTACACTTGGTTGTTTACCAGTGTAATTCTTATTGTTAGCTGCTGTTTTAGCTAAAGCTTTAGCTTGATTACTTACATCATATTTTTTGTAAGTTTCAGGCATATAATTATCAGTATATACCCATAAAGCTAATTGAGTTTTTAAGTATTCTGCATCTGATTCACCAGTATTGTCTAGTAAATAAAGTATTGCACCATCTGTTTCTTTCTTTTTGAAAGTTAATGTTGTTCCTTGGGCAGCACCTGTTTTACTAGGTGTTATACAGTAAGCATATCCTTTAGTAGTATGGAATTTTGCTTCTTTTCTTGTTCCTGTATAAATGTAGGTCTTCTTGTCAATGGTCATTGTTGATTGAGCACTAACACTTATTCCTGTTAAAGCAATAAGAGCTATTATTACCATTGCGGTAATTTTCTTGAAATGTTTTTTCATTCCCTTTTCCCCCTAACTGTTGCATATTATACCACAAAGTTATGGATAATGCAAGTACTAACAAAAAAAAACTCGAAATATCGAGTTTATTCTTATAATGGCGGAGTAGGAGAGATTTGAACTCTCGCGCCAGTTGCCCGACCTACACCCTTAGCAGGGGCGCCTCTTCAGCCTCTTGAGTACTACTCCATTCCTCTTGTGCGTCCGCACATATATTATTACATAATGACTTTTTTTTGTCAATAATAATTATATTTTGCAAAAAAAAACACCAACGGTGTAACTTATAAATTGGTGACGAGTACGGAATTCGAATCCGTGAATGCTGCCGTGAAAGGGCAGTGTGTTAAGCCGCTTCACCAACTCGCCAGATGGCGCCCCAACTAGGACTTGAACCTAGGACCCCTTGATTAACAGTCAAGTGCTCTAACCAGCTGAGCTATTGAGGCATATTAATGGTGGGCCTGACAGGACTTGAACCTGTGACCCCACGCTTATCAAGCGTGTGCTCTAACCAACTGAGCTACAAGCCCATTAATATTCGTACTCCATAATTGTACTACAAAATTTTAATTTTTGCAATAAAAACTTTGATTTGTCTCAATTGCACTAATAGAATACTATAAAAAAACTACTTATGTCAAGCAGTTTTTTTAATTTGTTTCTTTTATTTTTAAAGATTTAATTATTTCATTCTGAGCTGTTAAGCATAAATTGTCATCATTATCATTACTATCTTCATATCCATAATCAAAAATACTATATTCAGCATCATATACTTTTCCATTTTTTACAGATGAATATTCATAAGTAATATAACCATTTTCACTTTCTTTTCTTATTGAGTACCATGTATCACCATTTATGTTTTGTTCTTCTATTTCACTTACTTCATCACTTAATGTGTGATTAAAAGTAGATTCCAAATAGCTTTTTCCATCTTTGTAATTATCAAACTCTGATACACTAACGGAAAAATGACAACTATAGCCATTTTCACTATATGAATATGACACCATATCATCATAAGCAAATGTTTTTTCAAATTCTTTTGGTAGACTATACCCTATTTTTTTTGACACATCTTTCTTCGTATTAAAAATATCATATTTATTTTTACTCATGTGGACTATACCAATAGCAATTAAGGCAATAGTTATACATATTAAAGCTATTACTACTGGAGGTATATTACTCTTCTTTTTTGATTCTTCCATATAATTTCACCTCAATTATATTATACATTTATTCTTGTTGTTTTTACAATTATTTTTAAAAAGCTCTTGTAAATATTAATAAAATACGTTAAAATAGTTATGCAACTTGGAAATGGGCTGTTAGCTCAGTTGGTAGAGCAACTGACTCTTAATCAGTGGGTCTAGGGTTCGAATCCCTAACAGCCCACCAAATTGATAATTAAAAGGACTCGTGAAGAGTTTTTTTTATTAATAAAAAATATGCTATATTAATGATATAAAGACTTAACATCTGAGTAAAAATAAAGAACTAACATTAATTGTTAGTTCTTTCATATTGTAATACTTTACTTGGTTCTTGTTCTTTTAATAATTCTGCTTGAGCAATTGCTAATTTTTCTTCTGCTGTTCCATCAATAAATATTTCTTCATTAACACTAAACAGTACTTTTACAGCAGGTCCAAGATAACCAAAATTATCATCATCATAATCTTTACTATCATCATAATAGCCATATAAATCTTTCATTATTATAATGTAATCTGAACTATATTCTAACCATTCATTCTCAGTATAATTAAATGTAAAATATGATCCAACAAATATTTCTTTTTCTGCAGTTTTATATGTTACTTCTACCCACTCATAATCATCAGACTTCTTTTCCAAAATCATAACTGCCTTGTCAGTAAGTTGTATTTGTTTCTTTTCTAAACTATATACGTTTCCCATAAAAACCCTCCTAGTGTTTTATACTATCATAATAGTTTTTTAGGCGCAACAAAAAAAGGCAATTTCTTGCCTTATATTTCGTTTATAGAAATTACGTATTTTTTATTTACTAATGTTTTCCCTTCTACACCTGTTTCAATTTTTCCTAAGGCTGCTGGGAAACCTTCTGTTTCTGCTCTTGCAACATCCATTTCTATGTATTCATCATCGTAATTTAGGATCTTTCCATAATAAGAAACAGGATATAGACTTCCACCTCCTGCTGCTGCAAAAGTAACAATTAGTTTGACTTCTTTATTTAAATACTTATCTAACATATTATCTTAGTTTTCCTTTCGCACCTTTCATTCCTTTTACTCCACCATTAGCAGCAAATCCTTGAAGTATATTGGTTTCAAAAGAATGAGTTTTTCCTACTCTCTTTTTATAGTCTTTAATACCAATGTTTATCATTTCGTCTAATAAAGTTGTAAAATTAACATCTTTAGCATCCCATAGATAAAAAGCTAAGCTTCCTGGGATGGAATTAATTTCATTAATATAAACTTTTTTCTTTTCATCGTCTATTAAGAAATCGATTCTTGAATTTCCAGAACTTCCTAGGGCTTTAAAGGCCTTCTTAGCAATCTCTTCTATTTCTTCACGTAGTTCTTTTGAAATGTTAGCAGGAATTTTTCGATTAGCAGATGCCATTCCTTTACTACTTTTAACAGGTGTTTTCATTCCCTTTAATTTTCCACCTTTACCACTACCAATATATTTATCGGCATAAGTTAAAAACTTATTAGTTGATAAAACTTCTTCTATTTCACTTACTTTTTGATTTTCATAATTACCCATTACAGCAATATTTACTTCTTTTAAATTTTTAACTACTTCTTCAACTATGATTTTAGTATCATATTGAATAGCTTCATCTATTGCATCTCTTAAACTGTCTTCATCATCACAAACGTTAATACCTACACTTGAACCTGTTGTGGCTGGTTTTACGATTAATGGGTATTTTAATTTTTTTATTTTTTCAAGTACCTCATCAAAATTACGCTTGTAATCAACATCATAAAACCAAGTGTATTTAGTCATTGGTAAATCAGCACTTTTCCAGACATCTTTCATATAAGCTTTATCCTGACCTACTACTGATGCATAAACGTTAGATCCTACATATGGGACACCTACTGTTTGAAGATATCCTTGTAAGACACCATCTTCCACATTAGTACCATGAACTATAGGGAAGATAATATCTACTTCTTTTACAACTGATTTAAATAATCCTCTTTTTTTCTGTAGTACATAACTTCCATCTTTATAGTATAAAACAACATTACTACTATATTTTTTGATAAGATTTAAATCTTGATATACATCAATATCTTTTAACATATCTCCTGTGTACCATTCTCTATCTTTTGTTATGTAGATTGGAATGATCTCATATTTTTCTTCATCCATTTTATTCATAGCTTGAATTGCAGTTATAATACTTACTTCATGTTCAACACTTTCTCCACCAAAAACAACTCCAACTTTTATTTTCATTTTCCCACTCTCCTACTTTTCATTATATGTATCTGGTAAATCATTTTCAAATAAGGCATAAACTTCATTGTTTGTCGCTAAAGTACTAATGAAAGGATATGCTTCTCTAACATCATTAAATACAATTATTTTTTCTTTGTCAAATTCTTTTTCCAATAAACCATCTTTTATTGGTTTTGTTTGCTTTTCACCTATTAATATAGCGTAATCAGCAACTTCGGCTATTTGTTTTCCAAATTCTTTATTGTATTCTTCTTCTTTATCACCCAATTCAATCATTCCTGGGGTGACAATTATTTTTATTCCAGGCATCATTTTTAGAACCTGACAAGCTCTCTTAGCACCTACAGGATTAGAATTATAAGCATCATCTATTTGATAAAAATTACCTAGTTTTTTTAATTCTAATCTGTGTTCTACTGGATTAACACTTTTTACAGCAGTAACTAAATCAGGAATTTCTATTCCAAATTCTTTTCCACAAGCAATTCCATCTAAAATATTGTAGACATTATGATTACCTAATAGTTTTGTTTCAAAGTGATAGCTTTTATTATCACCTTTAAATACTACATCAAATGATGTTCCTTTGGCAGAGCACTTTATATTTTTAGCATAAACATCAACATCATGATTATCTATACCAATCCAAATTGTTTTAACTTTATTTTTTAATTTATAACCTACTTGCTTTGGATCATCACCATTTAAAATAGCAAATCCATCACTAGGTAATGACTCAATAAGTTCAAATTTACCTTTAATGATATTTTCTTCACTTCCAAAGCTTTCTAAATGTGCTGTTCCTATTGTTGTTAAAATACCATACTTTGGTTTTATTAATCGGCAAAGACCAGCTATTTCTCCTTTAACATAAGCACCCATTTCAGCAATAAAAATATCAGTAAATTTATCAAGATTATTATTGACAGTCATTATTAACCCATTATAAGTATTTAAATTTCTTGGTGTAGCTAGTGCATTATATTTTATGTTTAAGATTGCACTCAAAATATTTTTACTACTTGTTTTTCCATAACTACCAGTAATACCTATTATTTTTAAATTATTCATACTTTTCAATTTATTTTGAGCTTTGGTCTTAAAATGTAGATAAACACATTTTTCAATTGGTGTATTCATAATCATTGCAATAAAGACAACAAATTGGTTTAAGTATGTCATTAAACTTATTATTAAAATTAACAACCAAGTATTTTTTAAATTATTACCGTTTATAAACAATAGTATTGTAGGAATAAGATAAAGTACTACTGTGGTAATTATTAATCTTTTAACTCTGGCTGTTATTACTAGTTTTTTCTTATTTTGACCATTTATAATACTCTTTTTCCAATTTGTTCCAATTAAAACAAGTAATAGAATTATTATTATAATTAAAATATTTGTTATAAATTCTAAATTGTAAATTGTAAATAGGCAATTTCCAATTATTACTACTCCTGCAAGAAATAAATCTGTTCCTAAGAATTGTTGGTCATTTTTCAAAAGCCATTTAATATACCTGTTATTTTCATTGTATAAATTTTGTTGTAGCATATGAATAGATTTTTTACTTTTATAATAATTGGCATAGAAAAAAGATATTATTAAAATTATATATATAAGTTGCATAATACCTCCTATAAAAACTTATTTAAAATAGTTACAATTTGAGGCAGGTTTTCTAAATAGGCATAATGTGTACCGGGTAATATTATTAATCCAGCATCAATCATTATTTTTTCAAGTTCTTTAGCATCATGTACAGGTGCTTCTGTATCATTTTCTCCCCAAATAAGTAGTGTTGGTTCCTCTATTTCACGAGCAAATTTTGATAAATCTTCATTTACAACATTAACTAAAGTTTCTCGCATAACTGGACTAGCTGCTTTATAATCTCTTGAACCAATATAGTTTTTCATGAATTCTCCAAATTTATCAAGTCCAGGTAAAGTCTTTAACTTTTTTAAAAATTTAACAGTAAGTGGTAACTCCTCTTCAATTCTTATGCAAGGACTACCAAAAAGAACTAATTTTTCAATTGGGTTTCTTGCGGAATATCTAATAGCTACTCTTCCACCAAAAGAATGACCCATAATAATTGGTTTTTTTATTCCAACTTCTTCAATGAATTTTTCTAACATTATTGAATACTTTTCTATATCCCATGCTTCATTTGGCTCATCACTTTCTCCAAAACCAGGCAGATCTAAAATTGTAATACGAAATCTATCACAAAAATTATCACCAATTGGACGCATCATTGCTATGTTTTGTCCCCAACCATGTAAAAGTAATATATCTTTCCCTTCTCCATATTGTATGTAATTTATATCAATATCTTGAATTTTTATTTTCATAAAATCACCTAATTTAATTATATCACAATAGAATAATAAATAAAATCAAATCAAATTTAATATTTTACATATTTCTTATTTTGTAAAGAAATTGTAAAAGTAGAAGACTAATAATCTTCTACTTTGTTTTTTCAATTAGATAAAAACTATAATCATCATCTTTATTGTGTTTAAAAACCATATCATATGTATTTAGCTTTGAACCATATTTAGCAACTACTTCATTTCCACTTAAGATTCCTTTTCTCACACTAACTTGTCCTATTTTAGAATTCTTGTCAGGATTTTTATATATAGTTGCTATTGTTGGAACGCCTGTTGCTTCATCTATATTTTCATATTCCACATAGAATACTTTTCTAGTAACAATTATTTTTTCTTCGGCTAGTTTTGTTTTGATATTTTTTACAACGTATCCTGCCGAATAAGGAACTTTTGGAGAGTTTAATGTATAAGAATAATTTGCTTTATCTTTTGCATATGTTAATTTGTATGTATCACCAGCATTGATACTTTTAGCTTTGTACTTTAAATTCTTACCAAAAATCTTCTCAAAGTTATTTTTAACAATTATTTCTGGCAAAGTCTTAGCTTCAGAAGTTGGTTGTAATTCACCATATGCTGAAACATAAAGTGCTGCTCCAAGATCAAATTTTTCAGCCATTAGTTTTCTTGCAACATATGGATATCCTAAGTACGTTGAATTAATATCATTAAAGGCACTATCAAATTTATTTAAAGTGTCTGCTATTTGATAGAATGAATTCAAATCTATTTCGGTATCATTTATTACTGTTATTGTTGAATTTTCTTCTTTATTTAGAATAAACTTTTCAACAGCTATATATCCTCCTAAAACTAAAATTATCACAAGTAAGATTATGATAGTAATTATAAATCCCTTTTTATTTACTGTCTCCATACCCAATCTCCTATTCTATACTAATTATAAGAAATAGTGGACAATTATTCAAGTCAATTTCATATCTTTTACTGTTAATTAGTGTTAAAAAAAGCGTATTATTCATTAATACCCTCTTTCTCCTTCTAATGAATCATCATTATCAATAAAATCTTTTTCAACATCTATATAGTGATATTCGTCTTTATTATCTCTAACATAGATACCTTTTATTCCAGCATTAATTACTACTCTTTTACACATTGCACAACTACTGGCTTTTTCTACATACTCACCTGTTTTAGCATCTTTTCCTACCATATAAAGAGTTGCACCTATCATATCTTTTCTAGCTGCTGATATGACAGCGTTTTGTTCAGCATGAACACTACGACATAATTCATATCTTTCTCCACGGGGAACATTTAATTTTTCTCTTAGACAATAACCTAGGTCATTACAATTTTTTCTGCCTCTTGGAGCACCATTATAACCTGTTGAAATAATTTCATCATTATTGACAATAACTGCCCCCCATTGTCTTCTAAGACATGTCGATCTTTCTGTTACAGACTCAGCAATATCTAGATAATAATTAACTTTATCCCTTCTTTTGGAGTTATTGCTTTTTTTCATATTTACCACCCAACTTAATTATACAAAAAAAATATTGTTGCTACAATTAAATTTTAATCATATTTAATTTTTAATGAATCTAGAGTTTTTTGTTATTATATAGTATAATTAAATATAGTCGATTTAAAAATATATATTAAAGGAGCATATAATACATGTATAGAAATACATTTGTGGAAGTTAATTTAAAAAACTTAAAATATAATATTGAATCATTAATTAATAAATATAATGGCTATGAATACTTTTTTGGAGTAGTAAAAGCTGATTGTTATGGGCATAATGATATTTCTACAGTCAAAGCGATAATTGAGGCTGGTTGTAATTATCTTGCGGTTGCAACACTGGATGAAGCATTAGCTATAAGAAAAGAAATAAAAGATGTTCCTATATTATGTCTAAGTATTGTTGACATTAAATATCTTCCTTTATGCTTAAAAAATGAAATTACTATAACAGTAAGTAACCTTGATTATATAAAAAATATTACTACTGAAAATCCTAATTTAAAAGTTCATATAAAAGTTAACACTGGTATGAATAGACTTGGCGTTAGTAATAAAAATGAATTCAACACCATATGTAAGTTAATCAAAGAAAAGCATTTTGTATTAGAAGGAATATATACACATATATATAATCCTATTAATAAAATTGATACTTTTAATCAATTTGAAGAATTTGAAAGAATTACAGGTGATATTAATTTAAAGGAAATACCTATTGTTCATGTAGGTGCAAGTGAAACGACAGAGTTTTATTCAAAGAGAAGTTATGCGAATGGCTGTCGCTTAGGTATTTCTATGTATGGATTAATTGATTGTGATAATGTTAATTTTAAATCTACATTTAGTCTATATAGTGAAATTGTTCAAATAAATGAAGTTGAGCATGGAGTTGTTGGATATAGTGGATCTTATAAAGTAAATGGAAAAGAAAAAATAGCAGTAATTCCAATAGGATATGCTGATGGTATTATTAGAAAAAATACTGGTAGAAATATATATATAAATAATAAACCCTATGAAATAGTTGGTAACATCTGTATGGATATGCTATTTGTTAAAGTTGATGATTCTGTTAAAGTTGGGGATAAAGTAACAATTATTAAAGATATTGATCATATTAAGGAGATTGCTAAACATTTAGATACTATAACATATGAAGTAATCTGCTCTATTAGTAAAAGAGTTCCAAGAATATATATTAAATAATATTAATTATTGCAAAAAAAAACTGAACTTTCAGTTCAGAAGCATTTAAATGGAGCGATAACTTTACTTATATTCGAAAAATTATACTCCCAAAGTTGTTTGATTAAATCAACTAAATAAATTATATAAGATTTATCATTAAAAATCAATGGTTCTATGGTAAATTCAATAAAAATATAGTATAATTTTATTAGAAATTTTCGGGAGGTTTATAATGGACTTAAAGACTACAATATTTAGTAAAATATTAAATATGAATAAAAGAAAATTAGGAGTTAGTGTTATTATTGCATTTGTTTCAATATTAATATTATTTCCATTTATTGATACTAATTTTTTCTATGCTAATAGAATAAAAAGTAGAATTGATATTTTACAGAAGATTACTGAATTAGATATGGACAAGATAAATCAAGATAAGAATTTAGCGAAAGAATATGAAAGAATTGTAAAAGAAATAAATGAATCCGATAGTAATTATATTAATAAAGTTTTAAATAATAATAAAAATGCCCATACCATTGGTAAGTTTATAAGTGGTGGAATTTTATGGTGGTTATTAGGAATTATAGTTCTATTCTTTTATAATGTATTTAATAAAGAAGATAATAAAAAAGGTAAAAATTGGGGAACAAGAATTGCAGGATTTATTTTATGTGCAATTATAGGTGGACTTATAGGCCTTATTTGCTCAATTATACCAACGATATTCAATATTTGGGTTAATTATATAATAATACCTATTTTAGTTCTTGTACTAATGATTTTATTGCTATACAAATCTTCATCTAATAATTAGGAGGCGTTGATATGAAAGTATTAAGTTTAACAGAACCTTATGCAACTCTAATAAAAGAAAATAAGAAATTAGTTGAAACACGAAGTTGGAAAACTGATTATAGAGGCGAATTATATATTCATGCTAGTGCTACAAGAATTCCAAAAGAATGGAAAGAAAACAAAGAATTAATGGCATTAGTAGATGATAAATCATTAAACTTTGGAAATATTATTTGTAAATGCAAATTAGTTGACTGCATTTATATGACAAAAGAGTATGTAGAAAATATGAAAATTAATAATTATCAAGAATATATTTGTGGTGTATATGAAGAAAGTAGATATGCTTGGGTTTTAGAAAATGTAACACCATTAAAAGAACCAATAAAAGCTAAAGGACAACTTAATATTTGGAATTATTATGATGATTTAGAAATTATGGATTTAATGGAAGATATAGAGTATGGTTGGTTAGATAAGTATAATAAGAAACATACAATTGTTGATGAAACATTTTCAAATGATTATATGTTACAATCGCCAAGTGAAATAATATCTAATAAAGTTGGTGTATGCTGGGATCAAGTGGAACTTGAAAGAAATTATTTTAAAGGAAATGATTGGAATATAAAAACATATTTTATAGTACATTACGATGGTGATAGATGTCCAACACATACTTTTTTAACTTACAAAAAGAATAATAAATATTATTGGTTTGAACATTCATGGAAAAGATTTAAAGGAATACATGAATACAATAGTGAAAAAGATTTATTATTAGATGTTAGAGACAAATTTATTAATTATGAATTAAACAACCAATATGAAAATGAAAATCTAGTATTACACGAATATAAAAAGCCAAAATATCATATTTCAGTTCAAGATTTCTATAACCATTGTGATAATGGAAAATATATAGATTTTAATAAATTATAGGAGAAAAAGATAATATGGAATTAAATAGAATAACTATTGAGAATAATGAAGAGTTTTTAAGACAAATTTCAACCGATGTTAATTTTATTAATGATGATTATAGTAAATGGATAGAAGCATTAAAAGATTATTGTCAAAATAATGCTGTTTATGCTTTAGCTCCTGTTCAAATTGGTATTCCTAAAAGAATGATTTATTTTAGAAATACCACATCTGATATGACTAAAAACAAGGATTCAAATTATGATGAAAGTACAGTTCTTATAAATCCTGTTATAATTGAAGCTAAAGGACATACTAGATTTATTGAAAGATGTGCAAGTTGTCTTGATTATGTTGCTACTGTTGATAGACCATATTCAGTTGAAGCAGAATACTACGATGTTAATGGCAATAAAGTACATGAGACTTTTGAAGGATTTAAGGCAACAGTATTTAGTCACGAGTATGATCATTTAAATGGTATCTTGCATATTGATTTATCAGATGATGTTAGAGAAATGACTTGGGAAGAAACAAAAACATATAGAGAAGAACATCCTTATGAAGTGTTATCAAAAGATGATGAATTTGATTATGGTTCAAGAGAGATAAGAATTAAAAAGACAATTTAAGTCACATAGACCTAGAATTGTCTTTTTCTTTTTGAATATCCTTATCAAAATTATTAAGGTTATTTTGTATGCCTTCGGCTCTTTTTGTTATTTCTTTACAATATTTATCGTACTTATAAAGTTTTTTAATTTTAGGTTGTATATCATTTATTTCGGCAAGTATTTCATTTTGTTTATCTTCAGTTTTTGCTCTATGGTATCTTTTCCAAAGATTTTCTCTTTTACCTTTTAACTCACTTAATTCATCAGAGTTATTTTTAGCAAAGTTATCTAAATCATCTTTCGTTACAATATTATTCTCGTGCATAAATCTAACTTGTTGTGAAGTTTGCTCTAATTTGTAAACCTCTTTTCTAATAGAGTATGGAAGATATTGTTTAGGATGGTTCTTTGGGAATACTCCTAGTAGATAACAATAGTATAAATATAATCCATATATTCCTTTATGAGGTTTATTAGTCCTAGAATATTCTTCAAAGATAGATTTTTGTGGCATAGGTCTAAATACTATTTGTTTTGATAAATATAATCGTTGGTTTAGTCTTTCTTTTGAATATTCTTCACCAAATACATTTTCTATTCTAACTTTATCTTCACCATCTCTATAAATAGTTATTACACCATTACGAGAATAAACTTTATAACCTAGTGATTTCATTCTTTCAAATAATTGTTTTAAAGTAACTGAATAACTAATAACATTGTCTAAATCTTCTTTAAGAGTTTTGTAATATTCATCATTTGAAATACTTTTAGTATAAGTCTTTTTATAAAACTTATCTTCATCTAAAACAGATAGTCCATATTCAGAACATAGTGAATCAGAAATGTGTCTTATCTTTGATATATTGGTTAGATTGTTATTATATTTCTTACCACTTTTAAAAGAAACAGAGTTAATTATGAAATGGTTGTGAATATGATTAGTATTTTGATGTGTTGCAACAACCACTTCATAATCTTTAAACATTTCTTCTGCAAACTTAACACCAATCTCATGAGCAATATCTGGAGTAACTTCGCCTTCTTTAAATGACTGGTAACCATGATAAGCAAGAACTCCGTCTTTCTTTTTAAATCTTTCTTTAGTGAACTCCATATCATCACAAGGATTATCTTCATCACAATTTAAGCAACTTACATAACAAACTTTTTCTTGTTTAAAATTATAATCTTTAATAGGTTCTTCTAAATAACTATATGACTCTCTATTACCATAATCTTTATTAAGAGTTTTTTCAGGGTTGATGATATAATTTATAGACTGCTTTAAATTATTCTTAATACTCCAAATTGATGTTGTCGCCATATAGGTTTATCCTTTCTTTTGGAGTGGTGGGAGTAATACCACCTTGCTTGCTTATGACAACGTCACACATAAACTAACTCCTTTAAGATAATATCTTCAGCAGTATTTTTATAATTATTCATCATTTTTACCCATTCAATTTGATTATTTTCTTTGCTTTTTTCAGATAGTTTTTCATCATTCTTAATATAATTATCCATTATAGTTTTTAATCTTTCTTCACATTCTTTACTGACTGAAAGAAGATGATTTGTTAGTTCATTCTTCATTAAAAGTGCCTGATATAATCCTCTTTTGTGCTCCTTAATATAGTTTAATCGCAAGTAACCATACTTATTTATTTCTCCATAATTTTGATTTTCTATTACCAAATTAGGTAATAAATAATCTCCTTTTTTAACATATTCAATATTCATAATTTAATCAAATCCTTTCTAATTTTCTAATAATTTATTTGTTTTGTAGCTTATAATTCCATATTTATCTTTGACATTATCTACTGTAATAGGGAACTTTTCTTTAGGTGAAATTGCTACAAATCTTATAATTTTTTCATTATCTTTTGGTTGATATTCTAAAATAACTTCATTAGTTTTTTCATCAATTGTTTCATACATTTCATAAAAAGATGTTTCAAAGTGTTCATTCATTTTAGATAAATACTTATCTAATTGTTCTTCATTCATTCTGCCACCTTTAATAGTTTTTTCTACATTATCAACCATTACAGGTACTGCTACATCAAAGATACCTGCATCATAAAACTTTACTAATTGTTTTATAAATCAGTTTCTAAAATTAATTTTTTCAAGAATTAAATTACCTTTATTATCTTTTTTTATCTCGATAGTATCAATAAATTTAGATATAAATTCTTGCTTTTCAGACTTGTCCATACCATTCCATTTAGTTTTTAAAACAGTATTTAAAGTATCAAGTCTAATCATTTTTTCTTTTTCTAAATCTCTTTGTGCGAGTAATTCGTGTGGGGAATAGTTAAAAGTTTCTAAATTAACTAACTCTAATTTTTTACTTTCAAGGTTAGCAAGTTTATCTTCAATTAGTTTATAATCTTCTTTAAAATCATCAATTTCAACAATGCCTTTAATATACAAATCCTTAATTCTATTTCTTTGCTTTTCTAAATCTCTAATCTCTTTATCAATAGAAGTAGTATCAATATTATTTGTTTTATCTTCTAAAACAGGTAAGAAGAACTTTTTAACTGCCATATCATATTCTAGTAAATCATAAATAAAATCTCTTAATAAATGTTCTACATGATCTTCATTAAAATTAATGTGACAATGTTCACAAGTATAATACATATACTTTCTTTTAGTACCACCAGAACCTTTGCATTTCATAATACGACTACAATTAGGACATTTTAATCTTTGAAAGAAAGTATAAACTCTATCTCTAGTATAAGTCCTTTGATTCTTTTCTTTTTGTCTTTGACATTCTTCCCATTTAGCACGAGATATTATAGGTTCTACAACATTCATATAAACAATAGGCTCTAAATTTTCTTGTTTACCAATTCGTTTATATTGCTCATAATCTCCCATATAGATTTTATTATCAATAATCTTTTGAATAGTAGTATCTTTCCAATTTTTCTTTGGATAAATATTGTTTTCTTTAAAATAATTAGCAATCTGTTGAAAACTTTTACCTTCTAAATACATATCAAATATCTTTTCTACATAGGGGCGAGTAGAGTTATCTATAATCATTCTTTTATCTTCTGCACTTTTATAACCAAATGGTCGCTGTCCTGGAATATGACCTGATTTAATGGCTCCATTTAGACCGAATTTAGTTCTTTCTGATACAATTTCTATTTCTAGTTGAGATAAGACTGTTAGCATTCTTACAAAGAATCTACCATTAGCGGTAGAGGTATTAACATCATCTCTATCACATAGTAGAAAGCAATTATATTGTTCTAATACTGATATTAATTCTTCTAAATCTCTAACACTTCTTGTTATTCTATCAAGTTTGTAAGCAACAATATAATTAAGTTTTCCTTCTTTCATATCCTTTAGCATTTCTTGAAATTGTGGTCTATGTTCCATATCTTTTGCAGATATTCCTGCATCTTTATAGACCTTATAAACTTCTAACTCTTTAAATTTACATAACTGAAGCAATTTTTCTTCTTGTTCTCCAAGTGAAAATCCTTCTCTTGCTTGATCTTCGGTTGAAACACGAATATAAACTCCTGCAACTTTCCTTTCATTATCCATAATTATCAATCTCCTTTCTTTTAGTAATGAAAGGCACCAAAGTAAAAAGGTGTCACATAACAAGGACACCTTTGAATATATTAGTTATTTATACGACAAAAACAACCAATATTGTGGGAGTATATAAACTCACCAATTCATTAATGCCTTGCTATGTACTCTGATAATTCAGACAATGGGATTTTCTTCTTAAGATTCCCTATATAAAAATGTTTCTGTTCATTGAAGAATAAGTATAACTTATCTCCAATAATAACCTTATGTGGTTCTACATACGCTAGATTAGTATGTTCCACAATCCTTAAGTATCCTTCAATTATTTGATAGGACTTCTTATTGAATTTGCAAGACCAATTAATTTTGGCTTTGAGTTCATCACTCATATTGATTTTCTTTTTTACGATATTAATCATACCACATCACACCCTTTCTTCGCAATAGCAACAAAAAAATCAACTTGCGTTGATTTAATCATTAACATCGCTTGGTGCGACGATTTTATCTTTTGGAGCAATTGTGTATCTCGTTTGAGAAACAATTACCGACAAATGTAATGAGATAAAACTCAATTACATACTAAATATATCACGTTTTAGGGAAAGAGTAAATAACTTGAAAATGATATTTTGATAAAATTGATAAAATAGTGAGTGGGACATTGATTTTTAAAGTGTTAATTTGATAAGGATTTAATCCCACATCTAATCCCACTAAGAAGTCATTATAAAAAAAGGAAATTAACAATACATAATCCCACAATAGTGGGACAATTTTGCATGTGCAAAATAAGTTTGATATCACATAGAAGTATTATGCAATAAGGCCTTGTTTAATGTGTTGATATCAATTACTTATGCTCTTGCAAAATTATTCAATAAATTACATAATTTGTGGGATTATATGTCCCATTTGTGGGATTCTACAAAAACTATAAAATTAGTTGCAATAAATAAGTTTTTAGTATATAATAATCAATTGTCTTTGAAGGAGGTATAAACAATGGAAAAAATAATTCGTTGTACAAGAATTGGTGTTGATTGTGTTGCTAATGATCCAGTAGATGTTCGTTGTGGTGGACCAGAGTATTTAGGTTTTGATTTTAATGTTCAAAAAGAACAAGCTGAAGAAATGAAAAAGTTTATAAGAGAAGCTCTTAATAGTTTTAACGTTCCAGTAGCCGCAATATATAGTTATGGTGAAATTGATTTAAATGAAGAAAAAGTATGGACAAAAGAAAGAATTGTAGCTGCTATAAGTAAAGATGCCAATTATTTAATAAGTGAAGCAAGTAGAAATTATTCGAGAAGAAGATAACAATAAACAGGATTTTCCTGTTTTTTTAATGTTGCCATTTTGGTTGAAAAATGACCATGATTTGGTTGTATTTCGACCATAATTTTAATTTTTTTGTATAACAAAAAGCAAGAGCATAAGAGATTGTCCCCTAAAACTATTAAAACCTAGATAAACTCTAGGTATTTAATAGGGACAAACTTATTTTGCACTTGCAAAATTTAACCATAAAGATGGTCGTAATAATAGAAGAAACCCTTATATTATAAGGTTTTTTTATGGTAGAAATTATGGATGATTTTGAAATCATTCTTAGTTTTCATTATATTCTTTTTATTAATGATAAATTAAATAAATAATTTATAATAATGAATACAAATCCACTTATAAAATAGTAAATTATTTATAGATAGAAACAACTCCCTCTAATTTAATAGATGATACAAATAACGTTTCTTTATCATTTTTTTGCATTAATTCAATGTTTAATTCTGCTCCCATATTTTCCAAAAGTTCATATGCAAAAGCCAATCCTATTCCTGAACCTAAATTTGTAGCATTATTTCCGCGGACACCTTTTTGAATCAGTTTATTTCCATCAGTTTCATTAATTTTTTCACTAATATTACTAATCTTGATAATTGAATGCTCAGTGCTTTCATCGAAAGTTATTTCTATTGTACTATCTGGCTTTGCATATTTTATTGCATTTTCCATCAATATAAATAATGATAAATATAGAGATTTAGTAATATTAAATGAATTTTGCTGTTTACTACTTATGTTTACTTTTATTCCTTTTTGCCTAGCTTTATATCTCAAAATATAATTTAATTTTGCAACAATTGGATGAAGTTTTTGTTCCTTTTCGATTATGTCAGTTAAATCAACTTTACCATATAATATATCTAGTCTAAAATTAATTAATTCATACAATGATATAAGTGACATTTCGTTAGAAGTTAATTCATTATCGCCTTTTTCTTCTTTAAATTCATCAATCATTGAATTAAAGTAAGAAGCCATATTTCTCAAATCATGTACCGTTTCTTTATATCTTTCTAGAGTCATATCTCTTTCAATGGATTTTTTTACCAAAATTAATGCTTGCTCGGTAGTAAACTTCACGCCGTGTTTTAACTCATATTCAAAATTATTTCTCGTTTTTCCATTAATATTTTCACTGATGATTATGGAAGTTAAGATATTACCTCTATGTACAATAGTTGATAGACCATATGGACATGAATATGTTCCGTCTTTTCCTGTATCGATATTTTCATAATATTTGGAACATTTTTTATTAGGATTACCTAAACATTTTTCGCAAAATAAATACTTTGGGTATACATAACCATCTAATAGTTTTTTATATTTTTTATCATATATTGGAAATATGTTATTTTGTAACACACATTATCACCACATCTTTCATTACATCAAAAACATAAGGAAGTATTTTTTTCATTATTTCGCTTTTTTCTTTTAAACTTTTTTGGCAATATTTTTTTATATCAGAAGTATAATCTTTTCCTTCAAGAAATGAACGAACAAAGAAATCTTCGAATACTGCAATATTTTCTGTTGGTATTTTATTAGATTCTAATATTTTTTTAATGCTGTCCCACTTGTATTTAGGATTACTTATAGTAGAAATATATTGATCCAATTTTTCTGATAATTGATTACTATTTAAATTCTTAATGATAGTTGCATCAACAGAACTATAATATGGATAAAAATCAAGAGACTGATCTAAAGCACTAAATATTATTACAAACTTATCAGGATACATTTCCTTAATTTTTTTTGCTAGTGCTGCACCTTGAAAATATGGATCTATTTCCTTTGCTACTCCATTAATGTCACAAAAAATAATATCGTAGGCACTATATTCTTCCATAGTTGTATAATTAAATTTTACATCAATATCCTTAAAACCTAATTTGTTTAGTCCTTCTTTTTGAGCAAAACCTTCATCATCAATTATTAAAATTTTATATTTTTTTCTATCTGATTCAATTGTTGGTTCTAATTTTATATCAATAATATCATTTATCGTTCTTAATTTAGATTTTTTATTTATTAGAAAATTCATATGTACCTCCTGATAAAAATTCCAATACCATTATACCATACAAATATAAATGTTTATCTCAATTTTATACATTTAGCTATTAATGATAAAAAACAGCTAATTTTATTGTTAATTAGATATTGTTTCAATAGTTGAAGTTATTATACCTAATTTAAACTTATTTGACATGTTTTCAGGATTATCAATGTCTTTAATAATAGAAATTAGTTTTAAAACTTTCTCATTTTTATCTAAATCAAATACTATTTCATTAGGCATATCTTCAAAACTATAATTAAATGTTGGGTGAATATGTAATTTAACACCTTTAATATCTTTAAATTCTTTCATATATTCTTTTACTTGTGATTCTTTTAATGGATAATTAACATTAAGTATAACTGACTCATTGTTTGAAATAAATTCAATTGGAACTTGTGATAAACCAAGTTCTGATAAACGATCTACTTTCTCGTTAAATAATGATTTAAGTTTTATATCAATTAAATGTATTCCATTTGGGTATCTTTCATCTTTTTCAAAAGTAAGTGATTCAATATATCTTGCTATAAACTCTTGTTTAGCTTCTTTAGTCATCGTTTGCCACTCGGTAAGAAACATAGAAACATCACTACCATTTTGCATAAATATTCTCCTAATATCTCTATCAGCCATAACTTTTTCGGGAGTAAATCTATTTCTATTTTTTAGTTCTTGTTCTTTTTCTAGTTGTTTAGTTAATATATCTAGTTTTTCATTTATTACTTTTAAATCTTCTTTAAAGTCATCAAGTTCTACAACTTCTGACATATAAGCTTTTTTGATTCTTTCTTTTTGTTTTGTAAGATTTATTATTTCTCTTTCAATATCGGATTTATCAACTTGTTTTTCTTTATCTGCAAAGAGTGGTAAAAATAACTCATTATACTCGTTATCAAATCTTAATAATTGACCAACAATCTTTTCAAATTCTTCTTCAACATAAGATTCTCTAATATTCTCATGGCAATCTTCACAATTATAATAAACATATTTTTTTCTTTTTCCACCAGAGCCTTTGCATTTCATTATCTTGCCACATTTAGGACATTTAAGTTTTTGAAAGAAAGTATAAACTCTATCTCTAGTATAAGTTCTTTGATTGATAATCTTTTGTGCTTGGCATTCTTCCCAAATATATCTTGGTATAATTGGATCAACAACATTCATATAAATAACAGGTTCAACATTTTTCCATTCTTTAAGTCTTTTATACATTTCATAATCTCCCATGTATAAACGATTATTTATTATTCTTTCAATATGAGTGTCTTTCCAATTCTTATTTAATACTTTTTCTTCATTAAAGATATTTGATATTTGTAAGAATGTTTTACCTTGTAAGTATAAATCAAAAACTCTTTTAACAATAGGAGCAGTAGCTGGATCTATTATTGTTTTTCTGTTTCCATCTTTTTTAAACCCTAAAGCTACTTGACCAGGTAAATGACCAGATTTAATAGCACCATTTAAACCGAACTTAGTTCTTTCTGAAACTATTTCAATTTCAAGTTGTGATAAGACAGTAAGCATTCTTACAAAGAATCTACCATTAGCAGTAGATGTATTAACATCATCTCTATCACATACTAAATAAGTATTATATTTTTCTAATTGTGATATTAGTTCTTCTAAATCTCTAACTGAACGAGTGACTCTATCAAGTTTATATGCAACGATATAATTGATTTTTCCATCTTTCATATCTTTTAACATTTCTTGAAACTTTGGTCTATGTTCCATATCTTTAGCACTAATACCGGCATCACAATATACTTTATATACTTCATAACCTTTATAATCACATAATTGTTTTAACTTTTCTTCTTGTTCTCCTAAACTAAATCCTTCACGTGCTTGATCTTCAGTTGATACACGAATATAAATCCCTGCAACTTTTCTTTCTTCTTCCACTAAACAAACCTCCTTATTACTAAAAAAGAGGAGACAATAGTATCTAGTAAAGTCTAAATACTACTGACTCCTCATTAAATTCAATATTATAAATTTCGGGTAAATTGTGTTTTATTTTCATAGATGTACCTCCATTTCTAGAGTTACCTCTTTCATTGGTTATTTATAATATCACTTTTTAGAATTTTGTCAATTCCCTATTGAGGGAATAGTATTAAGAACATTTAGCTAGTTTAAAGAATTTTTCTAGTTCAGATAAATTATGTTTATCATTTAGAGTATTAACATAGAAAGTATCAACACCATTGAAGAACAAGAATGTATAATTATTAATTTTAACTTTATGTGGATCTACATAAGCTAGATTACTAGGCTCTAATCTAATTAAATGACCTTTCTCAAGAATTATTGAAGTAGAAGTATAATTCTTAGCCCAATCAATCTTTTTCTTTAAGTCAGGGCTTAAATCAAGTTTTTCTTTAATAATATTTAACATATCATCACAACCTTTCTTAGACACAAAAAAACTTAATTATTTCTAATTAAGCTTTATCTCAACATCGGTTGTTCCGACGATTTTTACAAATGGAGCGAACGAGGGGAATCGAACCCCCATCACAGCCTTGGCAAGGCCGTATTCTAACCATTGAACCACGTTCGCATAAATTGGAGGGGCCTACCGGATTTGAACCGGTGATCAGGGTGTTGCAGACCCACGCCTTACCACTTGGCTAAAGCCCCATTGCATTAATATTGTAGCAAACATCTTGTTTTTTTTCAACTAAATTGTGATTTTTTACTATATTTTATGAAATTAAAAGGAAGAATTGCTAATTCTTCCATAAATAATAAATGTTTTCATAATTATATTTAAGTTCATTGCTTGTTAATATTTCTTTCAATCCATTTGAATCATCATAATAATATAAAGTACCTTCTTTTACTAATATTATTGCTCTATCAATTATATACCAATCTTCTATACCTTCTAATTCAAATAATAGAATTTGATTTTTTAAATTGTTATCCATAACTTTATAAAATTTATTGTTTTTGTAAAAGTAATAATAATTATACTCTTTTCTTAGTTGATTAGTATCTGTTACTTTTTCGTTTTTTAATAATTTATTATTAAATAGTTGCTTGTCTAAAAAGTAATCACTTTTTGATAGCTTTACTTTTTTATTATTGTCATAGATAAAATAATTTGTTTGATCCTCATCAACTTCTTCTATTTTTTCTTTTCTTATATCTATTTTATATTCTTTTTTTTCTTTTAGATCTGTTACATATATATAATTATTAATGACACCATTTATATAGGAGTTCTTTGATAATACTATTTTAGGCTTATATACATTAAGTTTTTCTTTATTCATGTCATAATAATAAACTTTTTTTATTCCATCTACAGAAGTATTTTCAAAAATTACAAAATAGTCTTTTGTAGTTGTAGCCATTATGTTGTCATATAAATCATAATCAAATACTTTTTGATAATTACTTTTTTCTTTAGCAATAACATAAAATCCTTTATAATTCCAAATTATATATTTATGATTTTTTAAGATGTTATTTTGATAAATATCTATTTTTTTATATTTTGTTTTTATTATTTCTTCTTTTTTTTGTTTTATCTTTAATTTATTTAATATTTTCTGATAATCTTCATTACTACTTTCTTCTAAATAATAATTAGATACTTGTTGGTTGTTGATTGTACAATATAAAGTTCTTTTTAATTTTTTCTTATATATTGGCATTATACAGATTAGATTATTACTTTTATAAGATTTAATACTCTTGATTATTTTTTTTTGTTTTTTTAAGTTTTCATTTAATGTATAACTAAACGTAAGTTTATCTTTTTTTATTATTATGTCATAAGAATGATAATTATTCTTATGATAAGTTTCTGA
>JAFRHI010000009.1 GCA_017433415.1 Bacilli bacterium
AATTGGAGGTGGTAACATTCATAAAAACAAAGTTGAATTAGTTGGAAAAGTTACTTGTATTTCAGATATAAAAACAGACATAAACAATAATAGGTTTATGTTTTTTGATATAGTCCAAAATGAAATGATAGATAATAAAATATATAATTCATCTTTTTATAAAGTGAGATTAAATAATGATTTAATTACTAAATATAAAGATATTTTAGTAAAAGGTAATAATTTATATATTGATGGTTACCTACATTCTTATAAAAAAGATACTAGATTAATTTATTATATATATCCAAAAGAAATTTTAAAACTTGATAAAGACTTTAATTTTGAAAATGAAATTCCAATGATTAGTTATGATACTGATGGTGTTATGCTTTGGCATGGCAAACGATGTGAATCTATTCCACCTACTGAAGAAGAGCTTAAAGAAATGGAGGATTTATTAAGTGAGTTTAGATAAAATACCAATTTATGCAAGATTTTCTACTTATGCAGATATGCTTGGTAAAGATGTTGTTGCATATATCTATGCTAAGGAAGAAAGACTTGTAGATTTTCAATTAAGTCATTTAAAATTTTTTTCTAAAACTAATAACTTAAATATTAAAAATGTTTATGTTGATACTTTTGGTAGTAACAAATTAGAAAATAAAATTAATCTAAAAAAATTAATTGATGAAAATTCAAATATTAATGTTCTAGTTACTGGAATAGATAGACTTTCAAGAAATACTATGGATCTATTTGATATTAAAAACTTATGTGAAAAGAAAAACATAGGTTTTTATGATATTTCATCAGATAAATTTATATTTGATAACTTCTTTCATACATTTGAAAAAGTTATTGAAGAAATTGCAAATAAAGGAAGTGATGAAGAATTGCAAAGAACTATTGATGTTCTTTATATAGAACCTAATAAATTACCAGTTAAGAAAACAATTAAAAATACTCTAGAAGAAAAACAAAAATTAGTTGGTGGTTATATAGAATATACCTATTTAGAAGATTGTGATAATGTTGCAGTTGTTTGTAATGAAGAAGGTAAAATTTATGGACTACCACCTAATAGAGATATAGGACACGACATTATAGTTGGTAATTTCTTTTTAGTTGGTGATGATGCAGAAATTGGTGAAGATCGTTCACTAACAGAAGAACAAATAGCAAAATATACTAAATATTTTGGTAAAGAATCAATTGAAAAAACTACTAAAAAATATAATCAAATATTAGATAGTAGTTTAGATATATGAAAGGAGGTGGTTTAATGAATAATACTTATTTTATTGGTAGATTAGTTACTGATCCAGAATTAAAGGAACTAGAAAATGATAAAAAAGTTGTTAATGTAACAATAGCAGTTCCTAGAAGTTACAAAAATAAAGATGGTGAATATGATGCAGACTTCTTAGATTGTACTTTCTGGGATCATAATGCAGATTATGTTTCTAAAATGGAAAAAGGTAACAAAATAGCAGTTCAAGGTAGAACTGAAACTAAACTTTATGAAAAAGATGGTAAAACATTTAAAGATTATAAAGTTGTAGTTGATCATTGTGAAGATTTGGATTATGCAAAAAATAAAGAAAAAGATAATTCAAACGAAATGGACATTTAGTTATGAGATTAGAGCAAAATAAAAGAGTTAGCCACAACTAACTCAGTGTTATTCTTTATAATGTCAAAAGACATAATAAAGTGGTTTAATAACAAAACTATTATATCACTATTTTGCTCTTTTTCTAAATTTATTAGTTTAAAGGAGGATGATATAATGTATTTTATTAAATTTAGGAGGATGTCTATTGTTTAAATTCGTAGGTACTTCCCTTACTAATTTAGGGAACTCTATGAATTTATTAGCAATTAATAAATTAGATGGTGGTAACTATAATATTGATTCAATATTAAAAGCCATCAAAACTCTTACAGATTGGTGTTTAAGAGTTGGAATTGCCCTAGCAGGTGTTTCACTTGTTATAGGTTTTGTTATGTATGCAGTTGCAGATGTAGATAGAAAAGCCCATGTAAAGCAAAGAATCATCCAAACTATGTTTGGTATAGTTGGAATTATATTAGCCATTTCATTAGTAAACTTAATTATCAGTCTATTCTAGGTGAGGTTACTTTAATATATGTTAAAAGCACTTGATTTGCTTAGAAGATTAGGTTGGGCAGTAATCGACTTTATATATAGTTTAATTGATACTTTATTTAATATACTAAAAGAATTAAATTTATATGATATTGTTGATAGTGTTTCAGATAATACGATTTTTAGAAATTTCCATTCTGGAATAATTGCTATTGCCATAACCTTATTAGCATTGTTTATTGCTTGGAGATTTGTCATGAAAATTCTAGAACCAGATGAGGGTTTATCTACTCATCAAATAGTTATGGAAATTGTTAAATGTAGTGTGCTTGTGTTAATGAGTGTTTTCTTGTTTACACAAGCCAATACTTTATCTATGAAATTAAGTGGTTATACTTCTAATATATTTACTAGTAATGGAACTACTTTATCATCATCCATGCTTACGATGTATGTAAATTATTCTGATGGTTATAAAGCAAGTGATGAATTTAAAAAGGAAGATATTGGTGCTAATATAAAAAATGAAACATTTACTAAGAAAAGGATGTTTAATGATAAATATGTTACTAATTCAAGATGGATTTTACCAGATGAAAAAGATTATAAATATAATATAAATTGGTTAATGGCTATTATAGTTGGTGGCTTTTTTCTATATGCATTATTCTTTAGTGGTATGATGTTGGCTCGTAGGCAAATAGAATTTTTGTTTCTGTTTCTTATAAGTCCAATAGTATTTGCAACTTCTATTGGTAATAAACAACGAAGAAGTGCAGTTATAGAACAACTAGTTTCATTAATGTTGCAAGGTGCAGTTGTTATGATGATAATTGGAATCACAGTAATAGTGATGCAGTCTATTAATAGTACAACTTTCTTTGCAAATTCTCAATTTAAAGATATGGCTTTAAAATCATTAATGTTTATTGGATGTGGTACTTTCCTACTTACTGGATCACAAGTTATTAATAGATTTATTGGAGCAAATGTATCTGCTAATTCTGGTCGTGAGCAATTAATGAGTTTAATGAGTTATGGACATACTATGTCAATGGCTACTCATGTTGGTAGTAATGCTCTTACTGGTGCAGGTGCTTTTGGTCTAGGTGTTGCATCATCAGCTGTTGGTAAAGTTGGTGGTAATAAAGTTGTTAATAAAGTTGGTAATGCTATTCAAAAATTTGGTAATAGTATTAAAGGATCTGGTGGAACTTCTAGTAGTCCTATTGGAAATATGGTTAGAGGTGGTATTGGAAATACTATTGAAAAATTTGGTGGTAAAGTCAAAAATTCTACACCATCTAATCTTGGTAAATCTATGAGAATGAGAGGTCGTGAAAATATGGGAGAAGCAGTTAGTTCCATAATGCCACAAAGAAATATGTATCGTAGAAGATATAGGTCAAGGGAGTGATAAGTTATGTATATAACAATTAAAAGTATAAAAAAGACTTTAGGTAAATTTATAGAAATGACAGACTTATATATTGGACTTCCTATACTTATGATTTTTTTAGTATTGTTTGCTTTTACTAATTTAAAAATTGAAGCATTAATGTTCTTATCTGTTTGTGCATTTTTATTAATACCTATAAATCTTTCTAAGAAGAATCGTATGTATAAAGTTGTGATTCTTCTTTTTAATTATTTATTTAGAAACAAAAATTATTGTTTCTTTAATGAAGAACTTAAAGATAGTAAAATTAAAACTTTAAGTAAATATATAAAAGCAAATTAAAAAGAAAGTAAGGTGATAATATCGGGTTATTCCCTAAAAAAGAGAAAAAATCAAATAAAGATCAAGTTTTAGATAAAGAAAAGAAAAAACTTGATAAACAACAACCTAAGTTTGTAATTAAAAAACGAATGAAAAAAAGAATTAAAAACTCTCAAATGTTTTCAAATGTTAAGTCAGTTGCAGATGATGGTTTAATAAATTTAAAAACTGGTGAAGTTGCATCTTTAATAGAAGTTAAGGCTATTGATTTGTCCTTAACTTCTAAATCAGAGAAGCAAAACTTTTTTTATGCTCTAAAAAGTTTATATCAAGTAAAAGGACTTAACCTTAAATGTTATAAGTTAGATCAAAAAATAAATCTTAATAATAACAAAATTAATTTAGATGAATTAATTGATTATTATAAGGAAGATACACAAAAACATAAATTACTTGATGAAAGTAAAAGATTAATAGAAGAATTGGAAGAAAATCACTATACCATATCTAGTGTATATTATTTAGTTGTAATTGCTAAAGACTTAAATATCTTAGAAAAACAATTAGATGAAATTGAAGATATTATTTCAAATATACAACCTAGATTAAATATGGAAGTAATAGATAACAGATTAGAAATATATAAATTTTTAACTAATTTATATATGAATCCTAAAGCATTGGATGATTTAATCTGGAGTGATTTACCATCATTACTTTCCCCACTAAATATACAAGAAAGAACTAATATGCTTAAAATTGATGATATAGAGGCTCAAATGGTTACTATTAAAAATATTCCACCTTTTGTTGATGAGTTATTCTTTGAAGAAATATTTAATGTTCCAGATGTAAGGGCTTGTATAAGTATTAAAGATGCTATTAGTCAAGATGAGCTAGTTCGTTGGGTAAATTCACAATATCAGTTTTTACTATCTGATAGAAGTACTACAAAAAAATTAAGTGATGCTACTGAGTTAGATACACAAAAGGAAAACTTCCAACAATTAATGTTAGAAATAAAAAATGGTGATGAAAAGATTAAAGAAGTTTCTTTAACTCTTATTATTACTGGTAATAGAAAAGAACGAGATACCGCTTTAAGAGATTTAAAAAGACTTGTAGATAGATACCAAATAAAACTTGATGTTCCAAAGTTAAGACAAATGGAGTGTTGGCAAAACTTTGATATTACTACATTATCTTTAAATGACTATTCTATCTATTTACCTACTTTAACATTAAGTGCAGGTTTTCCATTTACCAAAACTTATTTTAATGATTCTAAAGGCTATATGTTAGGTGTAGATTTACATACTTCTTTACCTATATTCTTTGATCCATTCACTTTAAATAATCAAAGAACTTCTCATAATATAGCAATAGTTTCATCTACTGGTGGTGGTAAAAGTTTTACTATGAAAAAAATGATTATTAACGAATATGCTCGTGGTACTAAAATTTTTATTTGGGATGCAGAAAACGAATATAAAAATTTAGTTACTTCAAATGGTGGTGAATATATAGATCTCTACTCTAAAAAGGGTGGTATTATAAATCCACTTCAAATAAGATATATTCCTAGTGATGATGAAGATAAAGAAACAAAAGAAACAGATTGTCCTTTAGCAAAGCATTTAGGTTTTCTAGAGGCATTCTTTAAAACTGCTTTTGAGAATATTACTGAAAAAGAATTAGTAATGTTATTATCAGTAGTTGAGTCTTTATATAATACTAAGGGTATATTTAAAAATACATCTATTAATACTTTACAAAGTTTAAGTCCTACTGATTATCCAATATTTAGTGAGCTATATGAATATTTACCAGTTTATAAAAAGCAATTAGATAGTAATGAGAAAAAGAAATTAATAGATCAATTAGAAATATTAGTTTCTAGGTTTTTAACTGGAACTGATTCATTCTTATTTGATGGTCATACTAATATTGATTTATCAAATGATTTAATTGCTTTCAATTTACAAGAATTATTATATAGTGGAAATCAAAGATTAATTAATACTCAAACATTGAATTTACTTACTTACCTAAATAATAGTATTGTTGCTAACAAAATACAAAATGAAAAATCTGGTAATAAGAAAAAACATATAAGTATTGTTGTTGATGAATTCCATTTATTTATTGATGAAAACAATAACGAAGTTCTTAAAAACTTTGGACAACTTGCCAGAAGAGTTCGCAAATATTCCACTAATCTGGTTGTCAGTACCCAAAGTGTAAAAGACTTCGTAGGTAATGCTAGTGTATTAAGACATGCAACAGCTATTTTTAATAACTGCCAATATACTATGGTTGGTATGTTAAAAGAAGATGATTTACTAGCATACTTAGAATTATTTAAAAATAATCCACTTACAGATACACAAAAAGCATTCTTATTATCTGCTAAACGAGGTGAATTCCTACTTAATGTAGATAATAAAAATAGACTTAGAGTTTGGATTCGTGCTACTGAATTAGAACGAACTATGATGGGAGAAAACTAATTATGAGTTGTCGTTCTAATATAGTTATGAAACAAAAAGATGGTATTTACAAATCTATTTATTGCCATAATGATGGTAATCTGGAACATAATGGAGTTATGCTTTACTATCATTATTCAGATCCAATTAAAGTAGAATTATTAACTAGTCTAGGTGATATTTCTTTATTAGAAGAAAATGTTTTTCCAGATACTACTAAGGAACATACTTTTGATAATAGACAAGATTTTGTAACAGTTGCATATCATCGTGATCGTGGTGAAGATTTAAGATTTGATGTTTATAATTCAAAAGAAAAATTATTAGATGATTTTTCTAAATCTAATATAAACTATTTATATCTTTTTGAAGATGATAAATGGTATGTTGTAGATAAAGAAAAAGGTCTTAATTTAGAATCTTTAGAAGATAATTTGTTAAAAGAAAATTTAATTGATAATCCATCTATTCCATATAGTTATGAAGATGAATTAGCAGTAGAATTAATGAATTATGTTAAAGATTTTGATCCTTATGAATATAATGATGTTTATGATAATGATGATCATGCTTTTAATGATATGAAAAGAAGTTTAGCAACTACATCTGGTATTGATACATTAATAGAATCATTATGTAATGATATTCAATGTTTTGCTAGTGAAAATGATTTAAGTAATCATGATATTTCTGATTTATCTAAAAGAGCATTTAATCTACTTACTAAACTTAATCAATATTCTAAGGTGTTAGAAAAACAAGAAGATAAAGAGATGGATATTTAATGAAAAAAATATTAGCATTGCTTTTATCTTCTACTACTGGACTAATAATAATTGCAATAATTATTTTAGTTCCAATTTTAATGATAATGGATTTTTTTGGTGCTAATATAACAGATGGTTATGTTGAGGATAATATGGAATATGCAGATCAATATAAATCTGTCGTAAATAAAAATTTCAAAAAAAATAATGGTTATGTTTCATTAGAAAGAATTTTATATTTCTATCTTGAAGATGAAAGTCTAACTTTTGATGAAATATATACTGATAATTTAGATAAAGAATCTAAAAAAATGTTGCCCATTAGCGATGTATGTGAACTTACAAAATATAAAAATTTTGATGTTTGTAAAGAAGAAAATATATCAGAAAGTGGTCAGATAGATGAAGATCAAGCAAAGCCATTTTCCCCACCAATAGATTTTACTAGTTCAACTATAACTAGTTTTTTTATGGAACAAAGAGTTGTCTTTGGTAAAGATGATGTTCACGAAGCATGGGATATTGCAAATTCAGCCCAGACACCAGTTTACTCAACTTGTGATGGAAAAGTTGAATCTGTATCATTTACTCAAAGTCAAAATGTTACTGATACTTCAAATGGTGGTGGTAATCAAATTAAAATTAGTTGTGAAGTAAATGATTTAACTTACCAAGTTTGGTATGCTCATCTCTTTCCAAATAGTGCAAAAGTTTCTAAAGGACAACCAGTAACAAAAGGACAACAAATTGCTAGTGTTGGAACTACTGGTTATAGTACTGGTAACCATTTACATTATCAAGTTTCATTAGATGGTAAAACAATAGATGGTATGAGTTTAATAGATTTTACTTATGAAGATGATAATACTTTTAAACCTAATCTTGATTATCAAGTTCCATCTTTACCATCCTATAAAAATTAATAGAAATAATAATTTAGGATGAAAACACCTAATATAAACACCCCTAAAATAAAAGGAAAAATAAGATATTAACCTTAATATCAACCTACGAAGTAGGATGAATTTCGTAAGTACGAAATAAGTCTTACACAACACTAAACCCTTATGAAATAAGGACAAGTTTAAGTTTGGTGTGTAAGTTTCTTATCCTGCTTTTTTAGATACCTTACAATTTAGGGGTGTTTTCATCCTATTTAAAGATTGGAGGTCTTATGAGAAGATTTGATTTTTGGTTGCCAATAGACTTATTTAATAGAATAAGATTAATGGCAAAACATTATAAAGTCCATACATCCAAAATGATGATTCAACTATTGGAAATGGGCTATTTAGAAATGATAAAACAAGGAGGTTATGATAATGAAATTAGATCAGAAATTAACGATTAATAAATTAATAGCAAATGATATTGTAAACTATGCTTTAGATGATGCAGTATGTGAAAACTATAATGTATCATTAGAAAGTTACTTAAATAGTTTCGATGAAGAATCAAAAAAATATATATATGAAAATATTGATACTATATTAGAAGATATTGAAAATCATGAAAGTGTTCTTGATTTGGAAGTTAGAAAAGATGACAAAGGAACTGAAATTGATATGATTTTTTATATTGATAAATTATATAGCAATGAGGTTGAAAAACGAATTGGTGATACTGCAAAGATAATGGAAATTGAAATTGAGTTACCAGAAATTCAAGACATGGCAGTCAAAATTTTAGATGATGATGAGTTTAATGATGACTTGATAAATCGTTTAAAATCTTTTGACAATGGAAAGGATCTGGGTTAATGAAAGTTCGTTTATATACTGATGAAGAAATTGCTAAATTAAAACAATCTGTTTTTGTTAGAAATGTCAAATATAAACGAGAGTTAGAATACGAGCCTTTATTCAAATTATGGACTATTATGATGAAACATGATTTTCCAGAACTTAGTGCAAGAGAAATCTTTGCTCGTGGTGGTTTAGATATAAATATACTTAATAAAAAACTACCACAACGAAGAATTAAGGAATGGATAGATAATTATAAAAAATTTGGTATAAGATATTTCCTACCAGAAAATGAATACTATAAAAGTATTACTTATACCAAAGATAATAAAGTTTATTATGATAGTTTAAAAATTCAACTTATGGATTTTGTCTTAAATAGATTAAAGGAAATAAGTAATGAAGAAAATAGATAAACATATTTATTTTACCCCAGAAGAATTTGCTCGTATTTCTGAATATCAAGAAAGGAACAAAATGTCTTATTCAAGTGCAGTTTGTTCTCTTTCTATTTCTGCATTAAATAGTGATGATGTCTTAGATAGACTTAGTAAATTAGAATCTAGTTTAAATTATATAATCAAAAAGTTAAAATATATTTCATTGTTAGATGAGCAAATATATTCTGATATGGATTTTGATAATTTAACAGATCCTAAAAATAGTAAAGCCTTAAATGAATTTCATAAAAAAATAAGGAATAACTATATAGATGACTAAAAGTCCTAAAGTTATATTTAATTCTATCTTTACTTTTGCTTTAAACAATCCAGATAGCAAATATACTAATCATAATAAAAGTATAAAGAGAGTTCAAAAAATGTTTGACTATTATACTAATGAAGAAAAAAGAGCTATGTCTATGTTTGATTATTATACTGGTAAACTTACTAAAGAAGATACAATGAATTTAGTTACTGAAAATGGGAAATTTGCTACTGAAAAAGAAGTTGAAAAAAGAAAAAAATTAGCAGTCAAATATCTAGAAAATTCTAATTTATGGCAAGGTGTTTTATCTTTTAATAATGATTATCTAAATAAAAATATAGATATTCATAAATTGGAACAAGAACTTGCTACTAATATTTTACCTAAATTTTTTAAAAGATGTGGTTTTAAAGATCCAGATAAGATGTTTTATCAATTAGCACTTCATACTGATACAGATAATTTGCATTTTCATTTTTCTTTTATGGAAAAAGAGCCAAATTATGAATATTCAAAAAAGAAAGTTGGATATCGTAGATCTGGTGAACTATCTCAAAGTGAAATTGATTTTTTAAAAGCACAAGTTATCCATACAATAGAAAAAGAAAAGATATATACCCCTTTAGTTATAGAAACTAATAAAGAAATTGAAGAATTAAAAAAATACTTTAGTCCTAAAGAAAAAAATTATCTTTTAAGAAATAAAAAAGATTTAATATTAGAAGAAAAAATATTAAGACTTGGTCAGCTACTTTATAATGATAGACTTGGTAAAGATACTAAAATAAAGTATGGATCAATTAAGAATAAAGAAATAATATCTTTAACTAAAGATATTAAGAATTATATTTTTTCTAAATCAAATGACAACTTTAAATTGGAATATGATAATTTTAAAGAAGCATTAAATAAAATTAATGATTATTTCTACAAGATTAATGAAGATAATAACATTAAAGATATTAAAGTAGATACTACTGCTATTGATAATAAAAATAAGTATGTAGATAATTATATCTATAATGCTATTGTTAATTATGCAGATTATAATTATAAGAAAGAATCTAAAAATATATCTAAAATAAAAGAAAATGATATTATTCAAGAAATAATATTGAAACATTATCTTAATAATAAAAAGCAAACTAGAAAAGATATATTAAAAAACTATCTATCTAGTTCTATTCCAAAACAAAGATTTAAACATAAACAAGAGATTGAAAATGCTATTAGAAATATTAATGATGAAATGGAAGAAGCACAAAAAGAATTTAGTAAACTATTTCAAAATGATAATTCATATACAAAATGAAAGGATGTGATGTGATGCCTAATTGGACTCATAATAAAATAATATGCAAAAAATCTATCGCAGAAAAATTATTAACACCAGTTGAAGATACTTATGTATTAGATTTTAATAAATTAATACCCATGCCAAACGAATTAGACTTAACTTGTGGAGCAATTGAAGATATGTCTGTTGCTTGTTATTATTATTCTTTAGATGATAATGAAAGAAAAAAAGTAAAAGATTTATTATTTAATACAAAAACTGACTTTTATCACAATTATTGGAATAAATATAGTAATGATATTAATAGATTATTAAATGGATCACTAAATATTAATGAAATAAGTAATAATTATGATTCATCAGATGATAAAATGAAAGAAAAATATTCTAGCATTTATGATCTTGGTAAAAGATATGTAGATAATATAAAAGACTATGGTTTTCCAAATTGGTATGATTGGAGAATTGAAAACTGGGGTACAAAATGGAATGTGGATGATGAAGTAAGTGTAATAGATATAGATAAAAATAATTATGAAATAAGATTTGATACTGCATGGAGTTTACCTTATGGAATAATGTTAAAGTTTAGTGAATTATGTAAAGATAATGAATTCCATTGGGAATTTCAAAATGAAGATTTTGATGGGTATCATACTTTAACAAAAGAAAATGGTAAAATAATAGATAATGTTACTGGCTATGATGAAGAATATACAGATGATGAAATTGAAATTTAATTTATTTAATAATTTATGATTGACAATATACGACAAATTTGTTATATTTATATTGTCAGTTAGAGCAGTATAGAAGTACTAACTGATGTAGTATAGCATCTGCTAGTATAGGGATGCTTTTTTTGTGCCTTAATTTATGATATACTATTAATAGAAAAAAATATTAGAAAAAATAGTGAAAAAATTGATAAAATGTGATAAAATATTAATATGTGAAAATATAATAATTTACTTTAGGATTGTTCGTTATAGATTTAAAAATATTAAGTGAGGGTTGTATTATGAAAAAAGAAAGTCATTCTTCTAAAAAGAAAAAGTTAATAAATTTACATAGCATGAAATCAAAACAAGCATTTATAATGCTTATCGTTATGCTAGTTCAAATATTTACACCAATTATGAAAGTTGAAGCAGTTACGCACGCAAATACTGGTAGAAGTAATTTTATAAATACTATTTTTAAAAAAGGTGATATGATAACAAATGATAGCACTCTTTCAAGGACTTGGTTATCCTATAATGGTGCAAACGCTGGTGGTATTTATAAAGATGAAATATTTTATTTTAATTCTAATGGTTACTATGTGGTGTATGATGTTTCTCGAAATTCTTCTGCTTCTACTGTATTTTATACTGATTTATATCAAATCACTTTAAATACAAATGGAAGTTCTGATTCTGATTCTACAATGCTTGTTAAGAAAGGAGATAAATATGAAAAACTAGTGCCAACTACATATGAATCTTATGCAACTGGAGTTGGCTTACCTACTCCAACAAGAGATAGTTATAGTTTTGGTGGATGGTATACTGAAGCAGAAGATGGAACACAAGTAACAAACGATACTACATTCAATGGAACAAATAATACTACTCTATATGCACATTGGACATTTACTGGTGCTTCATATACAGTTAATGATAATTTAACATATAATGGAGAAGAACAAACAGGTATAACACTTAATAATTCAACTATTACAGCAGGAACAGATAAAGCAACAAATGTAGGAGATTACACAGCAACAGTAATACCAAATGAAGGATATACTTGGGAAGATAACACAACAGAACCTAAAGAAGTAACTTGGAGTATAAGTCCTGCAGAGGTTACTATACCAACATTAAGTAATACTGCAAAATCGTTTACTGATTCTGAACAATCTCCAACAATAACTGGTTATGATGAAAATACAATGACACAAACTGGAACAGCGAGTGCAAAAGATGCAGGAAATTATACAATTACTTGGAATTTAAAAGATAGTAATAATTATAAATGGAATGATGATACAATTACTGAAAAAAATGCTAACTGGAGTATAGGCACTGTTGATATACCAGATAGTATGATTAAGTTTGAAGATAATGAAGTTACTTATGATGGTGATGAACATTCAATTAAAATTACTGGAAATTTACCAGGTGGAACTATTGAATATTCAACTGATGGTGTAAATTATTCTGAAACACTTCCAACATTTACTGATGTAGGAGAATATGCAATTTATTATAGAGCAAGTAAATCAAACTATAATGATAAAGTAGGAAGTAATACTTTAAAAATAAATCCAAAAGCATTAACTGAATATACAATTATTATTGAAAATCAAGTATATACAGGTGAAGAAATAAAACCTACAATAATTATTAAAGATGGAGATAGAATTGTTCCAAGTACTGAATATGAATTAGAGTTTGAAGATAATATCGGACCTGGAACTGGAAAAGTTATAGTTAAAAATAAAGATGGTGGAAATTATATAATTTCAACTAAAAATGCAACATTTATGATAATAGATCCAGGTAAGGTAGAATTTATTGATCCTACTACTCCTAATTCAAATAATGCCAAAGTTATTGAATCAGCTGATGAAGTAATTGCTAAAATAGATTTTACTGATGAAGATTTAGATAAAATAAATCAAGGAAAAAATATTGATGTATATTTAGAAGTAAAAGATATTAGTAATAGTATTTCAAGTAGTGATAAAAGTAAGATTGAAGAAAAACTTGGAAATGATAAATTAGGATTATATTTAGATGTTAGTTTATTTAAAAAAGTTGAGGGTGAAGAAGCAACAAAGATTACTGAAACAAAAACACCTATTACAATATCTTTTGAAATACCAGACGAATTAATAAATAAAGATTCAAATGTAGAAAGAACATTTAAAGTATTAAGATTACATGATGGTAATGTAGAAGAAATAGAAGTTAAAGTAAATGGAAATATTGCTACATTTGAAACTGATAAATTCTCAACATATGCATTAACTTACAATGATGTTATTACTACAAGTAATCCACATACTGGAGATAATATTGGAACATCATTTGTAATGCTTATTATTTCAAGTTTAGGTTTAATAAGTATATTAGGTTATACAGTTATTAGTAATAAAAGAAAATTAGTAAAAACTAATAATTAATCAAGGAGCTAGTAACAACTAGTTCCTTTTAATTTAGAGGTGGATATAATGAAAAAGAAAAGGAAATTAAAAAAGAAAAATATAATAATTTTAATCATTATAATCATATTATTAGTTATATTTTGTATTTCATTAACTAATATAATTAATTGGAAAAAAGATAATGATGATAACCTAAAAATACAAGAAGATTTAAACCAGTATATAAAAGAAGAACCTAAAGAAGATGAAGAATACAAAATAGATTTTAAAGCATTAAAAGAACAAAATTCTGATGTAGTTGCATATTTAGAAGTTCCAAATACAAATATTAAATATGTAGTTGTTAAAGGAAAAGATAATGATTATTATTTAAAACATAACTTTAATAAAGAATATAATAATGCAGGATGGATATTTGCAGATTATAGAAATAAGTTTAATTTTACTGATTATAATATAATTATTTATGGTCATAATACAAGAGATGGATCTATGTTTGGAACTTTAAAAAATGTTTTAAATGAAGATTGGTTTAGTAATAAAGATAATCACGAAATAGTATTAGTAACTGAAAATAGAATAAATAAATATCAAGTATTTTCAGTATATGAAGATAAAGCAAGTGATTACCCAATTACTACTGAATTTAAAAACGATAATGAATATCTTAAATTCTTAAAAACAATTAAGAAGAAAAGTAAATATGATTTTAATGTAGATGTATCAGAAGAAAAAAGTATTTTAACATTATCAACTTGTGCCACTAATAATCAAAACAGAGTAACATTACATGCAATAAATATAAAATAAAAAGCATTGAAATTTTAAGATATTATGATTTATGAGTAGATAGCCTCTACTCTTTCTTAAACACTTGTATAAAATAACTATTGAAAAAATTGTCGTATTGTGGTATCATTAATTTGTGGTAAGCAATTACCACTGTTAAACCATTTTACTTTACTAAGCATCTCACTTCTTATATAGAGGTATGCAGTAAAGCCTTGATTAGTCGCTAGTACAGGACTAATTTTTTTTATAAGTGATTTGACAGAAAGGCATTCTTTATGGGTAAAAAAACTATTAAAAAAAATTATGAAGTTGAAGAAAGACTATTAGCATTAATCTTAATGGTTGATAATTTTGTTTTTGAATCATCTGCGTCACTTCCAGAAGAAGTTAGAAGATATACTTTTGATTATTTAAACAAATTAAAAGAATATGCAGGTATTGAAGAAAAGAAATATATTGATTGGGATATAACAGACATTAAGTATAATGTAGAATATGAATTTGAAAAAAATAATTAATTTATTTTAGGCAACTTTATTAGTTGTCTTTTTTTATGCTTGAAAGGAGGAATTATTTATTGAATAAAATTGGCAATATAATAAAACAAGAAAGATTAAAAAATAATTTAACATTAGAATCACTATCTAATATTTCTAATATATCTATATCTACTCTTAGTAAAATAGAAAATGATAAGATAAGAAATGTTAGTAGTGTTTTTTTATATAGGTTAAGTAAAATTTTAAATATAGATTATAATTACTTAACTAGACAAAGGTGGGATATTCTTCCTACCTTTTTATATGAAAGGAATCACAGATTTGCAAGTAAATAAATTATATAACGAAGATTGTCTTGTAGGTCTTAAAAAAATACCAGATAATTCAGTAGATTTAGTTATTATAGATCCACCTTATGATATTTGTACTAAAGGTGGTAAAAAAGGATCTGGAAGATTATGTTATGACTTAACTAAATTAGAAAATGAATTAAAAGAAAATAATTTAGTTAATGGATATGATTTATCTATACTAGATGAGCTTATTAGAGTTATGAAAGAAATTAATATCTATATCTGGTGTAATGGCAGACAGATACCTACATACTTAAAATATTTCGTTGATAAACTTGGTTGCAAATTAGAAATTATTATATGGGGTAAAACGAATCCTATGCCCTTATATAGTAATAAGTATTTAGGTGATAAAGAATATTGTTTATATTTTAGAAAAGGTGGTTATTGTAAACCTAACTCTTATGAAGATGCTAAAACAATTTATTTATCTACTTTAAATGTAAAAGATAAGCAAATGTATGGTCATCCAACTATAAAGCCACTTCCTTTAATTAGAAAATTAATAAGGAATAGTTCTAAAGAAAATGAAATAGTATTAGATTGCTTTATGGGTAGTGGTACAACTGCAGTTGCTAGTCTTTTAGAAAATAGAAAATATATAGGATTTGAAATTAATAAAAAATATTATGATGTTGCTTTAAAAAGAATATCAGAAGTCAATAAGGAGGATGATATAAATGGCTAATAAATATGATGAAGTCAAAGAAAAACATCAAAAAATAGTTAATGAATTTCCAATGAAATTTGCTTTCTCTGATGAACAATTTAATCAAGGCATGAAAGAATTGGGATTAGATCCTAAAGATACTGATAAAGTTGTTTCTATTGGTGGAGGTGGTTTTATCAGAAAATCTGATGCTAAAAAGTTTGGTGATATGTGGGATTCACTTAGAAAAGAACATAATGATTTAATAAATGCAGATAAAACTGGTGAGGGTTATATTAAAGATATGTTTGTAAGTGAACTTGAAAATCACGAGTATGGTTATACTTATGAATTAGATGATACTTTAGATGCTTTAGAATTAACTAGAGAACAAATTGCTAATAGTCCTACTCTAAAACATGGATTAGAACTTGCTAGAAAAGAAGTTTTACATAAAGAAAATGAGGTTGATTTAGATTATGAATAATATTGATGAAATAGATGAGAAATTTGATGATTTACAAACAATTCTACATTCATCTAAAGAATTTAGTTTTGAAGATGGTACTATCTTAAAATTAAGGCAGTATTATGGTAATAAAGAAGTTTATTTAGATTTATCTAAATTAGATATAGATATGTTTGAAAAACTTTATTATGATCCAGAAAAAGAATTAGATTCTGAGGAGGACTATGATTTATAGCAATAGATTAACGAGGGATAGATTATGAATTTATCCCTTTTAATTTTATTGCTTGTTATTTTTATTTTCATTATAGGTTTTATGTATATAGAGCCTATTATATCTAAACATAAAATAAAAAATAATAATGAATATGGATCTGCAAGGTTTTCTACTGAAGCAGAAATAAATAAGTATTTTACTAAAGAAAAAATTTCAAATATTAATGAAGTTGGTTTTCCAGTATATTATGATAAAAATGTATCTCATGTATGGTTTGATAAAGAAACACCACACTATGTTTATTTAGGATCAAGTGGATCTGGTAAAAGTGTTACTTGTGTTATTAATATGGTAACTTTTATAGCAAATGCTAAAAAATCAAGAAGTGTCTTTGTAACTGATCCTAAAGGTGAAATATACCAAACAACTTCTAAAATGTTACATGATAAAGGATATAAAGTTTTAACAATAGATTTTAGACATCCAGAATTATCTAATCATATAAATATATTAGAGCCTATCATTCGTGAATATGAAAACTATATTAAATATGAAAAATTGGCTAATGAAACAAACGAAGAAAATTTAAAACTAGAATATCAAAATAAATCTATATCTAGTTATGCAGAAACAAATAGATTAATTACATCTCTAGCATCTATGATTACTTATGATAAAACACAAGGTAAAGATCCTTTTTGGAATAATAGTGCTAAAAACTTATTAGAGGGTTTAATTGGATTCTTTTTAGAAGAATATAAAGATAATAAAATTAAAAGAGAACAAATTACTATGACTTCTATTCGTAAGTTTCAAAACTCTACTATGGAAGATAAAAACTCTAAAAAGTTTAAATTTTATATAGAACAAAAACCTTATGGATCTAAGTCTAAAGATAGTTTAATACCTATACTTTCATCTAGTGAAAATACATATAAATCTATTACTAGTGTTTTCTCAGAAAAAATGGCAATATTTGATGATGTCAATGTTGCTAATGTTACTAGTAAATCAGATTTTGATTTTGATATTTTAGGTAAAGAAAAATCAGCTATCTTTTGTATCATTCCAGATGAAGATAAAATTTATTATTCTTTAGTTACTATTATATTAGGTTTACTTTATAAAGAATTAGTAAAACTTGCTAACTCTACTGATAGTAAAAAAGTTCCAGTAGAAATTGATTGGATTTGTGATGAATTTAGTAATTGCCCACCATTAATTGAGCCAAGCATAGAGTCCATAATTAGTGTGGCTAGATCCAGAGGACTTCGTTATCACTTATTTATACAAAGTTTAAGTCAATTAGATAATGTATATGGTAAGGAAGTAGCACAAATAATACTTGATAACTCTGGACTTGCTTATCTAAAAACTAATACAATGGATACTGCAGAGGCTATCAGTAAAAGACTTGGTAAGAAAACTATTGAAGCAAATTCTATAAGTCAATCTGTTAGTTTGATGAATTACAATGGCAATAAATCTACTTCATTAATTGCTCGTGATTTATTAACACCAGATGAAGTTAAGAATCTGCATTATAAAACAATTATATTTCCAAATATAGGTTATCCAATATTTAGGGACACTGTCATCTATAAAAAATTGTCTTGCTATTCTAAAGGTGAATTACCTAGAAAAATTACACCTTTAAAAGATTTAAGCAATACTTATTTTGTAGTTGAAAATATAGAATCTAAATATGATAGATTAACTAGAAATAGAATTAATAAGAGTATATATAAAGAAGAAATATCTGCTTATGATAAATTTAAAGAAGAAGAAATTGCAAAATTAAATAACATCGTTGAAGTTATTCAAAATTTACTAAAAGATAAAATTAGTTTATTTGAATATAAAGAAAATAATAATCGTACTTTTGCTAGTTTTGAATTAAAAGAAAAATTAACTACAAAAGAATTAACTTTTATAAAAGGTAAAGTAAATAAAGAAGTATTTCATATTGAAATAGACAATGGAAATAATACTAAATCTACAATAGAAATTCATTTAAAGAATCCACTTGAAAAAGATAATACTCTACAAAAAGAGCTAATAAATTCAAGTGGTAATAATGAATAACTTAATTAACTAGTTCATATTTTTAACTGGAGGCTATTCCATGTTAGAAAATGATATAGAAGTTAGATTTAGTACAAAACATTTACCTTTTGAATATAAATTACTTGAATATAGATTAATTATTAATAAAGAGTTATACGATGAAAAAGTAATTGATCTTAGAACATATAATGAAATGGAAAATTCTATTATATCTAGATTAAAAAAAATTAGAAATGAATATTCCCAAAGTACTGAGGATGATTTGACAATGTTAAACAAGAGAGGTAACATGCAATCATCCTAGTTATCTTGGGTTTCAAGAACACATGAAAGGAAGTGTTATATATGGATATAAAAAAAGCAAGAGAAGATTTAAGAAAAGGAAAAACAATTTATGATATGCAATTAAAAGTTGCTTATTATGGTCGTGTTTCTACTGATAAAGACGATCAGTTAAATTCTTTGGAAAATCAACAAAATTATTTTGAAGATATGATTAGAGAAAATAAAAATTGGATTTTTACTCGTGGCTATATTGATGAAGGTATTAGTGGTACTGCAGTTAAAAATCGTGATTCTTTCTTAAAAATGATAGAAGATGCTACTTTAGGAAAAATAGATTTAATATTAACTAAAGAAATTTCAAGATTTTCTAGAAACACAGTTGATAGTATAAAATATACTGAATATCTATTAAAACAAGGTGTAATTGTTTACTTCCTTTCTGATAATTTAAATACTATTCAAGAAGATGCAGAATTTAGACTTACTATTATGTCTAGTATGGCACAAGATGAAGTTCGTAAATTATCTGAAAGAGTTAAATTTGGTATTAATAGAATGATTAAAGATAGAAAATTAATAGGTGGTAATTTAACTGGTTACTATAAAAAAGATGGAAGATATGAAATAAACCCAAATGAAGCACCAATGATTAAATACTTATTTACTACTTATGCTAGTGGTAGTATAGGATTAAAAAAGATTGGTGAAGAACTAGCAGAAATGGGATATGTTAATTCTAAGGGAAAACCTTATTGTCAAACTACTTTAGCAAAGATGTTATCTAACCCTAGATATAAAGGTTATTATACTGCTAAACTTAGTGAAGTTGAGGATTATAAAACTCATAAGAAAAAGAAATTACCTAAGGAAGATAATATTATAGAAAAAGATGATAGAATTCCACCAATAGTATCAGAAGAATTATGGGATAAGGCTAATTTATTACATGAAAAAAGAAAAAAATTACCATCAAGGCATGTTCTTAATTCTGAAGAACATATTAAAAAATATAAATATTCTGCAAAACTTTTTTGTAAAGATTGTAATAGTATCTTTATTCGTAGTGGTGGATCAAATCGTGCATTAAATCCAACATGGGCTTGTAGAACTTATAAAGTTGATGGTGTATCTAAATGTGAATCCCCAATAATTAAAGAAAGTTACTTAGATAAAATTTTTGTAGATGTCTTTACTGATTTTATTAAACATAAAAAAGATTATTTAGGACAAGTCTTATCAGAATATAAAAACATAGTAAAAAACTTTACTACTGATATTGATACAGAAGATATTAATAGAAAAATAGATCAAATTGAAAAACAAAAAGATAAATTATTAGATTTAAGTTTAAAAGGAATAATTGATGATTTTGAATTTAAGAAAAGAAATGATAAATTTAATCAAGAACTTTTTGCTTTACAAAAACAAATTGATAATTCACAAAACCAAAATTTAGAGGAAGATAGATTAAGAACTAAATTAAAAGAAATAGAAAACTGCTTAACTACTAAATTAGACATAAAAGAAAACTTACCATTTTTAGTAAATCTATTAGTAGATAAAGTTATTGTAGAAAAAGTAAATAATGATAGAAAACATGTTAGATTATATATTTATTTTGATTTTAATGCACCAGACATTGATATAGATTTAGACATGAACGACAAAATCGAACTTAAAGATAGGACTTTAAAAACTATGGCTTGTCGTAGAGATTCTTCTGTCCTAAAGTGTTCGTGTATTGATACAAAGCAATCCAGGGTTTGTAAGACTGGGTCAATTATTGGGGAAAGAGAGGCTTTTTTCTTATATTGGGAGATTCGGTTTTGGTGAAAAGAGTGGTGTTGATTTAAATGGTGAAGGTAAGGGTATTTTGTTTCCCTTGGATAGGGTTGGTAATGTAGAACTTGCAACTAGTGCATTTGGTCAAGGTATAAGTGTGACTCCTATACAGCAAGTAATGGCAGTATCAGCTGCTGTGAATGGTGGTTATTTGTATAAACCCTATATTGTTAAAAATATTAGCGATAATACAAATACGGTTGTTAAGGAATATAATAAAGTTTTAAGAAGGAAGGTAATTAGTTCTAAAACATCTGCTATTATGCGCTATGCATTAGAGAGTGTAGTTGCTAAAGGAGGAGGAAAAAGTGCATATATTGATGGCTATAGAATAGGGGGAAAAACAGGAACAGCTCAAAAACAAGAAAATGGCCATTATTTAGTTAATAATTATATAATGTCTTTTATGGCAGTAGTTCCTGCCAATGACCCGGAAGCAGTTTTATATTTGGCCATAGATAATCCTAAGCATACGGCAATGCTTTCTAGTTATACGACTACGCCTATCGCAAGAAGAATTCTTTTAGATATTATTAATGCTTTGAAAATAGAAAAGCAAGATAATGCTTTAGAAAAAGATTTGGAATGGAATGATAAAGTTACGTACACAGTTCCTAATGTAATTGGGAAAAATATTAATGATGCCAAAAAAGAGCTATGTAATTTTGAAATCGTAATAGAAGGTACTGGTGATATTGTTTTTGAACAATCCCCTAGAGCTTTACAAAGAATTGAGGATGGTAGTAAAGTGCGTATTTTCGTTAAATAGAGTGTAATTTATATGAAAAGTGTGGTAGAATTGTTTTGGTGATACTGTATGAATGAAACAATAGGAGCTAGGGGTGGCAAAAACGATCGCCGAAGAGTGCTTAGAATTAAGAAAAAACAACAAAAGAAACTGCAGGAAATAGCTCATGAAGAAGAAATAAAGCAATTAGAAAAAGAAGTTAAAAAAAAGCAGGTATATACTTTAATTAAGACTTTACCTATTGTAATTTTAGGTGGTACAATTAAATCTTTTTTAGACGCTGGAGAGCAAAAAAAAGAAGTCAATCATGATTTAGAAGTAAGTGAATATGAAGAAGGTGTTACACCGAAGAAAGATACTTCCACAAGAGTTATTACTACACCAGAGGGTAATAAAGTTAGAGTAAAGATTTCTACTGCAAAGAAGAGTATTTTTGATGTTGTTCCTGATATAGGTAGGCAAGAAGAGTCTAGTGTTAGGGAACAGTTAGAAGATAAGCAAATTGATATGTTTGATACTATTCCTATTGATTATACTTTTCCTGTTGATATTAACACCCAAAAAAAAATACATAATTTGAAATCACGTAAATTAGTTGAAGAATATGAAAAAGAACTTAAAAACATTAGATATGACTTGAGGCAACTAGTGTTTAAATATAACGTAATAGTTAAACAAGAAGAGAATGTAGTGTTAAGTGAAGATGTTGAAGTCCTTATTGATAAACTTAGTGATGTAATAAAAAAAATAGAATCTTTGAAGGATAAGATTAAAATAAAAGATTTGGATAAATATGATGCTAGTTATATTTATATTTTAATTGAAGATTATTTGCAGGAGTTTAAATATGGAAAAACAGTTAGTGAATTAAAAGATTCACCTCTTTATATTTTGATTGCGGAAAAATTAAATGAATTAGATAAAGCCAAAGAAAAATTAAATAAAAAATTACAGGAAGATAAAGAAAAATATGAAGAGCGAGAAGAAAATTTTGATGAGTTAAAAGAAAAATATTATGATGTTGATAAAATTAATAAAGAACTTATAGATTTTCAAATAGAACAGGAAAAACTACTTGCAGAAATTAGAGAAAAAATTTCAAATAGTATAGATATTAAAGAAAAAGTAGAAGTACAATTTAAGTCTATGAATAGGCAGAGTAAACGATTACTAGGGATAATGGCTTTACAGATGTTTATTCCTGGAGCTAGAACCGTTAAAGCGTTAACAACAGCTACAGCTTCATATTTATATTTTATGAGGAATGTTTTAAAACCGGAAACAACAACTAGGAAAATTAAAGTTATTACAGTTAAGGACTATAGTAAACAAATTGAGAGAAGTATTGAAGCAATAGATGATGCTACTAAATTGCTTGGTAAAACTAGCAAACAAGTTGATAAAATGATAGATGAGATAAAAGATAAATTTAAAGATTATATTGGTGTTATAAAAGAATGTGATGAGTTACTAGCTAATCTTTATAAGATTAAAGTAAATCTTAAAGAAAAAGAATATGAAATGGAATTAATAAAAGAAGAACAAAAGAAGGAATTAGAACGAAATGAAGCTAAAGTTCTACAAAGAGGAGAATATCCAATGTAAAGTTAGTGCTAATTTTTTATTATTTGGAATATTAGTTAAATTATTATGATATAATGAATCAGAGGAATGGAGTGATAAAATGCTACTTTTGACAAAGGCAATTTTCGCTATTATGATTGGTTTTTTAACTTCAACTGCTTTAGGGCTGGTTATGTTACCAATACTAAAGAAATTTCGAGTTGGCCAAAAAATATCAATCTTTGTTGGTGAAGCACATCGAAAAAAAGAAGGCACACCAACGATGGGTGGTTTGATTTTTATTATTCCAACAATGCTAGCAACATTGGCTCTTATTTTTATGAAAAAGATAGCTTATACATCTAATTTAGGAATAGTTTTACTAGTCTTTTTAGGGTATTCTGCAATTGGATTTTTAGATGATTTTTTATCAATTAGAAAAGGTAATAATGAAGGATTAACAACTTATCAAAAACTATTTATGCAAGTTTTAATTGCAATTGGCTTTTTCTATATTTATATGCGTAGTGGAGGGCAAACTGCATGGGTTGTTGGGACACTGCATATTGATTTGGAATTTGGTTGGTTGTATGGTTTAGCTATATTATTTATTTTAGTTGGTGCTAGTAATGCTGTTAATTTAACTGATGGTTTAGATGGTTTGGCTGGTGGTTTGTCGGCAATTGCTTTTATTGCTTTTTCACTTATTTCATTATCAGTTGGTTTTGAAGATATTGGAATATTTAGTTTAATTTTAGTTGGTTCATTAATGGGATTTTTGATATATAATACGCATCCAGCAAAAGTTTTTATGGGTGATACTGGGTCATTAGCCCTTGGAGCTGTTATGGGAGCGATAGCAATACTTACGCATAGAGAGTTAACGCTACTTGTAGTTGCTTCAGTATTTGTAATAGAAACGCTTAGTGTTATTATTCAAACATTCTGGGTACAAGTATTTCATAGAAAGTTATTTTTAATGACGCCACTTCATCATCATTTTGAAAAACTTGGCTGGGCAGAGACAGATATTGTTAAATTATTTTGGGTAGCTGGTTTAATTCTTGCCATGGCTGGTATTATCTTTGGAGTTTGGGTATAAAAGAACTATTGTTCTTTTTTTTTTGCTCATAAATATAATTTATTAGGTGATACTATGAAGATAGATAAAAAATTAATTATAGCAGTAATCTTTTTAGCACTTTTTGGTTTGCTAATGATTTATTCTTCATCTAGTATCTGGTCTTTATATAAATATAATGATTCTTTTCATTATTTAAAATATCAAGCTGTTTTTTTTATAATAGGAGTTATTTTAATGATTTATATTTCTAAAATTAATTATAATTTTTATTATAAATATTCAAATATAATTATTTTAAGTAGTTTTATATTATTAATTCTTGTATTAATACCAGGTATAGGTAGTATTAGAAATGGTAGTAGGAGTTGGTTTGGAATAGGATCTTTAGGAATTCAACCTAGTGAAGCGGCTAAATTGGGACTTATAATTTTTACAAGTAAATATTTAGCTAATAATGAAAAGAATATTAATAATTATGTTAAAGGTGTTTTTCCAATATTATTTGTTTCTTTAATATTTTTTGGACTTATTATGTTACAGCCTGATTTAGGTACAGGAATGATTATTTTTATCTCTGTTATTGCTCTTTTTTTTGTGGCAGGTGTTCCTCTAAAATTTTTTGCTTTTGGTAGTATATTAGGAATAATAGGGATAATTATTTTAATAGTAATCGCTCCTTATAGGATGGATAGAATTACGTCTTTTATTAATCCTTGGAAAGACGAACTAGGAACAGGATTTCAAATAATTCAAAGTTTATATGCAATAGGACCAAGTGGATTATTAGGTACAGGATATTTGAATTCTGTACAAAAGCATTTTTATTTGCCAGAACCACAAACAGATTTTATTTTTTCAGTAATAGCTGAAGAGTTTGGCATTGTTGGAGCTATTATTGTTGTAGGACTATTTATTATAATATTTTATTTAGGTATTACAATTGCTTGTAAAAGCAATGATAAGTTTGCAAAATATCTTTCATTTGGTATTATATTTCAGATGATTTTTCAAGCTACTATGAATTTAATGGTAGTTGTTGGTTTGATTCCTGTTACGGGGGTAACACTCCCATTTCTTTCTTATGGTGGATCTTCTTTGTTAGTATCTATGGCATCTATTGGGATTGTTCTTAATATTTCAAGTAATACTATTAATTAAAAGTATTATGTAAAAAAAGTGTCAAGTGAATACTACTAATAGATAATAAAATTGAATTAATGTTTTATATGTGATAGATTAAAGTTGGTGATTTGAGATGGAAGGAAATAAAGAAAAAAATAGTACATTTTTAGTAAAACTTTTAGTAGGTATTGTTATATTTTTGCTAGGTGTTTTATGTTGTTTTGCTTATTTTAAATTTACTGATACAAAAATAGAAAGAGAAGTTGATAGTAGTGAAGAGGTTAACGACTCTAACAAAGTTAGTAAGGATAAAGCTAGTGATAATTCCCAAGTAGATACTAATAAGGAAGTTAAGGATGATGAAGAGACAACTAATGATACTTCAAGTAATGTTAATGAAACAACTAAACCACTACATACTGAAGAATTTATAAATCAAAATGGTGAAACAGTAAAAATAACTGCGGAGAAGATTGTTGGTGCTACTGGATATGCGGGATCTTCTAATGATAAATTTTTCTTAAAAGATGGTAATTTATATTATATGGAAATTACTTCAGCTAAAAAAGAAGTTTTACTAGCAACTTCAGTAAAGGATTTATATCTAGAACAAGATGAAATATGTGCAGAATTAAATAGTGATGGAAAGATAGTTAATCAAGAAATACATGTAAAATATAAATAATGCTACAAAGTAGCATTATTTTTTTTAATTAACCATATTTATAAAATCTTGTTGTGTAATACTAGCATGAATTGGATATCTTGGAATTAAATATTTATTACTAGTTCTAGTGGCTTTTCTGTTCCCACCAACAAAGGCAATTTTGAAACCAGTGTCTTTAATAGCTTTAAGTGATGTGTCACTGTACATATAGAAAGGAAAACAAAATGAATCACTATTACCAATAACATCAAGTGATTTTTGAAGATCTGCTTTTGCTTCTTCATATGTGGCACAGTTTAATTGCCCTCGTCCACAAGAACCATATTGGTGCATATCATAGGTATGAGATTGAATATCAAGATATGGTGATGTGTAGTTATTAATATCCCACCAGCCGGCAATTAAGAATAGGGTAGCATGCATTTTATATTCTTCAAGAAGAGGGATTAATTTATTACCATTATGTTTACCAGTACCTAATGCTCCATCATCTACAGTTATTAAAATAGATTTTTCTGGTAATTCAATTTCGCCATACATCCAACGCATAAATTCATTCATTGTTAAGGTTTTATAATTGTTATTTTTTAAATAGTCTAGGTGTTCTCTAAATTTTTGTGTATCTAGACAAATACTTTCTCCGCAAGATTCTCCTATACTAGAATCATAGAAAAAATGATAGTTTAAAACAGCAATTTTTTGAGTTTTGTTATCTTCAGCAGTTGTTTCTTTTACTTCTTCACCGTTTGCCATTTTAAGGATATTTTCATCAGTAGTATAACTTTTTATTTGGTAGCGATTACGGGTTTTAGAATCATCATTTTTAGTAGAGGCTTTATTAGTAGATAAATATAATACTTCTTCATTTGTCTTAGTGATATTTATATTTAATTCTTTAGAGATGTTTGTTAGATCATCATTTAAAATACTTGTTGTTATAAAAAGAGCTTTATCTTTTAAATTAATATAGTTTTTTAAGAAGTTATTATAATCATCTTCAAAAATAGTATAATAACCATTAGTTTTTAATAATTCCATTTGTCTTTTAAAATTATCAATAGTAGTGCAGTTATAATTAGTGCATGTTGGTTCAATACTATCATAGAATAAGACACTTATTTTAGATGCAGTGTTTTTTTCTATGGTGGCTTTTTCTTCTGTAATGTTTTTATTTTTTTTAATACTTAGTAAATTATTTGAAAAATATAAATAATAATTATTTTCATCTTCATGATCAACTTTTAATTCAAGATTTTTATTAATAGTGATAACTTTTGTTTTATTATTATAAAGAGTTACTTTCTTTTTGGATTTTATTAATTTATTTAGAGGCAAATAATAATTCTCATTTTTTACTTTTTCTTGTTTAGTAGTTTTTTTGACATCTTTATAATATACATAGTAATTAGTATTTTTTATATTGAAATATTTAGAATTGTTTTTGTTTGATAGTTCGATTTGAGTATCTTTATTTATTGTTCCACAAGGATTATTGTTTTTATCATAGAGATTTGTTTTTTTTGTTGTTACTACATGTTTATTGAAGTGTTTTAGACGATTATTTTCTAATAGTTTTTCAGTCGATATGGCACCAAAAATGACTATTATGAAAATAATTATAATAAAAATAATACCTTTCTTTTTAATTCTTAATTTTTTCTTACTCTTTTTCATACTATCACCAGTTTAAGTATAGTATAAGTTTTCATTTTTCTCAATAATATTTTTATAAGTAGTAATATTTTTCTTTTTTTGTTATAATTTAGTTGCATTGGAGGGGTAATATGTATGATGTTGTTGTGGTTGGTGGTGGAGCAAGTGGTGTTACATCTGCAATAAAATCTAAAAAAGGTGATAACAAAGTATTAATATTAGAAAGAAATAGTGAATGTTTAAAGAAAATATTAATTACGGGTAATGGAAGATGTAATTATTTTAATGAGAACCAGAATATAGATAATTATTTTTCTAGTAATATTGATTTAATAAATGAAATTGTTACTGATAATAATATAAAAATGGTAAAATCTTTTTTTGATAGTTTGGGTATTATTCCTAAAATAAGAGATGGTTATTATTATCCTTTTTCTAATCAGGCAATTACTATTAAAAATGTATTATTAAGAGAATTAGAAAGAAAAAATATTAAGGTTAAAAATAATTTTTTAGTAACAGAAATTATAAAAGAAGAAGATATTTTTATAATTAATCCTAATACCGATAATATTAGATGTAAAAAGTTGGTACTTGCTACTGGGTCGTATGCTTATCCTAAGACAGGATCTACTGGTATGGGGTATGAGTTTTTAAAGAAATTTAACCATAAAATTATTAAGCCTTTACCTGCTCTTGTACAAGTAGAAGCAAATTTTAAATATTTAAAAGAATGGTCTGGAGTTAGAAGTGAAGTTAAATTAGAATTATATGAAAATGATAAGTTTATTACTAGTGAACTGGGTGAAGCTCAGTTTACTGATTATGGTCTTAGTGGTATATGTACTTTTAATTTAAGTGTTTTAATTGCTAGGGGTTTAGATATTGGTAAAAGAGAAGTTATAAAGATTAATTTTTTACCTTTTGTTAAGGAAGATAGACTTACTTGGCTTGAAGATTATAATAAAGGAGTTTATGGTAGATCTTTATTAGAATTACTGGAAGGATTATTGAATTATAAATTAGCTAAGATTATTCTTAATATGGCGGGTATTAATTATAATGCTTTTTTCGATGATCTTACTTTAAATGAAAAGAATTTATTAATTAATAATTTATTTTCAATGGAATTAGAAATTACTGGGACAAAGTCATTTGATAATTCACAAGTTTGTAGTGGAGGTGTTTCTCTTACTGATATAGATATTACGACTTGTGAATCTAAATTAGTTAAAAATTTATATATAGCTGGAGAATTACTTGATCTTACTGGGAAGTGTGGAGGATATAATTTAACTATTGCTTGGCTTTCTGGGCTATTAATTGGTAAAAGTATAGGTGATGATTGTGATTAGAGTAAGACAAGTAAAAGTTTCTATTAAGAAAGATAATAAAGAGAATATTTTAAAGAAAATTAGTACAAAATTAAAGATTAATAGTTCGGAAATACTAAATTATAAAATAGTTAAGAAATCACTTGATGCTCGTGATAAAAAGAATATTTTCTTTGTCTATGAATTTGACGTTTGTTTAAAAGATGAAAAGAAAATACATTTAACAAATGATATATTTATAGTTAACGAAGAGAATTATAAATTTGAAATTACAGGTAAAGAAAAGTTGAATGATAGAATTGTTATTGTTGGTAGTGGACCTAGTGGTTTATTTTGTGCTTATATGTTGGCAGAAGCTGGTTATAAGCCATTAATAATTGAACAGGGAGAAATGATTGAGGATCGAATTAAAACAGTTGAAGAGTTTTTTAAAACTAATAAATTAAATCCTAATTCTAATGTACAGTTTGGTGAAGGAGGAGCGGGAACTTTTTCTGATGGTAAACTAAATACGCTTATTAAGGATAAGCTAAACAGAGGAAAAAAAGTATTTGAAATATTTGTAGAAGCAGGGGCTCCTGAAGAGATTATGTATTTGAATAAGCCACATATTGGAACGGATATTTTACGAAAAGTAATTATAAATATTCGAAAAAAAATAATCAGTATGGGTGGTGAGTTTAAATATAATACTAAGCTTACTGATTTGGTAATTGAAGATGATAAGATTTCTGCTATTGAAGTTAATAATAAAGATATTATTAATTGTTCAGTACTTGTTTTAGCTATTGGTCATTCAGCTAGAGATACTTTTAAATTACTACATGATAAAAATGTTTTAATGAAGGCAAAGAATTTTGCTGTTGGTGTTAGAATAGAGCATCCACAAGAAATGATAAGTAAAAGCCAATATGGAGATAGTTATAAGTTATTAGAACCAGCTAGTTATAAATTGACGTATCAAACAAAAAGTGGACGAGGAGTATATTCTTTTTGTATGTGTCCTGGTGGTTTTGTGGTTAATGCATCTAGTGAGGAAGGTAGATTAGTTGTTAATGGGATGAGTAATTATAAACGAGATGAAGAAAATGCTAATAGTGCACTTGTAGTTACTGTTACAGCTTCTGATTTTGGTAATGATCCACTTGCAGGGGTTGAGTTTCAAAGAAAATTGGAAGAGAGGGCATACAATTCCGGTAATGGAAAAATACCTGTACAATTATATAAAGATTTTGTTTCAGGTACTATTACTAAAGAATTAGGAAATGTTGTACCTAATACTAAGGGTGAATTTTGTTTTGCTGATTTGAATGAGGTGTTGCCAGGATATATTACAGAATCTTTAAAGGAAGCAATTCCTAGTTTTGATAAAAAGATTAAGGGTTTTGCGCGTAGTGATGCTGTTTTGTTAGGTGTGGAAAGTAGAACTAGTTCACCAGTTATAATAGTTAGAAATGAGTTTGGTATTTCAAATGTTTCAGGAATTTATCCTTGCGGGGAAGGAGCTGGGTATGCTGGAGGTATTACAACAGCGGCTATTGATGGGATAAAGGTTTTTGAAAATATTATAAGAATGTACAAGATTTAAGTTAGTAGTGTTACTAGCTTTTTCTTTACTTTTTAAGGGCTTTATGGTATAATAACGGGCAATTGAAAAGGGGATATAGATATGAAAAAAGTACGAATTAATAAAAAAGTTGTAGCTTTATTATTAGCGGCTGGTATTGGTACAGGAGTTATTAGTTTTTCTCTTTCTAAGAAGATGCGTAATGATTCTATTGGTGAAGGAATGGAAAATTCAATAGGTTATACTAATATTAATCCAGTATATAATTTTAAGGTTTATCCAGAAGATTTTGTGATTTTAGATGTTGGAGATCATGATAGTATTGGGGTGCATTTTCAAGGTAAAAAAATGAAAATGTGTAATAATCAAGATATTTCTCTTGGAATAGAAATTTCTTCATCAGCTGAAGATGAAGCTGATATTTATGATGATGCTTTATATGCTAAAAGTGTATTGGAAGAATATGATGTTAGTTTTCCAGTATTTTTAAATATTGATAAAATAGTTGGTAATGACAATTTATCTACTAAAGAAAGAGAAATATTAATTAATGATTTTATTAGAAAATGTCAGGAAAATCATATTATAGTTGGTATTAGTGGAACAGATACAAATTTATCGAGATTGGTTAAAAATTGTGTAATTGATGATTGTAAGAAATTTTTAATAATGGATGATCAGATAATTAAATATCCTGATCGTGATAGTCTTGATCTTATAAAAGATTTAGATGGAATAGTAAGTAGTACATGGCATTATTTATCAGAAGATGTTAATGAAAAAGATAATAATTCTAAATATTTTGTAAATGATTATAGTTATATAGTTCAGAAAGATGATGATATTTTAGATATTGCGATGACTGCTAAAATGAGTGTTGATGATTTACTTGAATATAATAGTATGAAAAAAAGAGATATTGTTTCTGGGACTGTACTTAAAATTCCAACTAAAAAGGAAATTCGCCAATATAAGGGATTGGAAGATTTTGAAGTATTAGATGAAGCTATTCGAGGTTGTGATTTATCATTATATCAAGATGGAGAAATCAATTGGGAAAAAATGGCAGAAAACTTTGATTTTGCAATTTTAAGATGTTCTACTGGACTTGATGTAGATCCTACTTTTGAAGTTAATGCTCTTAATTGTAGTCTTTATAATATTCCAATTGGTGTATATTGTTATAATGAAGTTGATAATACAAATATGCTTAATTCAGAAGAATTTGCAAAACGTTTAGCTAATCAAACAGAAATTGTATTAAATTCATTAAAAGAGAAGGAAGTTAGTTATCCAGTATACTTATGTTTAGAGTATGAAGATGGTGCAAAAGGACATTTTACGAAGGCACAAGTTAAGAAAATGGTTGAAAATTGGGCAACTGATATTAGAGAGGTAGGATATATTCCTGGTATTTGTTGTACTCAAAAAGATTATGAGTTTTTACAAAGTTGTGTTGATTATCCTGTTTCAGATGTTTTACAAGTATGGATAACTGGTGAGAAAGATTATTCTACTGCTATAGAGGTTGAAGATACAAAGCCGTTAGAATTCTTGGGAAGTAGTGAATATAATGCTGGTATTGCTTGTTCAACAAAAGCAGGTGTTAATGCTGGAGCTGGTAATGTTGATGGCTATTTAGATGTTAATTATTCAGTAGTAGACTACACACATATTCCTATCGATAAAGATAATTATTCAAATAAAGAATTTAAGAGACCAGACTGGTTATTGCTTGGTGGTGGTTTGGGGCTTATTGTTTTAGTTAATAGTTCTTTAGCTATAAGTGATTTTCTAAAAAAAATTAAAGCTCCTACAAAAAAGAAAAATACTATTAAATAGAGTAGTATTTTTTTAATATTATGATATAATGAACTTAGATTTGGAGATGATATTATGAGTTATGAAATGCTAATAATACTTATTACATTAATTATTACTTTTGGTGCTCAGTGGTACATAAATAGTATGTACAAAAGAACAAAAAAAATAAAGGCTGATTCAAGGATGACTGGTTGTGATGTTGCTCGAAAGATTCTTGATAAAAATGGTTTAAAAAATGTTAAAGTACTTGAAGTTAGTGGAACACTTACTGATCATTATGATCCAAGAAATAAGACAGTAAGTCTATCAACGGATATTTATAATACTAGTACTGTAGCAGCAGTTAGTGTAGCGGCTCATGAATGTGGACATGCTATTCAAGATAAAAATAATTATTTTTTCTTAAGATTTAGAAATAGTATTGTTCCTGTAGTTAATCTTTCTTCTAAACTTGGATATATTGCTATTATGATTGGTTTATTTACATCATTAACTAGTTTTTTATGGATTGGTATATTTTTAGAATTTGTTATATTATTATTTCAAGTTGTTACATTACCAGTTGAGTTTAATGCATCGAGTAGAGCTTTGAAACAGTTAGAAGAATTAGAAATTGTTTCTAAAAGAGAACATAGATTATGTTATAAAATGTTAAAGGCAGCAGCTCTTACTTATGTTGCAGGAGTAGCAACGGCTATTTTACAAATATTTAGACTTTTATTAATTGCTAGAAGTGATGAGAGGTAGAATATGATTAAAATAGTAGATAGTATAAATGAAGCAAATTGCATAACCCATAGTGGGACTATGCATGCAGATGAGGTTTTTTCAACTGCATTTTTGGAATTATATTTAGGTGATGTAAAGGTTTTTAGGACAAGTAATGTTGATTCTACTGAAGTTAATGATAGTGTTTTTGTTTACGATATTGGTAGAGGTAAGTTCGATCATCATCAAAATGATGCTTTAAAAAGAGAAAATGGTATTATTTATGCCGCATTTGGTTTATTATGGAAAGAATTAGGAAAAGACTTTTTAAAGAAACAAGAATTTGACAATGTTGATGAAATGTTTTTGGCTATTGATAAAGATTTAATAGAAGCAATAGATGCTGATGATAATGGTCAATTTCCTAAGATTGAGGCTAATTACAAAGTAAAAACTTTAAGTGGTGTTATTAAATTGTTTAATCCTAGTTATGAAGCTTTTCAGAGTGAGAGTGAGCAATTCTTAAAAGCTGTTAATTTGGCTAAAACAATTATTGAAGAAGAACTATTATATATAAATGGAAAAGTTATTGCTGATAAGAAAGTTCAAGAAATATTAGATGAATGTGATGGTAGCGAGAAATACTTAATTTTAGATGAATATTTACCATATGAAGAGGTATTACTTAATCACGAAAAAGCGGCTAATGTATTGTTTGTGGCTTTTCCATCTAATAGGGGTGGTTATGCGGTTAAGACTTTGCCGAAGAGTGTTGAAGATAAAACAGCACGTTTAGAATTTCCTGAGGAATGGAAGGGACTTACTGGTACAGAATTAGAAGAGGTTTCAGGAATAAAGGGATTAAGATTTTGTCACTCAGCACGTTTTATTATAAATTGTGAAAATATAGATACAGTTTATGAGGTTTTTGCTAAGATATGTAAATAATTGTAAAAGTCAGGATTTTTAAAAGATAATTTCTTTAAAAGTAGAATTTAAAATTATATTATATTAATGAGGTGGACTATGTATAATCGAAAAAAAGAATTAAGAAAAAATATAATATATAGTGTAGTAATATTATTACTAGCAGTTTTTTCTACATATTATATATATAATAAATTTCAAGGTGATAGGGAAATTGATTTTAGTTCAGAATCACTTGATGTTATTTATCATGAGGGTACTGGAGATAAAATTACTATTTCAAAAATGACACCAGTTACTGATTCAGTAGGATTATCTTCTAAATCATATAATGTGTCATTAAAAAACAATTTAACAGAAGATGTTTTATATACTATTAAAATAGTAGATGATTTAGAACAGATTGAAGCAGATAGTTGTGGTGATATGCTAATACCTAAAGACAATATAAGAATTTCTGTTAAAATAAATAAGCATGAGAATGCTATATATCAATTAGATGAATTAGATGATGGTATATTACTTCATGATACTATTGATGCTTTAGATACTGCAGATATTGCTATTAGAGTATGGATTAAACAAGATAGTAATGTACCTGCTGGTAGTAAATTACATTATCATGGTAAAATTCAAGTTGTTGAAGAAGATGGAATGATAGCAATTAATAAATAGGTGATTGGATGGAAATTGATTTAGGACTTTTACATAGTAATGCAATAGAAAATATTGATATTAGTGGTAGTTATTTTCTTGATAAGGCTTATTATGAAAATACAGATATTATAGATTTGAAGGAAATAAAAGTTAAGGGAAATATTACTAAAAAGGATACAGAAGAAGGTTTGAAAGATTATATAGAATGTTCTATTTCTGGTACTATGGTAATAGAAGATTCTATTTCACTTGAGCCTATAGACTTTCCTTATGAGATATTTTATTCGGATTTTCTTTGGGAAAACTGGTTAAAAAGTGAAAATATACTTGATATTTTTAGCTTTTTGTGGGAAAATATTGTACTAGAGGTCCCCTTACAATATACTAAGGTCGAAGATCTCAGTAAATTTCATGGGGATGGATGGAGATTGGTTAGTGAAGATGATTTAGCACATAATAACAATCCATTTAGTGAGTTATTAAAAGATATAGAAGAGGAGTGATAAGATGATGAAATTAGACATTCAATTGTTTGCAGTTCCTTTCCGTAAAGTTTCAAAAACAAGAAAGAGAATGAGAAGAAGTCACAATGCTATGGAAGTTCCTGGTATGACAAAATGTCCTAGTTGTGGCGAAATGATTAAGCCACATAGAGTTTGTCCAAAATGTGGTAGCTACAAAGGAAAAGTAGAAGTTGTTAAAGAAAAAGCAGAATAGTCTGCTTTTTTTCTTTATTTATATTTTTATTTAAGTTATAATTGTTTATAGAATAGGTGATATTATGATAGTTGGTTTTAGTGGTAAAAAGATCAGTATTATTGAAATTCTTTGTATTATATTAATTTTATTGATTCTTATTGTTATGGCTATTAGTGGAATATCTTCTTTAATAGGTAAGGAAAATATTAATATGTGGAGTCAAGAGGAAGATTTGCTAATTGCTGAAGCAGAAGAATATGTTATGAAAAACTATAGAGATGACTTGGTTATAGGTGATAGTTTTGATATTCAACTTAGTGAATTAGAAAGCAAAAATTATTTACATAATAAAGTTTCTGATGTTTGTATTGATAAATCTTATATTTCGGTATATAAAGATATAAATAATGAATATGTATATGTTCCTTTTATCAATTGTCTTGTTAATAATTATAGTGATAATAATTTATTATATCCAGTTATTGATGCATCTTTGGATGATGATAATCTTTTAATTAGTGTTAGAGAAATAAACCATAATCAAAAAGTGTTTATTTACAGTTATATGGTAGAAATATATAAAGGAGATAATATGCTTTTTGATATAAAATCAAATGATATTAATTCAAGAGAATATATAAAAAATATTGATTTAAGTACTTATAGAAGTGATAATGAAAAATTAAAAATAATTGTTTCAGCAGAAAACAGTATTGGTTTTTATACCAAGACAATTATCAATAGTTAAAGTTTATAAGATTGTTAACAAAGAATTTGTTGACAATCTTTTTTTTTATAAAATATAATTTATATAGAGGAAACTATTATGATATGTGAGGGTTATTAATATGAAGAATAAGCCGATAGGAATGTAAGAATGAAGAAATTCATTTTTTTTTGGAATAATTTATTTCTGTTAGGGAATTATATAAATAAATTATTTATAATTTTTAGTACTTGTTTGCAGGCAATTTATTGACACGTATTTTCTTTTTTTATATAATTATATATAAGGTAGAGTGTGTATTTTTGGTTTGGAGTGAAGGATATGAATTTTAGAAAAATATTTTGTTTATTAGTATTGGCTTTTGCCGGTGTTTTGCCTTTTAAGGTTTTTGCTATTGAACCTGTTTATGACAAAGTTGAATGGGAAGATACTGAACATATATTTTTACGGGCTACTGCTACTAGTGATGGTGGATATGCTGTTATAGTAGTACCAAAAGATTTTTTGAGTTCAAGCTCATATACTGGTGATAGGAAATATATAGATATTAATAAGTATTCTAGTAATGGTGAGAATTTGTGGTCTAATAGATTTTTCCTTCCAGAACAACCAGAAGATTGTAGTAACTATCATTGGCAGTATAATCCACAAACTGGGAGAGATGAACAAGTATGTGATAAGGTTGATTCTACACCATTAATGGGATTTACGGAGTTAGATAATGGTCGATTAATTGTAGTTTCTAATTATTTTAGATTGTTAATTGCATCGGATGGAACATTAATTTCTATTGATGATATGGGGAGTCAATATTATGACTATAAAGCTTTTAGGTGTGAGAATGAAGGAGAAGGGACAGCTTGTGCTGCAATTGGTGGAGATAAAACAACTATTTTTAATATTTTTAATGGAAATAATGTAAGAAATGAGAGGGTAAAGGGACGGATATTTACACTTGCGGATGATGGGTCTATTTCTAACACTTTTGATATTCCTTGTCTCCCAATAGTTGTGGCAGATAACGCTACAAGTATTGGAGTTCCAGTTAGTATATTTAAAAATGAAGATGATAATTATGTAGTAGAGACTATTGAATCAGTTATTCCGTGGGTTTATGTGTTTGATAAAAATTTACGACAGATTTCAAAGAAACCGGTTTTAATTCGAAATAGTAGTATTAAAATTCTTGAACAAATTGGTGATATTTACTGGATAAATGGACAATTTAATAATGGAAATTATTTTGGTGCATATATAAAATATAATGCTAATTTAGCTAATTCTAAGGTTAGTTATGTTACTTTTAATTCAGCTATGAATGATGTTGTTAATGAAAGAGTATTTGCTGATGCTTTTATTGATATATTGGCAATTCAGCAATCCGGAAGGCCAAATGAAGAAGTTATGAATGCGCTATTAGAGGGTGCAATGGCCGGTGTGGTAGGAATATTTGATGGATTCAGAGATGGAAAATATATTTCATTGTTTGATACGGAAACGAATTTACCATATGACTTAAATGATATTTCACAAGTTGATTTTAATGCTGATTTTTTAAGGTTAGATTCATCTTTAAATGAATTTGATAGGTACAATTTGATTAGTGTTCCTAAAGGTGGTATGAGTGAGCAAATCTTTAATGAATCATTAATAAGATTAATGTTTAGTTCTATTGTAAGATTAGAAGATGGTGCAGATGTTGTAGTATTAAATGTTAATCAAAATGGTGTACCTGCAACACGACATATTAAATTTGGTAAACAGTTTACAGTATCTGCTGTTCCACAAAATGTTTCTGATGTTACTTTTACAAGTTCTGTTTATGAACCAGGGGATGTTGTTACAGTACAGCTAAGGCAAAGAGATGGTTATTATATTGATAAGGTTATAGTAAGAGATGGAACAGGTAAAATAATTGATTTCAATCAAAAAAATCATACGTTTATAATGCCTGATTCTGATGTTACAGTTGAAGTTCAATATAAAAAGATAAATCAAGTAGGTACTGGTGCTTTGTTAACAACAATACTATCACTATTGGCTTTAGGTGGTGCTGGCTACTCTGTTTTTAGATTTTTTAAAAAACAACAAGTAATGAATGTTTAAGAATGAAGAAATTCATTCTTTTTTTTGTTTTATGTTATAATAAAGATGGTGATAGTATGCAGAGAATAGTAGTTTGTCCTAATGAAGAAAAATTAAGAATACTTGCTGATTATGAAAGTGATAAAAATCTTCATAATATTAAATTTATGACTAAAGAAGAATTTATTAGTAATTATTATTTTTCTTATGATGAGAATGCTATTTATTATTTAATGAAAAAGTATAATTATAATATTGATGTCTGTAAAGTATATTTGAATAATTTATATATAATTGATTTAGATAGGGAATATAATAATAGTAAGCTTAACTTTTTAAAATCTTTAAAAAAAGAATTAATAGATAATAAACTATTATATTTTTCACATACTTTTAAAAAGGGTTTAATTAATAAAGAAATAGAAGTTAGAAATTATTATGATTTAGATAAATATGAAGAGGAAGCTCTTAATTATAGCTTTTGTATTCCAGAAATTAAATTTGGGCATGATGTTTATGAATTTAAAACTATTGAAGAAGAAGTTAATTTTGTTTGTTTAGAAATTATTAAATTAATTAATAAGGGAATTGATATTAATAAGATTTATCTTACTAATGTTAGTGAAGATTATTTGTATGTTTTAAAGAAAATATTTTCTTATTATAAAATACCAATTAATATTAATTTTAGAGAAAGTATTTTTTCTACTAATATTGTTAAAGATTATTTAGAGAAAGATATTCTTGATTTAGAAGATGAAAGGAAAAAAACTATTAATAGAAAATTAGTTAATGTTCTTAATAGTTTATCTTTTCTTGCTAAAGATGATATATATAAAAAGATATTAATTGATAAGTTAAAAAGTACTAGTATTAGTTATAGTAATTTGAATAATGCTGTTAATATTAAAGATTTCTACAAAGAGAGTTTTAGGGATGATGAATATGTTTTTGTTTTAGGATTTAATCAAGATTTACTTCCTCATGTTTATCAAGATATTAATTATATAAGTGATGATATTAAAGATGAGGTAGCATTATATAAGACGGATTATTTAAATAAAAGAGAAAAACAAACTATTATTTATTTACTTAGTAAAATTAAAAATTTATCTTTGTCTTATAAACTAAGTACACCATTTAATAAGTATTATAAATCTAGTTTAATTGAGGAATATGATTTTAATATTATTAGTGATTATAAATTTAATTATAATTATTCTAATATTTATAATAAGATTAAATTAGTAGAGATGCTTGATAAGTATAATTTATATGGTGAAAAAGATAGTGATCTTAATCTTTTAAATAGTAATTATACTATTCCTTATTTAACTTATGATAATAGTTTTACGGGTATTGATAATGATTTATATCTTAAGAATTTACCATATCCTTTAAAGCTTTCTTATACATCACTTAATAGTTATAATGAGTGTAAGTTTAAATACTACTTAAAGTATGTTTTAAAGCTTGATAAGTATGAAGATACTTTCGCAGCTTTTATAGGATCTCTTTATCATGAAATATTAAGTTTATGGCAGAAATATAATTTTAATTTTGAAGAGGAATATAATAAATATTTAGAAAGAAGAGAACTTAATTTAAAAGAAAAATTATTGTTAATTAGAATAAAAAGAGAATTATTAAGTTTAATTGAAATCTTAAAAGAACAAAGTAAATATACAAAGTATGATGAAGCTTTATATGAAGCTTATGCTGAAGTTGATTTAGAAAAGAGTGTTTCGGTTAAATTCGTTGGTTATATTGATAAGATAATGTATTCTAAAGTAGTAGAAGATACTTATTTTTCGATAATTGATTATAAGACAGGTTTGATTGATACACATATTGAACCAATGAAATATGGTCTTCATATGCAGTTACCAGTATATTTATATTTGATTCATTATTCAAAACTATTTACTAATCCAATATTTACGGGTATATATTATCAAAATATTTTATTTAATTATCTTAGTTGGAGTTTAAAATTAGATAAAGATTTAAAAGATAGATATTTACTTAATGGCTATTCTACAGATAATACAGATGTCCTTGAAAAGTTTGATATTACTTATAAGGATAGTAATTTAATTAAAGGTATGAAATATAGTCCTGATAAAGGATTTGGTACTTATTCTAAGATTATTGATGATAGTACTTTATATAATTTAGTTAAATATACAAAAAAACATATTTCTGATCGAGTAGATGAGATACTTGAGGGGGATTTTAAAATTAATCCAAAAGTTTATGTTTTAGATAATGTTTCGTGTACATATTGTAAGTTTAATGATATTTGCTTTATGCGTAAATCACAACTTGAATACTTGGATAAAGTGGATGATTTATCTTTTTTGGGGGGTGAATAGTAATGGCTTGGACAGATGAACAGCAACAAGCAATTGATACTGAAGGTAGAAGTATTATTGTTTCAGCGGGTGCAGGTAGTGGTAAGACAGCTGTTTTAACGGCTAGAGTACAAAGAAAACTACTTAGTGGTATTCATATTAATGAGTTACTTGTTTTAACCTTTACTAATGCAGCGGCCGCAGAGATGAAAAATAGAATTAGAAAGACAATTAATAATACTTTAGAATTAAATCATGAAAAAGATTTAATAGATTCAGCATATATTATGACTTTTGATGCCTTTTCTTTGGCTCTTGTTAAGAAATATCATACTAAACTAAATATATCTAATAATATTAAGATTACTGATGAAGTAGTAATTGATCTTAAGAAGAGGGAAATGTTAGATAGTATATTTAATAATAATTATCTTTCTCCTAAAAAAGATTTTATGAAATTAATTAATGACTTCGCACTTAAAGATGATGAAGAGTTAAAAGAATATATTTTAAAAGCATATAAAAATATAGAATTAAAATATGATAAAACAGAGTTTTTAAATAGTTATTTTGATAATTTTTTTACAGATAAAGAAATTAATAAAGTAGTAGATGAATTTATAAAATTATTGAGTGAGAAACAAAATACTATTATTAGATTAATAGCTGAATTAAATGATTATTTTGATAGTGATTTTGTGAGTAAAATAGAAAATAATTTTAAGAATTTAGTTAATGCTCGGACTTATGAAGAGTTTAAGTTAGCTTGTTGCTATAGTAGTATTACTTTACCTAGAAATAGTGCTGGTCAAGGTAAGATAATAAAACAAGAAATATTTTCAGTTGCGAAAGAAATTAAGGATTTATGTATTTATTCTTCAGTTAATGAAATAAAAGAAGAAATACTAAATACTTATAGTAATACTAAAGTAATAGTTGATATTTTAAAAGAGTTTGATTTATTACTTGAAGAATACAAAAGAGAAGAAGAAATATATAATTTTACAGATATTTCTAGAATGGCAATTAAGGTAGTAAAAGATAATCCTGATATTAGAGAGGAATTAACTAATAGTTTTAATGAAATATTAGTAGATGAATATCAAGATACATCTGATATTCAAGAGATGTTTATATCACTTATTTCTAAGGATAATGTTTACATGGTGGGAGATGTTAAACAGTCAATTTATCGTTTTAGAAATGCTAATCCATATATATTTAAAGCTAAATATGATGATTTTAGAGATAATCTTAAAGGAATAAAAATAGATTTATTAAAGAATTTTAGATCAAGAGGAGAAGTTCTTAATAGTATTAATTTATTATTTGAATTATTTATGGATGATAAATATGGGGGAGCAGATTATAAAGTTAGTCATAAAATGGTTTTTGGTAATAATTCATATATTAATGAAGGTAAAACTACGCAAGATTATAATTTAGATGTTATAGTTTATGATAAAGAAATATTAGGTAATATTACTAAAGATGAAGAAGAAGCTTTTATTATTGGTAATGATATAAAGAATAAAATTACTAATAAATATCAAATATTTGATAAAGATGAATTAATACTTAGAGATGCTCAATATAGAGATTTTGTAATTTTATTAGATAAGAGTAAAAGTTTTGATTTATATAAAAAAGTGTTTGAATACTTGGATCTTCCTCTTACTATTTTAAAAGAAGAGTCTTTAAGAAAAGATGAAGATGTATTAGTAATTAGAAATTTAATTAGATTACTTATTTGTATAAAAGAAAAAAAATATGATGTAGATTTTAAATATAGTTATACATCTATTGCGAGAAGTTTTTTATATAGACTTAGTGATAGTGAAATATATGAGTGCTTTGTTCATGATAAGTTCCTAGATAGTGATTTATATAAGAAGTGTTTAAAATTAACTGAAATGATGGATATTATGCCTTTAGCAAGTTATTTAGATTATGTATTAGATGAATTTTCATATGAAGAAAAATTATTTACTATTGGTGGAATTAAAACTTATAGTGTAAGACGTGAATATCTTTATAATTTATGTCTAGATTATCAAGCTCTTGGTAAAACGATATATGATTTTTCGATATATTTAGATCAGATATTTGATAATGATTATGATTTGAAATTTAATGTTAATACAAGTTCTAATAATAGTTGTCAGATAATGACTATTCATAAATCTAAAGGATTAGAATTTCCTATTTGTTATTTTGCGGGATTTTCTTCAAAATTTAATATGAGTGAACTAAAAGAAAGAATTATTTTTGATAATCAGTATGGTTTAATTTTACCTATGGTTAATGATTATTATAAAGATACTATTCTAAAAACACTTTTAAAAGCACGTGTTAAAAGAGAAGAAATATCAGAAAAAATTAGACTTTTATATGTAGCATTAACTAGAGCAAAAGAGAAAATGATTATTGTTATGCCGAAATGTGAGGAAGAAGTTGAGGCTTTATCTTTAGTACCTGATTATGCAAGGGATAAGTATAATTCATTCTTAGGAATTATGAAAAGTATTTATTCAGCTCTTCTTCCATATATTAGAGAAACTGATATTTTAGCGACTAAAGATTATTTAAAAGTTATTTCTAAAGATGATATTAGTAGTAGTAATACTGATAAATTAAATGTTGAAGAATTAAATATTGAAACAGGAGAAATTACTGATAAGCATTATTCTAAAGATAGTCTTCATCTAGCAAATGTAGAAGAGATTAATGTGATGAAATTTGGTACAGATGTTCATGCGATTTTAGAAGAGATTGATTTTAATAATTATGATTTAGATGACTATGATATTAGTGATAGTGTTAAAGATAAGATAAATAATTTTGTTAAAAGTGACTTTATGAAGGATAAATTAAATTATCAGATGTATAAGGAATATGAGTTTGTTTATAATGAAGATAATACTATATCCCATGGAATAATTGATTTATTAATTGATTGTGAATCTTACTATACAATTATTGATTATAAATTAAAAAATATTGATGATGAGAATTATGATAAGCAACTTAATGGTTATAGAAAGTATATTAAGAATAAAACCGGTAAGGATACTAAATGTTATTTATATTCTATTATTGATGGTAATGTTAGAGAGGTTTTAGATGTATAGGATATGTTTTATTTGTCATGGGAATATCTGTCGTAGTCCAATGGCAGAGTTTATGTTAAAAGATAAAGTAAAAAAACTAGGCAAGAGTGATGAATTTATAATTGATTCTATGGCAGTTAGCAGGGAAGAAATTGGTAATGATATCTATCCTCCTGCTAAAGATAAGTTAAAAGAAAAAGGAATAGATTTTAGTAAGAGAAGGGCAAGACAAATTACTAGTAATGATTATCAAAATTATGATTATATTATTTGTATGGATAAAAGTAATTTAAGATATCTTAGTTATTTAATTGATGATTATGATCATAAAGTTAGTATGCTTCTAGATAGAGATATAGCTGATCCTTGGTATACTGGGGATTTTGAAGCTACATATAAAGATTTGGATGAGGGTTTAGATGATTTTTTGCAGGAGTTGATATTTAATGGATAAATATTCTAATTTAGAGATAAGTAAAAATTTAAGAAAATATATGACTGCATTAATGGCAAGAGCAGATATTACAAGTAGATGTTTTGGTAAAGAAATGTTGGATTTTAATAGGTATTTATATGAACCAGAAACAAAAATACCGGAAAATTATACAATATCATCTATTAATTTCCCAGCATTATATTATAGAGTAAATATGATGCCATTTGATCATGGAACTGATTTTTTTGAAGCTTATAACATTAATGTATTATATGTATTTCTAAAACAATTTTGTCTGCTTTATGATGAGCATATAGCATATATTAATATTGGAAATAGAATTGTTATGGAAGATAGTTGTTTTGATAATCCAAATGATGCAAAATATTTTTCACAGGATAAAAGATTGTTATATTTAAGAAATTGTTTAGCTCATTATGGTGGAAATAATAGTAATTCTTGTTATTTAGATAAAAATCTAAATTTACATATTAAAAATGATATGACTTCTAGTGATGTACCACCATTTGAGATAACATTGGATGAAGAAAAGATAAATCATATTTTAACAGAATTAACGTTCGTTAATTATTTTGATTTTGTATATTTCCCTTTTTTATTAAATGACTATACTGATATTAATGATGATATAAATAATTTTGATATTGTTAGACTTTTTTCTAAAAGTAAAAGTATTGATAAGTTTTCAAAGTATTTTGGTAAGCGTGATTTATATAGTATAAATAAAAATCCTTTTGATTTTTCTTTGAAAAGCTTAAGTGACAAAAGTGGATTTGAAGAAGATCCTGATTTATATTTTCATGATTATACAGCAAATATAAGAAGAGATGATTTAAAAAAACAATATACATATTTAATTAATTTTTGTAGATTAGATGAAGAAGAGAGTAAGAGATCAGTTTTAGTGGCGGCCATGACAGGATCAATGCCAATAGCTTTTTTTACATGGAAGAGATATTTATCTTATAATCACCTAATCGCTAATGGACTTTGTACGCGTTATGATCTAAGTCTTAGAGATTTATCAATTGAATTACATAATAATGTTTTAGAAGAATTTAAAAAAACTGATGAAAAAAATGATGTTGATAATAGTCTTATAATTGTTGATAATAGTCTTATAATTATGGAAAGAATGCTTGGGGTTTCCGATGCAAGAGGACATGCTATGATAGCTATAACAAATTATATTGATAGTGTTATAAAGTTAGATTATGATGGTTTACTTGATATAGATGAAGAAGATTTATTAAAGCTTTTTAGAGATGCAATTACACATGGTACATGGTCAATTGTTGGCGATGATAAAATAAGGCTATGCACTTGGCAACCAAAATCTAAAAAAATAGATATAGAACAAGAATTACCAAACGATATGAAAGATGAAACTGTTTCTATAATTGATTTGTTAAAAATTGCTGATAGAATTCTTGAGTATAATGAGAAAAAAGAAATAGAAAAAGAAGAAAGTTCTGGAAAAAGACAATAGCTCATTTTTTATGAGCTGTTTTTAATTTAATAAATTTATTGATAGAAATTTGAATTTATTTATATTGATTATAATGAAAGTTATGTTATAATCTTAGTAAGAATAATTAATAATTGGAGGTAGTTATGAATATTTATAAAATGAAATATAAGGAATATGATGAGGCAAGAAAAGAGTTTCTTAGAATACCATTTGGGGTAGGAGTTACTGTCTTTTCATTATTACCTGCTGTTTTTGCATTTGTATTATTGTTATTTTCTATTGTCGATTTTGCTGTCGAAGAAAATGAAGTTGCTGGTGTTGTAGCTATGGTTGGAGCAGGTTGTTCTTTTGCTTGTTTCTGTATTACACAATTACTATATTCTATGTTATTAAAGGATTTTGTTAATTCTAAAGAAAAAAAATAGTTCAATTTATTGAACTATTTTTATTTTTCAGAAACTAGTGTTCCGATATTTTCGTTTTCTAAAACATTTTTTAGATTGCCTTTTTCTAAGATATTAAAGACTAGTATTGGGATATTTTCTTCCATACATAAGCTTATGGCAGTAGAGTCCATAACATTTAACTTTTTATTTAAGACATCAATATAAGTTATTTCTTGATATTTTTTAGCATCATCATATTTTTTAGGATCTTTATCATAAACACCATCTACTTTAGTTGCTTTTACTAGGATATCGGCATTTATCTCAGCGGCTCTTAGGCTTGAGGCAGTATCAGTTGAGAAGAAAGGAGAACCTGTTCCACAACCAAATATTACTACTCGTCCTTTTTCTAGGTGACGAATAGCTCTGTCTTTGATATAAAATTCAGCAATTTGACGCATTTCAACTCCAGTTTGTACTCTTACTGGAACACCAAGTTGTTTAAAAGCATCTCCTAGAGCTAAGGCATTCATAGTAGTTGCGAGCATGCCGATATAATCACTTGTTGCCCGATCCATATATTCATTACTTTTTCCACGCCAGAAGTTACCTCCACCAACAACAATTGCTATTTCATAGCCAATATTTGCACATTCTTTTATTTCATTAGCTAATTCAAGTACTCGATCAAAATCAATTCCACTTTTTTCTTTTCCAGCTAAAACTTCACCGCTAAGTTTTAATACTATTCTTTTATACTTCAAAATAACATCTCCTTTAGAATAGTTTATCATGAAATGATTGCAAAAAAAAGGAAAATGTGGTATAATATAGGCGCTTTAAGGGGGTAGGCATATGTTGTTTGAAGAAATTGATATAACAGACATTAGTGATAAAGATTTATTAGGAGTAATTGAAACTAATGCTAGAAAGGCAGCTGCAACACGAGGACAAATAGAAAGACTTAAGGAACAAGCAAAACAATCTAGATTTTTTGAAGAAGAATCATTATCTACTTGTGATGAGGAGTATATTGTAGATGAGATTGTTGATGAAGATGATTCATTTGAGGATGAAGTTGCTTTTTATTTAAACTTAATGCTTGATTTAGGAGAAGATTTTACAGAAGAAGAATTATTAGAAATTTTGCCTCCTAAAAACAATTATAATTATGAAAATATCATTAAGCGATTAATTGTAGAGGCTTTAAAAGAAATAAAAGAATATACCGAATTATCATTAACTGATGAAACATTAGAAGAAGATGATTTAATAGAGTGTAAAAGATTAATTCAGGTGGCAAGAAAAAAGATTAGCAATTTAGAGAAAATTTTAAATACTAAAGAAGAAATTGTAGAAGAGGTACATAGAAATAAAATAGTTCTTGTTCCGACAAGTTATGGAAATATTCGAATTACTAATGAATTAGAACATATTCCACAAGAATACTATCCAGGTTTCTTAGAGCTTATTAACTCAATAATTGATGGCTCTTTTAAAAATGTTAAACCGCTTACGAGAGATGGGTTTAATGGAATATATGAAGTTAAAGATTTTAAAATACGTGTTTTATTTGCTAGACTTACTCATGACACATACGCACTTATTTCGGCTTTTGTGAAAAAGTTTGATACTGATAAGTTTTATTCTGAGAGTCTTGATAATAAATATGCAGAGTATAAAAAAATGAAAAGTAAACTACTTAAAAATCTTAATAATCCAGACTTTATTACACAAAACGAAGAAAATGTTATTGAGCTTTTTAGAGTTTTAGGTGTTACTGAAGATAAGGCAAAGAAATTTATAAAGGGTGGTAAAAATGACTAGAAGTGAATTAGAGGTTTTGATTACAAAACGTAAGTTAGAACTTGAAAAACCATTTGAAAGATCAGTTGAATATGAAATGTTTAGTGATTTCTGTAAGAATCATTTTATTGCGAAGGCGGAAGATTTAATTGGTTATGATATGGAGTATTGTTTAAAATTGTTATATTTTGCTCAGACTAAATATACTCCGTGTGAAGAAGATGCCAAAAAAATTGTTAATGATGTAGTTTTACCAATCATTTCAAGTTTAGAATTACCGGCACTTGATCGCCTTATCAAAACCTGTAGTGTAGTTACAGCTAGTGATGAAAAAGATAAAGTACTTCAATTTCTTCGTGAGAAAAGTACAATTAAATCAAAATTACTTTATTACAGTTTAAATCTTGATCCAAATATTATTGCTGATTTAGATGAGTTTAGAAAATTTTGTTCTAAAAAAGATTTGTTACTAGGAGATTTATTTGAGTTGTATTTTGATGATTCACTCTTGATTAATAATATGATGAGTATATATTTAATGGCAAAAGCTATTGAAGAAAATATAAAAGAGATAGATAGTGTATATGAAGAGACACTTAGTGATTTAGATGTTTCTAGAAGAGAAGCTAAATTATTAGAAAATAAGAAGAAAAAGCATCTTAAAAAGGGTTTGGCAAAGATAGAAGGAATTAGTATAGCTTTAGGTTTATTTTCAAAAATAGCAGAAGAAGTTAGAAAAGAAGAAAAAAAAGAGAGTGACTATAATAAAAATCGTTATAAAGAAATTGCTAATTTAGATCAGGTTATGCTTCTTTTAGATGAAGGATTAGAAACACCAGAAATTAAAGATGTAAGAAGAATTATTGGTTTAATTAAAGATTCAGAAATAAAACGAGCTGTTTTGGAAATTATTTATGAACATAATATGAAATATTATAAGAAACTTTCAAAAGAGTTTGAGCAATTAAATGGGAATAATAGTGTTAAGTACCAAACTCTTTTAAATAACTTTGGATTAGTTATTGATAGTAAAAGTATTGAAGCTGTTATGTATAATAGTTTAGAGGATGTTGAGACTATTCTTAAAATAATATCTGGAATAGGATATGATTCTACTACATTATTTAGAATTTTAAAAAATACTGATATCGAAACTGTTAAAATGATCAAGTCATATATTGATAGAGGTATATTAACTGATAGTTTTATCTTAAATAATTATGACATATTCTGTAGTGATTCAACAAAAACTTTACTACTAAAAAATAATATATTATTATTTGAAAGTTATAATTTAAATCCAAATATGTTTAGTAATAATGGTAATATCTTAATAAGCAATAGTTTAGTTTTACAAAATAATTTTGAAGTACTTAAAAATTATGATTTATTAAGTTTTTTGAAGACTACTGATAACTATCAATTTTTAATTGATAATGAATTGTTAGTTAAAATTGAACGCTTACTTGAACTAGGATATGAAAAGCTTTTAGAAGAAGATTTAGGTATACTTAATGTTTGTGATATTAAGCGATTAGAGGTATTAAATTCTTTAAATATGCCTGTACAAGATCTAGAAACATTTTATGGTGTATGTCAAAGTAAGAAATTCTTTATTAGAGATGATGAAATAGATAATTATTTATTAAATGTTTTAGACTTTAATGAAGAAGTTGCTTTAGATATTGATTCTAGTGATTTAGAAAAATATCGAATTAGTACTAGATTATATAATATTAATGGTATTAATGTTGCCTCTAATAAAGTGTTGAGAAATATTTCAGAAGGTATGAGTATGTATCAAGCTATATTTAGGGGAATGATTCTTAATGAAGAAGAATATAGTGCTGTTATAGGTGAATTAAAACCTATTCAATATCAATAAATATATTATATGGAGTGTTTTGCTGATACACTCTTTTTATTATAAATATCTTATTTTTTGAATTGTTGATTCAACTTGACAAAGATTATTTCATATGATAGAATCTAGATGTTTGACGCCTCATGCTCAAACCGCATTGAAAAGGTAAAAACGTATTTACGTACCTTAAGAGCGAGTCTTAGTTTAAAAAAAGGAGGTAAATATATGAACGCTGTAATTAAAGTTGGTGGAAAGCAATACTATGTTACTGAAGGTTCTGAAATTTTCGTTGAAAAGTTAGAATGCGAAGCAGGTGATGTAGTTAACTTTGATCAAGTATTAATGCTTGACTCTAAAGTTGGTAATCCTTATCTTACTAATGCTACTGTTCAAGGTGAAGTTTTAAAGAATGGTAAAGCTAAGAAAATTAAAGTTTTCAAATATAAAAGTAAAGATAGATCTAATCGTAAGACTCAAGGACATAGACAACCTTATACAAAAATTAAAATTACTAAGATTAATGGTTAATTATGATTGATGTAAAAGTTGTTAAAGAAAAAGCTAAATACAAAAAAATTACAATTCTTGGTCATGCATTATATGATGATTATGGAAAAGATATTGTATGTAGTGCTTGTAGTAGTATAGTTACAACTACAGTAAATGGTATTTTAGCACTTAATAAGGATAGTCTAAGTTACTTAGTTAGTAAGAAGGGTATGAGTATAGATATTAAAAGTACTGATACTACTACACAAATACTAATTAATAATATGGTTAGTCTTTTAAAGGAACTGGAAGGTAATTATCCAGAAAATATTCAAGTAAAATAAGGAGGAAAGTTTATGAAATTTTTGAAATTAGATATTCAATTGTTTGCACACCATAAAGGTCAAGGATCAACATCTAATGGTCGTGATTCTGCAGGACGTAGACTTGGAGCTAAAGCAGCTGATGGTGAATTTGTAACAGCAGGTTCTATTATATATCGTCAAAGAGGAACTAAAGTTTTCCCTGGTGTAAATACTCGTCGTGGTAATGATGATTCTATTTATACTACAGTTGACGGAATTGTTAAATTTGAACGTTTAGGAAGAGATAAGAAAAGAGCTTCAGTTTATCCTGAAGGTAAATAGATTTTAAGAGCCATAATATGGCTCTTTTTTCTTGCTAAAATAAGAATTTTGTGGTATAATATGCACTGTTTAAAGGGGAGTTTAAAATGAGTGTGAATATAGAAGCAATTTTACATCCAGATGAAGCATTTTTGGATTATGTTCCAAATCTTTTTAGCTTGTATTCACATGATTATGGAATAGAATATATTCCTAAAATGACTGATAGATTTTATGATACTATGTATTTTTTTGATTCTGATCCTATTAGTACATATAATTTTTGTGCTAAATTGAAACGTTTTGATATTCCTAAATACGTTGAAGAAGAATATTTTGATTATATTAAAGTGGCTAAAAAAAGTCATAAGCATATATATTCTAATTATCATTCAACTCTGATTAGTTTTTTTAAACCGAAGAAAGTACCTATAGCTGAATTAGAACAACTTGATTATTCTTGCTATAGTACTAAAAATGTTAGTATGTTAAGTAATAGCCAAGTTCCTAGATATGTGAAAAACCAGATATTAAAAAGGCAGAAGGATTATTTGAAAAAATGTGTTAATTTAGGAGTTAAACCTTTAACTGATAGTTCTTATATTAGCATTTTGGAAAGTAATAAAAGAAATGCTGAAAGAGAAGAGAAGCGCTATCTTTTGCAAAATACTAAATGGGGTAAGAGAATTACTAGAAAGTTTTCTAATTGGTTTAATGAAATTAGTGTTGATAATATTATTAATATTTTAAGTCTTGATTCTTCAGGAGCAACTGGAAGAATAGTTTCTTCTGGAGGAGTTAGATATAGTTTTGTTTATTTACCAGTTATTGAAAGGTTAAAATATCAAGCTCTTGATAATATAATTTTTCATGAATTAAGACATGTTGTTGAGCTTGGTGATTTAACAGCAGGTCTTAGTGTAGATGTTGGTGATCAGTATGAACTAATTAATGAACTTAGAACAGAAAAAAATGCTCTTCGTGATTTAGAAGCACTTAAAGGACAAGTCTTATGGTCTCAAGAACCATTACCTAGTAGATATAGAAATGAATATAAATATATTTATTCAAATTTGAATTTAGAAGAGTTTTTTGATGATTATTGTGCAGTTTTAAATGGTTTGGCAGTTAATGGCGCTATTAGTTCTTTTGAAGCTTCTTTTGGAAAAGATAATTTAATCAAATTTGAAGAATTATTAAAAAGGGCTTATTCTTTAGAAAAACAAAGAACTATTTTTTCTGAAGAGTTAAAAGATGAAAGTGCAGTATTGGTTAAAAAATTAAGAGAAAATTTTGAGGGAAAGTAGGTGATATATATGGCAGTTAATTATGAAAATGCTTTGTATCCAGAAGAGGCAGTTTTAGATTATCAAGAAAATTTACTTGATATTTATATTGAGGACTATGGAGAAGAGCATCGAGATATAATTGAAGAACGTCTTAGAAATACATTGTGTTTATTTGATGTTGATCCTGTTGAGACTGTTGTTAAACTTTATGAACATGCTAAAGGAGACGCAAAACTTGCAAAAAGAATGACTGATGAAGCTTGTAATTTTTCAAGATTACAGAGTAGGGCTATTAGAAAATTTAGAAAGCCATATATTGATCTTTTAAGTAGTACTTTTAATGTTCGTCGTGGAGCTAAAAAGTTATTAGAACTAGATTATTCATTTTTACTAGATGAGACACTTAGTGAGGAAGATAAAGCAATATTTGATGCAGAATACAGAAGAACTTGCAAAAGACTTAGAGTAAGTCCAATATACAATATTGAAACTATAAAGGCATTAAATAGTACAATGGAAATGTTAAAGAAGAATTGTGATTTGTATGTTTTAGAAAAATCACTTTGGGGTAAAAGAGTTACTGCTAAGGTTAGAGAAAAATTTGGTCGTTTGTCAACTTTTGAAATACTGTCAATATTTCAATCGGCAACTTATCCTAATCTTGCTACTACGACACAAGTCCTTAGTAATACTGATGAAAATGTTGGAAGTATATTATATTTTCCATTAGTTTCTTTATTAGATGTTGGTGATATTGATCATAACTTTTTTCATGAACTAAGACATGCCGTAGAAACAGGAGATAATGGTTGTGGTTTGAAGATAATACATGATGAACTTTACAGACTTATTAATGAGGTTCACACTGAAGAAAATGCTGTTAATGACTTAAGCCGTTTACAAGGAAAAATTCTTTGGGCCCAGGATGAGGCTAATCTTAATAATTCTTATCAGAATTTATTTAGTTATGTTTTAGATTTTTTTCAGGATAATAGGGATTTACTTAATTATTTAGCTTTATATAATGATGCTGAATTGTTTGAGAGTATTTTTGGAGTTAGTGATCTAATGCAACTTGAGTTTTTTTTGAAAGATTTACATGAAAAAATTATGCAAGATGAAGATTTTTATGACTCTAGTGAAGTTGTTAGAGGTAAAAAGTTAATTAAAAAATTAGATGATAATGCTTATAGTTATTTTAGAAGTATAGATTAAAGTATTAGATATTTGATATAATAAGATAGGTGGTGATTTTATGTTTGTAGATGAAGTGGAAATTAAAGTTGAAGCCGGTAAAGGTGGCGATGGTTGTACAGCTTTTCGTCGTGAGAAATATATCGAAATGGGTGGACCTTATGGTGGCAATGGGGGACATGGTGCAGATATTATCTTTAAGGTTGATGAAGGACTACATACTTTACTTGACTTAAGATATCAAAAAACAATTAAAGGTAATAATGGTGAAGCTGGTCGTGGAAAAAATCAACATGGTAAGGGAGCTAGCCCTTTAGTTGTTAAAGTACCACTTGGAACAGTTGTTACGGATTTAGATACAGGTTTAGTTATAGCTGATTTATCACATAAAGATCAAGAAGAAGTGATTGCTAAAGGTGGTCGTGGTGGACGTGGAAATACAGCTTTTAAAACACAGACTAATACTGCTCCGGATTATTCTGAAAAAGGAGAAGAAGGAGAAATTAAAAATTTAAAAGTGGAAGTTAAGATGCTTGCTGATGTTGGTTTAGTTGGCCTTCCTAGTGTTGGAAAAAGTACAATTATTTCTTGTGTTTCTAGGTCGCGTCCGAAAATAGCAGCTTATCACTTTACAACATTAAATCCAAATCTTGGAGTTGTTAAGACAAGCGATGGTAGAAGTTTTGTTATGGCTGATTTACCAGGTTTAATTGAAGGTGCTAGTCATGGTGAAGGCTTAGGAGATAAATTCTTACGTCATATTGAAAGAACACGAGTAATTGCTCATGTTATAGATATGAGTGCTAGTGAAGGAAGAGATCCTTATGAAGATTTTGTTTTAATCAATAAAGAATTAAAGGCTTTTAATGAAAAACTAATTAAGAAGCCAATGATTATTATTGCAAACAAGATGGATATTCCAGGGGCAAAAGAGAATTTAGAAGAATTTAAGAAAAAAGTTGATTTGGAAATATTTGAAGTTAGTGCTGCTACTAATAGTGGTCTTGAGAGAGTAATTGATAGATTAGCAGATATTTTAGATACTATTCCAAGTAATCCACTTTATGATGAATCGCAAATAGAAAGTCATGTTCTTTATAAATTTAAAAAAGAAGAGCCATTTACTATTACTAAAGAAGAAGATGGTTTATGGGTTGTTAGTGGTAAGGAAGTTGAACGAATATTTAAAATGACTAAATTTTCTAGTGATGAAGCAGTTTATAGATTTGCAAAAAAATTAAGAAGAATGGGAATTGATGACAAATTACTTGAAATGGGTGCTAAAGAAGGAGATCAAGTTCGTATTTTAGATTTTTACTTTGATTTTAAAGAGTAATGTGCTATTATATTCTCTAATATTGTTTATGGGTGGTTAATATATGGATTATAAACAACAAATACGAGAATATTTAGAACAATATCCAGAACTATTTACGGATTATGAAAAAAAGTTAATTTTGAATTATACGATTACTGGACAATTTATACCAGCAGATGTTAGAGAAGTTTATGATCAATTAGGGATTTTACCAAATAATTTAAATATCTATGATGGCTTTTTTCAGTTATTAAAAGATAATTTTCATCTTAATGGTCGAAGAATTATTGAAGTAGGTGGAGGAGTTATTCCTTGTTTGGCAAAAAGAATTGAGGCTGAATTAGATACTGGTAAAATAATTGTTTATGATCCACGTTTAAGTATATATGAAAAAGATACTATGAGCTTAAAACTTGTTAGAGAAAGATTTACTAGGAGTAGTTTGCTTGCTGACTGTAATCTTTTAATTGGGTTAATGCCAGAGGATGCAGCCGAATTATTAATTGATAGGGCAATTGATGCACAAATTGATTTTATGGTGGCATTAGGTGCTGGAGGTCCACATGGTGATGGCTTTGATTTTTATGAAGATGCAGATGAGTGGGCTCATGGTGTTATTTGCGCTACTGAAGAGTTAGTTGAAAGAAAAGAAATGGGTAAGTTGATGGTAAAAACTATGGAGGAGTTTGGAAATCCTTATCCAATTATTTATAATAAGAGAGGGTAGGTTGTGATGTTAATTAGTGTTTTAGAGACTATTAGAGATAATGGTGTGATTTCAAAGGATGAATGTATCGATATTGGGTTTAGTTTAGATGAAATTTATTGTTTTGTTTTAGATGGTTTTTTAAAACCAATAAGTGACGAATTGTTTTCATTGACAAGTGTTGATGAATTGTTTTACTATGCTACAAAAAAATGTCCAGATGATGAGGATTTTATTAAAAAAATAATGGATATTTGTTATGCTATTGATAGATATAATACAAATGTAAATTTATGGTTTTTAAATAATTCTATTGAAGATGAAAATTTAGCTGTATTTAGGGAACATTTGGAGAATTTAGAAAAAGTTTATAGTTGTAATAAAGAAAATAGTAAAGATATTAATTTTTTATATTTATTAATGACTAAAGCTTTTAATAATGTTGATTATGACACAATAAAAAGAGTAAAAGAGTTATCTTTTGGTGATATTTCTGTTGATTATGATAATCCAAATTATCAGCAACCAATTTTTGAAAATTCAATGCGACGAGCTATTTATGAAAATTACACGATAGAAGCAGATATTAAAAATGATCGTAAATTTGGTTTATTAAGTCGAATTACTGTTTTTGATAGTGTTTCTAGTAAGCTTATTAAAAAAGCTAATACTAGATATAAAATGTTTGATAAAGAAATAATGGCTGAGTTAGAGAAAGGTAATTATGAGGCAGTTAAAGAGTTTTTATTAAAAAAACAAGAATTAGGACAAGCTACAAGAGCCGATCTTTATACACTTAAAGTTCTTGATGCTTATTTGGAAATTAGTGAGACATTACGTATTCCTAAGTATAAAATTATGGCTAATGCTAGTATTTATAATCATATCGATAATAATGATTTTAAAAGAGCTTTTATGTCTTATAAAACGAATAATCCTAATGATATCTTATTCTTTATGCTTAAAAAGATTAATGAATTAATTGATTCTATTCTTGATTATAGGAAAGAAAAAAAAGATGTTTGTACAACTTTAGATGATGCTATCAGTGCTATTTATATGGGAGATTATCAAGCCATAAATGAATATCTACAAGCAATTGATATGGAAGAGTATTATTGTCTTGTACGCGATACTATTATGCTTTGTGTTATGGAAGATGATCAAACATTTACTAAGGCTATCGATTTAGTAATGGATTTGAGTCATGGTAATTTTACTTTTGATAGTAAAAAACACATTGATTTATATAATGAAGCTATATATAATAAGAAATTTAAAAAAGCTAAATTGTATTATGATATGTTAGAAAATAGTCAAGCATTTATTTTAAATCCTGGGTTAAAAGAAATACTAGTTGAACAATATGAAAGGGTTAATGGTAAAAATATTGGTAGTATTGTTGTTGATGAGGAATATGGATTATTATCAGTAAAAAATTATGTTCGTTTAAAGATAAAAGAATTAGCCAATGGTAAAAGTATTGTTGTTTTACCACATATGGAATATGAAAAGTCTAAAGAAGTTTATGAAATGATTACGCATTTTGATAATGTTATTTGTTTTACCATTGAGGATGAAGGTAAATGGAGAGTTGTTTTAAGAAAAAAGAAGTCAATTGATGATTTTGTTAATATTTCTCAATTGATTGAAAACTTTCAAACTCAATATGTTTTTCATAATAATCGTGAGGCATTAGAATATGGAAGAGAATTATTAGCAATAGGAAAACCTAATCCAGGGATATATGGTAAATGTGGGTTGATACTATATTATCTTGGTGAATATAATGAGGCAATAGATTGTTTAACTGTTGCTAATGCTATGAATAGAAGAAAAGGTTGGGCTACTAATTATGATACTTTATTAGAACAGTGTAAGAAACGTAGAAGACAATCTTTTCAATCAAAATTTGGAGGAAGCTTCAAAGAATTATTTAAAAGTGAATCAGGACTTATTAATTCATTAATTGAACTTTCACGTGATGGTGATTTTGATATAAAAGAAGCTGTCGAAAAACTAGGATTGGATATGGAAAAAATAAGTTATGCAAAACTAGTTTATGCCAGAGATTGTTATGCTGATGGAGATTTTGAACTTGGTGATAAATATCTGCGTGAAGTAATTAAGAGTAGGGATAAATCTGATCTTTTGAAACTATTAATAAAGAATATACGTACTAATAGATTGTTCTATTGTCATCGTAAAAATCAACATATGAATTGTTTGGTTATTAAAAGATAGGAATTAAAATAAAATAGGGGATGATAAAATGGTTGAATTATTTCAAAAAATAAAAAAAGAAGGTAAAGTTTCTATTGAACAAATTAATATTTCACATGCTATACTAAGTGATTTAGTTTTAGGAGAGGTATTGGTTTGTGATGAGGATAAGATGGTATCTTTAGGAGATGATTTTTCTTTAGCTTTATATGCTACAGAATGTTATAGAAATTCGGAAGTAGAAGTAGCTGATTATTTATTTGATTTATTACTAAAAAAAGATGATAGTAGTATTTTCTATGTGTTTCTAGATTACTTTATTGAAAGTGATAATTTACTAAAAATCAATTTATTATTAGATAGATATTTTAATAGTTTAAAAAGTGAACCAGATTTTAATTATAAGTTGTATATTTTAAATTATATTTATGATTTAGATACTAAATATAAAGAATATGTAACAAAATTAAGTATTGATGATTTATTATTAGAAGATAATCAAGAGTTTGAAAAGATGAATGATCTTCGAAAAGAAGTCTATCATAATGAGTATATGTTTGCTTATAAATCTAGTAGTAAAGTCCCTGCTTCAGGAGTTAGTAGTTTTTCGATTTCAACTGATTATAAATTATTATATAAGGCTAGTGTAAGACAAAAAGAATTTATTAAAGATGTAGCAACTTTGATAAAAAATGATGATTTAATAAAAGCTAAGAAATTGCTTGAAGAAAAGGATAGTAGTTTATTATCTAAACAGGAATCCAAAATTTTATATATTTTAGAAGTTTATTTTGATGTTTTAGATAGAGGAGTAATTCCAGAAAAAATATCTGAATTTGATAAAAATGATTTAACGGAAAGTCTTTATAATAATCATTTTGAAGATTTAATTAAAGTGATATATTTAAAAAATGGTGAAAATGCTAGTAAAAATATTATCTATGTTCTTTTAGTGAAACTAATTGAACTTATTGATAGTAAAAAAGATAATTCTAGAAAAGAAACAAGTGTTTTAGAAAAGAAAATATCATTTGATTTAGCTACTATCAAAGAATATTTAGTAGCTATTAATAAAAGTGAGTATTTATTCTTATTCGAGAATTATTTACTTCTAGCAAAAAGAACTAGTGGTATAAAGAAACGTATTAAGAGAGATTTGGATAGTATTAAAAATGGTAATTATAAATTCGATTTAGATTATTATTTAACTAAATTTCAAGAAGCAATTTCTGATAATGATAATGAGAAAGCGAGAATCTATCTTAGAATAATCTATGGAGCAAAAGCAATAGGCGTTAATTATCCATTTATATCTAAACTTGTTGAGATGTTTGAGGATATGGGTACTAATAGTGTACAAGATGATAAACCTAATCGGGAAATAAAAAAAGGTCTTACTGATGAAATTTTAGATGTTATTAATACTGGAAGATGTGTTTATCTAGTTCCAGATTTAACTCTAAAAGCTACTAATAAAGTTTATAGTGAATTATTTAATCATCGCAGAGAAGTAGAATCTTTTAGAATAAAATATCAAGGAAGAAATAGAATAGCAGTCAGAAAAGTTAGTAGAGATTATGTTGATTTTAAGGAAAAGTTTTATATAGGCAAAAAGGCTTTTGAAAAAAATAGAATAGAAGAAGCATTTGCTATTTTTAAAGAATTAATAAAATCAGGAAATCCTAATGAATTAGTATATTATTATTATGGAATGTGTTTGTATATTTTAGGACAATATGATGAAGCTCTTGATACAATGATTATTGCGAATGCTTTAGCAAATAAGTCTGGTTATAATAGAGATTTTTCAAAATATATAATTAAAATAGAAGAAGCTATTGGGTCAGGACGAGAAAATGAAAGAAATTATACACTTATTAAGAAATAAGTAATTGTAATTTCTTTTTTTGTGTTATATAATTTATTTAAGATAGAGGTGTTATATGAAGAGTATTAAATTTTTAGAAGAACATGGTGTAGATATTCAAAGTAGTATGAATGTTTTTGGTGATGAAGAAACTTATAATAGTACACTTGGAGAGTTTTTAGTAGGTATTCATACTAAAATTAGTCAGTTAATTAAATTGTTTGAAGCAAATGATTTATTTACTTATGAGGTTTATGTTCATTCTATGAAGAATGATGCTAAAAGTTTTGGTTTTAAAAAATTAGCTGAAATTGCTTATGAACATGAAAAGAAAAGTAAGATAGGTGATTTGGTATATATTTCTGAGCATATTAATGAACTTATTGAAGAAACAAATAAAACTATTGTTTTAATTCAAGAATATATGAATGGCGATGATAACTTAAAGGTTAATGATATTGAAGTAGAAGCAAATGATGTTTTTGATAAAAAAACAATACTAGTTATTGATGATTCTAATATTGTTAGAAACTTTGTTAAGAGGATATTTAGCGATAAATATACTGTTGGTGTTGCTAAAGACGGAGAAGAGGCAATTGCTGTTTTAAATGCTAATAAAGATAATGAGTTGATTGAGGCAATACTACTTGATTTAAAAATGCCTAAAGTAGATGGCTTTGGAGTACTTGAATATATGAGACAAAATGATTTGCTTAAAAAAATGCCAGTATCAATCATATCTGGTGACTCTTCAAAAGAAACTATCGATAGAGCTTTTACATATGAAATTGTTGATATGTTAGAGAAACCATTTAATGATCAAACTATAAAAATGATAGTTGAAAAGACTATAATGTATAAAAATATGAATAAATAATAAGAATCCTTAAGGATTCTTATTTTTTTATTTTTAAAATATCATTTATTCTAAAATTTTCAGCTGTTTTTAAAGGTAAAAAATATGTATTTTTGGCTTTTATATTTATAATATATTTTTCACTGGCAACATCTTCATAAATAGCTATTATACGATTAAGTTCATCAGTAATTATAATATCTATTCTTTGACAATGAAAGTTTGTTGTAATAAATTTTTTGTTTTTAAAAAGGAGTCCATAATCAATAGTTTTTAAATTAAATTTTAAGCCTTTAAATTTATCCCAAAAAGAAGTTAACTCTTTTATTTCTATTTTTTTCTTGTTTACAAGTATATACATACTATCACCAAATCTATTATAACTTATTATAAATTTAATTTAAAGTATAATATGTTATTGGACAAATTCATTATTTATGATATTATAATTACGTAGAAAAGCGAGGAGGAATAGAATGAGTGGACATTCAAAATGGGCAACAATCCATAGAAAAAAAGGATTGTTAGATCAACAAAGAGGTAAAATATTTCAAAAATTAGCTAAAGAAATTATGGTGGCAGCAAAAGGTGGTAGTCCAGATCCTAATCAAAATGCAGCTTTGAGATTGGCAGTTGATAAAGCAAAAGCACAGAACATGCCAAAAGATAATATTCAGAAAGCAATTGAAAAGGCAACTGGAGGAGCAGATGGCGCTAATTATGAAAGTGTGCGCTATGAAGGATATGGTCATGGTGGGGTTGCTTTTATGGTCGATTGTTTAACTGATAATAGAAACAGAACAGCTTCACAGGTGAGAAGTTCTTTTACAAAGGCAGGAGGGAATCTTGGTACTGATGGATCAGTTAGTTACATGTTTGAACGCCGTGGTTCTATTGTAATTCCTGCCGAATATGATGAAGAGGAAATGATGATGACTTCACTTGATGCTGGTGCACTTGATTTTGAAAAAGTTGAAGATAATTATATTATTTCAACTGATCAAAGTTCATTCACAAGTGTTAGAGATGCTTTAGAAACTGCCGGTGTTAAGGAGTTTTTAGAATGTAATTTGACTTATGTACCAAATATGGAAGTTGAACTAGACAGTGAAGGACAAGAGAAAGTAATGAAACTTGTTGATGCTTTAGAAGATTTAGATGATGTACAAGATGTTTATTATAATTTAAAAGAAGATTAAGGGGAAAATATGATTGATGAAGCTAAGTTAAATAAAATTAATAATGAATTAAAAGTATATATGAATGAATCTGGTTTTATTTCAAATAAATGTCGAAATAAAGTTATTAAAATACTTTCTGAAGAATTTAACATTAATTTTAAGATTGATAATTATGCTAATGTAGATGTAAGTGTACAATCAGATGGAAAGTTTTTATATCGTGGTGATTTATATCAGTCTGCTGATAATATTTCTAGTTATGATGAATTTATAGAACGTTATAAACGTTTTACAGAGCGAGCTGATAAATTGCTTTCTAAGAGAGAAATTGATTTTGAAAATTTGAGTAATTTTAAAAATATATCTAATTTAATTGTTGTTTTATGTCTTTTATTATTTGCGGTAGCAGTAGTTATATTAGGAATTCATGCTTTCTTAGTTGGTAATTATTTTGATTGCCTATGGTTAGTAGTATTTATTATACCAGCAGTATTTCCAAGACTTAAGAGTAGTTTAGAAGTTAGAATAACGCAAGCAAAGAATTATTTGAAGAGATTAATGAAGAAAGTTAAATAACTTTCTTTTTTTGTCAATTGACATTTTTTTTAAGCAAATTAATTGTATTTAAATAATAGTTTTATATAATTAATTTGAGGTGAAAAAATGGAAACGAAAGAAAAGAAAAAAGGTAATGGTGGTTTGGTTTTCTTAGTAATTTTATTATTATTAATTTGTTGTGGGCTAGGAGGATTTATCTTTGTCAATAAAGATAAGATATTTAGTGACGGAGAAGTTGTTACAACAAAGACTAGTAGTGAGAAGAGCGAAGTTAATGATAAAACTGTTATGAATACTGTAGAATATGGTTTGAAAGATTGTTTGAATGGTGATGAAAATGTAGTATATCGTCCTAATTCAAGTTTTTCAGCAATAAATTTATCTGTTAGTGTTCAAGAAGATTTAAAGACAGCTATTGTTGAATATGATGGTATCAAACTATGCGGAATATATGGTGGAGAATGTGGTGGTACTTCTGATGGTACTCGTTCAAGAGTAACAAAGAATTTTGATAAAAAAATCACACAAGTTTTAGTTACTGGTTATGGACAAGCAGTAGGTCATGAAGTTATTTTATATTTAATGGAAGATGGAACTGTTCAATATACTCCATTATATAAAGATGTAAAATATCCTCCACAAGATGAAAATCAAAGATTTAATTCTTATGGTACACTTGAAGGTGTAGAAGATGTAGTTAGTCTTATGGAGGTTGCTTCTGGTGTCAAAGAAGGTGCCGGTTGGGGTATGAATATCATTGCTAAAAGAAGTGATGGAAATTATTATGATTTATCTAAAGTTTTACAAGCAACTGGTAATTTTGAAGCGTAATTACAATCGTAATTACGTTTTTTTTTGTATATTTTTAATTGTATATATAGTACAATTAAAAAGGTGGTATTTATGGTAAAGAATGTTAAAACACCTTGGTATAAATATTATGATGGTGTAAAAGAACATATTGATTATCCAGATGTTTCTATTTATGAATTGCTGGAGAGAGAAGCTAATAAACATCTTAATAATATTAGTTATAGTTATTTTGGTAGAAAAAGAACATATAAAAACTTTTTGAAAGAAATTGATGATTGTGCAAAAGCATTTCGACAATTAGGTGTAAAAAAAGAAGAATGTGTAAGTATTTGTATGCCAAATACTCCTGAAGCTATTATTGCTTTTTATGCTTTGAACAAAATAGGGGCAATTGCTAATATGATACATCCTCTTTCATCTGAAAAGGAAATTAAGTATTATATTGATCTTTCAGAGAGTAAATATATTGTTACAATAGATTTAGCTTTTAATAAGATTAATCATGTGGCAAAAGAAACAGGTTTGAAAAAAGCAATTGTTGTTTCTGTAAAAGATTCTATGCCTTTGAGTTTATCTATTGGTTATCAATTAAGTCAAGGTAGGAAAGTTCAAATAGAAAAATCTGATTTGATTATAAAGTGGAAAAACTTTATCAAAAATGGTAAAAATTATACTGGCAAAATTAACTCTCATAACGCTGGGTTTGAAGCTGCTGCTATTTTATATAGCGGTGGTACTACTGGTTATCCAAAAGGCATTGAATTAACTAATTTAAATTTTAATGCTTTGGCAATGCAAAGTTTTGAAGCTTGTGCCACTTTGAATGAGAAGGATACAGTTTTAGCTATTATGCCAGTTTTTCATGGCTTTGGATTAGGAATTTGTATTCATACTGTTCAATATTTTGGTGGAACAAGTATTCTACTTCCAAAATTTGATGCTAAAACGTTTGATAAACTGATATTAAAAAACAAACCTAATATTATTGCTGGAGTTCCTACTTTATATGAAGCACTTTTAAAGAATAAAGGATTAGAGGGAAAAGATTTATCTTTTTTGAAATGTGTTATTTCAGGAGGAGATTCTTTATCAGTAAGTTTGAAGAAAAAAATTGATAAATTTTTAAAAGCTCATGGAGCTAATGTACAAATTAGAGAAGGGTATGGTTTGACTGAGTGTGTTACGGGTAGTTGTTTAACACCTGTTGATTATTATCGTGAAGGAAGCATTGGGATACCATATCCAGATACTTATTATAAAATTGTTAAACCAAATACTATTAAAGAACTTCCTTATGGAAAAGAAGGAGAGATTGTTATTAGTGGTCCTTCTGTTATGAAAGGATATTTAAAGGATAGAGAAGAAACAAAGAAGATATTAAAAAAACATAAAGATGGTTTAATTTGGATGCATACGGGTGATATTGGTTTTATGGATCCGGATGGATTTGTTTATTTTAAGCAACGCTTAAAAAGAGTGATTGTGAGTAGTGGTTATTGTATATATCCACAATATATAGAAAATGTTATAGATTCACATCCAGATGTATTAATGAGTTGTGTTATTGGTGTTCCTCATAAGTATAAAAAAGAAGTTGCCAAAGCATTTATTGTTTTGAAGGATAAAAGTGCAGAAAGTGAAGAAATAAAAAAATCTATTAAAAGGTTATGTGAAGAAGAATTAGCAAAATATTCTTGGCCATATGAATATGAATTTCGTGATGAGCTACCTAAAACATTAGTTGGTAAAGTAGCATATAATGAATTGGTTAAAGAAGAACTAAAAAAGCAAAAAGATACTAAGTGAATTAGTATCTTTTTTGACTTTTTGGTAAAAAAATGATATAATATGCCGTGTTTAAGGGGATGGTTGTTATGAAGAGCAAACGAGTGGTAGATATGCCTTCTAGAACTAATAATGAATACTATTATAAAGATGGTGTTTATCTGTCATTAAAAGAGGATATCTTATATTTTTATGCTGACAGTTTTCAATGCTTTGATGAATCTATTATTGATTATATTAATTCTTTGAGTAATCAAGTAAATATAGTTGTTTTTAGAGGTAAAGCTGAACAAAATGAAACTGCAAGTTTTAATATGTTTTGTGATCTTTTAACAAGATATTCATGTAATAAAAGAATAGTGGTAGATGTTGGTGAAAATGCGTTAACTTTTGGCCAGGGAGCAGATTTATATTTTGAAGATTTACCTGAGTATGTTAAATTATCTAATGTTTATGATTTTATTGGATCAAATATTTATATTGGTAAAAACTCGTTTGATTGGTGGTGTTTAAATTTAAGTGAAGAGAGATTTAATAAATTACTTACAAAAGTGACACCATTAACAAGAGATAGGATGCTTAAGTTAGATTATTTGGCCAAAGAGGCAAAAAGATTATTCTATAGTCAAACTCTTCATTTGGATTCAAAAGATAAAATGGATTATGTTTTTGCTTGGTTTAGAAAAAACATCGGTTTAGATAAAAAAGCTATTAAGCCTGGTGGTGGAATAAAATCGGGACATTCTTATTCACAGGATCAATATCAAACTTATAAACGAAAGTTGGGTGTTTGCGCAGGAAGGGCAAGACTTTTAAAAACAATGTTAAATAACCGTTATATGAAAGTACCTTGTTTTGTTGTTAGTGGTTATGGACTTGGAGATATGCACGAATGGAATGCATTACTAGTTGGAGATGAAGTATTATATTATGATTTGTCTGCTCGTGATGTAGTTGGTGTTCCATTTTCTAAAATTGAAGATAAATATAAAATTTGGAATAATTGTGATATAGATAGTTCTAGGTATTATATAGCAACAGAATTAGCAAGTAACATCCATGAACAAGAAATAAAATTACCACCACCACTACCTAGAACAAGCAGATCAAAAAAACAAGTTAAAACACCACCACCATTGCCTAGTAAAGATAGGCCAAAACAATATGTTAAAACACCACCACCATTACCAAGGAGAGATGGTTAATGGATATAATTAGTAAGATTGGTAGCGATATTGGAGGAAAAGATTTAACTGATTTTGAAAAAGTTCGCTATATCTATTTAGAAACCTGTAAATTGTTTTCTTTTGATAGTAGATGTAAATTTACTGAAGGAGAAGAATTTGATAGTATTATTAATAAAAAGATTAATCTTTTTGATGTTGATGATTATTTAGTAGTTTGTCATACCTATTGTCGGAATGTTTTATTAAGATTACTTGAAGAATTTACTAGTGCAGAGGTTAGTAATAACTATAGTCCTAATCATAGTTATTTATCTTATACGGATGAAAATGGTGTTGTTTGGAGGTTAGATGCAGCATATAGTGATTTGACAAGAGTTAAACTTGGACTTGAAACTAAAGGGTTTACTTCTGTTGATGCTTATTATAGAGAAAAATTATTAGAAGCAGATAGAAAAATTGGTTATGAATATAAAACACGTACTGATTATAGTTCATTTACGGATATTAAAGATTTTAATAAATTGATAACAGATTTAAATAGAATTCTTGGTGATAGTCCTTGTGATAAATATTATTCTGATGCGATATATTTGATTAGATGGTTGCTATTAGGAATTAATTATCCATTTTCAGATTGTGAGGCTATGGATAGGGATCTTAATCTTTATACATTATTATATTCGCATGTGGCAGATGAATTTTTATGTCTTTCTGATTATGGAGATAGTTATAAAGTCGATTTTATTGATAAGGATAATTGTAAAAGATTGATAAAATCTTTAAAAATGGCAGATGATTCAATGCAAAGATATTTAAGATGATTTTATCATCTTTTTTATTGACAATAAAACACTTGTACGATATATTTAGTTTTGTATAGATAGATATTAATTTTTATTATATAATAAGTAATGGAGTGGTTAAATGTACGATTATATTATAGGTAAAATAGTAATGATTAAGAATAATGCTATTGTTTTGGATAATAATGGTATTGGTTATTTAGTATTTGTTGCTAATCCATATTCTTTTGAAATTGGTAATGAATATAAGGTTTATATTTATCAACATATTACAGAAGATGAACATTTGTTATATGGTTTTAAGACAATTGAGGAGAAAGATTTATTTTTGAAGCTTATTAGTGTTAAGGGCCTTGGTTGTAAGATGGCTCTTCCTATTTTAGCAGTTGGTTCTATTGAGGGGATTATGGATGCTATTGAAAGAGAAAATGTTTTATATTTGAAGAAATTTCCTAAAATTGGTGATAAATTAGCTAAACAAATGATTTTAGATTTAAAAGGTAAATTAGAATTTATTGGTGTTGGTATAAGCGATGATGAGGTAGAAACTGAGAATGAACTACGAGAAGTATTACTTGGCTTAGGATATAAGGAAAAAGAACTTAAACCAGTACTAGCTCGTGTTGATACTTCTTTATCAATTGAGGAACAAGTTAAGGATGCATTGAAATTATTACTTAAATAATGGAGGTTATTATGAATAATGAGAATGTTATAAGAAACTATGAATTATTTGATGATAATACAATTGATAATACTATTAGACCAGAGTCAATAGAAGAATATATTGGGCAGACTGATGTTAAGGAAAATATAAAAGTATTTGTTGAAGCGGCTAAGATGCGTAATGAGTCTCTTGATCATGTTTTATTATATGGCCCTCCGGGACTTGGAAAGACAACTCTTGCTTTTATAATTGCTCATGAGTTGGGAACTAATATTAAAACAGCAAGTGGACCTAGTATTGAAAAAAGTGGTGATTTAGCAGCCATTCTATCTTCTTTAGAACCTGGTGATGTATTATTTATTGATGAAATTCACAGAATGCCTAGATATATTGAAGAAATTTTGTATCCAGCAATGGAAGATTTTTCTTTGGATATTATTGTTGGTAGTGATGGAAATAGTAGAAATATAAAAATAGATTTACCACCGTTTACTTTAGTTGGAGCTACTACTAGAGCAGGAGATTTATCAGCTCCTTTAAGAGATAGATTTGGGATTATTAATAAATTACAGTTTTATACAGTTGAAGAACTTACTGATATAGTAAAGAGAACGGCTAGAGTTTTAGATTCACCGATTGATGATGAGGCAGCAGTAGAACTTGCTAAAAGAAGTCGAGGTACGCCAAGAATTGCTAATAGGTTATTTAAGAGAGTACGTGATTTTGCTATGGTAAAGGGTAATGGAAGAATAGATCTTAAGATAACTGAGAATGCTTTAGATAGGTTAAAAGTTGATAAAATGGGACTTGATAATACTGATAGAGAATTATTGCTTTCGATTATTAATAAATTTAATGGAGGTCCTGTTGGAATAGAAGCAATTAGTAGTACAATAGGAGAAGAAGTAACAACAATTGAGGATGTTTATGAGCCATATCTTTTACAAATGGGATTATTAAAAAGAACAGCTCGTGGAAGAGTTGTTACTGATAAAGCTTATGAAGTGTTAGGAATTGAAAAGATAAATAAAAAGTAGGAGTGATTACATGAAGGTTGAAGACTTTGACTATAATTTACCAGAAGAGTTGATTGCGCAAACTCCATTATTAAAAAGAGATGAGTCTAGATTACTTGTTTTGGATAAGAAAACGGGTGAAGTTGAACATAAGAGATTTTATAATATTATTGATTATTTAGAAGCAGGGGATGTCTTGGTTTTAAATGATACAAAAGTATTACCAGCCCGTTTAATTGGCGTTAAAGAAGAGACAGGAGCAGTAATAGAAATATTACTTTTGAAAAACATTTCTGGTGATGAATGGGAGTGTTTAGTTAAACCAGCCAGAAGAGTAAAAATAGGTACAATTGTTTCTTTTGGTGATGGTAAACTTAAAGCGAGATGTATTAGTGAAGCAGATGAGGGAATTAGAAGTTTTGAACTTATTTATGATGGTATTTTAATGGAAATATTAGAGGAACTTGGGACAATGCCATTACCACCATATATTCATGAGAAGCTTACTGATCAAAATAGATATCAGACTGTTTATGCTAAAGAAGTTGGTAGTGCAGCTGCTCCTACAGCTGGTCTGCATTTTACTAATGATTTACTTAAACAGATTGAAGATAAGGGAATTAGTGTTTTGTATGTTACTTTGCATGTTGGTCTTGGTACGTTTAGACCTGTTAGTGTTGACAAAATAGAAGAACATAAAATGCATAGTGAGTATTATCAAATGAGTAGTGAAGTGGCTGAAAAATTAAATAAAGCAAAAAGGAATGGTCAACGAATTATTGCAGTTGGTACAACTTCAACTAGAACATTGGAGACTATTGCTTCTAAATATGATGAATTTAGGGAATGTAGTGGCTGGACTGATATTTTTATATATCCAGGCTATACTTTCAAAGCTATTGATGCTTTGATTACTAATTTTCATTTACCAAAATCAACTTTAGTGATGCTAGTTTCAGCACTTGCAGGACGTGATAATATTTTGAATGCTTATAAGATTGCAGTTAATGAAAAATATCGTTTTTTCTCTTTTGGGGATGCAATGTTTATTAAATAAGAAAGACTCTGTTTTATTGATGAAGTTGTAAGATAAAAGTAGACAGAAAAAAACTGTTTACTTTTTTCTTTGATATAATTTATATAAGGAGATGATGAATATGGCGAGTAAAGGTCAAAAATTTAAACATTGGTCAAAAGAAGAAAAATTAAGGATAGTA
>JAFRHI010000010.1 GCA_017433415.1 Bacilli bacterium
AGTAACTGTTGTATCTTGAGTTGTGTTACTTGGTTCTAGAGTAGCCTTTAATACTTTTGTATCATCTTGACCAACAGTTAAACTAATTTCTGTTTCATTTAAACTTATATTAGTAATTGGTGTTGGTTCTTTTTCCCATTGTGCGTATAGAACTAAATCTTTATCTAAATTTAGCACTTGCTCATCAGTGTATGTAGTTCCACTTCCATCAGCTTTTGTATTCCACTCTTTAAATTTATATCCTTCTTTAACAAAAGTATTTGGATTTAAAGTAAATTCTTCATTATTCTCCACTTCTTGAGCATATGTAGCAGTTTTATTTTCATCAGAATAATATGTTACTGTAATCATTTTTTGAGGAACAGTAATTTCGATGTCTTTTTCAAATCCATCATGATTGCTTATAAGGTGAATTGTTGCTGTACCACTTTTTTTACCTAAAATTGTAATATCTATTGGGAATCCATTACTATCATTTATTGTGTTAATTTCTACTATATCATCATTTTTCTTGACATCATATTTTATTCTTATTGCTTCTGTTTCTGGTTCGATATAATCTAATAGTGAAATTGTATCACCTTTATCTACTGTTATTTCATTTACTTTAGTATATTCAAATTCAGCGCCTTTTAATACTGCAATTCTTGGAATATCATCTATTGTTTTTAGTTCCCAATATTTGCTAAACTCACTAAATTGATATTTTGACATTTCTGTGAAATCAGCCGCTGATTCACTTCCATATACTTTACTCATAGTTTCATAGTTAATTTCATTATCTGGATATGATAAATAAACTCCATATACACTATATCCTTTTGTAGTATCTCCAAATAGATGATTATAAATTTTGTTTGGAGCTTTTGCATATGACATTGCTGAAAAATTCTCTAAACTAAATTTTGGCGATGATTGTTCCCCTATAATACTTCCGTTTTTGGTAGATTCTATTGAATCTATGTTTTCACTTAATATAGTTTTACCAACATTTTGAATATTACTTATCATAATTGTATCACCCTCATAGCTAAGGGCGCTTCCTATTATTCCAGATTTTTTAGCATTATTAATAGTACATGATGTAAATATATTATTTATAGATACTTCTGTTCCATATCCACTACCTGTTACTTCGCCTAATAAACCTCCAACTGTATTTCCTTCAAGTATACCACCAATTACAAAAACACTATCTATCATTGTTTCATAATTTGAATCTTGTAGTATTTTCATGCTACCAACTAGTGCACCTATAGTTTTTCCAGTACTTATCTCTACATCTTTAAGGGTTAAGTTTTTGATATAAACATCATTATAATATGAAGTTTCAATACGTCCAAATAAACCCGCTTCTTGTAAAGTTGAATCATTTATTTTTAATCCTGTAATTGAATGTCCATTTCCATCTAAAACACCTTTAAATGGTTTATCACTAGTTCCTATTGGTTTCCATGAATTTGTTAATTCAATGTCACTTTCTAGTTTATAGAATGCATTTAAATCTGTTCTAATTTGATTTAATTCTTTTTCATTATGGATTAAATATGGATTATCCTCATTTCCTTCACCTTCAATGTAACTTATATCATTAATAAGGTTTAATGTAGCTTCTGTTTCATAATTGTTATATTTTATTTTTACCTTATATTCTCCTGAATTTAATTCACCTATAATCCTTACACTTGTATTTATATTATTTGCTGCTACTATATTATCTTCTACAACAAAGTTTTCACTTATATCGGTATCACCGTCAAAGAATTTATATTCTAAAATTTCTCCAGATTCAATATTTCTTGTTTCTGAGTACATACCGAACTCTTTATTTTCAACAGTTATATCTTTTGTTATTATTTCAGGATTTTGATCTGAAGTTGAAGTAAATGCTGCAATAGAATCTTCATACAAATATTTAGAATTGTCAACAGATTTTATTGTGATAGTGAAGTTTTCCTCTTTAAGGTTAATATTCTTTTCGGATAAATCTATCGTATAAATTCCTGGATATTCAATATAAATTGTATCATCCAATTTATATACATCATTTCCATTACTTATTTCTACTGAAAATTCTCCACCCTGAGCATATGTGCTAAACTTAATTTTTTCTAATTTTTCTTCTGAACTTGTAGTTCTTGTAAATGTTTGTTTTAATCTTCTACTTACATCAGCTACGCTTGGAGTAGGTGTCGTATAAACATTATCCCAAGTTCTATTTTTCATATCTTCCCATGAAGTTATAAATGAGAAATCAGTCGAATACCTTGATGTATTTATAGAGTTATATGTTAGATATGGATATATATTGGCATTATCATATTCTCCCCAAGAATTTCTTAAAATAAAGGCTCCTTGGCCAGTAATTAATTTTCCATTAGCACAAGTTCCATCACTTTCAGTTTCGAAATGGATATTTCTATTTAAACAATACTTATATTCATAATTATCATCCCAACCTATAACTTGTAGAGCATGACCAGTAGTAATATTGTGTGAACATGCAGTTTCAATATCTATAACACTTGTTCCCGATTCTTCATGTGCACAACTGGATTCTGAATCTACAGCTCCAACATAGGCACCACCGTAATTTATGATTCCATTTTTCACTTCATTAATATAAATATTTTTCATTTTTTCTTCATAATCATTATAGCATTGTTCAAACTCTTCTTGATCATATATGTCATTACATTCATCAACTTCGTCTGGTTCAGTCATCATCAACATATTTATTGTTGGTAATTCAACAGTTCCAGTAACCTCATAATTTGATTTGTTATAATTATAGATTTCATATAATTTTTTCTTAGTTAGACTTTGTGTATATGGCATTTCGCTTTCATTAAACAATGATAACCCTAATGACATTACTTCAGACGCAATATGAAAATTACCTCCTTGACCAAGATCTCTAATCATCCCTGCATTACTAAAATTTATAATTCCATCTTTACTTGTCAGATAATCTAATTGCCTAATAGAAAATGTTTTAGTAGTATTCTCATTATATTCTTCGTTGTTTGTTACCATCATAAAGCTTTCCGCTTGCTCAATGGTAGCGAAAGCCCAACATAATCCTAATCCACCCTGATTTTTAATTTTAGTTATATATCTTTTACCATCTACATTTCTTAAATCATAACGTTCTGGTAATTCTAGATCACCATTTGAAGACGATTCAGCATAATTATAATCCAAAGCATATGGACTAGGAATAAGTTCAACTTGTTTTTTTTCATTATTATCTAAATCTAAATAATCAACATATTTAGGATTTAAATATGGTGTCCCTACCACTTTATTTTTTTCTGTCAGAACTAGTTCTCCTGTTCTTTCATAACTATCCTTAACAAATTCTTTTGCTGTAGGTGACAAGTATGAATATGCAGGTGTCGAAAGAACTTTATCTATATATTCTTTTTTATTATTTCGAGCAAAAAATACTCCTGCCGATAATAATGTGATTAGTATCATTATTGATAAAATTATCTTTTTATTTTTTTTCATTTTTATACTCCTCTCTATTATAAATAAATTATAACAAACTGACTTTTTTAAGTAAATAAAAAAGGAAGATTTTCATCTTCCTTATTTTACTTGTGAGTAGTCTTCTCCAAAGGTATAGTCTTGTCCATCAATTGTGAATGTTCCTTTTTGTAGTACTCCTTCTTCATTACTATAGTATGTCTTTCCATCTGGTGTACTTGCTAATCCATAGTATAGTTTAAATGAGTTTACTCCAAATAAGTATGATTCTTCACCTATTTGTTGTACTCCTTTTACTAGTTTTCCATCTTCTTTGCTGTAGTACTTTTCTTCTTTGTAATCTATCCAACCAGTTTGAACTATTCCTTCTTCGTCTGTTATATAAGTTCCTGCTTGATCTCCATATGTGATAGTTGCTAAACCATCTCTATATAGTTTTCCACTACTTACTCCATATAGATATTTATCGCCATCAACATCGATGATACCCTTTTGCATTTTACCAGTTTCATCAAAATAGTATGTATCATTTCCAATTTTATGTTGTCCTGTTTGTACTATA
>JAFRHI010000011.1 GCA_017433415.1 Bacilli bacterium
ACTATATTTATTTATTTTATAATTTATATTATGAGTAGTTATTAATAATTTATTTATATTATATATGAGTATAACTAATATTATTAAAAACAATAACATACTTATTTTTTTTCTCATGGTACCACCATAAAAATTATATCAAAATAAAAGACAAAAAACTAGTTTTTGTCTTTTTCTTTTAACCCATATTTTTTCTTTTCACGCATCATATATTCAGATATTGCTGTTTCAATTTCTGGTAAAGCTTCTTTACTTATATTTGAAAGTGTTACAAATTCTTTTATTGTATCAATATATACCTTACCCCAAATTATTCCTCCAGATACTTTTAAGTCATTAAACATATCTGGTGTTATTGAATCTAGGAAATAACCAAAGACAACTCTTTTTCTACCTATTAATATTCTTTTGTTTGTTAGAGCTACCACTGCACTGGAAAAAATTTCAAGACTATTATCATTCTTTTGGGCAATAAAAGCATATAATATCTTTTCATCTGGGTTTAAATGCTTTTCAACTACTTCTGAATTTCTTTTTAATCTCCAGCCAATAGTCATTGGATATCTCCTTTTAAACTCTAAAACATGTCTATAAACGGATTTCATATATTACACCTACTTTTCCTTTTTATTTTACTTCTCTATCTAAGTATTCCTCATATGGTATGTTTTTGTCAACTATTTTTCCATCTTCTTTTATTTCTATTACTCTTGTAGCAACTGTACTATTCAATTCATAATCACGGGAAGTAAATAATACTTCTCCTTGAAAGTTACATAGTCCTTTATTTAACGACGTAATACTTTCAAGATCTAGATGGTTTGTTGGTTCATCTAATATTAAAAAATTTGGTTCCTCTAGCATTATTTTTGATAACATGCAACGAGCTTTTTCTCCTCCTGATAAGACATTAACTTTTTTAAAAACATCTTCTCCTGAAAATAACATTCTACCTAAAAAGCCACGTAAAATAGTTTCATCCTTTATATCATAAAATGTTCCAATCCACTCCATAATATTTTTATCACTATTGAAATACTCTGTATTATCCTGTGGCAAATAGCCAGGTTTTATTGTTTTCCCCCATTCAATAGTTCCTTTATCATATTTTTCTTTTCCACTTAGAATGTTGAAAAGTATTGTCTTAGACATATCATCTTGGGCTAAGAAACAAATTTTATCACCTTTTAAAACAGTGAATGATACTTTATCTAATATTTTTTTTCCATCTACTATCTTTGTTAAGTTTTCAACTTTTAGTATTTCTTTTCCAGCTGGTTTTTCGATTTTGAAATCAATATATGGATATTTCCTACTTGAAGGAATAATCTCATCTAATTCAATCTTTTCTAGCATTTTCTTTCTAGATGTTGCTTGTTTACTCTTAGAAGCATTAGCAGAGAATCTAGCAATAAAAGCTTGAAGTTCCTTGATTTTTTCTTCTTTTTTCTTATTTGATTCACGCATTTGTTTTTGTAGTAGTTCACTTGATTGGTACCAAAAATCATAATTTCCAACATATAGTTTTATTTTTGAGTAATCAATATCAGCTATATGTGTGCAAACTTTATTTAAAAAGTGTCTATCATGTGAAACAATTATTACTGTATTATTGAAATTAATCAAAAACTCTTCTAGCCACCTAATGGCATCAATGTCTAAACTGTTAGTTGGTTCATCTAATAATAGAATATCTGGATTACCAAATAAAGCTTGGGCAAGTAAAACCTTAACACGTAATTTAACAGGTAATTCTCTCATTTCTAAGTTATGATATTCTTCATTTACTCCTAAATTGTTTAATAATTGGGCAGCATCTGGTTCGGCATTCCAACCATCTAAATCCATGAACTCAGCTTCTAAATTAGCAAGGCGCATCCCATCTTCTTCACTGAATTCTGTTTGGGAATACATTTTATCTTTTTCAACCATTATTTCATATAATTTTGTATTACCCATAATTACGACATCAATTACTCTTTTATCATCAAATTGATAATGATCTTGCTTTAATATTGAGACACGTTCATTTTTTGAAATAATTATTTCGCCAGTTGTTGTTTCTAATTCGCCACTTAAAAGCTTTAAAAAAGTTGATTTTCCACTACCATTAGCACCTATTAATCCATAGCAATTACCATTAGTAAACTTTATATTGACATCCTCGAAAAGTGTTCTTTTTCCAAACTTTAAACTAACATTATTTACTTGTATCACATAATCACCTCAAAATATTTTATATTAACTTTTTAACTAGTTCTTTTAGATTATCTTGACCCCTCATCACTTCTCTTAAGTAACTACTACTTCTTTCATCATTATCTCTTAGATTTAATAACTCTCTAAAATAATTTATTGTTGCGGAATTATATTTTGACTTTTTTAAATCATTTACAATTAATTCTGTCAATAATAAGTGTAGTTGAAACCTATTAAGTTGCTCTAAAGTGAAATAATCTCCGCTAGCTAAAGTACTATAATTTACAGGATTAACTAGATATAATTCGCCATTGTATAGAGCATATCCTGGATTAATATCATTTAATAAGACTTTTTTCTGACTTAATGTTTCAACATCTCTTTCTAGATATTCTACACAACTGATAAAATCATCTTTAGGTGTTGTAATTATTCTTTTACCAGCTCCTCGTTGTGAGACTAGTTTCATTGCATAACCTTTAAATGCATTATTATAGAAAAGTAATTTTTTAGGTAAGATAATTCTATCTGTTGATATATCTGTTAAATATCTAGCTGTTTTTTCATCAATTATTTTTTCGCCATCTTTAAAAATTCTTAAAACATAATTTTTATAGCGATAAACATCCCCTGCTTTTTGACTTGGGAGAAATGTTACTTTTCTTAATCTTGATAAGTCTATTTCTTTATTTTCTAGACGATATCCCATAATCATCTGCTCCTTTTTTCGAATTATTATACCATATTATTTATAAAAACCATTAATAAATTTAGCAAATTCATATAAGATTATATCACTTTTATTAATAGCAAAGCTTTTACCAATAGCTTTTCCACCAATTGTTAAGCTTGCGATAAATGCTGCGATTGTTAATGATGTTAGTAATGGATTAAAGCCATTTTTTGTTATTAAAATAGTAGCAATTGTTGCTCCGGCTGCTCCTGATATTATTCCACAAACATCACCTATTACATCACAGCAAAAACTTGAAACCCTAGCAGAATTTTTCTTAAATCTAACTGCCACTTTTGCCCCTTTTACTTTTCTTGAATTCATGGAATGAAATACTGCTTCGTCTGCCGTTGTTACAGCAACGCCAATGATATCAAATAAAACACCTATCAAAATAAATATTAATGTAACAATTATTCCTATCCAAAGGGATAAATTAGGTATAGTCATTTCAGATATAAATGATAAACTGAAGGAAATTAGAAAGGCTGTTATTGTTACTGTTATAACCCACTTAATATCTACTTTTTCTTTTTTGACTTTTTCTTTATTTCTTGTTTCTATTATTAGTTTTTTAAATTCACTTATTTTTTTGTTAGTTTTCATATTTTTCTCCTGATTTCTTTTCTATTAATAATTATAACATTATTATTAAAAAAAAGCAGTAATCTGCTTTTTTTACATACTATGATTTTGTCTGTTTGCTGTTTCTTCAGCTTCTTCTTTTTGATTCTCAATCATGTCAATTAGATCATTATTTCTTGCTAATAGTTTTCTTCTTCTATTAATCATATTACTTAACTTTTTTTGTAATGATACTTTCTCAGAATTAGAGAGATTTGATGTTTCTATGCTTTCTAATAGTCGTCGTAATTCATTTGTGAAATTTTGATTACTCATAGATTCCATATTTTCTCGTAAATGTGCTATTCTTGCAACATATTCTTTATACATATTTGATTTGTTTCTAGAAAGCAATCCAACACCTAAAGCACCTATACCACCAAGTCCAGTTGCTAATGAAGCTCCAGTAAATCCTTTAACTAATGCTGCTGTTTTTGTAGCTGCCTCTGCTGCTGCTGTTGTAGCTGCCCCTAGTGATTGACCACCAATTGTCCAAACACCAGTAGCATTAGTAAATGCTGTCTGTAAACCAGTCATTGAAGTTACATTAGCTGCTAATGCTTCACTAGAAGAATGTAGTGCAGCTTTAATAGCTGGCGCAGCTCCATGCCATTGAGCAGCATTTTTACTCATAACTGCTAAACTATTTGAAACCATTTGCGCATTATTTGCCGCAATTAGTGCTGGCATCAAATGTGTAACAACTAAATATAAACTTACAGCCATTGCTGCTAATCCT
>JAFRHI010000012.1 GCA_017433415.1 Bacilli bacterium
AAAGAAAATAATTGTTCGAAGAAAAGTAAAAATGTTACCAGAAAACTTTGAACCAATTACTGCACCTGAAATGATTCATAAAAATGATAATCCTAAAAATTATTATAATTCATATCAAAAAGCAAAAGAAGTAACAAAAGAATTTGATAAAATGTTCACTCTTGATGATTATAAATTATTGTTAAGAATGTTAACTGAACAAAGAGAAAAAGAAAAGTTATCTGCTAAAAATGTTGAACTTGCTAGTGAAAAAGCTCTAAAAGAACAAGCGCTTCGTCTTGAAAAAGAAAAACAAGAAGCCTTAAGAAAAGAAGAACTAAGACTTGAGAAAGAAAGACAGGAAGCATTAAGACAAGAAGAGTTAAGACTTGAAAAAGAAAAAGCAGAAGCTTTAAGATTAGAGAAGTTAAGACTTGAACGCTTAAAAGAACAAGAACTTGAAAGAGAACAAGAAAAATTAACTGAACTAGAAATGTTATATAGAAGTATAAGATAAAGACTATTTAATAGTCTTTTTTCTTTTGTTTCTACAAAAATAATGTTATACTTAACAAGAAATGTATAATGAAAGTATTAAAAGCTAATAATTAAAATCAGGAAGTGATATTATGAACTTAGAAGAATTAAATGATATGCAAAAAGAGGCAGTTTTATATAATGATGGACCACTTTTAATAATAGCTGGAGCCGGAGCTGGTAAAACCAAAACATTAACAGCAAAAGTAGCCTTTTTAATAGAAGAAAAAGGAATTAGTCCTTATAGTATCTTAGCAATTACTTTTACTAATAAAGCTGCTAAAGAAATGAAGGATAGAATATTTTTACAAATAGGAAGTGAAGCAAAAAAACTAACTGTTTCAACATTTCATAGTTTTGGACTTAAACTTTTAAGAGAAAACTATCAAACCCTAGGATATGATAAGAATTTTGTTATTATGGATAGTGATGATTCCCTAACTGTTGTTAAAAAAATAATTAAAGATATGGGCTATGATCCTAAAATATATAATCCCAAAGCTATTAGAAATAAAATAAGTAGTTGTAAAAATGAAATGACATCACCAGCTCAGTATGAAAGATATGCTGTAAGTGACTATGAAAAAGTAGTAAAAGAAGTTTATGAAAAATATGAAGATAAATTACAAAAGAACAATTCAGTAGACTTTGATGATTTATTGTTACTTCCAATAGAATTGTTTAAAAAACATCCTGATATACTAGAAAGATATCAAGAATTATATCAATATATCTTAATTGATGAATATCAAGATACTAATGAAGCACAATATATTTTAACAAAACTATTAAGTGAAAAAAATAGGCATATTACTTGCGTAGGTGATGATTCTCAAAGTATCTATAGTTTTAGAGGAGCTAATTATAAAAACATTTTAAACTTTGAAAAAGACTATAAAGATGCTAAAACAATTCTTTTAGAACAAAACTATCGTTCAACTAGTAACATATTAGATGCTGCTAATCAAGTAATTAAGAATAATAAACAACGAAAAGATAAAAAACTTTGGACAGCTCGTGGAGTAGGTGAAAAAGTTAAATATTATAGAGCTTATAATGAAAGAGATGAAGCTCAATATGTAATTAGAAAAATAAAAGAACTAGCAAATAAAAATGTTGATTATAAAGATATCGCCGTTCTTTATAGAACTAATGCCCAATCACGTGTAATGGAAGAAGAAATGCTAAGAGAAAACTTACCATACCGTGTAGTAGGAAGTTTTTATTTCTACTCTAGACGTGAAATAAAAGATTTAATTGCTTATCTAAGATTAATTCATAACTCTAAAGATAATGTCTCTCTACTTAGAGTAATTAATACTCCAAAAAGAGGAATTGGTCTAAAAACTATCGAAAATCTAACTTATAAAGCAGATTTAGAAGGAATAAGTATTTATGAGGCAATATCATCTGGAAAAGAATTAGAATTTAAAAAATTAATAGAGAGATTAAAAGAAGTAGCAGAAAACCTTACTCTTACAGAATTAATCGATAAAGTATTAGATGCTACAGGAATGAAACAAGAATTAGAGAGTGAAAAGACATTAGAAGCTGAAGTAAGACTAGAAAACTTAGAAGAATTTAAGTCAATTACAAAATCATTTGAAGAAAGAGAAGGATTAATATCATTAGAAGACTTCTTATTAGAAATAAGTTTAATAAGTGATGTTGAAGAATATAAAGATGATCCTAATCGCATTAGTTTAATGACAGTTCATTCCGTAAAAGGATTAGAATTTTCTCATGTATTTGTAATTGGTATGGAAGAAGGAATATTTCCTCATATGAACTCTTTGATGGAAAGTAGTGATGTCGAAGAAGAAAGACGATTAATGTATGTTGCGATAACTCGTGCTAAAGATGATCTTCATCTAGTAAATGCTAGAAGAAGAACTCTATTTGGTAAAGAACAGATTAATCCCACTAGTCGTTTCTTAAGCGAAATTAATAAAGATTTAATTGAGACAAATGTCCAAGAAGAATTTAAACAACAAGAAAAGAAAATTGAAATGGATGAAGTGTTTAGAGAAGAAGATGTAGATTATCAAGTAGGAGACTTTGTTTACCATGAAACATTTGGTACAGGTAAAGTAGTAGAAGTATCTAATACTCTAGTAAGCGTAGCATTTAAACATCCTCATGGTATCAAAAAATTAATGAAAAATCATAAAAAGCTTTCTAAAGTATAAAAGACTACTCTAGTAGTCTTTTTTTATTTAAAAAAAATATGTTATAATGAATTTAATAAGAAAACGTAATATGTAATTTAGGAGGTATTTATGAATAAAGATATTACACTAGTCATTTTAGCAGCTGGTATGGGTAGTCGTTTTGGAGGACTTAAACAAATAGCGCCGCTAGGACCAAATGGTGAATTTATAATTGATTATTCTGTTTATGATGCTATTAAAGCCGGATTTACAAAAATAGTTTTTTTAATCAAAGAAGAAAACTATGAATTATTTAAAGAAACAATTGGTTCTAGAGTAGAACCACATATAAAAGTTGAATATGCTTTTCAAAAAAATGATAATTTACCAGTTGGTTATGAACTACCTACTGATAGAGTAAAACCATTAGGTACAGCTCATGCAGTTTTATGTTGTAAAGAAAAAGTACATGAACCATTTATGATGATTAATGCCGATGATTTCTATGGAAGAGATGCTTACTTAAAAGGTGCAGAATTTTTACGAGAATTAAAAGATGAGGAACCATATCCATATGGTTTAGTAGGATATTTAGTAAAAAATACAATAACAGAATTTGGAGCAGTAAAAAGGGGAGTTTGTGAAGTAAAAGATGGATATCTAACAAAAATAACTGAAAGTTCTATTGAGAAACATGATGATGTAATTATTGCTAGTCCACTAAATGGAAAAGAACCATTTGAAGTAAGTGGAGATGATACTGTTTCAATGAATATGCTTTTATTTACTCCAAGTGTCTTTAAGTATATTGAAGATCATTTTGCAGAATTCTTAGATGAAAATAAAGATAATTTAGAAAAATGTGAATACTTAATACCAGATATTTTATTTAAGACTATAGAAGATAATTATTCTACAGTAGAAGTCTTAAAAACAACAGCTAATTGGTATGGAGTAACTTATAAAGAAGATGCCGATAGTGTTAAAGCTGCATTAAAAGAAATGGTAAATACTGGAGAATATCCTAATAATTTATGGAATTAAGTAGAGGTGAAGTACATGGCACTAATAATAAGTGCAAAAGTAGCAACAAAAGCATTTGACCTAACAGAATTAAAAAAAGAGTTAAAATACTTCTTTAAAAGCCAAAAAAAATTAACTGAAGAACAAACAGATAAAGGAATTGAAATACATAATATTATACCAGCCAATGATTTTATATGTTGTTTTTCAAAAGAAGAAGGAACAAGGATAATAGATAATGACACTAAAATAAAGATTAACAAAGATATAGAAATAAAAGAAAAAGATAGTAATGATGATGCAGTATATAAATACAAATTATCAGTTGATTTTGTACTTGATGACAGTACTGAAAAAAAAGCTAAAAGTGTTTTAGGGAACTCTAGACAAATCCAGAATTTCTTTGAGTATTTATCAAAAAAATATCAATGTAAAATATTAGTTCATGCAGCAGGACTTTATGCATATGTCCTAAAAGATGGCGATTTAATAGAAAATATTATGGGTGCTAAGAATACTATTTTTAGTAAAAGAAAAAAATATCTTGAGTTAAATTGGAATAATCAATCTTTTAAAATAGCATCTTCAATTTGGGGAATTATCATATATTTAGTCTTATCTGTTTACTTGTTACATCTTTATACTATTCCAGAAACAAATAAAAAAATATTAGTTTTATCAATATCTCTGTTTTTTTTAATACTTACTTTCATATGTGTTGTAATATTAATTAGATCATTAAATAAAGGGAAGTGTTATTTGGATATTGATTCAACTGGAATATATAGTTCAGGAAAAAATTATAGTTTCTTTATTGCTTGGGAACAACTACAATCAATAACAACAAAGAATAAAATATATCAGATAAATGCCAAACATAAAAGTATAAAAGAAATTGATTTAACAAAAGATAATAGTAAATATGTATCAAAATTAGATGATGATAATTATGATGAGTATGTGTATTTAAAAAATGTTTCTGAACTTGGAAAAGAAGATGGAATTGCTCTTGTAACAGATACAGGTGACTACTATATCAAAGGGTTTAATTATGATAAACTACCAGAAAAATTAGTAGAAATTTGGAAAGAAAATATTAAGTAAAAGTGTAAAGAATAAGTAAATGTAAAGAACTTATTCTTTTTGTTTTGACAATTAGTTTGCAATAGTATATATTTATAATAGAGGAGTGATAAAATGAAAAAAATATTAAAATTCAACTTTATTATTATATTTTTATTAGCTTGCATGTTTCCATTAAATATATTTGCAACAGAACCAGATCCAGATCCAAGTGATACACCAATTGTTTTACCAGCAACATTTGACTCAAATGGTTTTCAATTTACAATCGAAGGAGTTGCTATAGAATATTATGATATCCCAGCAGCAAAAATTGCTGAACTTGAAGATTGTTTCTCTGAAATAGCAGCAAATCATCCTGAGGCTAAAACGCGTATTGAAAGGTTAAAACTACTGCCAGAAGAAAGACAGAGAGAGTTTTTAGATATGATAAATCCCATGTTTGAAAAAAAACCAACTAGAATTGAAAACTTAGCTGCTAAAGATGTAGCATTTTATAATAGTGGAGTAGTAAATTCCCAAAAAGCATTACTTATTGGCACAGATTTTGAATTCAGTGAAGAAGTTTACAATCGAATTAACGAATTGATTAGAACCCCTTATAATGCTGAGACTGAAGTTTTAACTATGCCAAACATTGTTGTCAAAATAAAATTCAATAAAGTCCCTAATGAATATAAATATGCCTACTATAAAGATTATAGTTCAATATTTTTCAGCAATGCACTAGGTAGAACAGTATACGTAAATGAAATAAATCTATTTGAAACTAACAACTTTCCAGTTGCATGGAGTTCAGAGATAAATAACTTTACTATAAAAGATGAAATTCAATTTTCAGTAGAATTATCAAAAGAAAAACTAAGTGGCCCAACAGATTATGTTGATAAGCGTATTCTTGTTTCACCATATTCAGTAATTGATGTGAATCCTGAAAATGTGGATGGTTTTTTAGATGCTCCACTAGATAACGTTATGCTTAGTGAACATGGTGAAGACTATGGTATTACAGAATTGAAATATCAATATCGTAATATTGAACCATCACAACCAAAAGATTTGGAAGTAGCTGTAGAAAATACATCTGCAACATATCCATTATATATTTATGTTCTTAGTGCTATAGGAATATTAGTAGGAGCACTAGTAATAGTATCTACAAGATTACAGTCAAAACAAAAACAAATAGAACAATAAGAGTAAGAAATTACTCTTTTTTTTGAGTTTGACTAAACTGAATAGTATTGATAGAATAATAATTAGAATGAGGTGACATATAATGAGTAGATATACTTGGGGAATGTATGGAGAACGGAGCGTTTTTAAATATGCTGATTGTATAAAAGGTGTTAGATATACAGTATTTGATTGGGCAACCCATAAAACCTATGAATTCCCGGAAGTTATTATTAAAGGTGATAAAGAAATATTTTTGATTCCACAAAAACTCCAAAATGCAGATTTTTTTGAATGGTTATGTGAAACTTCACCTGATGGTTGGCGCATAGTCCCACAAGAGTTTAAAAAAGAAAAATCCTCTAACGAACCTGTAGACAATATAGGTAATGATGATTTAATAAAACAGCATTATAGTAAAGCATCACTAGCTAAAAAGAAAGAGTTAATTAGAAATGGTCACATGAGAGGCCTATTAAAGACAGAAGACTTAAAAGAACTTATAAATTATCATATGCTCCTAGATAGAAAAAGAGTTGACTATGATTTTTGGGAAAATATTTCAAAAGATATAGTTGATGAAAAAACTGCTAAAAAAATGTTTTCATGTAATAGTGAATATATTCGTTATATACCAGAAGAGTATTTGACTGATGAAATGGTAAAAACTGCTCTTACAGAAGGGAAAAAAATAATTGGTACTTTACCACAAGTTTTCTTAACAAAAGAAAATATTGAACTTGCTCTAATAAATGATCCTAAAGAAGTATTTAAATTACCAGAAGAAATTAGGAATAAATATCTTAGCTTTGCTGTGAGTTTAAGAGGTCAACTTTTAGCAAACATCCCTCGTGAGCAAAAAACAGCAGAATTATGTAGACTTGCTTTTTCTAATAATTGCTTATCTTTTAGGTATATACCACATGAATTTAAAACTATCGATATGTGTATTAGAGCTTTAGCTATTAATCCAAGGTTAATTAAATATGTTCCAATAACATTTCTAAATGAAGAATTTTTAAATACTTTAGAAGATTTAGAAATTAATATTGATGAGAAAGACAAATTTTACGTTAAAGAAGCACTTCGCATTAATGAAACACTTGATATTCCAACAACTGAAGAGAATGATATAGATAGTTATAATGTAAATGTTCCACCAGAAATTGCTAATATTTATATTAGAGATTTATATGAGTTTTTTTCAAGCAATGCGCAAACTATGCTAGAAAAAGCTGGAATTCATAAATTAGGTGAATTGCTTAATTTGTCAGAAAGATCAGATTTTGCTAGATATTTTAGTGATAAAAAAGCATTTGGAGAAGTACTTGGAACAGTAAAAATATTACGTTGTAAATTCTTAGGAGAAGATCCACTAATTGATATAAATAGTGAAGAGTTAGAGCCGCTAGAATTATACCAAAAGCTAGGTTTTTCAACACGTGTAATTAATGCACTACGTAGAACTCTTTATTGTACAAACGCTAAGACCTTTTTTGAACGAATTACATCTTCAGATATTGAAAGTAAACTAAAAGGAATAAGAAATCTTGGTTCAGGTGGCGCAAAAGAAGTTATAATAAAAACAAATATTGTTATAGATTATTATAAAAATAAAGATAATGTTAAGACTGATGATGATACTCAAAAGGAAATTCAAGAATTAAATGAGGAATTACAAGAATTAATTGCTATGAGAAATAGATATGATCAATTGATTAAAGGAACAATTGAAAAAATCCAAGAAAAACTAGTAAATAACTCAAGAGGGGGTAATACTAAATGAATGAAATAGAAAACTTAAAAAAACAAATAGAAGAAGTAAAAGAAGAAATTAAAATAAAAGAAGATATCTTAAATAATTTAATAGAAGAATTAAGTTAAAAAGGAAAGTAATTTCCTTTTTTTTAATACCTAAAAATGCTATAATATATATAGAAAGTGGTGAGCCTATGCAAGATAGAATGAATGAATTAATAGATATAATAAATGAAGCAGATTATAATTATCATACCCTAGATAATCCAACAATAACTGATCAAGAATATGATAAATACTTAAGAGAATTATTTGAAATAGAAGAGGCTCATCCAGAATGGGTAAGAGAAGATTCTCCTACTCAACATGCCGGTGGAAAAATAATTGAAGGATTTACTAAAGTAGAACATAAAATTCCTATGATGTCTTTAAGTGATGTTTTCTCAGAAGATGAACTTATTAAATTCGATGAAAGAATAAAAAAAGAAGGAGTAAATCCTAAGTATATGTGTGAATTAAAAATAGATGGTTTGTCTGTTTCGCTTTTATATGAAAAAGGAAAACTAGTAAGAGCTGCTACTCGTGGAGATGGAACAGTAGGAGAAGATATTACACATAATGTTAAAACTATCAAAGTAATTCCCCTAAAATTAAAAGAAGAAGTTGATATTGAAGTACGTGGAGAAATCTTCATGAACAAAAAAACACTTGAAGAATTAAATGCCAAAAGAAAAGCTAAAGGTGAACCGCTTCTTCAAAATTGTCGTAATGCCGCAGCTGGTTCAATTAGGCAATTAGATTCTAAGATAGCTGCTGAAAGAAAACTAGATAATTTTATTTATCATTTACCTAATCCATTAGATTATAATCTTCATACCCATGCTGAAGCAGTAGAATATATGAAAAATTTAGGATTTAAAACAAATCCAAATAACAGATTAGTAAACTCAATTGAAGAAGTATTAGAATATATTGAAGAAAAAGGGAAACTTCGTAAAAGCCTTCCTTATGACATTGATGGAGTAGTAATAAAAGTAAATAGTATTGCTGATCAAAATAAATTAGGATATACAGCAAAATATCCAAAGTGGGCTACTGCGTATAAGTTTCCAGCCGAAGAAGTTTTAACTAAACTAACTGATATTATTTTTACAGTAGGAAGAACTGGTCAAATTACTCCTAATGCTGTCTTAGAACCAGTAATAGTAGCAGGCTCAACTATCTCTCGTGCAACTCTTCACAACGAAGATTACGTACTTGAAAAAGACTTAAAAATAGGAGATATTGTCTCAATCAGAAAAGCAGGCGATGTAATCCCAGAAGTAGTTGAAAGAAAACTCGAAAGAAGAACTGGTAAAGAAAAAGATTTTATCATGATTACAGAATGTCCAATGTGTAATACTAAATTAATAAAAAAAGAGGGGCAAGTAGATTATTACTGTCCAAATTCTAAATGTCCAGCTCGTCATATTGAAGGACTAATTCATTTTGCTTCCCGTGATGCCATGAATATTGATGGCTTAGGTGACAGAATTATGGAAGATTTCTATAACTTTGGATTTATTGGTAATATTGCAGATATTTACTCTTTAAAAGAACACGCTGAAGACTTAAAAAGATTAGAAGGTTTTGGTGAAAAATCAATTACTAATCTTCTAGAAGCAATTGAAAAGAGTAAAGAAAATTCCCTTGAAAGATTAATATTTGCCTTAGGTATTCCTCATGTAGGTGCAAAAACTGCTAAGATTTTAGCGGCTAATTTCGAAACAATGGCTAATCTAGAAAAAGCTCCTGAAGAAGAATTAGTAAATATACCTGACATTGGTGGTATTATTGCTAAAAGTATAATTAACTATTTTCTAGATGACCATCATAAAGCTATAGTAGAGGAATTAAAAGACTTAGGATTAAATATGAATTATTTAGGCAAAAAAGTAGAAAAAGATGAGAATTTTAGTAATAAAACATTCGTCTTAACAGGATCTCTTCAAATATTCACAAGAGAAGAAGCTAAAGAAAAAATAGAAAGTTTAGGTGGAAAGACAGTAGATTCAGTTTCTAAAAAAACATCAGTTGTGATTGTTGGAGAAAATCCTGGTAGTAAATATGAAAAAGCTAAAAACTTAGGAATAGAAATTTGGACTGAAGAAGAGTTCAAAGAAAAATTACCAGAATAAAAGAGGTTAATATGTCAAAGAAAAAAAAGAAAAGGCTACTTATAATAGGAATTATTTTAATAATAATTCTATTATCGTGGATTATTATTTCAATTTATAAAATAAGGTATAAAAAAGAGAAACAAGAAGTAACATATCCAGAAAAACAAACAATAACTTGTACAAAAGAAAATGCCCATGATGAGACTACAAAAATAGAAGAAGTATATCTAGAAAAAGGCAAGATTATAACAAGAACAGATACAACAACTTGGAATAAAGCTATTCCTAAGGAACAAACATGTGAATATTACACTCTAAATAGTCAGAAACTAAATGCCTTAACTGGTATTACTAGTACCATTAATTGTAATGAATATCGTGGAGATGTAAAAACTATCTATACAATAGCTGAAATGGATACAGAAAATACTAAGTTAAAGCAATTAGAATATACAGATATAGAAGGAATATTTGATTATAGAGAATGGATAATCTATATGAAAAAAGACGATTATACTTGTGAAATCAATTCATAGCTTTACAAATCTAGAAAAAAGTAGTATAATATTCGGCACAAAGGGGACATGTCTATGAAAAAGTATAATGAAGATGAATATTATGAAGAATATGTCGAATTAGATGAAGATGAATTAGATGATGATGAAGAATATGAAGACTATGATGATTATGATGAAGAAAAGAAATATGAAAAATTAATTACTTCATATAGAGAAAGAAAAAAGAGAAAAAATAAAAATAAAAATATAAGAATATTTAGTTTAAAAAATATCTTTATTAGTCTCATAATAGTCGCTATTATTTTGTTTATAATAACATTAGTAGATATAAATCGTATAAAACATAATAAAATGCCAATTATTACTATTAAAACTGTTGCTTATAAAGATGGTGGCACAAAAGAGTATTATGGTATTGGCTATAAAGTAATTAAGTATCATCAAATTCAAGGTCGAAGAGATACTGAACTTGGTAGATGGAAACTTAAATATAATACAGATGCTATTACAGTTAAAGATGTTGATTTAGCTATTGAAATGCGTGGAAATGAATTAAGAACCTATAGTAAATATAACAAAAAATTTGTCAGAGTAATTTCTACACTAAAAGAAAAAGATCCAGAAGATAATAAATTAGTAATGGGCTTTACTGATGAAGATGGAAAATACTCACTAAATATAGTTTGCAAGATGGTAGATGATTATAAAACATTAGAAAACTTTGAACTAGATAAAGAAACAACAATTATTGGAACTGTAGATAACTTTAAAAGAAAAAATAATACTCAACCAACTACAATTTATATAAAAAATTGTTTCGCAGAACAATAAAGATGCAAAAGCATCTTTTTTTTGTTACCAAATATTATATAGTATACTAACTATAATAAGGATGGCAATAATATGAAGAAAAAAGATTTATTAATCTCATTTCTAATAATAATTATCATTTTATTAATAGTATCAGTAATGATTCTATGTATAAAAAAATAGTACTCAATCTAATACTAGATTAAGTACTAAACTAGATTAATTCTGGGCAAGTACTCAACAGGGTATAGTTAAGTATTTCCCTTTTTTATTTTATTCAAGTTTCCTTGACAAATACATAATATCATAAAAATTAATTTTTTTCAAGATATGAGATAGTAGCTGTAAAAATTATCAATATATGTTATAATAAAGTGAGTTATGAAAGGAGTTTTTTTAATGGAAGATAAACTATCAAAAGAAGAAGTATTGCATGTAGCAGAACTTGCTCGTATATCTCTTACAGAAGAGGAGATTAAGAAATACCAAGTTGAGTTAAAAAAACTTTTAAATGAAGTTGAAAAGATAAATGATGTAGAAGGCTATGATGATGATATTTTAATAGCTAATTGGGATTCTAATGCTGAATTAAGAAAAGATGTTGCTGGTGATATGTTAAATCCTAAAGAAGTATTAGAAAATGCTCCTCGTCATGCTGGTAATTATATTGAAGTTCCTGTAGTAATCAGTGATGGAGAGGGGGCTTAATATGAGATATTTAAATAAAAGTATTACTGAAATACACGAATTACTAAAGAGTAAAGCTATTAAGCCAATAGATTTAGTAGAAGAGGCTTTTGAAAATATTGAAAATAATAAAGAGTATAATGCTTACATTACTTTAAATAAAGAAGAAGCAATAAAACAAGCTAAAGAATTAGAATCAAAAGAAGTAGACAATTTATTATTTGGCCTTCCTATCGCAATAAAAGATAACATCGTAACTAAAGGATTGCTTACTACTTGTGGTTCTCATATGTTAGATAATTTTATACCTATCTATGATGCTACTGTTGTTGAAAAAATAAAAGCTAATAATATGATAATCGTTGGTAAGACTAATATGGATCAGTTTGGTATGGGGTCATCTTCTAGAACTAGTTATTTCGGTTCACCTAAAAATCCTTGGGATAAAACTAAAATAGCTGGAGGATCTTCTGGAGGTTCTGCCACAACTATTTCTTGTCGTGATGTTTTATTTGCTCTAGGTAGTGATACAGGTGGTTCAATTAGACAGCCATCATCTTATACTGGAATAGTAGGAATGAAACCAACATATGGCAGAATATCAAGATATGGCTTAGTTGCTTTCGCTTCGAGTCTAGATCAAATAGGACCATTAACTAAGAACGTTTATGAAAACGCTGTTATTTTAAATGCTCTTGTAGGAAAAGATGAAAAAGATCTAACTTCTGCTAGAAAAGAAGAAGAAGATTTCACTAGACTAATTGGAGAAGATATTAAGGGTATGAAAATAGCAGTACCTAATTATTTAATGAGTGATATAGTTTCTCCTGAAATAATTACTAAAATAAAAGAAACTATCAAAATGTTAGAAGAAAATGGTGCCAAAGTTGATTATGTTGATGTTAAATACCTTGATAAAGCTATGACTCTATATCAAATAATTGCCATGGGAGAAGCAAGTTCTAATTTGGCTAGATTTGATGGTATTAGATATGGTCATTCTAAAGAAAATCCAAAAGATATTCAAGAACTATACTTTGAGACTAGAGCAGAAGGCTTTGGTGAGGAAGTTAAACGCCGAATTATGGTCGGTTCATACTTACTAAGTGGTGAAAATGCTAAAATTTACTATGATAAGGCCTTATCAATTAGAGATGACATGAAAAAAGAGTTTATTAATGTTTTTAAAAACTATGATTTAATAATTGGACCAACTACAACAACTACAGCATATAACCTAGATGATCCAATGGATGATCCATTAAAATCATTCATGGATGATGTTTTAGTAATACCTGCTAATATGGCTGGCTTGCCAGGCCTAAATTTACCAGTTGGTTTTGATAAAAGTCATATGCCAATAGGCATGCATATTATCGGAAATGCTTTTGAAGAGGCTAAAATTTATAAATTAGCAAGCTTTATTGAAAAAGAACTTAATCTAGACCTAAACCCATTTGGAGGTGAGAATAATGAGTAAATATATCCCAACAATTGGTGTTGAAGTTCATGTTGAATTAAAAACTAATACTAAAATATTTTCAAACTCTATTAATGGTTATGGTCAAATGGCTAATTCTCTAACTAATGTCATTGATTTAGGTTATCCTGGAACATTACCAACTTTGAATGAAGAAGTAATCAATCTTGGTATTAAAGCAGCAACTATTCTTAATTGTAAAATAAGAAAAGTAATGCACTTTGACCGTAAAAACTATTTTTATCCAGATAATCCTAAAAATTATCAAATTACGCAAGCTAGAACACCAATTGGCTATGATGGTTATGTAGAAATAATTAAAGAAAATGGGGAAAAGAAGCAAATTTATATTGAAGAGATGCATATCGAAGAAGATACATGTAAAAGTGCTCACCGTGGTACTAAGACTCTTCTAGATTTTAATCGTGCTGGTGTACCTTTAATTGAAATAGTTACAAAGCCTTGTCTAACAGATGGGGAAGAAGTTAAGTTATATTTAGAAAAATTAAGAGAACTATTATCATATGGTAATATTAGTGATTGTAAGATTGAAGAAGGTTCTATGCGAGCTGATGTCAATGTTTCAATTAGAAAAAATGAAAAAGACCCTCTAGGCATAAAAGCAGAAATTAAAAATATTGGTTCAATATCTAATGCTAAACTAGGTGTAGAAAAAGAAATAGAGAGACAAGAAAAACTATATGACGCCGGAAAAACTTTTAAACCTCAAACAAGAAGATTTGATGATAAAATAGGGGATACTGTTTTAATGCGTGTTAAAGAAACAGGTAATGATTATCGCTATTTCCCAGAACCAGATATTCCTTTTGTTATATTAACAGATGAAATGATAGCTGAAGTTATTAAGACAATTCCAATGTTACCAGATGAAAGAAGAAAAAAATATCAAAGTTTAGGTGTAACTGAAATAAACACTAATAAATTAGTTCAAAATAAAACTTTAAGTGATTATTTTAATGATTTATTAGATACTGAAATAGATTTTAAAACAGCTAGTAACTTACTTTTAGGAGATATTTCTGCTTACTTGAACAAAAGTGAAAAACTAATTACAGATACAAAACTATCTAAAGAAAGGTTTATTGAATTAGTTAATTTAGTAAGTAATAATACTTTAACAAGTAAAAATTTAAAAGAAATTTTAGTACCTATCATGGAAAGTGATAATTCAATACCTAATATTATAAAAGAAAATGGTATTGAAAATATTACCGATGATACTGAAATTAGAAATATCATAAAAAGAATAATTTCAGATAATCCTGAAAGTGTTAATGATTATAAAAATGGTCATGATCGTGCCATAAAATTCTTGATGGGTCAAGTTATGAAAGAAACTAAGGGAAAGGCTAATCCTCGTATAGCTATGGAAATACTAACGGAAGAATTACAGTAATTTGCAAGTTGAAAAAGCATCATGCATAGTGTATAATAAAATATAGTAGGATGTGATGATATGAAGAAAAAAATTAAGAAAAATTTAAGTACAGTAATTGTTATAATAGTAGCAGTTCTTGTACTATTAGGAATAATATTTATAAAGAATACTTTTTTTGCTGGAGAATCAAAAGCAATTTATGGTAATCGTCTAGAAGGTCGTAAAAATGTTGAAATCTCTAAAGAAACAAAAAATAAAGTTAAGAAAAAACTAGAAGGTTCTGCAGATAGTGTTAGCGTAAGAGTAGCAGGTAGAATAATATATATTAATGTCGATGCTAAAGATGAAGTAACACTAGAAGCAGCTAAGAACTTAGGACCAGCTGTTTTGGAAGAGTTTTCTGATAATGAAAAGGCATATTATGATATTCAAATTTTAATAGAAAATATGGCTAATAGAAAACAGTTCCCAATAATTGGCTATAAACATCATACAAAGGCAAATTTTAGTTGGACTAAAGATAGGACGGAGTAATATGAAAAAAAAGTTAATAATTATCATTCCAGTTTTAATTGCAGCAATAGCTTTCTTTTTTGTATATCGTTATTATAATAAGGAAGATAAAACAACAACACTAACTGTAAGTGAAAAAAGATGGATTGAAGATAATAAAGATCAAGAATATGACTTTGAAGTAGTTAATGATTATCCACTATATGGACTTAATGGTGAAGGTGTAATATTTGATTTTATAAAAGATTTTGAAGAAAAAATAGGCATTGAGTTTAATAAAATTCCATTCTTAAAAGATTCTGAAGCAACTACTGATAGTTATCGTATTAGAATATTAAAAGATGGTGAAGAATTAACAAAAAATGATTTATTCTTATTTGATGACAATTATGTAGCGGTTGGTAAAACATATCAAAGAATAAATCATATAAAAGATATTAAAAATGTGATTTTTGGGTCTTTAAAAAGTGATACAGAAGATGTAAGTTTTTATTTAAAAAGTGGTACTAATCTTTCTTATAAATCATATGAAAACATTGCAGATTTATACAAAGCATTAGATAGTGATGAAGTAAATATGATAGTAGTACCTAATATTATGTATTTAGACTATACAATAGAGAAAAACAAATACTATATTAATTATTATTTTACTGAAATGAAAAAACAAATTGTTTTAACTCTAAGTGATAATAATAAAGACTTAAATAATATAGTTACTAAGTATTATAATAAATGGCGTCAAACAAATTATATTAAAGAATATAATAACGCTTATCTAGATTACTATTTAGAAAAGAACAAAGTAGATTCTAAAACAAAAGCTAAATTAATTTCTAAAAATTATACTTATGGTTATGTTGAAAATGCTCCATATGAGATAAAATTAAATGGTAAAGTAGCTGGAATTGCTGGTGAATATATTAATCGAGTTTCTCGTTTGGCTGATATAAACTTTAAGTATAAGAAATATGATTCAAAAAAAGATTTACAAAAAGCTATAAAGAACGGCGATATTGATGTATATTTTGATTATTATAATTTCAATGACGATAAATATCTTGCAACATTATCAACATTTGTAGAAGATTATGTTGTTTTAGGAAAACAAGAAGATAATCATATAGTTAATTCATTTGAAAGTTTAAAAGATCAAGAAATTGTAATGTTAAAAGATGATTCGCTTTACAATTACTTTTCAACAAACTCTCGAGCAAATATAAAAACATATGATAATATTGATGATTTATTAAAACATGCTAATTCTAAAATGATAGTTGTAGATAATGAAATATATTCATATTATCAAAATAATAAGTTTAAAAAATTAAAATTATTATATAAAGATACAATGATGAATGATTATAAATTTATGGTTAAAGCTACAAATGAAGCTTTCTATGATATGTTTAACTATATAATAAATACTAATTCATATTATAATTATCGTAATTCTGGTATTGAGAACTTAAAAGCTACTATTTTGGAAAATTCAACATTACAAGAAGTATATACAATAGTTTTAGCAATTATCTTTATACCATTAATAATCTTAACTTTAATTTATTTAATCTTAAAGAAGAAAAAACAAGTTAAAAAAGTAAAAATAACAGATCGTCATAAATATACAGATATGTTAACTTCTCTAAAAAATAGAAATTACTTAAATGTAAAGATGAAAGAATGGGAAGATTGTGAAGTATTCCCTCAGTCAATTGTCATGGTTGATCTTAATAATGTTAAATATGTTAATGACAACTATGGACATGAAGAAGGCGATCAATTAATAATAAAAGCAGCTGGTATTTTGGTTAATACACAACTAGAAAATAGTGAAATAATTAGAACTGATGGAAATGAATTTTTAATTTACTTAGTTGGATATAGTGAAAGACAAATAAGTACATATACTAAAAAACTAGCCAAAGAAATGCGCAACTTACCACACGAGTTTGGAGCAGCAGTTGGCTATAGTATGATCATGGATGAGATTAAAACCCTGGATGATGCCATAAATGAGGCAACTCTCGAAATGATTACAAATAAAGAAGAATATAAATAAAAAGGTGAGGAAATGGAAAAAGCAAGAACCTTCATGTTAAAAATTTTCAGATTATTTATGCGCCCAGAAATGCGGATACTACCAGGTCAGCTTGCTTTTTTTATTGTCATAACAATAATACCTTTGCTGGCATTAATCGCTACTATTGCTGCTGCTTTATCAATATCTATTGAGACAGTACGTTTAGCGATATCTGAATCTGTACCAGCAGGCATTGCCAATGTAATAAATGCTATTATTAGTGGAGATGGAATTAATTTTAATATGGTAGTATTCTATTTTTCAACATTTATATTGGCATCTAATGGTTCATATTCAATGATTAATGTTTCAAATGAAATATATAAAGTTCAGCCAAGAAATGTCATTAGTAGAAGATTAAAAGCTATAATAATGACCTTTATCTTAGTAGGGTTAGTTCTGTTTTTAGTACTTGTTCCTGTTTTTGGTAGTACTTTGTTTGATATCATAAAAGAAATAACAGGAACAAAGACAATAGTCTTATTTCTTCAAGAATTTCTTCATATTTTGAAATATCCATTAACTTTATTAATACTATATCTAGGAGTAAAACTAATGTATATAATAGCTCCTGATCAAGAAATACCAAATAGAACAGTTAGAAAAGGATCTATTTTTACTACAGTAGGCTGGGTATTATCAACAGAAATATTTGCATTCTATATTGAAAAATTTACTAAATATGATGTTTTTTATGGAAGCATCTCAAACATATTAGTATTACTATTATGGGTTTATTTATTAGCTTATATCTATGTTTTAGGAATGATTATAAATGCAAGTGATTATAATAAAGAGTTAGCAAAAACAAGCTAATTCTTTTTTATTTAAGAGATTAATTGAAAAAATATTAGAAAAATGCTATAATCATTAGAGTGAGGTATATATATGAAAGCATTAAAACACTCGTTTAAAAAATTTCAAAAATATATTATGAATACAGCAAAAAGAATTAAGAAAGAGCATTTAATACAAGAGTACTTTAAAAATAATGTCTTATTTATTACTTTTGTCTTAACTGCTGTAATTAACTCAACAGCTCTTAGATTCTTTTGTATGCATTCACTAGAAAATTATTTATCATTTAAAGCAATCCTTGCCGATACAATAGTTGCTATGTTTATTGGTTCATTTGCTTATTTAATTAAGCCAAGAAATAGATTCATTTATTATTTGTCATTTTGTATCTTTTTAGCAGCCATCTGTATTGTCAATTCTGCTTATTATACTTTCTATACATCATTTGCTTCAATTTCTATGCTTTCTTTAACACAATATGTTGGAGAAGTTAGTGATGCTGTAGTAGAAAATGTAATACAATTAAAAGATTTATTCTATTTATTAGCGCCAATAACATTAATAATTGTCCACTATAAATTGAAAAAGAAGAATTATTATAAGAAAGTAGAAATAAAAGCTGATAGAAAAGCTCGAACATTTAAAACTTTAGGTGCAACAGGTATTTTATTATTTATCTTTCTTGTTTCTTTATCATCACTTGATATATCTCGTTTTTTTAAACAATGGAATAAAGAATATGTAGTTATGAGATTTGGTATTTATATATATCAAGCTAATGACTTAATAACATCTGTTCAACCTAAAATAAATGCTATGTTTGGTTATGAACAAGCTTATAAGAAATTTAATGACTACTTTGCAGAAAAACAACCAAAGGAAAACAATGAATATACAAATATCTTTGCAGGTAAAAACATTATTGCCATCCATGCTGAAAGCATGATGACTAATGTTATCGGAATGGAATTTAATGGTCAAGAAGTGACACCTAATTTAAATAAATTATCTAAGCAAGGAATGTATTTTTCTAATTTCTATTCACAAGTTAGTGTTGGTACTAGTAGTGATTCAGAATTGACATATAATACATCTTTAATGCCAACAAAGAGTGGCACAGCCTTTGTTACATATTCAGATAGAAAGTATATTGCTACACCACATCTTCTAAGTGACATGGGATATTATACATTTAGTATGCACGCTAATAACGCTGATTTCTGGAATAGAAGAACAATGCATAAAACTTTGGGATATGAGAGATTTTATAGTAAAACTGATTATGAAGTTTTAAAAGAAAATTTAATAGGACTAGGGTTATCAGACAAAGAATTTTTCAGACAGTCACTTGATAAATTAGAAACAATTAATTCCGAAAAAGAACATTGGTATGGCTTACTAATCATGCTTAGTAATCACACCCCATTTTCTGAAGTTGATAAATATGGTGATTTTCCTGTCGATATAAAGGAAACAATTGAAACAGAAAATGGTCCTGAAGAAGTTTCATATCCATATATGGAAGGAACAAAATTAGGCAACTATTTTAAATCAATTCACTATGCAGACGAAGCATTAGGCGAATTCATAACTGGATTGGAAGAACGTGGACTATTAGATAATACTGTTGTTGTATTATATGGAGATCATGATGCTAGATTACCAAAAAAAGACTACAATAGATATTATAATTATGATAAAGAAAATGATACAACTCTCGAAAAAGAGGATCCTAACTATAAAGAATATGACTCTTTCCAATATGAACTAGGTCGAAAAGTTCCATTCATAATCTGGACTAAAGATATGGAAGGAACAAAACTAAACTTCGAAAATACTAATGTAATGGGAATGTATGATGTAATGCCAACGCTTGGTAATATGTTTGGTTTCCATAATGAATATGCCCTAGGACATGATATTTATCAAATAAGAGACAATAATATTGTAGTTTTCCCTAATGGTAATTGGGTTACTAATAAAATGTATTATAATAGTCAAAAGGCAGCATATTTATCATTATCAGATGAGCCAATAACTGAAGAAGAAATAAATAATAATACAGAATATGCTAATAGATTACTTGATGTATCAAATAGCATAATAGTATTTGACTTACTAAATGAAGAAAAAAGAAAAAATATGGAGTAGAGGGGAATATGAAGCTAAAGAAAAAAGTAAAAATAACACTCTTTATAATTTTATGGATAATAGTAGCAGTAGCTGGAATATTTGTTTATAAAAAGTATTTTGCTACAAAATCAAAAGAAGTAAAAGAAGTAAAGGTAGTAAACCAAGTAGAAAAATATGGATATACCCTAAAAGAAAATAAACCTGCTAAGTATAAAGAGATGTTTGAAGAGTTAAAGAAGATATTAAATAAAGAAAATGTAGATGAAGAAGAGTATGTAAAAAAAATAACAGAAATGTTTATTTATGATTTCTATTCTTTAAATGATAAAGTTGCCAAAACAGATATTGGCGGAACAGAGTTTGTCTATAATGAAATATTAGAAAATTTTCTTAAAAATGCGCAAGATACCTATTATAAATATATAGAAAGTAATATCTATAATAATCGTAAACAATCACTTCCTGTTGTTGCTAATATTAGTATTGATAATGTTGAAAAGAAACCATTTGCCTATGGCAACAAAACAGATGAAGAAGCTTATGTTGTTGAGGCCTCTTGGACATATACAGATGATCAATTTTCTAGTTATCAAAATAAAGCAACTTTAGTATTTATTCATGATGATGTAAAATTAAGTTTAGTAGAACTACAATAGTAGTTCTTTTCTTTTTTTTGTGTTAAAATTAACTATATAAAATAGGAACGTGATATATATGAAAAAAACTATTATAAAGAATGTGGTTGGCGCATTATTATTTGGATTGTTTTTTATATCATTCATAGATAGTAGAGCTTTGCCATATGCGGCACTTTTAGTCGGAATATTAGTATTAGGAACAATGATGTTTTTTTGGGGCTTAATATATTATTTAATATGCAGAGAGTTATTTAAAAGTAAAAAAATATATTTAAAAGCAGCGGCAATACTTATATTTATAGGTGCTTTACTAGGCATAATGGGATTTATTATCTCTTTATCAAGTGTTGGTTTTGATGAGTTATATGATGTTAATAAAGTGCAAGTTGTTAAAGTAGAAAGAAATAAATTATTTATAGACTATACAGAATACAGTAATGGTGATTATGATTTAAAAGAAATAAAAAAACCACTATTTATAAAGATAAAAAGTGGACAAAAAATTTTTGTTAGATATCCATATAATAAACCAGAAAAAATGCATCACATAATTGGTCAAGAAAATGCAGGTATAATATTAATTATAGGATTAATAATAGAATCAATTGGTGGATTAATTGTCATGCCATATATATTGTTAAAAAATATAAAAAAGAAAGGTAATCGGAAATGATTACCTTTTTTATTCATCTGGATCTTCTGATGGAGTAGGAGGTGTAGGTGGAGTAGGAGGTGTAGGCGGATTAACTGGATCATCACCACCACTAGGTGTCGGAGTATCTCCACCGCTACCACTACCAGAATCATCACCTTCATCATCTGTAGGATCTTTATCTTTATCGCTATCTTTATCCTTATCTTTGTCCTTGTCCTTGCCTTTGTCTTTATCTTTATCATCATCCTTGCCAGATAAAGTTAAAACAACACTACCTTTAATTTTATCAATTCTTGTTTTTGCTGGATAGCTTTGTTCAGAAACAGTTCCTCCAGTTCCAACAAAGGAAACAGTTATACCATACTTACTAGCTGTAGCTCTTGCTTGTGCTTCAGTATCACCAGTAAAGTCAGGAAGCAAAGAATAACTAAATCCTGTCCTATATGGACCTTGACCAATTACTGGTTTTTCATATGGATTATTAATAGAAAAATGAAATTCTGTAATATCTTCATGCTCAACCAACTCAAGATTTTCCTTCATAGCTTGAATAATATCTTTTCTACTACTCTTATTTGGAACATAGTCCCATAAAACCATTCTTGCTCTTTCATCATAAATCATTTGTCCAGTACCTTGAAGATATAATTGTTGAATATTTATTAAGTCAGTATCTTCACTATTAGAACTCTTCTTTATAATATCTTTAGCAATATTATAAAATGACAAAATTTGTTTTGTAGTAAGATTTGTATCTAAACTATTAGAAACAGTATTTAACAAATCCATAAATGTTGTAACATCTTTAATATTTTTAATTTTATTAATTAAAGCCATAACAATTTCTTGTTGATGTTGAGCTCTTCCAAAGTCACCATTTGCTAAGGCTTTTCTGTTTCTCGCAAATACTAATGCTTGTTCTCCATTAAGTGTTTGATAGCCAGGTTTAATACAAATTTCACGTCCACGACTAGAATCATCTGTACAAAGAGTTTGTTCAACGTTAACATCAACACCGCCAACAGCATCAACTAATTTAACTAGTCCCTTGAAATTAATCTTTGCATAGTAGTCAATTGTTACATCAAAGTAATTCTGAATAGTATTAATCATGCAATCATTACCATAGGCAGCAGCATGAGTTATTTTGTTCTCAGGTCTACCACTCCAACAAGCAATTGGAACATAGGAGTCTCTAGGGATAGAAACCATTGTTGCATTAAGTGTTTTTGGATTAAATGTTATAAGTATTAAAGTATCACCATTCGCAATAGCATTCTTTGATAAAACTTCATCAGTAGAATCAATTCCCATTAAAAGAATTGTAAAAGGTTCAGTAACTGATTTTCCTGAAGAAGCAGTTTCTATCTTAGAAGTAGCAGCTTTCTTCATTTTTTTATCTTTACTAATAATTACTTTAGTATCAGTTTCAATGTTTTCATAACCAGTAATACCAGAAAACATTGAAACATAACTGTCAGCTACAAACATTCCATCTAATTCATCAGAATACATATCAACAAGCATAGTAGTATAATCATCATATTCTTTAATTTCATTATCATCTTGTAAATTATGCTCTTTGATTATTTCTTGTGGAATTATATAACCTTCAGGATTTTTCTTATCACTAAGAATACCAATAGTCATATCCTTAATATCTTTAATATCTTCTGCCGGATTCTTACTCATAACAAGTAAATCAGAAGTATAAGTAATAACCTCTTTATTAATATTACTCAATTGCCCATATATATAGAAAATTGCTCCACCAATACCTAAGCAAACAATTGAATATATAAATAATATAAAAGTAAATAATCCTTTTCTTGGTTTTTTTCTCTTTTTCTTGCCTTTAACATATCTTCTTGTTTTTAATATAAAGACTAAATCAAGAAAAGCAATAACTCCCATTACAATATATCTCATTAAATCTTCAATAGAATTTAATAAAAATATTTCGTATATTGCAAATGCACTAGTAACTAATGCAATTATTAATACAATTACCATAATAAAATTTATAAATTTCCCACTTTTTTCCTTACTTTTTGCCATTTTCGTCCTCCAAAAAATAAAATCCTTATTATATGATTATACCTAATATTAATCATTTTATCAAGTTAACAAGTAAAACTTTCAAATAAAATTATTTCTTGTAAAATAATGTAAATGCTATGAAAACATCTGTAAATGACTTAGTTTTCAAAGTACAAAATGCTATAATAGAATTAGGAGAATATGAGGAGGTATAAAATGAAAAAGAAATTTATCTTAATTGCTTTATTATTAGTTTTTATCACAGCAAAAAACGTTTATGCCTTTGATTCTAATAATTATAAAAATAGAAATCTATGCGGTAACTTTGAAGTTGCTGGTTTTCATAGTGATGGAGTAATTGACACTGTATCATGTCATGGTACTTATGCAGAAGCTAAACAAGCAATGACTAATAATGGTGCTAGGGATTTAGCAATCATGACAAAGGTATCTGGTCAAACTAAAATAATAGATGCTAATGTTGCTTTACTTGATTTAAGTGTCAATCCTGAAACCTTAACATATTTTTATACAAATAGTGAATTAACTTCATCATCTTACACATATATGGATACAGGATCTTTATATGGTGGAGTAGATGGTGCTCATATAGAAACTAGTTATTCCAATGCCAAAGGAGTTTGGACTGCTAAAGTTAGAATTGGTAATTTTACTGGTTGGATAGCGCAATCAACATATGAAATAGTGCCAATTACTTGGGTAAAGTCAGCAAGTTCTTATACGATAACTAATAGTGATATTAGACATAACTATGTTGCTAAAATACAAAATGAATATTATGGTTCAGGTGGAAGAACAATTGGTCCTAAACCAACAATGCTCGCAACAGGAACATACTATAGTTATGATGGTCATTACTTTTATTGTGATTTAGAAACATTAATAAAAGATTATAAAAATAATCATTATAATAACTCAGTAAATAAAAACAACCCATATTATAACTATTATATGTATTTATCAAATCATACTAAAACAGCATATTCTAGTGTTAATATTGATGAATATATAAGAAACAACTTAGGATATACAAAAAATGTTTATGGTAATTCTGCAAGTAATGGAACTTCAAGATTATATGGATCTGGAACATTCTTCTATTATGCCCAAGAAAAATATGGAGTAAACGCTATTCTTTCTCTAAGTCTAAGTAGAAATGAAACAGGTAATGGTAGAAGTAATCTATCAATTAACAAAAACAATGGTTTTGGTCTTAATGCCGTTGATTCTAATCCAACGCAAGCTGCTAATTGGTATCCCACATTTGCCAGTAGTATTTTAGGATATTCATCAAAATGGATAACTTATGGCTATGCCCACCCAAGAGATTGGCGCTATTTTGGACCCCAATTCGGTGATAAGTGGATTGGTATGAATGTCAAATATGCATCTGATACTTATTGGTCAGAGAAAATGGCTGCTAACTATTATTCATTGGATAAAGCCTTAGGTATGCAAGACTATAACTATTATCAATTAGGAGTAGTTAATGGTCCAACTAATGCTTATAGTGAACCATCTACATCATCTAAATTTATCTACTCATATCCAGAGAAAGAAGATGCATTAGTAATAGTGGATGAAGTAACAAGAAATAATGAAAAATGGTACAAAGTAGTAAGTGACTTAAATATCGATTCTAACTTTAATGAAATATCGTCAGGTGATTATAATTGGAATGCCTGTGTTTATGTAAAAGCAAGCCAAGTACGTAAAATAAATGATAGTAAAAATGGTAATATTAGTCCTAATAGTGTCTTTGAATATCAAGATACACACTATCAATATGATCTATATATAAAAGATGCTGACTTAAAACCTAAAGTTGCTATTACAACTAAAAATACGCCATATTATTATGATAGTTCATTAACTTCAAAAACGGGACAAACTTTATTAAAAGATCGTTATGTAATGGTTTATACTGCTGCTTATTTAAATAATAGGCCAGTTGCTTACTTAGTTACTAGTGACTATTTCCATGATCAAAAAGAATGGGTAGCAGCAGATAGTATCAGATTTACTGATACAAGTTATGGAAAAGTTAGTGTTACAGTATCAGGTAATCAATATACTTGGGTAAACTATAATACTGATGATGCCAGTTATTCATTAATCAGTGGACTATATACATATACTTATGTCCCAGTACTTGAATCTCAAAAAGTAGGTAATAATACTTGGTACAAAGTACCAGTAAGTTTAACTGATAATAATAATGTTTATGGTTACACTCTAGCAAGTGCCCCTGGAGTAAGTATAACTTTATCCACACCAATTGTGGAAAACACTCGTCCAACAATAACTGCTAGTGATAAAACAATTTATGTTGGAGAAGAATTTAATCCAAAAGAAAATGTAACAGCTTATGATAATGAAGATGGCGATATAACTAATAAAATTGAAGTAATAGAAAATACTATTGATAATACAAAAGCTGGAGAATATAAAGTTACTTATAAAGTTAGTGATAGTAAAAATTTAAGTACAAATCTTACAATAAAAGTAACAGTAAAAGAAAATAAAGCTCCAGTAATAAATGCTGAAGATACAGAAATTTATGTTAATGAAGAGTTTAACCCACTAGATGGAATATCCGCAACAGATCCTGAAGATGGCGATATAACTAATAAAATAAAAGTCATAGAAAATACTGTTGATAATCAAAAAATTGGTGAATATAAAGTAGTATATGAAGTAGTAGATTCTAAAAACAAAAAAACAACAAAAGAAATAAAAGTACAAGTAATTGAAATAATAGTTGAAGATCCTCTTGATATAAATATAGAAGATTTTGAAAGTATTGAAGATATAGAATCTTTAGGTATAACTGAAAAAGATTCAATATTCTATTTTGATTACTTAAAAGAAGTAAATAACAACTTAGAAATAAAAGGATATAATACCATTAAAGGAATAAATAATACCCTAGATAAAGAAATAATTTATATTTTAGTTTATGAATCTCTAAATAGTGATGATATTTACTTTGATTTCTTACATAGAATTACTGATAAAAAAGAAATAACTAGACCAGTATATTCAACTGATAATTATGATTATACTTATTCCTGGTTTAAAGGAAATATTAATACTGAAGATATTCCTGATGGTGATTATCGACTTAGTGTTATCTCTCTAAGTAATAATTATTACTCAGTATCTACAATCAGCAATAAGGTCTTAAAGACACAAGATGCTGATTATGAAGGAGAAAAGTATGTAACTACTAGAACTAACTATTTAGATAATGAATTACCATTAGAATTAGTAATAAGAAGTGAAAAGATAGGTACTAAGACAGCAAGTAGTGTTTATAATATTTATAATCAATATCGTAAATTAGAGTTTACTAATAATAAATTACATTTAAAAGGAACTTCATATTCATATGGTATGAATCTTTCAGTAAATGCTAATGTACAGAGAAAAATAATTTTTGAAAATACTAAGAATTATGAAAAGTATACCTATGATTTAGGTAGTATTACTAATGGTTTATATAAAGTAGGAGCTAATCTAGGAGATAATTTAGATAAAGATAGAGCTTGGTTTGATAACGAAATAGATATATCTAATATCCCAGTAGGTAATTATGCTATTTACATCTCTAATACATCTAATATTAGTGACTATGGAGAATTAAATGAAATATTAGGTAGAGATTTATCTAATGTAGTTGAAACAATTAATGATAAAACATATTCATTTGAAGTTAATACTGATAATAGATATCGTATTGAATTAAATGTTGAATAAAAAAGGTAATATTTACCTTTTTTTTCATTTGTTATATAATTAAAATGAATGGTAATAATATAAAAAGGAGAGATTATAATGAATGAATTACAAGAAAAATATGCCAGAGTACTATTAGAAACTTGCCTTAAAGTTGAAAAAAATCAATCATTATTTATTAGTTATAATATTGAAAGAAGTGATTTTGTAAGAATAGTTACAAAAATAGCTTATGAATTAGGGGTAAAAGATATTTTTTATGATGTATCTGATCCTTATCTAAAACATGAAGCTTTACTTAACCTAGATGTTGAAGAGCTAAAAAAACTAAGTTTTTGGAATAAAGAAATGTGGAATGTTTATGCTAAAAAGGGTGCCGCTTTCCTAATGCTAGCTTCAGAAACACCAGGGTTAATGAAAGATGTTGATCAGAAAAAAATGACTGCTATGGCAAAATATTCTTATGAAACTAGAAAAGAGTTTGATTCTCTTCGAGATAAATCAATGGTTCCTTGGTGTATTGCTGCCGTCCCAACAAAAGCTTGGGCAGAAGAATTGTTTAAAAATGATAAGAATCCAGAAGAAACATTATGGAATAAAATATTTGATATTTGTAGTATCAAAGAAAAAGATCCTGTAGAAATCTGGAACAAAAAGATAGAAAAATTGAATATTAGAGGAAAAAAACTAACTGATTATCAGTTTAAGACTTTAAAATATAAAAGTTCTAATGGTACAGATTTTACAGTAGATTTACCATCTGGCCATATCTGGGCATCAGGAAAAGAAACTTTAACTAGTGGTAAAGAAGTATTAGTAAATTTTCCAACCGAAGAAGTATTTACATCCCCTGATTGTAAAAGTGCTAATGGAGTAGTATATTCATCTAAACCATTAGCTTACCAAGATGTAATTATTGATAAATTTAATATTAGATTTGAAAATGGTAAAGCAGTAGAAACTCACGCAAAGCAGGGTGAAGAAACACTAAAAAATATGATTGGTATTTGTGAAAATTCAGACATGTTAGGAGAAGTAGCCTTAGTACCATATGATTCTCCAATATCAAATACTAATCAAATATTTTTAGAAACTCTTTTCGATGAAAATGCCGCTTGTCATATAGCTTTAGGTGACTCATTCCCAGAATGTATTAATAATGGTCCAACTATTGATAAAGATATTTTATTTAAAGAACACAATCTAAATAAGTGTGATTCTCATGTAGATTTCATGGTTGGAACAAAAGATTTAGAAATAATCGGAATAACCAAAGAAGGAAAAGAAGTACCAATATTTGAGAATGGTAATTTTACAGAAATGTTTAGTTAGTATATATAGTGTTCATTTTCTATAAATGAATTAAGTGCTAATATTAGTTTAATAAATTAAATAAGAATTGGAGATTAATATGAAAAAAGTAATATTAATAATTCTGTTATTAATTACATATTTAAATGTTAATGCTGATGAATGCAATAATATTTTAAAGAAAGTATTTATTGATAAAGTACATAAAGTTAATGAAACTGGAGAATCATTAGAAAACGTAAAATTTACATTGCATGATATAAGAAATGAAATTAGTTTTAATTATACTAATGAAGGATTGGGATATTATTCACTCACTTTATATCACAAAAAAGAGATTTGTAATTCTGGGAATATTGGTATGTCCTATAAAAATAAGAACTCTTATAGAATACAGAAATTAAGTGAAACCATATCAGTAGAAGATGCTGGTGATAGAATATCAGAATTAGTATTATCAACTGTTTCTTCTATAAACAACATAGATGAATGGAATGAAAAGATACCAGGTTATTATAGAGCTGGTTATCATGAAATAGTAAATGGTAATACAACTACAAGAGAGACTAATGTTTTATATCCAATGATACTAGAAGAAGAAACTGTAAATGGATATTTACCTGCTGATAAATATATTATTGTCCTTTCTGGGATTCTTACCAATAGCTATTACTCAAATGGACATATTTATGAAAAAAAATTTGATTTTGATGAATTTTTCTATTCTTGGGCCCCATATTTTAGATATGATGAAAATTATGATTATTCAAAAATGTATATGCTAGATTATAATGGATGGAATGATTTTTATGATGAATACATAGTTAATATGGATACAGAAGAAAATTGTTTTGAGGATTGTAGCCATCCGGGTGCATATAGTAGTTATAAAGAAGAAAACAATATAAAAGCAGTACCATTAGATTGTCGAACTGTTTGTGAAGATATTCATAAAATAAAAAATATTAAGGAAACTGAAACAATCCATGAAACAGTCCATTTAGATATAAGTAATAGCATAAATAATGAGCAAAAAATCTTTGCAAATAAAGGTGAAATGGTAAAATATAAAACAATCATCAAAAACAAGAGTAATGTAACTACTAATAATGTCATAGTAAAAACAAAAGTTCCTGAAGAAATGGAATATATAAATAATAGTGCCAGTTTTAATGGAGTATATAATAATAATACAAGAGAAATAACTTGGGTTATTAATCAATTATCTGGAAATGAAACAAAAGAATTAGAATATCGTGCAGAAATTAATAAAAACATTTCGGATATTAGTGCTATTCAATTATATTCATCTGCTACTAGTGATGAGGCACAAGAAGAAGTAAAAGCTGAAAAAGTAATTATAGAAGTTTCAGAAGCAAAAGATATTATTCCAATAAACTCTAACCCTAAAATGGGATCAGTTTTATCTATTGCAATTTCTCTAGGAGGTATCTTATTACTTTTTTCTATTAATTATTTATATTTTAAAAGGAAAAATAAGGTTCAATAAAAAGAACCTTTTATTTTATGTATAAAAAAACTTCCAATCGGAAGTTTTAACATTTACTATTATCAGCAATTCTTAAATTAATTGTATCACACGTTGAGAAAGTATGTTCATCAATAGCACCACTATTTAATAATAAACCATTAGTCGGACCACATACATAACTACAAGAAAATCTTAAAGATGAATAAGCACTTTTAATTTTAGAACAAGTTACACTTGGTTCATTACTTATATGTGAGCCATCAATATAAACTGTTACATTATCACAACTTGGTTCTGGTTCTGGATCTGGAGTAGGAGTAGGGTTACTACCAGAATTATTTTCATTATTATTGTTGTTAGATTCTGAGTGTGAATTCTCTTTTCTATAATCAGGAGTTTCCTCCTCTTTTTTACCATTACTTAAAGTTACAGTAATAGTAACACTAGCTGATATTTCACTACCAGCACTTATTGACTGACTAAGGACTTTATCTTTTGGTTGGTCACTATTTTTATAAACAAAACTATATTTAAGACCAGCTTTCTCAAGTTTACTAATAGCTTCTTTCTTAGTAAGTCCCTTCAAATTAGGAACTTCTTTCTTTTTGCCATCACTAATCTTAACAATAATTACATCATCATTTTTTAAAGTTTGACCAGTTTTATAAGAAAAACTAATTACTGAACCAGCAGGTACTGAATCACTAAATTCATGTTCTTCTTCATACTTTATTTCATATTTATCAGCCCATGTATAAAAATCATCAAGAGCTTTAAACTTAGGCATCTTTAAACTTCCACGAGATAGAGTTATTTCAATAACTGTACCTTGTTCAACAATATCACCTTTATTATGACTTGCTTTAACAATTCCATTTTCCTTTACAGTATCATCATATTTATCAATAAAGGAAAGTTTTAATTTATTCTTAATAGCCCATTCAGTTAATTCTGTAAGACTATAATCTTTTAATTCCGGAACTTTTATTTTAGGGCCTTTACTAATAGTAACTTTAACAATATCACTATTAACTTTAACCATTTCTCCAGCAGCAATATCTTGTCTAACTGCAAAACCACGTTTAATCTTACTATCAAAATCATCATTAAATTCATAATTTAATTGATGTTGTTTCATATAGAATTCCACTTCAAATTTACTCTTATTAGTAAAATCAATTAATTTAACTTCTTCATAGCCAAGCTCTTCACCATAAGAGAAAGTAAGCTTTAATTCATCATCACGACTTAAATTACCACTAGCACTTTGTTCAATCACAGTATCTTTTGCTTTATCACTAGCTATAAATTCAACAATAACATTACTTAAATAATTCTCTCTAACAAATTTAAGGACTCTTTCACTATCCCAACTAATCATACTAGGAACAATTATTTCTTTATATGGATTAGGACCTTCACTAACCGCAATAGTAATTTCTTTAACATTACTTATATCAGTTCCACTCAAAACATCTTGACTAATTATCCCATATTCTTGAACCATATCACTATATTCATATTCTTGATTAATTAAAATACTATTTTTACTAGCCCATTTCATAACATAAGCTAAATCTTTACCACTAAAATCTTCCACAGTTTTAATTGGACTATTCACAAAACTAAACTTATTATTAATACCAAATGCAAATATAGCTAGTAATACTAAAGATCCAAAAAATACAATTCCTTTTTTTCTTTTATTATAAGTAAATCCAATCCCAACAAATAAAATAGTAAAGATAGTTAAAAGTAAATTATTAACTAAATTATATAAAGATATATTATGATCCATTATATTAATTACAAAGAAGAATAGAGATACTAAAAGTAAAATAATTAAAAAGAAATGTACAAATATATGTTTCTTAGGTTTATCTAATTTTAAATCACTCTTTGTATCAAATTCTTTTTCTCTTTCAACAAAACTATTATCAATCTCTTCTTTTATTTCATTAACTACTTTTTTCTTTTTAACTTCTTTAACATCTATCTTTTTATCTTCAATAATATCTTTCTTCTTATTAGTAGTAGTACTATTTTTTTTCTTTGGAGCAGTATTTTTCTTTTTACTTGTATTCGCCATATAAAAACCTCCATTATCATATTAATTATACAATAAAACCAAAATAAAAATAAACAATTCACAATCACCAATTGTAAAGATATGTCTATTCTAGTAATAAATATTCAATTGTGGTATAATTTTTTTAGAAAAACAAGTAGGAATGATTATATGAATCACTTTTTAAAGAAAAATATCAATTTATTATTAGGAGTATTTATATTAATACAACCAGTATTAGATCTATTAACCGGATTATGTCTGCATCTCTTAAATATAAATTTAACCATTGGTATTATAATAAGAGTATTATTCTTATTACTAATCTGTTATGTAACATTATTTGTATTTAAAAAGAAAAAATTACTTATACCATACTCCATAATTATAATATATTGCTTACTCTATATTGCTGGAATAATAATATATAAAGACGGAGGATTATTTAAAGAAATACAAGAATTAGTTAAAACATTTTATTTCCCAATACTTTTAATATCATTTTATAGTATTAGAGATGAAATAAGAATTAGTAAAATGACTCTTTTTGTAACACTCTTCTTATACTTAATATTTATATTTATACCCTTGATTTTGGGATTGGGCTATCAAAGTTATAAAATTACTAAAGCAGGAACATTAGGTTTTTATAATTCAGCTAATGAAATAAGCGGGATTATCTCAATTTTAACGCCAATAATGCTTATTATTATGACTAGTTCTAAAAAAATAATACCTAGATTAATACTAATACTTATGTACTTAACAGTTATCTTAATGATTGGTACTAAAACACCATTATTAGCACTAATAATAACTTGTGGTTTCAGTTTAATATATTTATGGTCCAAATCAATAAAAGAAAGACAATTTAAAAACTTATTTATATCAATACTAATTGTATTAATATGTATGAGTAGTTTAATAATTATAATTCCTAAAACTAATTTCTATAAGAATATTGAAACACACTTGGATTTCTTAGAACTTGATAATATTGGAGAAGTATTTGAAGATGAAGAGTTAATTGATCATTTCATTTTTAGTCAGAGATTAACTTTTTTTGCTAAAAAAGCTAGGTTATATAAAAAAGCTTCTACTTATCAAAAACTATTTGGTATTGGTTATCTAAGAAATAATAAACCAACTAAAATGATTGAAATGGATTATTTTGATATTTATTATAGTCATGGATTAGTAGGATTCTTATTATTCTTCTCAATCTTTATCTACGTACTATATAAAGTACTACGTAAGAATGATAAAATGACATATTCACGATATATGACTTTTATAAGTTTAATATTAATAATCTTCTTAGCTTTCTTTACAGGACATATCATAACAGCACCTTCAGTAAGTTTAATCGTAATAGTTATTATTCTAAGTATAGAAAAAAGAGAAAAATTAGATGTCCTATTAATAAATAAATCAATAGATAAAATTAATAAAAAACAACTAGAAAATATTGATTATACAAAGTATAATATTACTTTAGTAATTGCAGAAGAAAGCAAAAATAAAATTAATAAAAACATAATTATAAAAAAACAACCAAATAAACTATTGTTTAAAATATTTAATTATCATAATTATGATTTTTCATGTTGCTTCGATATATCTAATTACAATGATATGGCTCAGATTGCATCCAATAATATTATAGATTTAAAAGAATTAAGAAAACAAAAAGAGGAGTGATCACTATCAAAAAATTAGAAGTATTACACCTTGTTATAATGAAGAAGAAGTTTTAAATGAAACTACTAAGTGGTTAAATAACTAGCTTGATTAAAGAAAAAGTATAGTGAAACTAAAATGAAAAAGGAGAGAGTAAAATGTCAAAAAAAGAACTTATTTCTATTATAGTACCTTGTTATAATGAAGAAGAAGTTTTACCAGTCTTTTATAAAGAAATAAATAGTGTTTCTAAAGAAATGAAACATGTAGATTTTGAATTTGTTTTTGTAGATGATGGTTCAAAAGATAAAACATTAAATATTTTAAAAGATTTTTCTAAAAAAGATAAAAGAGTAAGATATATATCTTTTTCTAGAAACTTTGGAAAAGAAGCAGCAATGTATGCAGGTATTGAAAACGTTAAAGGAGATTATGTTGCTATAATGGATGCTGATATGCAAGATCCGCCATCTATGTTAAAAACAATGTATCATTATGTTAATGAAGAAGGATATGATTGTGCAGCTTTATATACAAAGTCTCATGAAGATTATGGCCTAATTAGAAAGACTTTAACCAATGTTTGGTATAAATTAATTGATAAGATATCAACAACTCATCAAGTACCAGGAGCCAGAGATTTTAGACTAATGACCAGAAAGATGGTAGAAGCTATAAAAAATATGCCAGAATATAATAGATATACAAAGGGAATTTTTGGCTTTATTGGGTTTAATACAAAATGGATTCATTATACAGCTGGTAAAAGGGCAGCAGGAGAATCAAAATTTAATATCAATAAACTAATAAAATATGCGCTTGAAGGTATAGTTGCTTTTTCAACATCACCTTTATTAATCGCAGCGCATGTTGGATTATTGTTTTGCTTAGTTGCTTTTATAACAATAATTGTAATAATACTAAAAACAGTTATTTGGGGAGATCCAGTAGCTGGTTGGCCTTCACTTGCTTGCCTAATAGTATTTATAGGGGGATTACAATTATTCTTTTTTGGAATAATGGGTATGTATTTATCTAAAATATATTTGGAGGTAAAAAAGAGACCAGTTTATATAAGTAAAGAAACATCAGAAGATGTAGACGAGGAGGATTAATATGCCAAAAATAGCTGTAATAGGGGCTGGATATGTAGGATTATCTCTAGCGACATTATTAAGTCAAAATAATGAAGTAGTACTTGTAGACATAGTTAGTGAGAAAGTAGATAAAATAAATAATAGAATATCCCCAATAAAAGATAAATATATTGAAGAGTATTTTCAAATGAAAGATTTAAGATTAAAAGCTACTTTAGATTATGAAGAAGCTCTAAAAGATGCTCAATATGTCATAATATCTACACCTACTAATTATGATGAAGAAAAAGGTTTTTTTGATACTAGTAGTGTTGAAGAAGTTATTAAAAAAATAAAAGAAATGGATCTTGATACTACAATACTAATAAAATCAACAGTACCTGTTGGCTTTACTTCCAATGTAAGAGAGAAATATAAGATGGATAATATTATCTTTTCACCAGAATTTTTAAGAGAAGGAAATGCCCTTTATGATAATTTATATCCATCGAGAATTATTATTGGTGAAAAAAGTAAAAAGGCCGAAGAACTTGCTAAATTATTAACGGAAGGAGCTCTAAAAAAAGATATTATTGTTAAATTTATGAACTCATCTGAAGCCGAAGCTGTTAAGCTTTTTGCTAATACTTATCTAGCTTTAAGAGTAGCTTATTTTAATGAATTAGATACCTATTCAGAGATGAATGGCCTAAATACCCAAGATATTTTAGAAGGAGTTTGTACAGATCCAAGAATAGGTAATTATTATAATAATCCTTCATTTGGTTATGGAGGGTATTGTCTACCAAAAGATACTAAACAATTATTGGCAAATTATGAAGGGATACCTCAAGATTTAATTGGTGCTATAGTTAAATCAAATGAAACAAGAAAAGACCATATAGCTAATATGATTGAAGCAAAAGAACCATCAAAAGTAGGAATATATCGTCTAGCAATGAAAAAAGATTCTGATAATTTTAGAAAAGCGGCTATCATTGATGTAATAAAAAAATTACAAGAAAAAGGTATAGATATCATTATATATGAACCAAATCTATCATTAGTAGAATTTAATGGTTGTAGAGTAATAGAAAACTTAGAAGAATTCCTATCAGATAGTGATATAGTAATTGCTAATAGAATGGATGAACAATTAGAAAAAGTTAAACAAAAAGTATATACGAGAGATTTATACTCAAAAGATTAGAGGTCAATAAAGTAATTGACCTCTTTTTAATAGACTTGTTTAATTATTAAAAATGTTTTATAATTAAAATGATGAAAGCGAGATTATTAATATGCAAAAGAAATTAGGAATGGTAATTGTAAACTACAATGATTTTGAAATGACAAAACGCTTGCTTAATAATATAAAAAATTATAAGTCCCTAGATGAAATAGTTGTTGTAGATAATAACTCGCCAGACAATTCTTTTGAAAAGTTGAAAGAGTTTGAAAGTGACCGAATCGCTATAATTAAAAATAGCAATAGACAATATGCTTCAGGGCTAAATGTCGGTGCTAAATACTTAATTAAAAAAGTAGGAGAATGTAATATTATTTTCTCCAACTCAGATATCATCATTAAAGGTGAGGAAGACTTAAAAAAACTTTCATCAAATATAAGAAAAGATATTGTAGTAGTAGGACCAGTAGTTAATGAACATGGTAATTTAAATAGAGGGTGGCGTATACCTACTGTTAATCAAGAAATACTATTCAATATCCCGCTTTTAAACCGGTATTTTAAAAAAAAGTTTTTACTGTACAACGAGAATTTATACAAAGAAGATACCACAATTGTAGACGTAGTATCAGGCTGTTTTTTCTTAGTCGACAGTAAATTCCTTATGGATAATGATTACTTTGATGAAGGAACTTTCTTATATTATGAAGAACAAATACTTGCTGAAAAAGTAAGAAGCCAGAACAAAAAAGAATTAATTGACAATAGAGTAACTATTATTCATGATCACTCTGTATCGATTGATAAAAGCATAAAAAGAATAAAGAAACAAGAGGTTTTAAAAGCTAGTCAACGATACTATGCCAAGAATTATAAAAAAGCGAATAAGATTCAAATGGCACTACTATATATAACAGACTATATACACAGAATAATGCTATATATTGTATGTCTAGTAAGGAGGTAAAATGAAAGGAATTATTTTAGCAGGAGGTAGCGGAACAAGATTATATCCCATAACAGAAGGGATTAGTAAACAATTAATGCCAATTTATGATAAGCCTATGATTTTTTATCCATTATCTACGCTTATGTTGGCAGGAATTAAAGATATTTTAATAATAACAACACCAGAAGACCAAGCATCATTTAAAAGATTGCTAAAAGATGGTAGCCAGTTTGGTATCAAAATATCATACACTGTTCAACCATCACCAGATGGCTTAGCTCAAGCATTTATTCTAGGAGAAGAATTTATTGGTAATGATGAAGCAGCAATGGTTCTAGGAGATAATATCTTCTATGGACATCGTTTCACAGAAGCTTTAGAGCAAGCAGTAGAAAATGCTAAGAAAGGTTATGCAACTATCTTTGGTAATAAAGTAAAAGATCCTGAAAGATTTGGAATTATGGAAATTACTCAATCACGAGGAGTAACAAAAGTAATATCTGTTGAGGAAAAACCAAAAAAGCCAAAATCAAATTATGCTATTACAGGATTATATTTCTATCCAAAAGGTGTTGCTAAGATGGCCAAAGAAGTAAAACCATCTGCACGAGGAGAATTAGAAATAACAACTCTTAATGATATGTACTTACAAAAGAAAAAATTAAGAGCTGAAGTTCTAGGAGAAGGATTTACTTGGTTCGATACAGGAACATTTGATAGCGAGTTAGATGCTGCTAATATGATTAGAAGTATTCAAAATAATAAAGATAAAGTTATTTGCTGTCCTGAACAAATTGCTTACTACCGCGGATGGATAACCAAGGAAGAATTAAAAGCAAGGGCAGATTTATTGAAAAAGAATAGTTATGGGGCCTATTTACAAAAAGTAATAGATGAAACAAAGTAGGAGGCAAACATGAATACAAAAGATTTTGAACAAGGTAGAGAAGAAGAAAAATGTATTGATTTTAAATCAAATGTTATAAAAACAAATTTAGCAGATTGCTATATTATTGAAGAAAATCGTTTTGGTGATAGTAGAGGATATTTTACATCAGTAACTAGTAAACAATTAGATGCTTTAGACTTTAGAAAATGGAGTCAAAAGTCTGAATCAATGTCTGCTAAAGGAACAATCAGAGGATTACACTTTCAAAAAGATCCTTATTGCCAAGCAAAAGTAGTTAGTTGTACTAAAGGAGCAGTATTAGATGTAGTTGTTGATATGCGAAAAGATTCACCTACATATGGTAAATATACTGCTGTAGAATTAACACCAGAAAATGGCAGAATGTTATATGTTCCTCGTGGTTATGCCCATGGATTTTTAGCATTAACTGATGATGCAACTTTTAATTACATGGTTGATAATGAATATGCACCACGTCTAGAAGGTGGCGTATTATGGAATGATCCAGCTATCAATATTCCATGGGATGAAATATTTAAAAAATATGATATCAAAGAACCATTATTATCTGATAAAGATAGAGATAGAATTCCGCTATCAGAGAGCGAAGTTAATTTCCTAAGAAGACCAAAAAAATATTTAGTAACAGGAGTTAATGGTCAATTAGGATATGACATAGTAAAAGAATTAAGAGAACGTGGAGAAGAAGATATCTTAGCTTTAGGTCGTGGCGAAATGGATATTACTGATAAAGATCAAGTAATGAAAATAGTTAAAGCTTATAAGCCAGATGTAATATTCCATTGTGCAGCTTGGACTGCAGTTGATAAAGCTGAAGAATTAAAAGATGATTGTGAAAAAGTAAATGTTCAAGGTACGAAAAACTTAGCTGAAGCTTCTCTAGAAGTAGGTGCTAAAATAGTTTATGCTTCAACTGATTATATCTTTGATGGTGAAAAATCATTAGATGAGACATATACAGAGGAAGATAAACCAAATCCAAAGAATGTTTATGGAGAAACTAAACTAGCTGGTGAAGAAGAAGTAAGAAAAAATCCAAATCATTTTATCACAAGAATTTCTTGGGTATTTGGTGTAAATGGAAATAATTTTATAAAAACAATGTTAAAACTATCTGAAAAATATCCAGAATTACGTGTAGTAAATGATCAAATTGGAAGTCCAACGTACACAGTAGATTTGGCTAAATTACTAGTTGAAATGGCTGAGACTGAAAAATATGGAACATATAATGTTAATAATGAAGGATATTGTTCTTGGGCTGAATTTGCAAAATATATTATGGAAAGTAATGGTAAAGAGACAAAAATCATTCCTGTAACAACAGAAGAATATTATGCCGGAAAAGATATGTCCAAAATTGCTTATCGTCCAAGAAACTCTAAATTATCAAAAGATAAATTAGAAAGTGAAGGATTTAAACGTTTGCCAACATGGCAAGACGCCACAGATAGATATTGTAAACAATTAACAAAATCTAAAAAATGGTGGTTAGAAAATTTAAAATAAAGGAGTAATATATGAAATTTTTAATAACAGGTGGAGCCGGATTTATTGGTAGTAACTATTGTCATTATGTGACAGAAAAATACCCTGAAGATGAATTCGTATGTTTAGATGCTCTAACTTATGCTGGAAATTATAATAATATTAAATCATTAGAAGATAAACCAAACTTTAAATTTGTTAAAGGAAATATTACAGATATGGAATTAGTTGATAAACTATTTGCTGAAGAAAAGTTCGATGTAGTTATCAACTTTGCTGCAGAATCTCACGTTGATAATTCAATTAAAAATCCAAGGATTTTCCTAGAAACAAATATTTTAGGTACTCAAACATTAATGGATGCTTGTCGAAAATATGGTATTAAGAGATATCATCAAGTATCAACTGATGAAGTTTATGGAGATTTACCATTAGATAGACCGGATTTAGTATTTACAGAAGAAAATCCAATTAAAACATCTAGTCCATACTCATCATCAAAAGCTGGAGCTGATCTTTTAGTAGGTGCCTACTATAGAACTTATGGCCTTCCAGTATCAATTTCTAGATGTTCTAATAATTATGGACCATATCAATTCCCAGAAAAATTAATTCCAGTAGTTTTTTCAAAAGCTATGAAAGATGAAAAAATACCAGTATATGGAACAGGAGAAAATGTAAGAGACTGGATTCATGTTTATGACCACAACGTTGGTGTAGATATGATTGTCAGAAATGGTAGAGTAGGAGAAGTTTATAACTTAGGAGGACACTCTGAAAGAACTAATTTAACTGTTGTTAAAACAATACTTAAACAACTTGGTAAGAGTGAAGATTTAATAGAGTTTGTCGCAGATAGAAAAGGTCATGACTTAAGGTATGCAATTGACTCTACAAAAGCTGAAACAGAACTAGGTTGGAATAGAACTCATACCTTTGAAGAAGGTATTAAAGAAACAATAGAATGGTATGTTAACAATCAAGATTGGGTAGATAATATCCTATCAGGAGAATATAAAGAAGCTTATAAAGGCTAAAAAAAATCCGTATTAACGGATTTTTATTTTGTATAGAAAAATATATAGATATTTATAGTATTATATGATACAATTCAAATAGAATAGAGGAGTGTTTTATGAAAAAATTAAAAGTATTATTATCAGTATTTTTACTTTTTACTTTAGTAATAACAGGTGGATACTTTCTAAGAAATAAAATATTTAAACCTAAAAAGGATAAAATAATAAACATATACGAATTATCTGAAGAGTTTATGGACAATTACTTTGAAGAATCAAGTAATATTAAATCAGAAGATAAATCTAATATGTTAATCGTTACATCATTGAATGGTATAAAAGAAGATTATGGAGCAACAAATATAATAGAATCACCAAACAATCAATATATTTTGCAGTATGCATCTGATGAAGAAAAGAATAAAGCTTTAAACAAATTAAAGAATAATGGTGATATCCTAGCCGTTGAAGAAAATATATTGTACACAGTAAATGAAACAGAATATAATTCCTGGGGTATAAATAAAATGGTTTTAGATAATGCAATCGAAATTGCCAATGAAAAGAATTTACCTGAAGTTGTAGTAGCTGTTTTAGATACTGGTTGTGATATGGACTTAGCAAACAAATATTATCCAGGAAAAATTAAGGAAACATACAATGTTTTAACAACATCTACCAATGATATGAGTGATGTGTTCGGGCATGGAACACATGTTTTGGGGACTATTGCAGAAGGAACCCCAAATAATGTAAAAATAATTCCAATTAAATTGTCTGATACTGGCGAATTATATAACACGGATATTATAGCTGGTATTAATTACGTTACATATTATGAAAAAGCTGATGTCATGAATATGAGTTTTGGTGGATATCGTTATACTCAAGCTGAAGAAACAGCAATAAATGCTGCTAATGAAAAAAATATAATTAGTGTAGCAGCAGCTGGAAATGATAATTCTTCTAGTAATCACTATCCATCTGCTTTTGAAAACGTTATTTCAATAGCATCAGTAGATTCAGAATTAAATAAATCTACATTCTCTAATTGGGGTTCACAAATAACATTTGCTGCTCCAGGTACAAGCATCAAAAGTATAATGAATAGTTCTGCTCAGATTTCGGGGATTGATGATGGAGATGACGACTATGAGACAATTAGTGGAACGTCTATGGCAACACCACATGCAGTAAATGCAGTAGCACTCTTGAAAAGTTATAACAAGGATTTAACTTATAGTAATGTAATAGATTTGCTAAAAAGAACAGCAATAGATTTAGGTGACAGTGGTTGGGATAGATACTTTGGTTATGGTTTTATCTCTTTTGCAAATGCTGAATTTTGTGATGGGAATGACTGTGATGATTATAACGTTTTCAAAAAAACATTAGAAGAAAAAAGTTTTATAAAAGTTGAAGCTCAAAAGTATACACCAACATATAATTATGGAAATATTACTAACATTATGAATGCAAAACTTAATATTTATTATAGTGATACAGCATATTATACAAAGCAATTATGGGAATTAGAAAATCTGGTAATATCAGGGTATAATCCAGAGAGTTATACAGTTCAACAAGTTAATATTAATTATAATGGAAAAAGTGCTATACTTACAGTTGATAATAGAGGAGCTGGTACGTCTGGTTGGGAATATGAACAAATAGACGAAAATAAAATTAGACTTACTAAACTTAATTATATTAACGATTCCCCTAAAAAAATATATATTCCAAATGAATATGATGGATATACTGTCGAAGAATTAGGAAATGGAACACAATCACTTAATTGCTTTCAAGCAAAATTTATTGTGCTTCCTAACACTATAGCAAAAATAAATGATCAAGCATTCAACGGTTCGAATGTTGTAAAAGTAGAAACATCAGGTCAAGAAATTGAAATAGGTGCTTATGCATTTTATGATGCAGAACATTTAACAACATTCACGGGTATTATTAAATCCATGGGAAATTATGCTTTTGCTAACTGTAAAAATTTAGATAATATAGTATTATCCTATGAAATAACAGAAATAAGTGAAGAAGCATTTTATAATGATATAAACCTGGAACATATAAATATACCTAACAGTATAACATATATAGGTAAAAATGCCTTTTTCAACACGAATATAAGGTCAATTGTAATTCCATCTGGTATAACAAAAATAGAAATGAATACCTTCAATGGATGTTTGAATCTAGAAAGTATATCTTTACCAGAATCAATCACTGAAATAGATGAATATGCATTTAGTTCTACAAGCATTAGAAATTTATTTATCCCTAAAAATGTAGTAACCATTGATGAAACAGCTTTTTCTAAGATTAGTTCACTAGAAGAAATTATAGTAGATGATAATAATTCTATATATGATAGCAGAGATAGTTGTAACGCTATTATAGAAACGGAAACAAATACATTAGTTAGAGCTAGCAATAATACTATAATTCCAGAAACGGTCACCAAGCTTGGTAATTATTCTTATTCAGGAATAAGGAGTAATTACAAAAATGTTTCTGAAGAAAAGAGTATTTTTGAAATCCCTAATAATATTGTGGAAATAGGTGCGTATACTTTTTGGCAAACAAATTATAATTCATATAAAGTTCCAAGTAGTGTAACAATGATTGGAGAATATGCATTCGATTCAAATAGCAACACTATCATTTTATATAGTGATTCTTATGCTAAAACATATGCAACTGAAAATGGTTATAAATATAGACATCTTGATCCTACAAGTGTTTTTGTTGCTCTTCCTAAAAAACAATATATAGCTTTTGAAAGTGTAGATACTACTGATATGACTATATTTTTAATCTATGAAGAAGAACAAACACGAAGAGAGTATTATGATAATCCTGAAGAATTTAATATTGTCTATAACAATAACAATAATAGTTTTAGATATGGAGATACATATTTTACCGTTTCATTATATACGAAAGATGAAGAATATATTGAAAAAAATGTAAATGTAACTATTTCAAAAGCAATTCCTTCTTATGTAAAACCTATAAATATTGTTGCAGAAACAAGACAAAAATTATTAGAAATATCATTGCCAGATGGATTTGAGTGGATGAATCCAGATCAAACAATAAATGAAACAGGAGATGTAGTATATCTTGCAAAATTCACTCCAGCAGATATAAATAATTATGAAATTATCGAAAATATCGAAATTACAGTGACAGTAACAAATCCATATGTTAGACAGATAATATTTAATCCTAATGGTGGAACTGGTATCATGAATGCAATAAAAACAGAAGATGGCAATGAAGAAATTTTACCAGTTAACACATTTACTCGAGAAAAACATAGATTTGTTAATTGGAATACGAAAGAAGACGGAACAGGAACGACATATATTGATGAAGCAAAGATAAATGTTAATAGTAATTTAACTTTATATGCTCAATGGGAGCAAATAAAACACACAGTAACATTCCATTCAAATTATGAAGAAATTCAAACTAGTATTCAAGAAATTATAGATACAACAGAAACAGAATTAATTTCAAATCCATATGTAAGAGCAGGCTATATATTTATTGGGTGGAATACTGAATCAGATGGAAGTGGAACAACATATAATAATAAACAAGTGATAAGCCTAGATAGTGATTTGGAATTATACGCACAATGGACAAAAGCAAAGTACAAGGTTACATTCAATGCTAATGGTGGAACAGGTACAATGAATGACCAAACGTATACCTATGAACAATCTAAAGCTCTATCTGCTAATACATTCACAAGAGATAAATATAAATTTGTAAATTGGAATACAAAAGCTGATGGCAGTGGAACAACATATAATAATAAACAAGTAATAAGTCTAGATAGTGATTTAGAACTATATGCTCAATGGGAAAAAGAACCAACACCAATTACTAATATAAGTTTAAATGAAACAGAAATTAGTTTAACTGTTGGTCAAGATGATACAAAAGTATTAAAGGCTACTCTAGAACCAAGTAACACAACTCAAGATACAACAGTTACT
>JAFRHI010000013.1 GCA_017433415.1 Bacilli bacterium
CTAATTAAATTATATATCAATTATTACAATAATGAAAGACCTAGTTATGCTTTAAATTATAAAACCCCAATTCAATACAAAATTGAATCAGGATTTTAATGTGTTTTTTATAAAGTGTCTACTTTTGCTTGACTAGTTCATGGTGGTGCTTTTTGTTTTTAGTTTTAGTTTTAAAAGTTGTTTTTTATCGCTTTTCTTTTTCTTGACATGAACTTAAAATAAAACTACAATAGAGATAGATTGCTGATAGTAATCTAGATGGAGGAATGTTATGAGTAAAGTAGTATTCTCCATTTTACTTGTTGTTATAGGCCTAGTAGTAGGTGTGGTTGTATCTTATGTAATAAATTATTTTAGAAATACACTAATTTCTAAAAAAACTGAAGCAATGATCAATCAAGCTAAAAAAGAGATTGAAAAGTTGAAAAGAGATGCAGCTATTGAGCAAAAAGAAGAAGCTCATAGAATGAAGATGGATTTGGATAAAGAAATTCGTGAAAAGAAAGAAGACTTAAAAGAAAACGAGAACAGATTGTTACAACGAGAAGCAAATTTAGATAAGCGTGATGAAATGTTTCAAAAGCGTGAGAGTGCTTTAGATGAACGTGAAAATAAATTATCTGAAAAACAAGAAGAAATCCAAAATGAAAAAAGTAAAGTGGAGGAAATAAGAAAAGAACAATTAGATTTGTTGGAAAAAATATCTGGTTTTAGTAAGAGTAAAGCCCGTGAAATGGTTATGACTAAAGTTAAAGAAGGCATGACTAAGGAAATATCTGAGTATATTCGAGAGAGAGAAAATGAGGCTAAGTTGGTTGCGGATAGTAAAGCTAGAGAGCTTATAGTTACATCAATGCAACGCTATGCAGCAGATATTGCTAGTGATCAGACAGTAACGGTTGTTGATTTACCTAATGATGAAATGAAAGGTCGAATAATTGGTAGAGAAGGTAGAAATATTCGTACTATTGAGGCCATTACTGGTGTTGACTTAATAATCGATGATACACCTGAAGCTGTAGTTTTATCTAGTTTTGATCCATTAAGAAGAGAAATAGCTAGAGTAACATTAGAAAGTTTAATAAAAGATGGTCGAATTCACCCCACAAGGATTGAAGAACTTTATGATAAAGTTTGTAAGGATATGAAGCAAAAAATTACTGAATATGGTAAAAATACGGCTTTTGAATTAGGACTTACTAAGCTTGATCCTGAATTAATTGAAATTATTGGTAAATTACATTTTAGAACTAGTTATGGACAAAATGCATTACAGCATTCTAAAGAAGTTGCTGAATTATCAGGAATTTTGGCTGGAGAACTTGGGGAGAATATTTCTTTAGCAAAAAGAGCTGGTCTTTTACATGACATAGGTAAGGCAATTGATTTTGAAGTTGAAGGAAGTCATGTTGATATTGGTGTTGATATTGCTAAAAAGTATCATGAAAATGAAGTTGTTATTAATGCGATTGCTTCACATCATGGTGATACGCAGGCTACATCAGTTATTTCTGTTATTGTTGCTATTGCCGATGCTTTATCTGCATCTAGACCAGGTGCTAGAAACGATTCTTTAGAAAACTATATTAATAGGCTTTCTCAGCTTGAAGAAGTTGGAAATGAAATTGATGGTGTGGAAAAAGCTTTTGCTGTACAAGCAGGAAGGGAACTTCGTGTTATAGTTAAACCAGAAGAAGTTGATGATTTAACTGCTCATCAGATAGCTAGAGAAGTAAAAGAAAAAATAGAGACAAATTTAAAGTACCCTGGTACTATTAAAGTTACTGTTATTCGTGAAACAAGAGCAGTAGAAGAGGCAAAATAAAAAGAGTTGAGAAACTCTTTTTTTTTCGAATAATATAATGGAGGAGTATTTTTATGAAAAATAAATTATCAATATATACTCTATGGTCAATTGGAAAGAAAGTTTATTATAATCAAAATAATTTTAATAATATTTTTCAAAAATATTCTAATTATTATTCATATTTTTATGGAAATAGTTATTTGTTTACTAGAGAGAATATTAGATATATGTTGAATTTGTACTTAAATTTTCCAATTTATTATTCTAAACTTGAATGCTTTAATTGGGATCAATATAGAATTTTATTTAGTATATCTGATAGAGAAGAACGATTTTTTTATTTTCGAATTTTATTGTTTTTTAATAGTAACTATAATAATATTAAAGATTTAATTGATAATGATTATTATAATAGAGTATAAAAAAAGAAATCAATTATTCTTGATTTCTTTTTATGTCTAAAATAATTGGTAAAATAATTGGTCTTCTACCTGTTAAGCTATTAATATATGCATATAATGTTTCTGTTAAATCGCTTTTTAAAGTAGCAAATGTTGATTTCGGATTTTCTAAACCAGAAATTATAGTTTGTTCGGCTTTATTCTCTATTTTTTTAATTAGTTCTTCATTTTCATTTACTAGAATAAATCCTCTTGTAGCTATACTTGGTGTAATTAATAGTTCTCTTTTTTTCATATCAACATTTATTATAACTACTAGTATTCCATCACTAGACATTATTTTTCGGTCTTTTATAACAGCACTTCCTATTTCACCGATTCTATTTCCATCAACATAGATATCTGCTCCTGGTTTACTGTCACCTCTTGTTATGACATGGTTTTTAAGAATTAGAGTATCACCATTTTTTAATATAAAAGTATTTTCTTTTGGAATACCACAATTTATTCCAATGTTAGCTTGTTTTTTTAGCATTCTATAATCACCATGAAATGGCATTAAATATTTTGGCTTAATAAGTCTAATCATTAATTTTATTTCTTCTTCATTTGCATGACCAGAAGTATGTAGTTCTGCTAGAACATTGTTTGTATATACTTTAACACCTTTTAGGTATAGCTTATTAATGGTTTTAGCAATACTTAATGCATTTCCTGGTATAGCGCTTGATGAAAATATAACAACATCATCAGGTCGTAGTTTTATCTGTTTATGTGTACCATTTGAAATCCTTGATAAAGCAGCAAGTGGTTCTCCTTGACTTCCAGTGCAGAGAATGGTTACTTCATTTGGTTTTAAATTATTTGCTTCTTCAGGTGAAATTAATAATTCTTTATGATCAATATAACCACCATTAAGGGAAATGTTAATATTATTTTCCATACTTCTACCAAATATACATATTTTTCTATTATGTTTATAGCAAGTTTCAAATATGTGTTTAACACGATATATATTTGAAGCAAATGTTGCGATAATTATACGATTGTTTTTACATTTATCAAACATTTCATTTAATTTTTCGTCAACAACAGATTCACTATTTGAAAATCCTTCATTTAGAGCGTTTGTTGAATCTCCAATTAGTAAGTCTACTCCTTTTTCTCCTAAAGATGCCATTTTATATAAATCGGCCATAGGACCAATTGGAGTTAAATCAAATTTATAGTCTCCTGTAGTAACAATTCTTCCATCTGGAGTATTAATACTAATACCATGAGAATCAGGAATAGAGTGTGTTATTCTAAAAAACTCCACCTCTATTTCTTTAAATTTTAATTTTGTTTGATCGGTATAACTAAATAAATTATCATAACGAATATTTTTATCTTGTAACTTGACCGCAATTAATTCTTTAGCGTGATTAGGTGCATATATTGCAGGAATATTTACACTTTGTAGTAAAAATGGAATTCCACCTATATGGTCTTCATGTCCGTGAGTTATTAATAAAGCTTTTATTTTATCTTCATTGTCTTTTAAAAAAGTAAAATCAGGTAAAACATAGTCAACTCCCATAAGTTCACTTTCAGGGAAGCTGACACCGGCATCAATAATAATAATAGCGTCTTTATGCATTACACAATACATATTTTTTCCGACTTCACCTAAACCACCTAAAACAATTATTTTTGTTTCGTTGGTTTCTTTGTTATTCATAAAATCTCCTTTCTTTAATTTTATTTATAAAGAACTAACGTATGAATTATACAATAAAAATAGATTTTTGTCTATATAGTGGAGGATAGATATCACTTATATTCTTAAATATTCTTTGTAAAATTGTAAACTTTATTTTAATTATGCTATAATTATTCTAGGTGATTTTGATGGGTTTATTTAACAAAATAAAAAATATGTTTAAAAATACTACTGAAGAAGTTGAGAAGATTAACATTGAAGAAGAAGTAGTAGAAGAAAATAAAGTAAAAGAGAAGAAAAAGAAAAAAGTAATTAAGACATATGAAAAAGGATTAACTAAATCTCGAGAAGGATTTGTATCTAAATTAGCTAATCTTACTAATAAATATAATAAAGTTACTGAGGAATATTTTGAAGAGTTGGAAGAAATCCTTATTATGGCGGATATTGGTGTTAATACAGTAATGGATTTTATGGATAGATTAAGAGATAGGGTTAAGAAGGAAGATATTAGTGATCCTAATGAACTAAAAGAAATAATTGTTGATGAATTGTTTATTATTTATGTTAATGATGAGGTTTTAAGTAATCGAATTGTTTATAATACTGGAGGGCCAACAGTTGTTTTATTTGTTGGGGTTAATGGTGTTGGAAAAACTACAACAATTGGGAAAATTGCTTATAAATTAAAAAATGAAGGTCATAAAATATTGTTGGTTGGTGCTGATACTTTTAGAGCTGGAGCAGTTGCTCAATTAGACGAATGGGCTAAGAAAGTAGATGTAGGATTTTTTGGTAAAGAAGAAAGTGATCCGGCTAGTGTTGTTTATGATGGACTAGTTAAAGCTAAAGAAGACAATTATGATGTGGTTTTAATTGATACAGCTGGAAGATTACAAAATAAGGTTAATTTAATGAAAGAACTTGAAAAAATAAATAAGGTAATTGATACATTGGTTGATGGTGGAGCTAGTGAAACATTGCTTGTGATTGATGCAACTACTGGTCAAAATGGTATAAGTCAAGCTAAAGCTTTTAAAGAGATAACTAATATTACGGGAATAGTTCTTACTAAGTTGGATGGTACAGCAAAAGGTGGTATAGTTTTGGCTATTAAAGATGAAGTTGGGATACCTGTTAAATATATTGGTCTTGGTGAAGGTTATGATGATTTGGAAGTTTTTGATATAGAAAAATATATATATGGATTGTTTAAGGATATGATGTAATGAAAACAAAGATGAAAATAAATGAGTACAATATTTTAGGAGTAATTTTACAAATATTAGTAACATTGGTAGCTTTTGTATTTTTAGTTTTAGGATTAATTGTAAGTCATAAGTATTTCTTGTTTTTAGAAATTTCACTTATTGTTGATTTCCTTATAATGGCTTATAATAATGAAAAGATTTATAAAAGAAAGAAAATGACAGTTTTTTATATTTTTGGAAGTATAATAATGGCACTTTATGTTTTAATGACAGTTCTAGAGGTGGAATAATGGAAGATATAGTTTATTATAATGATTTATATGATTTATATGGAGAATTGCTTACTGATAAACAAAGAGAATATTTTAAAGACTATTATTTTGATAATTTAAGTTATTCGGAGATGGCTTCTAAATATGAAGTTAGTAGAAACGCAGTTTTTAAGCAATTACACATAGTTTTAGAAAAACTTAATGAATATGAAAAAAAATTACAATTGTATAAGAAAAGAGAAAAACTAAGTAATATCATAGTAAAAATAGAGGATGAAAAAATTAAAAAGATGTTAGAAAACTTAATTTAAGTTTTCTTTTTGTTTTTACTTGAAAAAATATATGTTTATTAGTATAATCTATATTATAGTAGAGAAGTGTAAAGAGGGGATATTTAATGTTTGATAGAATAATATATATAAGTGATGAATCTGCTAATATTAAATTAAAGGAAAATCAAGAGTTAACAATGAATTTAATGAATCTGCATTTGGTTTTTGAAGATTCTAATAAAAAAATATTAGGAGAAGTAGATGATTTAGATGGCGATATTGTTAAAGCAAGATTTTTAGGTGAAATAGTAGGAGATAGATTAATTGGTGGTACAATTAGAAAACCTTCTTTAGACGCTAAAATAAGAGTAATTGATAGATCAGAGATTCCATTAATTACAGGTAGTGATACTGATGGTTATATGAAATTAGGAGTTAGTCCTTTTTATGATGGATTTCCTGTTTTTCTTGATGTAAATAATTTCTTTAGTAATCACTTTGCTATATTTGGTAATACTGGTTCTGGTAAATCATGTGGAACGGCAAGATTGTTTCAAAATATGTTCCATGATCAAAGATTAAATCCCTATAAAGCAAATATTTTTATTCTTGATTCTTCAGGTGAGTACTATAATGCGTTTAGTAATTTAAATCAAATTAATAACACATATAATTATCGTTATATTAGTACAAATGAAGTAGATGGAATAGGTGAAAAATTACGTTTACCAATTTATTTGCTTAATAAAGATGATTTAGCTTTATTGTTGCAATGTACATCTCATTCTCAATTACCTATTATTGAGAGAATGCTAAAACTTGCATTAGTATTTAGTCAAAATGATATGGATGCTAATGCGTATAAGAATCATTTGATTGCTAAGGCAATAATGACTATTTTATATACAAATGAGACTGCTCCAAATAAGAGAAATGAAATATTTTCTATTTTAGCAAGTTGTTCTACTGATGAATTTAATTTGGAAGCTCCAGTTCAAGGAATTGGTTATGTTAGAAAATTTAGAGAGTGTTTCTTGATTGATAATTCTGGAAACTTTACTGAAAGTGTATTATTAACTGAATATGTTAATTCATTTATAAAAGCTGAGTATGATAACTATGAACCACATACGGGTGTATATTATGATTTAAATACTTTAGAGAGAGCTCTTAACTTTACTTTGATTAGTGAAGGTTGGTTAAGAAATGAACAAACATATGGAGATTCAGTTACTATTAGAGTTAGACTTCATTCTTTAATAGTTGGAGATAATGCTAAGTATTTTGATTTTCCTGATTATGTATCTTTGGAATCATATTTGTCTTCATTATTGATTACTGATGGTAAAAAGTATCAAGTAGTTAATATTAATTTAAGTGATATTGATGATGAATTTGCTAAAGTTCTTACAAAGATTTATTCAAGGTTAATATTTGATTTTGCAAAAGCATTAAAAAATAGAGGAAGTATACCTTTTCATATTATTTTGGAAGAAGCTCATAGATATATTCAGAGCGATCATGATAGATTTTTATTTGGATATAATATTTTTGAAAGAATTGCTAAAGAGGGACGTAAATATGGAGTTATTCTGGGAATAATTACTCAACGTCCAGTTGAACTTTCTGATAATGTTATTTCGCAATGTACTAATTTCTTGATATTTAAAATTAATCACCCTATGGATATTGATTATATACGTAAGACAATACCACATATTACTGATGATATTATTGAAAAACAAAAATCATTACAATCTGGTACTTGTCTTGGATTTGGTTTAGGATTTAGGATACCACTTATAATAAGAATGGAAATGCCTAATCCATCACCATTATCTGGTAACTGTGATGTTGTTAGTATTTGGAAGGGATCTCATTCAGCACCAGTTGTTTCTGCAGCTTCTGCTCCAGAAATTTCAATGGGTGTTACTAATAATGTTGTCGAAGCAACAGATAATTTTGGTCAGGATAATTCTGAAAGTTTTGATGATTCATTTGTTGTAACAGTACCAACAGCTACAAGTAATGCTATTCCTGAAATGCCGGTAGAACCTGCTACTGAACAAGCTCCAGTTGATTTAAATTATTCAGAGCAACAGGTTAATGCAGCTGAACAAGCTCCAGTTGATTTGAATTATACAGAGCAACAGGTTAATGCAGCTGAACAAGCTCCAGTTGATTTGAATTATACAGAGCAGCAGGTTAATATGGCTGAGCAAGCTCCAGTTGATTTGAATTATTCAGAACAACAGGTTAATGCTATAGGACAAAATCCGGTTGATTTAAATTACAATAGTATGCCTGATGTACAGGCGACAGGTGGTTTTGATCATGTTGAGGAAGTACCTAATCAAGTATTTGGTCAAAGTGCTCCTGTTCAAAGTGAAAATAGTTCAATGGTGTCTTTAAATGAATTCAATCCTGTTACTGAGATTGCACCAGCTAATAGTTCTCCAGTTCCTGAAATTGCTCAGGGATCTGATGCGGATAATTTGTTATTACTTGACGATGATGATGAGGATTCAACTGAACCTGATTTTAGTTAAAATAGTGGCAACACTATTTTTTTCTTTTATAAGATAAGCATTTTTGTTATAATATTTACTAGGTGATAGAATGTTTGAGAGTTTAGGAGATCGTTTACAGACGGCTTTACATAAGATAAAAGGATATGGAAAAATAACTGAGGATAACATTTCTGAAATGATGCGTGAAATTAGACTAGCATTATTAGAAGCAGATGTTAATTATACTGTTGTTAAAGAATTTACTAATACAGTTAAAGAAAAAGCCCTAGGAGCAGATGTTGCTACTAGTATTAATCCTGGTGATTTATTTGTTAAAATAGTTAAAGATGAATTAACAGAATTATTGGGTGGAGAAAGTGCACCACTTAATTTAACTGGTAGTCCTGCTATTGCGATGTTAGTTGGACTTCAGGGATCTGGAAAAACTACAACAATTGCAAAAATTGGTAATTATCTTAGAAAGAAGCACAGTAAAAAACCATTATTTGTAGCGTGTGATATATATAGACCTGCTGCTATTGATCAATTAATACAACTTGGTAAGCAATTAAATATGGAAGTATATTCAGAAGGCAAAAATGATCCTGTTGAAATATCTAAAAATGCTATTAAATATGCTAAAGAAAATGGTTTTGACTATGTTTTAATAGATACTGCAGGGCGTCTTCATATTGATGAAGAATTAATGGATGAATTAAAAAATATAGAAGAAGCTGTTAAACCAAAGGAGATATTATTAGTAATTGATTCTATGATGGGTCAAGATGCTATTAATGTAATTACAGGATTTAATGATAAATTGCCTCTTACTGGAGTTGTATTAACTAAACTAGATGGAGATACTAGAGGTGGAGTTGCTCTATCTGTACGTCATTTAACTAATGTTCCTATTAAATTTATTGGAGTTTCTGAAAAGCTAGATGGATTGGATTCTTTTGATCCAGAGCGAATGGCAGGAAGAATTTTAGGTATGGGTGATATTGTTTCTCTTGTTGAAAAGGCAACAGAGGCAATAGATGAAAAAGAGGCTGAAAAGACTGCTAAAAGAATGCAACAGGGTAAATTTGATTTGGAAGATTTCCTTTCAACAATGAAGCAAATGAAAAAATTGGGACCACTTGAGAATTTACTTAAGATGATACCTGGTGCTAAAAAGATGGGATTGACAAATGTCCAGATTAATCCAAAAGATTTGGCACATGTTGAAGCAATAATTTTGTCAATGACTCCTAAAGAGAGACGAAATCCCGAAATAATAAAAGCTAGTCGTAAAACAAGAATAGCTACTGGATGTGGTTTATCTGTTCAAGAAGTTAATAAATTATTGCAGCAATTTGAACAAATGAAAAAGATGATGAAACAATTTTCTAATGGTAATATGAAAATGCCATTTTAGATAGGCATATTGTGTAGAAAAAAATCATTGTTATCATAAAATACTTTAGGAGGTATTAAAATGTATAATAATGATTTTTTTCAAGATATAAATGTTGATTCTAATATTAATGGAGATAACAATTATATTAATAATGATTTGGATGTCGATGTTAATATGATGAGCTATGGTTCGCAAATTCCTAGTAATCAAGTAAACGAAGGTGTACAGCAAAGGTGTATACATAGGACTTTTGTACATGAAGTTCCACATGTTTGCCCTATACATACGAGGATAATAAATCATCATGTTTATAGACATACTTATAGACCAATGTATACATGTTCAGAAGAGAATGTTTGCAGTAATGTACAATGTGGTTCTTGTTGTCAATTCAAGTAGTTTAAGGATATAGATTTAATCTATATCTTTTTTTGTAAAATATTTTGTAAATAATCATTGTCTATTATTGTCAATTTACTTGTAATTTTACATAAAGTTAGTTATTCTAATAATAGGGAGTGTGATATTATGATTTATCCATCTATCGATAAACTTTTAAACATAGTTAATTCAAAATATGAATTAGTTCATATTGCTGCTAGAAGAAGTAAACAAATAGCTAGGGATGGTCATTTGCAAATGCCAGAGTCTGAGTATAAGAGTAAGAAAAACATAGGTAGAGCTCTTGAAGAAGTTGCTGAGGGACTAATCGAAGTCAAGGAGAGAAATTAACTCTCTTTTTTTGTGGTTTGACAAAATATTTATGGTGCTATATAGTAAAATAAATGGGGTGAAATGTTTGAAAATACTTAAGTATCGTAAAAGTCCTAACGGAAAGTATAAATTGACTTTGGATAATGATAGGGATATTTCTTTATATGAAGAAGTAATCTTGGAATATAAATTACTTTTAAATAAAGTTATAGATGATAATCTTCTTATTGAACTTGATAAAAGAAATCAAGAGTATGATGTTTATTATGTTGCTTTAAAAGCACTCAATTCTAGGATAAGAAGTGTTGAAGATTTAAGACAGTTATTAAAGAGAAAAGAATATCCTATAGAAATGATTGAAAATGCAATTAAGAAATTGCTAGATCAAGGATATCTTAATGATAGAAGTTATGCAAAAAGTTTTATTAATAATCAAATTATTACTACTAATAATGGTCCTTATAAAATAAAAAGATTGTTATTTGATAAAAAGATTTCTGAAAGTATTATAGATGAAGAAATGGTTAATTTTACTGAATCTGAACAGAGGAGTAAGATTAATAAAATTATTATGAAAGGTCTAAAGAGTAATAATTCTCGTGGTGGAATTGTTTTAAAGCAAAAAATATATAATGATTTGAAGATGCTTGGATATGATACTGTGATGATTAATGATATTTTAAATAATTATGAGTTTAGTAATAATTATGAAATAGCAAAAAAAGAGTATGATAAATTGTATAGAAAATATAGTAAGAAATATACTGGGTATGAGTTAGAGAGAATCATCAAGGATAAGTTGTATCAGAAAGGATTAAAATATGAAGAAGAATAGATTAAATATATTATTAACAGGATTATTAGTTTGTTTTGTATTTTTTATGTTATCTAGATATATTCTTGATAATGATTATTTTTGGCATATAAAAGCAGGGGAATATATGTTTAATAATGGTATTCTACGAAAAGATGTTTTTTCTTGGTATTTGCAAGGTAAATATTGGATGAGTCATGAATGGTTATTTGAAATATTTTTGTATACACTGAAAGTTATATTTGGAAAAATTCATGTATTTGTGTATTGCTTTCTATGTTTAGCTATATTGATTTTTTCTTTGTTTTATCCTAATAGGAAAAGTTTACTTAAAAATTTGCCATTTACATTAATTTATATAATATTCTTTTTTTTAATCTTTTTAGGTTTTGTTCAAGCAAGACCACATTTACTTAGTTTTTCTTTATTTTCATTTGGAATTTATTCTCTTTTTGATTTATACAATAATGAGGATTCAAAAAAAGTATATTTTTTACCACTTATAACTGTTTTTTGGGCTAATTTTCATGGTGGATCAAGTAATCTAATATATTTATTATGTTTCATTTTTATTATTTGTGGATTATTCTCTTTTAATTATAAAAAAATAGAAGCTAATAGGATTAACTCCAAACAAATTAAGAAGTATTTAATTGTTATGTTATTATGTATGGTATGTGTTTTGATAAATGTTCATGGTCTAAAAATGTTTATTTATCCATATCAAAACATAATGGATAGTTCAATGGTTAATAATATAACTGAATGGAGAAATACTTCTTTAAGTAGTTGGTATGATTATGTTTATTATTTCTTTGTAATATTTGTTTTAGCTATAATGTTATTTAGTGATAAAAAGATTAATTTTGTGCATTTGATTATATTTATGTTTACTGTGTATTTGGGCCTTAAGAGTATTAGATTTTGGCCTTATGCATATATCACAGCTATATTTTTTATTTATGATTATGTAAAAAAGAGAAAAATTGATAGAGGTAGCGATATTTGTATTTTGTTCTTTTCGGTACTTTTACTTGTTTATTTTTGTTTTGGTATTGGAGATAGAGTAAAGGTATTATTTAAATTAAGTTTAAATGATGAAATAGTTGAAATTATAAAAGAAGAAAAACCTAGTCGTCTTTATAATTTGTATGATTATGGTGGAGAATTAATATATCATGATATAGATGTTTTTATAGATGGTAGGGCTGACTTATATAGTAAGTATAATTATAAAGACGCTTTAGATATTTCTAGACTTACCGGTGATTATGAAAAATTAATTTCAAAATATGACTTTGATTATTTCTTAGTTTCTAAAGAATATCCTATTAATACCTATTTAAAATATAGTGATAAGTATCAGTTGATTTATAAGAATAAAGAAGTATATTTTTATAAGAAAAAAAATAGTTAAATTATTAACTATTTTCTTTTGCATTATTAATTAGATCTTGCATATAATTGTCATAAGCTTTTTTTAGTGTGTCATCGTTCCATGAAAGTTTATTATCTTTTCTAAATCCATCTAATGCTTCATAATAAATTGTTTTATCAGAATTTAGTTTTTCTTCAGTTAATTTTTCGATTATTTTACTTTTTACAGATTTTAATGTAGGTTTTTTCTTTTCACCTGTTTTTAATATGATGTGATATCCATACTCTGTTTTAATTGGTTCTTTAGTATATTCATTATTTTTTAATTCTTTTACAGCATCACTAAATTCTTTTACCATTTCATCAAGTTCAAAGTATCCTAAGTCACCACCATTAGTTGCGGTTGCAGTGTCTTTCGAATATTTTTTGGCTAGTGTTTTGAACTTCTTGCCAGAATCTAATTCTTTAATAATCTTTTCAGCAGTTTTTTTTGCTTCCTCTTCAGCTTCAGCTTTTTCATCATCGCTAGCTTTACTATCTACCTCTGGGCTTATTAAGATGTGACTAGCTTTAACTTCTCCAAAAATATTGTCTTTATAATATTTTTTTATTTCATCATCTTTAATATTTTTCTTAATGTAGTCTTTTACTGCTAAATTTCTTTTGTATTCTAGTCCTAATTTTTCTCTTAGTTCTTTTTCTGATTCAGCTCCAAAATATTGCTTTAAAATTGATTTGTAAGTATTTTCGTCGCTACCATAATAATTTTTTATTTGTTCTATTTGCTTATCAATAGCTTCAGTTTCAGCATCATCAGTTTTATATTTTTCATTAAGTAATTCTTGATCTAACATATCAATTAATACTGAGATGTTGTCTTCTTTTATTTTGTTATAATATTCTGTAGCTGTATATTTGTTTTTATTCATTGATACTGCAACTTTAGAACCATTTTTTACTTCGATATTTTTACCACAACCACTTACTAATAGTGATGTTACTAAAGTAATTGTTAATAGTGGTAATACTCTTTTATTTTTCATAAAATCCCTCCTGTACACAATAAATATAATAGCAAAAAATAAAAATTAGTGCAATAAGTATGACAGATATAAGAACATATTTTTATTTTTGCCATAAAATATTTTGAAAGCCGATTGTAAAGGAGGACAGAATATGACTAATTGTGGATCTACAACATCTCATGGTGCTATCATCTTAGTTTTATTTATACTTTTAATTATTATTCTTGGTGCATATATTTAATATTTTTAAATTGCGATTATTTAGTAAATAAAAATATCCATAAAAATGGATATTTTTTAATTATTAAGTTTAGTAAATATAGTATCAAGATCTTCTAGCATATCTTTATTATAATTAAAATCTAATAAATCATCTTTATATCTTGGTGTTAGGTGAATATGGAAGTGTTTTATTTCTTGACCTAGTTCATTATTTTCAGATATTGTTAGTCCTTCACAATGTAGTTTTTCTTTTAATAGTGGATATAACTTTTCTTTTATTATGTTAAAGCTGTGAACTATTATTTCTTCTTTCATATCCATAATGTTTACTATGTGCTCTTTAGGGAGAACTAGTAAGTGTCCATTAGTTGTTGGGTTGATATTCATGATAACCTTTATTAAGTCATCTTCATACACTGTTCTTGATGGTAATTCACCATTAATTATTTTACAAAAAATACAATCATTCATAATTATTCCTCCTAATTTAAATATGTATATTCTATTTTTTCTTTGTCCAATAATTCTTTGTTTTCATCATTTATTATAGCATTTATTATTTCTTTTTTTGAGTTATTTTTGGTAAAATCATCTGTTATATTACTAATTTTTATAGATTTAGTTATTTCTTTTTTATCAGTAATTATTAGTGTATAACTTTTAGGAGTTATATTATTGTTTTGAAATATTTCTATGAAGTTGACTATTTCTGATGTAATAGTTTCTGTATTCCAATTATTAATAGTTAGTTCTTTTTCTATATTATAAAACTTTAATTGTAGAAGGTTATCTTCATTAATTATTCTTTCTTGAACTTTTGGAGTAAATTTGTCTAATGTGGATATTATTTCTATTGAGCATTTTTGATTAGTTATAGTGTTTATTTCTTTTTCAAGTTTATTTTTTGTGTACTTAAGGATAGATTTACCTTCTAAATAATCTTTTTTGTATGTGTCAGTAGTTTTTTTGTTTTTATAATATATTTTAAAGTATAGGTGTTTATTGCTTTTATTTTTTAATGTCATAGAATATTTTGAATTTTCATATTTAACTTTGTCTTTATTTACTTCTCCTTTTAAGAAATTATAGTTTTCATTGAAATAAGTGTTTATTTTTTCTTCTGCTTTTGGTAGTAGTATTGAACTAGCTTTTTCATGAATTATTATAATTGTGAAAAGGATTATGATTATGAAAGCAAAGATATTTCTTCCTAATAATAATTTTTGAGATTTTTTCATTCTATCACCAGTTTTATTTTAACTTAGATGTTATTAAATTGCAAAATATTTATTAAAACTTGTTGTTTTGATTAATGATTTATGATATATTTATAAATAGATTAGTGTAGAATATAGGTGGTGCTTTTATGAAAATACAAAGAGGCATAGTTAAATACAAACAACGTGATGATATTGAATGTATGTATTGTATTACAGATGACAATAGACAATATTATTTTTTGGATCCTACTGATGAAAAGAAATTTTTAAATGGTAATAGAATTGTTAGCACTGCTTTAGTGGAAGCTATTGATCCTATGGTTAAAGCTAGTCATATTGGGGTTATTGATGCTGAAGGAAAAGAAGTAATACCATGTGTTAATAAGTCAATTCGCCAAGTAGATGATAATATTATTATTGTTGAGGTTGCTGAACCAGTTAGTCAATGTGTAATTGATGCTATTGGCATGAGAGGGGATCCTTTATCTGCTACTAAGCTTGTTTCAACAACAGCAGATGTTAAAGATCGTCTAAATACTAGTATGGGTGCTGGTGGAAGATTCCTTTTCAATGATTTGTTTTCTGAAGCGGCTCTATATGATATAGATGGAAAGCCAATTGTAGATGGATATTATAGTTTTATAGGAATTGCTGATAGGAAGTTATATCTAAGTAAAAATAATATGGATTCTGAGATGGTTGAGTATTCTATTATACCTCCAGAAGTACAAAATGATTCAGTAGTAGCTGATGGTAAAAATGAAATAGACGTTACAAGTGTTGAAGTACCTACTGAAGTCGTTGAAAATGCGCTTAATTCTTATAATGGAGAAGTTAGTAACGATGGCTTAGTTAATGAAGAATTAGAACAAGAGGTAGCTATACCTACTGTTTCTGAAGATGTTGAAGAGCAAGCTGTTGTTCCAGAAGAAGAAAACATACCTAGTGAACAAAGTAATATATTTGAAAGTACTCCTTCTTTGGGCGAAGCAACAAGTTCTGTAGAAATGGAAAGTGAAAATATGGTTGAATCTTCTGATCAACAGAGTAATCTTTCCGAAGAAAGTCAAGTAGTTGCGGAATCTTCAGATAATCAAAGCTTAAATTTAGGAGAAAATCAAGATGTAAGCGTTGTTAGTGCTGAAGAAAATGCTGTTGAAGGTGAAGAAGAAACAGATACTGTTACTGATAGGTTAATAGCTGCTATGGAAGCTGGATATATACCTGGATTTGAGGAATCAAATTCTTTTGGCCAGGAAGAAGTTACTTCAAATAATACTGAAGCTGTTCCTGTTCCAGAAGAAAGTTCTGAACCACTTCCTGATGTGATGGCTAATAATGGAGAAGAGGAAGTTGCTTTAAATGAGGCCTTCTTTGGTGATTTGGAGGAAACTCCAACTGATAGTGAAGAAAGTAATTATGATATGGACTATCAAGATGATGTGTTCAGTTCAAAATTTACGCCAGATACATTTAGTGACTATGATGATTATGATGAATTTGATGATGATTATGTAACTGAGACGTCAACTGCAGAAAGTTATGGTGTGTCAGAAGCTGCTGATACACTTAGGGCTTTTATTGGTCAAGTTAGAAATGATAAGATGCAATTGCGTGAGTATGAAAGACGTATTCAGCAATATGAAAGACAAATTCGTGATTATGATAGACAAGTTAATTCATTTGATTCTTATAAGAGAGAAATGGACGCTAAATTAGCTTTACAGCAACAGAAAATGAATGCTTTGAGTGGAAAAATTCATAAGAATGAAGCAGTTATTATGAGATATGAAGATAAAATTCATGATCAAGAAGAAAAATTAGCAGCACAAGAAAGAGAAATATATGCAATGCAAGCACAAATTAAAGAAAGTGATGAAGTGCTTAAATTAGTTCCAGTTCTTAAAGAAATAGCTGGAGATGGTTTGTCAGAAACTGCTGAAAAACGTTATAGAAGAGCTGCTTAAAAATCAACAAATATTGTTGATTTTTTTGTATTCTTTTTTTTTATGTGATAAAATATAAATGATTTATTGATTGGAGTTATTAATATGTTAAAAATAGAAAAATTAAGTTGTTCATTAAGTGATAGTAATACTAATATTTTAGATGACTTTTCCTTAGAGCTTAAGGAAGGAGAAAAGCATGTAATAATGGGTCCTAATGGTACTGGTAAGAGTACTTTAGCTAAAGTTATTATGGGTCATTATAAATATAAGGTTACTAATGGTGATATCTTACTTGATGGAGAAAGTATTATAGATTTAACAGTAGATGAACGTGCAAAGCGTGGTTTATTTTTATGTATGCAAGATCCAACTGTAATTGATGGTGTAAGTAATAGTGAGTTTTTGAGAACTGCTAAAAATACTATTACTGGGGAAAAGGTTAATCTATATTCTTTTATTAAGGATATGGAATCATCTATGGTTGATCTTTCACTTGATACAAGTATGTTGCATAGATCACTCAATATGGGATTTAGTGGCGGTGAAAAGAAAAAGAATGAGATATTACAAATGAAGGTTTTAAAGCCTAAGTATATTATTTTAGATGAACTTGATTCTGGTCTTGATGTAGATAGTTTACGTATTGTTTGTGATAATATAAATAAATATCTAGAAGAAAATAAGAAAGTAGCACTACTTATTATTACGCATTATCCTAGAATTTTAGAATATTTAAAGCCCGATTTTGTACATGTTTTAAAGGATGGTAAAATTCAAAAAAGTGGAGATATAAATTTAGCTTTTGAAATAGAAAAAAGTGGCTATAATGATATTGATGTAGGAACAAGGATTGATATTGATGAGTAAAATATTATATATATTGGATAATAATAAAAATAATGAGTATGAATATGATATTTCTGAAGATACAATTATATATCATTTTTCGATAAATTGTAGTTGTAATGTTAAGCTTAATTTAGTAAAAAAAGATATTTCATTGTACTATTATTATAATAATATTAATTATGATGATAATGAATTTAGAATATCAGTTATTCATAGTAAATCCAATACTCACAGTGAATTGTTTAATCATGGTGTAAATGTTGGTAATAATAAACTTAATTATGATGTAGAAGGTATAGTTCCTAAAAAAAGTTCGGGATGTGTTTGTAATCAAGAAAATCAAATAATAAATATGAATGATGGTAAGAGTATTATTCTACCTAAATTGTTAATTGATAATTATGATGTTGATAGTAATCATGGGGCTTATATTGGTAAATTTAGTAAAGAAAAGCTTTTTTATTTGATGAGTAGAGGTCTTTCACTTAAAGAAGCAAATAAACTTTTATTAAATGGTTTTTTGATTAATATGGATAGTGTTGATTCTAGTGAGATTAAACTTTTTATTGATGAGATAGAAAAGATTTAGGAGGGGTTTTATGAATAGAGAAGATTTCTTTATGTTAAATTCTGATATTTCTTATTTTGATAATGGGGCAACTACATTAAAACCAAAATGTGTTATTGCTGCTATGGATAAGTATTATTTAGAGCATACATCAAATATACATAGAGGAGATTATGATGCGGCTATTAAAACTAATGAGCTTTATGATAATGTTAGGAATATAGTAAGTGAATTTATTAATTGTGATAGTAATACTTGTATATTTACTAGTGGAGCTACAATGTCTTTGAATATGGTTGTTTTTGGTTATATGAAAAAGCATTTAAAAAAAGGTGATGAAGTTCTTTTAAATAAAGCAGAGCATGCATCTAATATTTTACCTTGGATAAAACTAAGTGAAGATCTTGGTATTGTTATTAAGTATGTACCGCTAGATGATAATTATGAATTAACTTTAGATAATATTAAGAAAATGATTACTGATAGAACTAAAGTAATTTCATTTGCTCATGTTACTAATGTTATTGGTGATGTTAGAGATATTAAGAAAATAAGTGAGTATTGTCATAGTAAGGGAATACTAGTTAATGTAGATGGAGCTCAAAGTGTGCCACATATGAAGGTTGATTTTAAGGATAGTGATATTGATTTTTTAAGTTTTTCTGGTCATAAGATGTGTGGTCCAACTGGAGTTGGAGTTTTAATTGGTAAGAAAGAATTATTAGAAGAGATGGATCCTTTAATTTATGGTGGTGGGATGAATTCTTTTTTTGAAGAAGATGGCTCATATGAATTAAAAAGTGTCCCAATTAGATTTGAGGCTGGTACACCACCAATTGCTGAAGTTATTGGATTAGGAGAAGCTATTAAATATTTAATGAATATTGGAATGGATAAGATTCATGAACATGAAGTAAATTTAAAAAAATATTTGCTAGAAAAAATAAAAGATATTTCAAATATTATTGTGTATAATAAAGGGACAAATACTGGTATATTGGCTTTTAATATCGATGGTGTTTTTGCCCAAGATTCATCCGTATATTTAAATCATTATAATATTTATGTAAGAGCTGGTAATCATTGTGCTAAAGAATTAAAGGATGAAATAAATATTAAGAATACGGTACGTGTTAGTATGTATTTATATAATAATTATGATGATATTGATAAGTTAATAGAAGTATTAAGAAATAGTAAAGATATATTTAAAATTATAATATAGGTGATTTATGGATAATAATTTAAAAAGAGAGATTATAATTGAGAATTATCAAGATCCTATGAATAGGGGTTTAATTGATGATAATAACTATTTAAAAGTTAATACTAATAGTGAGAGTTGTATTGATAATCTTGATTTTATGATGAAGATAGAAGATGGAATTATTAAAGATATTCGTTTTGATGGAGAAGCATGTGCTATTAGTACTTCGGCTACTTCAATTATGATTAGGAGTTTGATAGGTAAGAGCGTTGTTGATGCTAAAAGGATTTTAATTAATTATGATAATATGATTAATGAAAAAGAATATGATAAAGAATTATTAGGGGAGTTGCTAGTATATGATGAAATGTATAAGCAACCAAATAGAAAGAATTGTGCATTAATTCCTAAGGTTGCGGTTGAAAAAATGTTGGGGGAAATAGAAAATGAAAGTGATTATTAGTACTAAAAAACTAAAATTAGCTCAAATTAGATATTTTGAAACTGAAAGGAATGCTTCTGAAATAATGGAAGATCCTGTTTATGCTTTTTTGTATGATATTGATGGTACTTTTGTAAATGTTTTAGATTGTACTAGAGAATATCCTGTTTTTGATAGATCTATTTATACTAATTATAATTCTTTAGGAGAAGCATTTGGTAATAAATTGGTTTTAGTTAATGGAGAGTTAAAAGATGGTCTTTGTTATATAGTAGAAAGAAAAGATTGTTCTAAATTATTTAGTAAAGATAGTATAAGTATTGATGAATTGTTATCTTATGTTGTTAATTCGGAAGATTTTTTTATAGATAGAATTCCTTTCCTTGAAAAAGCTTCGGGATTATCAAAATTTGCTGTTAAACGTAAATTAAAAGAAGATTATCAAAAATTAGATGTGTTTTATGATTATTTAAATAGTAAGAGTGAGGCTAAGCAATATAAGAAAACAAACTAGAGGTGAATGTATGGAAATAGTTGGTTTAAATATTGATAATATAAAAACTATTTCGTCTTTAAAAAAAGAAGATGAGTGGGTTAAAAAGTATAGAATTGATAGTTATAAAAAGTTTGAGAAACTTGATATGCCTTCTTTTGGTCCAGAAATTAATTTAGACTTTTCAAAGATTATTTATTATAAAAATAGCGCTCAAGACGATAAAATTAAAGATGATTGGAATAATGTTTTAAAACCTATTGTTGATGAGTTAGATTCAGTTGGTGTACGTGAAGCTGAAATACATATGGGTGGTATGGGAGTTCAATATGAAAGTGAAGTAATATACCATTCGATGCTAAAGGAAATTGAGGATAAAAAGGTTGTATTTACTTCTATTGAAAAAGCAATGAAGGAATATCCTGAATTAGTAAAGAAATATTTTGGTAAGATTGTTAATAATAATGAAAATAAGTTTACAGCTTTAAATGGAGCAGTATTTTCTGGTGGTAGTTTTATATATGTTCCACCTAATACTAAATTAGATCGACCATTACAGAGTTATTTTAGAATTAATAGTAGGAATATGGGACAGTTTGAAAGAACATTAATTATTGTTGATGATAATAGTGATTTACATTATATCGAAGGATGTACAGCTCCAAGTTATAGTGAGTCATCTCTTCATGCAGCTGTTGTTGAAATATATGTAGGAAAAAATAGTAAATGTCGCTATTCTACTGTTCAGAATTGGGCTAATAATGTTTATAACTTAGTAACTAAAAGGGCCTTAGTTGATGATGGTGGTACAATGGAATGGATAGATGGTAATATTGGTAGTAAAGTTACTATGAAGTATCCTGGGTGTATATTAAAGGGAAATAATTCTCAGGGAACTTGTATTACTATTAGTGTTGCGGGTAGTGGTCAAATACAAGATACGGGTTCTAGAATGATTCATCTTGGTAAAAATACTAAAAGTAATATTATTTCAAAGAGTATTGCTCGAAATGGTGGTAATGCAACTTATCGAGGGAAAGTATTAATAAATAGTAAAGCAGATAATTCTGAGGCTAGCGTTAAATGTGATACTTTAATACTTGATGAAAAATCTAAGAGTGATACTATTCCTAATAATAGTTGTTTTAACGTGAATAGTTCAATTGAACATGAGGCTACTGTTTCTAAAATAAGTGAAGATAATTTATTTTATTTAATGAGTAGGGGAATATCTCATGAGAGAGCAATGGATTTAATAATACTTGGCTTTATTGAAAAATTTAGGGAAGAATTACCAATGGAATATGCAGTTGAATTAAATCAATTAATAAAAAGGAATTTATAGTAAATTAGTTTTTTTAGTTGCTGTTTTATTTTAAAAATATTTTTTCATATAGTAATTTAATTATTTGAATTGTTATTTCTTATGAAATTGTAAAATCTGCGGTTTGCAGATTTTTTTTTAGTGGAATATTATACGTGCTGAAGGGAGGTGAGGTATGCTTAATCAAATAATACTTGTTGGAAGATTAACTAGAAATATTACTATTAATAAATCGGAAAAAGGCAATAAAGTTGCGACTATTTCTTTAGCTATACCAAGGAGTTTTAAAAATAGTGATGGTGTATATGATACGGACTTTATCGATTGTGTGGCATTTGATAATATTGCGGAAAACACGGGTGAATATTGTAGTAAAGGAGATATTATTGGGGTAAAAGGAAGAGTTCAATCTAGAGTTGTAGAAGCAGAAGATAAAAAAGAGTATTTAATGGAAATAATTGCCGAAAAAGTAACATTTTTATCTAGTAAAAAAGAAGAAGAAGCAGATGAATAATCTGCTTTTTTAATGTATTGAAAAAAAAGTAATGTGTGATACAATTAAATTGTATGAAAGGAGTTGCTAAAATGGATAATAAAGAATATTTGAACGAAGAAAACTACCAAAAAGCGAATAAGAAAGTTAATAAGATTGGTACAATTTTATTAGTTATAGGTGTATTAATGGTTGTTTCAGCAATTATAATTTTTATAGTATTTTTAGGTATTCTAAAAAAACCAGCGTTAGCATCAATTGGAGGACCACTTTTAGTTTTTGGCTTGGGATTTGCTGGCTTTGGTGGACAAGCAAAATTTTTAGGACATGCAAGAGAAATAAATGCTTATATGACTCAACAACGAATGCCTGTTGCTAAAGAAGGTGTTGAAAAAATGGCTCCATCTATGGGTGTGGCTGCAAAAGAAATAGCAAAAGGTGTTAAAGAAGGATTGAAAGAAGAAGAAAAATAAGTGCTATGGCACTTATTTTTTTGTATCACCAAAAACTATTTATTGGAGTAAAAGGAAGAGTTCAATCTAGAGTTGTGGAAGCAGAAGATAAAAAAGAATATTTAATGGAAATAATTGCCGAAAAAGTAACTTTTTTATCTAGTAAAAAAGAAAAAACAGATTAGTCTGTTTTTTTTTAGGATGGATATGAAAAAATTGAAATATGTACTTATATATGATATATTAATTACATATGATTGGAGGTTTGTATGATATATATTGCTCTGATACTAATTGCAGTTGCTATAGTTGCGGCTGTTTTGGTATTTGCTTTAGGGCCTTCTTTTGCGAAAAGAAGTGCTAAGGAGATAGCAAAAGGTGTTAAAGAAGGTTTAAAAGATGATGATGAAAAAGCAGAATAATCTGCTTTTTTTTTAATTGATTTAATGATAAACTTATATAGGGTGAAAAAGATGAAGGAACTTGCTATTGCAATTAGAAATTATGATAAAGATAATTATAAACAAATAATAGATTGTATAAAAAATACGGGTTTTAAAAATGTATTTATTGAGTGGTATAATTATGATTATGAACTTCAAGAAAACATTTTAAAATATGTTCGAAAAAGTGGGTTGAATGTAATATTTGCTCATTTGGGATATCAAAATGCAAATGCTATTTGGTTAGATGGAGAATTTGGAGATAGAGAACTTGAAAGATATATTAATGATATTAATATATGTAAAAATAATGATATTGATTTGGTAATAATTCATCCAACTAGGAAGTATGATGATCCAGGTGTTAGTAAAATTGGTATTGAACGAGTAAAAAAACTTGTTGAATATGGAGAAAAAATTGGTGTGAGAATTGCTTTTGAAAATGTTGAATTAGAAAAGTATTTATCGAGTATTAATGATAATATTCAGAGCGATAACTTAGGTGTTTGTTTTGATATTGGTCATTGTAATTTGTTCTTTGATGGTGAAATAGATACTAATAAATATAAAAATAGAGTATTTGCAATTCACTTACATGATAATTTTAAAGAAAAAGATGATCATAATTTACCTTTTGATGGTACAGTTGATTGGGATAGAGCGATTAAACAGTTAAAAGAATTAAATTATAATAGTTATATAACTGTTGAATCTGGTAAAAATGATTTTTATGAAAATTTAAGTTATCAAGAATATTATGAACTTGCTTATCAACGGGGTATGGAATTAATTAGAATGTTAGATTCTTAGACAACTATTCATTAGTTGTTTTTATTGTTGGATGAAATGTTCCATGATATAATAAAAATAGTCTATATAATAGTGAGGTGTTTGGATGTATAAAAGGAATAGTGGTCATATTATATTTCCTATGATTTTAATTTTTATGAGTTTATGTCTTATTTTTGTTGGGTTGTATTTTTCTTTTTTTAAAGGTTCAAAAAAAGAAAATAAAAATGAAAATAATAATGTTGATAAAGTGGCAAAAAGCAGTACTGGATTTTATGTGATAGATTATGATTATAATGGATTGATCGATGGTGGCGATGGATCTGAAATGCATTTGTCTCATGGTTATTTAGGAGAATTTTATGGAATCAGTGAAATGCCTTCGGCTTATTTTGATGATGAAAAAATAACTTCTGCTGATATTATGAATAATACTTTTAGTGAACCTAACTCTAGATTTTTAGTTCCTTTTGTTGATAGTGTTGACGATTACTATATTTATAATATAGATAATTCTAGCACGGTTGAAGAAGCATATGCAAAAGGATGGTATTCTATAGAAAATTTAAGTATTTCTAATCTTAGTGTTGAATATGATCATTTAGATCCATATGCAACTTTTGATGCTATTATTAAGGGATTAGGTCGACCTTATTGTGTTATAAGATCAAAATCTAATGATATAGAGAATGGCTATGAATTTAATAATATTTTTATTATTTATAAGTATGATAATGGTTTTTATCTCTTAGATTATTATGATAATTCTAATGGTGAGAAAGAAGTCATTGATTTACTTTCATCATATTGGATTGCTTCTGAAGATATGTTGAAGGCATCTATAGCAGATAATGTTGGTAGTAATAATATTGATTCATATACTCAAAGTTATATATTTCAAAATGGTAAAGATTTAATAAGTTAGTTTAGGGTGATTATATGATAATAAAAATTGAAGAATATTGTGATGAATATTTAGAAGGAGTTAACTCTGTTTTAGAGGAAGCTTTTTCTCATAGAAAAAACAATTTTAATGATGCTAATTTTAAAGAAATAGTAGCTCTTTGTGATAATACTGTTTGTGGTTATTTATTACTTACGAAAGTTTTAAATCCTATTAAGAATAAATACTATTATTTAGTGGATTATGTATGTGTATCTAGTGAATATCGGGGAAATGGTATTGCTTTAAAGATGCTTGAGTATGCAGAAAATGTCGCTAAAAAAGATGGAGCAATCTATTTACAACTTACTTGTAGTTATTCTAGAGAAGCAGCTCAAAAATTATATGAAAAAGCAGGTTATGAAAAACGAGAGTCTAATGTTTTTAGGAAGGAGTTATCATGATATTAGATATTATTAATAAAAAGCGTTTAGGTGAAGAATTAAGTTATCAAGAGCTGGATTATTTTTTTAATGGATACTTGAACGGAGAAATTGCTGATTATCAAATGTCTAGTTTACTTATGGCTATTTGTATTAATGGTATGAGTGATGAAGAGATATTTAGTCTTACTAAGATATTTATTGATAGTGGGGATGTTTTAGATTTTAGTGATATTCCAGGTATAAAAGTTGATAAGCATTCAACAGGTGGTATTGGTGATAAAACTACTTTGGTAATTGCGCCTATTGTTGCATCGCTAGAAATTCCTGTTGTTAAGATGAGCGGAAGGGGATTAGGATATACTGGTGGAACTATTGATAAGTTAGAAAGTATCCCAGGATTTAGAGTTGATTTAAGTGATGAAGAGATTATTAAACAAGTCCATGATATTAATTTAGTTATAACTGGGCAAACTGCAGATTTAGTTCCTATGGATAAAGTTATTTATGCTCTTCGTGATGTTACGGCTACTGTTTCATCAATTCCATTGATTGCCTCTAGTATAATGAGTAAAAAAATAGCTGGAGGAGCAGATAAGATACTTATTGATATTAAGGTTGGTAATGGTGCTCTTTTACAAACAAAAGAAGAAGCAGATAAATTGAGTGAATTAATGATAAAAATAGGTAAAGTATATCATAGAGAAGTTAGAACTATTATAAGTGATATGAATGTTCCTTTGGGTAAATGTATAGGTAATAGTTTAGAAGTGTTAGAAGCGATTGATGTTTTAAAAGGACAAAGTGATAAAACTAATTTTACTGAACTTTGTATAGAGCTTGCTACTGAGATGGTTAGTATGGGAAAAAATATAGCTGAAGTAGAAGCAAAAAAATTGGTTTTAGAGGTCTTAGAGAATGGAAAAGCTTATAATAAATTTTTAGAAATGGTAGAAAAACAAGGTGGTAATATAAATAAAATTAAAGTTAGTAAAAATGAATTAGAAATAAAAGCAGAGTCAGCTGGTATTGTAAAAGATATAAATGCTCTAGAACTTGGTAAATTATCATTAGCTTTAGGTGCTGGAAAAATTAATAAAGATGAAAAAATAGATTGTACAGTAGGAATTAAGTTAGAAAAATTAGTTGGTGCTAGTGTAAAAAAAGGTGATTTATTAGCTAAATTATATTTTTCTAAAAATATACCAGATTATAAATTAGAAAAGATTTTCAATATTAGGTAAAAAACTATTTGAAAATATTTAAAATATGATATAATGTTTTTATAAGGTAAGGTGGTAGAATGGAGAAAATATATATGGAAGAGAATAAAAAGAAAAAGAAAAGTGTCGTTGATAGTACTGTGGTTTTAAGTTTTGTAGTTGCGATATTTGCAATAGTTTCACTTATAGCATTTGGTGTTAATCAAGTGAGTTTTGCTGCAGATCCTACAATTCCAAGTAATTTTACTTTCAAGTTTGATGATAGTTATTATCTTAATTATAGTACTGAAGCATCTGCTGGAAGCACAACACTTGTAGATATAATTAATGATGAATATGGTAATATGTTATATTGTATTGAGCAAAATGTAGGTATTTCAGATGCAGATGTTAATTATAGTTCAGAAGGGGAGATTCCAAGTACAAATGCTGTATTAATATATCTTTTAGCTGAAGGTGAGGATTATTTAAGGAGTCTTGGTATGACGAATAATGATGCAATTCGTTGGATAGTACAATCAGCAATTTGGGTTTATATGGCAGAGGCAAATAATAATGCCGCTCCGCATACTTTGCCAGATGCAGAGGCTATTAAAGGAGCAACTAAAATATATAAACACCCTATGGAAGGTGGTTTTGATGTAGGTACGGCATCTGAAGTAACGCTAGGTATCTCAGGAAAAACACCAGGTGGTCTTGTTACTGAACTTATTAATAAAGCAAAAACTAATAATACAGGTTTATTCCATCTTGAAGTAAATAGTGGAGAGGTTACAAGAACTGGAAATAATGAAGGGGACTATCGTTGTTTAATAACAGTTAGATCATCAGGAAATAATTTAAGATATTATAAAGCAAATGTAGAATCAACTATAACAGGTGTTTATATGAGTGATGGTACAACTACATTTGATTCTAATCATGAATTTAGCTCTGGAGATAGTTTTTATGTTTATGTTCCAGAGGATAAAGTTCCAGAAGGTACTACTAATATTTCAGTTAGTGTTACTGGAGTATTTGATGACTATGATGGTAATATCTATAGCGGAGTAGAACCTTCAACAAACGATCCATTGCAAAAAGTTGTAACTGCACGTAGAATTCCAAAGTCTGTAAATTCTGGAGCATCTTTTGAAATCCAAAAAGCACCTGATACAAGTATGAATAAAGTTCAAACTATTTACTTTATTGGATTAATAGTGTTGTTATGTGGCGTAGGTATTATTTATGCTAATGCAAAACCTGTTGAAGCTAAGCAATAAAATTAAAAAGAGCCATACATTGATGCTTGGCTCTTTACTTGTATTTTTTGGTATAATATTTTTGTCTTGGAATTATTTGATAAAAATGAAAGATCAGATATATTCTGACATGCGAATTGCAATGATGGATGATTCTAGTACTGAAATAGTAGGTAATGTTGGTTCAGAAACTCCAATTGCTAATAATGTTGAAGCAGCTCCAAGTGAACCAACAGCTGCTCCCAGACCGGTTGATTATAGTAAATATCTTGGTGTTTTGGAAATACCTAAAATTGGATTAAAAAGGGGATTTTATAACGTAGGTTCTAAATATAATAATATTCAGTATAATGTTACTATGGTTGAGGGATCAACTCTTCCTGATGTTGTTAATGGTAATCTTATTTTAATGGCACATTCTGGTGATGCTTATATATCATATTTTGCTTATTTGTATCGTCTAAATGTAGGGGATTATGCTTATGTGACTTATGGTGGAGTTAAATATCAATACCAGATAGTTAACATTTATGAAGTTGAAAAAAATGGTCTTGTAAAAATTGTTAGAAATTATGATAGAACATCTTTGACAATGATTACATGTACTAAGAATAATGATTATACACAAACTGTATATATTGCGGAACTTGTTGGTTAGGAAGGTGATAATATGAATTTGTCTTTAGTAGGTAGATTACGGGTAATATTTAAATATATTTCCTCTTCATATTTATCTATTGAGACGCTTCTATTAAGCCTTCTTTTATTTTTAATTTTAGTTGTAAATTTGAAACGTGATAATAAAATGGTTCAAATGATTGGAATAGGTATTTATATAGGATTTGTAATTGGAATTCTTATAAGTTATGGTTCATATGTAAAGACTTGTTTTGATTCTTTTGTTAAAGCAATTATGAATTATATTTATTTTCCTTCTACTATTGTTTATTTCTTTATTATTATTTTTGTAACAACGATGATACTTTGGACGTTGTTTAGTAAAAGATTACCTAAATTTAAAAAACTAGTTAATTATTTGTTTTTTAGTATTTTGTATTATTTTTTTATGTCATTCATATCTTTAGCAGCTTATGATGGTGTGGATTTGGTTAATACTGAAATTTTATATCAAAATGATACTATTTTATCTTTAGTACAAATAAGTAATTTTTTATTGTTGATATGGTTAATTTTTACTGGATTCTATTGGCTATATAAATATTTTCAAAAAAGATATGATTAAAAAAAACCGAGATTTCGGTTTTTTTTTACCAATCTTTGAGTATTGTTGCATGGTACTCTTCGAATGAAATATTGTTTTCTTTTATATATTTTGCAATTTTTTTACCTACGTAGCGATAATGCCAAGATTCATAGTGATAACCTGTTTCTTTTTCTTTATCTTTTGGAAATCTTAAAATAAATCCATATTCATGGGCATGTTTTTGCATCCAATTAAACTCTTCGGTTTTTTCAAAACTGGTGTAGTCTTTTTCTTCATTATATACATCAACGGCTAAACCTGTTTGATGTTCGGAGTGTCCTGGTCTTCCAGAATATGTATCAGCAGCTTCTTTACCATCTTTTTTTGTATAACTATTATATAAATCAATTTGGTAGTCATAGCTTCGATAACAAGACATTGCAACAATGTTTAGACCATCTTTTTTAGCGTCTTTAGCCATTTTTTCAAAAGCCTCTTTCGCAACATGCACAAGTTTCATTCCATCTAAAGCATATTGATTACTTACTTTTTCTAGATTATCGGGAACATAGTCTTCTTCTAAGTAGTAGTATTTATTTACTAGGACTTTTTCTGTATTTAAATTTTTTGCTTTTATAATATCTTCATATTGTTTTAAATCTAGATTCATATTTACATCTTTTATTATTTGTTCGTCTGATAAGTTTTTGTTATTTTTTTTATATTTTAGGTAACGCTCTAAGTAGTCATTATTAAAATAACTTATGTCTTTGTTTATTTCTTTGGAGTTGTCAGTATTCTTTTTATTTTCTAAAACCTTATCCGTAAAAGTTAAGGATGACTTATTAAGTTCAATTGTTGTAGCTTGCGGATTTTTCATATCAATTGATATTTTTTGGAGTAAATATAAATCATC
>JAFRHI010000014.1 GCA_017433415.1 Bacilli bacterium
GAAAATATATATTAACTGATTATAATGAAGACTATTTAGATTATTTAGTATTTCAAATTGGATTAATAGAATTAATCAGTTATTATAAATGTGTTTGTCCAAAGAAAATTATTATTAAACCATCTTATATTAATAATGAACAAATTAATTGGTTAAAGAAATTATACTACAATGGTTTAGGAGAATTCTTATATACTAATAATATTCAAATTAATATGGATGATTTATTTGAAATAGTTTGTACTCATGAAGAAATAACTCTTCCAGAAATCAAATATCAAGGACATGGTAATTTAATTTGTGTTGGTGGTGGAAAAGATTCTTGTGTTAGTTTGGAAATACTAAAAAACGAAGAAAATAATTCTTGTTTTATCATTAATGGAAAAACAGCATCATTAGAAACAGCTAAAACAGCAGGATATACTGAAAATAATATAGTAGAAATAAAAAGAATATTAGACAGAAAAATAATAAAATTAAATGAAGAAGGATATCTAAATGGACATACACCATTCTCATCAATAGTTGCTTTTATTTCATATCTAACTGCTTATCTCCAAGGAAAAGAAAATATAATTTTATCAAATGAAAGTAGTGCTAATGAACCAACTGTTTTAGGTACTAATATTAATCATCAATATTCTAAAACATATGAGTTTGAACGTGACTTTATGGATTATATGAATAAGTTTATAAAATTAGATATTAAATATTTCAGTTTACTAAGAGGTTTAAGTGAATTTAGTATTGCTAAGTTATTTTCACACTATAAAAAATACCATCAAGTATTTAAAAGTTGTAATTTAGGTAGTAAAGAAAAAGAATGGATTTGGTGTTGTAACTGTTCTAAATGTTTATTCGTCTATATGATTTTAACACCATTTTTAACTAAAGAAGAACGACTTAATATTTTTGGTGAAGAGTTATATGAAAAAGAAAGTTATCTAGAAACATTCAAAGAAATACTAGGATATTCAGATACAAAACCATTTGATTGTGTAGGAACCTACGAAGAAGCACGATATGCAACTTCTCTTGCGATAAAGAATTGGGATGGAGAACTACCATATCTTTTAAAATATTATAAAGATAATTACCCATTAGAGCTTAATGGTGAAGATATTTTAAAATATAATGAAGAGAATAATCTAAATGATTATTTTGATAACTTAGTAAAGAAAGAAGTTAATAAATATGTATAGAAAAATAATAGAAAAATTAAAGAATAAAAATATTGCTATTCTAGGTTTTGGTAAAGAAGGTAAATCTACTTATAACTTTATTAGAAGATATTTAAAAGAACAAAAACTAACTATTATTGATAAAAATCCAGTAGAAACAAATGATCCTAATATTGAATTAGTAATAGGAGATAATTATTTAAATAACTTAGATAAGTATGATTTAATAATTAAATCACCGGGTATTAGTCTAAAAGATATAGATTTAAGTAATATCAAAGATAAAATAACTTCTCAGTTAGAATTAGTCCTTGAAGTATTTAAAAATAATATTATTGGTATAACTGGTACTAAAGGTAAAAGTACTACAACACTATTAACATATGAAATGATTAAAGATCAAAAAGAAGATGTTTATCTCTTAGGAAATATAGGAATACCACTTTTAGATGATGTTGAAAAATATAATGATAATTCAACATTAGTAATAGAAATGAGCTCTCATCAATTAGAATTTATTAAAGTGAGTCCTCATATCGCAGTTATTCTAAATCTTTTCCAAGATCATCTAGATCATGCTGGTAGCTTAGAACACTATCATGATAATAAAATGAATATTTTTAAATATCAAACAAAAGATGATTATGCCATATATTCAGAAGATAATGAATATTTAAGAAAAAGAATGGAAGGCTATAACTATCAAGCTAAAAAATACAATATTCGTTTTGATAATGAAAACATTAGAGAAAATAGTGTCCGTATAAAAGATAAAAAAGTATATTTAAATAATGAAGTAATCTATGAAGATGGTAAAAGATTAATAATTGGTGATCATAATTTAAAAAATATTATGTTTGTAATGACAATTGCTAAAATTCTAAATTTAGATTTAGAAAGAGCTTCTAAAAAAGTCAAAGAAACAAAAGGATTAAAATACAGAATGGAATACATTGGAGAGTTCAATGGTATAAAGTATTATAATGATACAATCGCAACTATCCCCGATGCCACAATAAGCGCTGTAAAAGCAATAGGTGATGTTAATACTCTTATTTTTGGTGGCTTAGATCGCGGAATAGATTATCAAGAGTTCATTGAATTTTTAAAAACATCCGAAATAGAAAACCTAGTCTGTATGCCAACAACCGGTACAATAATTGGTAAAGAATTAAATAATACAAATAAAAGTATTTACTTTGTAGAAACGCTAAAAGAAGCTTATGAACTTGCCAAAGAAAAAACTAAAAAAGGAACATCTTGCTTATTATCACCAGCTGCCGCATCTTATGAATATTTTAAAAACTTTGAAGAAAAAGGAATGTACTTTGAAAAATATGTAACAGGTAAAGATATTTAGTTGTTGACTGAATATCTTTTTTTGTTATAATAATATTTTAATGGGAGGATTTTAAAAATGGCCGAAAAGTATGTAGTATCAATTTTAAGAAAAAATAGGATAGATGATGATAATTATGTCTTCAATTATATAAAATATGCTATTGGTGAAATAGATGAAGATAATGTTTTTATAGATAAAGATGGAAAAAGATATCCAACTATTCTAAAAACAAAATATCTTAAATCACATAATCAACCATATGTTTTTTCAAATGCTGTTAAAACAGAAGATTTAATGGATACGATGGGTGTTACAACATCATTTGAAGAAGCAATAGGAGCATATGACTATTATTTCAAAAGAATTATTAGTTGTATCCAAATAAGAGAAGAAAATGTCCCATATCTTGCTAATTTTGATTATGATTTTTTAACAAGTATGAATGATGATAAACCATCAGAAGAAGAGTATAAAGATACAATAAAAGCACTAAACGATGGAATTGCTGAAGGTAAATATTCACTAGAAATGTTAAGAGATTTAAGAGCTATTTACCAAGAACATTGTGAAAGTAGTGAAGCGATGGTATTATCATTAGATGTTGCTATTGATGCTAAACTTGGCAAAGAAAGTCCTAATGTTGAAGAAAATCAAACCTCTCTAAAGGTTCTTAACATACCAAAAAACAAAAGAAAAGATCCAAATAGACCAATTGATATAAGAGGTATTTTCAATAAAGTAACGAAGAGCTTAATTGCTCAGGATGCCGCAGCAGAAAGAGTTATAACAGAGATTGCCCGTAAAGAGTTAATCAAAAAGAAGAGAAGGGAAGCGATTTTACTTACAGGATCTACTGGTGTAGGGAAAACATATTTAATGAGTTTAATTGCTAAAGAAATTGATAGACCATTCCATAAAATCGATGCTACTCAAATAACTATAGCCGGTTACGTTGGAAAAAATATTGAAGAAGAATTATGGGAGTTATATCTAAAATGCGGTAAGGATAAGAAAAAGGCAGAAAATGCTATAGTATTTTTTGATGAAATAGATAAGAAGGGTACAGATAAAAATGGTGATATTAATGGTAAAGGAGTTATTAATGCCTTATTACCATTTATCGAAGGAGCAACCTATACGGCACAAGATGATATAAAAAAGCCTACAGAAACGGTAAGGATTAATACAGAAAACATGATAGTTGTCTTAGGTGGAGCATTTACAAATGTCTATAAAAATCTTCGTGAAAGTAACAATGTTGGTTTTGGTGGAATAGTAACATCTGAAGAAAGATATCGTGAAGCAACAGTATATGACTTTGTAAAATATGGTCTTATGCCCGATGAATTTATGGGACGTGTTACTATTGTAAGATTAAATGATCTAAATGAAGATGATTTAAAACGAGTTCTTCTAGAAGGTGATGAATCAGCAATTCAATTAGAAAGTGAAGCTTTTAGAGAATTAGGAACAGAAGTAGTATTTACCCCAGAATATATTAACGGAATAGTTCAAGCTGCTGTAAAAAATAAAACAGGTGCCCGCGGTATGAATAGCGTAATAAATAAAAGTATCTGGCGTGCCTTTAAAGAAGTTTATTGTAATCCAGATACTTATAGTGAAGTAATACTCGATGCTGAATCATTAGAAGATGATACAGCATATCAACTAGTAAAGAAATAGGCGCATAAACGCCTATTTTTATTGACGGATAATATCTTAATAAATTATAATATATAGCCAGGTGATTGTATGGAGTATAAGGATGGAATAATCTACTTAGATCCAGATGAATATCAAATAGTTGAAGAAAAAGATGAACAAAAATTAAGTTCAGAAGAAGTAAATTATCTTCTAAGCGAGATATATAAATTATTAATAATAGTAAATAACAAAACCTTATGCCTACCACAACAATGCTTATTCAGTCAAAAAATATTTAGTTTTAGAGAGAAGCTAGAAGAATTAAAACTAATAAAAATACTTCTTGAATACTATCAGTATTATTCTTCAGAGACACATAATACTGAAAGAAAAAAAACATATCCAATATTACAATTAGATGATAAAAGTATCTATCAAGAGCAATCAGAAGCTGATATTAATAGAGAATCTAGTAAATTAGATTCTATAGAGGATGGCAATCAAGACTCTTCGGAACAGCAAGAATCAAAGAAATCAGAATTTTTAGATAATATCAGTGATATTTTTAATAAAAATAAAAAAGAGGCTACAGTTGATGAAAAATTACAAGTAGGAAAAGATAGTGAAAAAGTAGATGAAATAGTAATTAAAAATTTAATAAGTAGATTTTTAAAATTATACTTTAAAGTAGTAAAAACAGATCTTAATGAAAGAAGAAAGACTGATTTAGAAAAAATATATGGCTATTATTATTGGGATAAGAAAAGACTTGCTAGACACTTAACTACGAAAGAATATACGAAGGTTTTAAATGATCGTTATGATATGCAATATTCTAAGGGAAAAGGAGAAGCAATTCCATTAGCATTTTATTTTGATCTTTCTGGAAGTATGAGTGCCTATACGACAGTTTTAGCACAAATAGCTTATGTTCTTTTAAAAAATAATATTAAAGTTTTAATAGGATATAATAGTACGATATATAAACAAATAAACCAGATAGGGCAAAAAGCTACAATTACAGATTTAAAAGAAGTTTTAACTATGGGTTCAATACTACAAATTAAAACAAATGAAAATGTTCAGTGTGAACCAGTGAATACTGAAGTGGATGATTATCTATTATCAAAAAATTGTCAGAAATGTGTCATATTTAGTGATAATGATAGCTATGACGAAGTTTGTAACCTATCTGAGAAGTGCGATGTTTATTATTTGTATTTTGCTACATATGGTCCAAAAATTGATGAAAAATTTAAGGGCAGCATATTTATAATTAATAATAAATGTGAGCTATTTGAGGCCCTTAGAACAATGTCTAGAATGAACTATCAAACATTAAAACAAAAGTCTTTAATACTAAAAAAGGAGGGTAATCATGATTAAATATGAAGCTATAGAAAAATTTTTTTATGATAATTATTATGTTTCAAATGAAAAACTAAATTACTATACTTTATTAGGAATTAATTTAATTGGTTCATCAACACTACGTGATGGGCAAGATATTTATACAGTATGTTTAGATGGACCACCAGGTGCTGGAAAAAGTATGTATGCTAAACTATATGCTGAGATGGTTCATCAGTTATTAAATGAAGAAGTAGAATTAATTAGTTATCAGTGTGATGATGCAACTAGTAAAATTGAATTATTTGAAGATATCAATGTTGGTGCCGCAGTCGCTGGTAAAAGTGAAGAAGTAAATATCCCCGGAGTGTTAGCCAGAGCTATCATTGCCGCCAACGAAGGAAAAAAAGTTATCCTCTTTATTGATGAATATGATAAAACTAGAGAACAAGTTGATTCACTATTTTTACAATTCTTACAAGATGGTCGAATAAATACAAACCAATTTGGAGATTTAGCTATTAAACCAGAATACAAAGGAAACATTCATGTTCTTTTTTGTAAAAATGATGCTAGAACAGAACTAACAGGACCTTTAACAAGAAGAATTAGAAAAATTGAATTATCGATTATTAAACCAGAAGATTTTATGAATCTAGCAATTAGAAAATTTGTAACCGAAGAGAACAAAGACGTAACTATGCCAATAGTTGAATTAATAGCACTGATTTATGAATGTGTCTATAGCAGTAGCGATTACACTAGACTTCCAGCAACAAGTGAAATGTTTCAAACAATAGCAGATATTTTGTTTTTAAATGAAGTAAATTCTCCGGGATATATAGTCTATGACTTTATAGTAGAAGGATTATTTAAGGAAAAGGATGATCGTCATCTGTTTAACGAATCTCTTGAAACTTTAGCAGATGAGACAGTAAAAAACATCCTATTATCATTAAAGAAAGAAACAGATAAATCTTCTTCAACAAATAAAATAAAAGATATGATTATTGCTGCTTTTCAAGGTGAAGCAAATAGACAACTAGATCCTTTAAGACAAGAACTTGTCAAAAAACAGCAAGATCTAGAAACAGAAAAGAAAACATTAGAAGATAGCTACAAACAAAAGATACAAGAGGTAGATGCTAAATTAGCTGATATTGAAAGATTTGCTATTGAAAAGAAAAAAGAATTTAATAGTATAATTTTGAAGAAGAAAAATAATGTTGAAGAAACTAGGACTTTTATGGGTGACTTATATGCTAAAAACTTTACATATGCAACACCTCTAATTAGGAGAGGTGAAAATGTATTCTTAGAAGGAGAAGAATGGCATGAATATGCTACTCTAACGATAGATTTAAATGAATTTGATAATGAAATTTTAATGGCCCAATTGTTAGATGCAGAAGTAGCAGTTTATGAAAATGGTTATTTAAAGTCATTAACAATATCTACTGAAACTAATGAAAAAATATATTTAGTGATTGTTCGTGAAAAAGATACAAATGGTGAATTAAAATTTCATGTATTCACTAACAAAAACTTAAATTCAGAAAATATGGCTGAAAAAGTGCGAGAAGAAGTTGACGGAGTAATTTCTGAAATATTTTATTTAATCATTAAATTAAATAATAATGATGAGTATGATTACATTGCTACCTATAATGGAGGTGTTTCATATAACGCCCAAAAAAGACAAAATACAAAAACAATTTCCTATATTAAGGGGACTTATGCATGAAGATTTTAGAAAAAGTACATTCATATCACAAAATTATTGCTGTAGCTATTATTGACTTCATAGTTGAAGTAATTGGCCGTGAAATGGATATTGAAGACACAGTAAACTGTTATCTAGGAGATCCTGATGGTATTACTGATAAAATTTATTATTGGGATTTATGGTGGGAAGATAGTAAAACAGTTGATGAATTTATTTATAAGTATATTCCAGAACCGCTTAGAGAAGTTTATCGCGAAAAAATATATATGAAAGATTTTTTTCATAATGATTATCTTAAGAAATTATTAGAAAAAATACCACCAGAAAATATAATTACCCCAATTGATGAACAAGAGTCGTCTGAGCAAGCAGAAGAAACACATATATCGTTACAAGATGATGATTATTTTAAATCATTAGTAGCAAATATAAATCAGTATCCAACAGATGAGAATAATACTTCAGAAGATATAACAAAACAACTTAAATATTTATTTCCAAATAGTGGTTATATCATAAGTGCTGAAGAAGTAGTTTATAAAAGAGAATTTACCAAGTTTTTAGATAGAATAAAAATAGCTGCGCGTGGAGAAGATGAAGATTATTTGGCAGAATGGAATTTGGTTTATCTAGCAAAATTTATGCAGTTAATATCGACTGGTCAAACAGAAAATGCATACGATTTAATATATCCAATAATTAATGCCACTATTACTGCCAATAATGTAAATTTAACTGAAATATATCAATTGGCAGCTAAATTAGATGCGACAAAACAAACAGAAATTCGTAGTCTTGGTGCCGATCTTTTAACAACAGATGTTATTAAATATTTAAGAATAATAAAATGTATGAAAAACACTAAAAATAGAGCTGCTTTAATTAGACTGTTTAATTATGCTTTTAATGATGAGATAAAAAAAGATGCAACAGAGCTTCTTGATTTAATTAATAATGGAGTAGATATTAATAGTATTGAAGATGGTAAACCCATTGTCTTCAAATACAAATTAACAGATTATTTACTAACTATATTAAAGGAGTATAAATATAATTTTGATTTAACTGATGATAAAGGATATAATCTTGCTATGCGTACTATTGAAGATAGTTATTACAAATACTTTAAAGAACCAATTCCTAATTCAGTTATTTTGAGTTTACTAGAGGCCAACTTTGATATTAACCATAAAAATGACAGTGGACTTACCTTGTTTGAGCTATTTATTCCATCGAGATACACAGATGATCCTGAAATAGTTAAAAGATTAGAATTTCTTTATCATACCAGTTTAACAACTCCAGATGAACAATTTGAAAAGGCAACAAAAGAAATAAAAGAATTTGTTATTAAATATAGATTTAGTGGTAATTAGCAAAGCTTAAGCTTTGCTTTTTTTATAAAAACTATTGCATTTTAATTTCAAATTTGCTACAATAATATTGCATTTTTGAAATGGCGCTGTAGCTCAGTTGGCTAGAGCAATCGGTTCATACCCGATAGGTCGTGAGTTCGAATCTCTCCGGCGCTACCATTAAGTAATTTGCTCGAACTATAATTAGTTTGAGTTTTTATTTTTATAAAAAATGTTAAATTATAAAACATTAGTGATATAATAAATAATTAAAAGGAGGATTCATATGGAATACAATGTTTATTGTGATGAAAGTTGTCATCTAGTTAGTAATGATAGCAAGTATATGTTAATTGGAGCAGTTTATTGTCCAAAGAATAAAGTTAAAAAGGTAAATGAATATATAGAGCATTTAAAAGAAAATTATAATATTTCTAATAAGATAGAATTAAAATGGAATAAAATTGATAAGAAAACCGAAAAATTATATTTAGATATTATTAATTATTTCTTTAATAATGATGACTTAAAATTTAGAGTTATTGTTATTGACAAAACAAAATTAGATCATGAAAAATATAATCAAACAGAAAATGAATTTTATCACAAAGCATATTATGAAATGTTAAAGTATATTATTATTCCAGGTAATTCATATAATATCTATCCTGATATAAAAGATACTAATTCATATTATTATCATCAAATAATGCTTGATTATTTAAGGATTAAAATGCAAGATACAAATAAAAAAACTATTAGGAAAGTTCAACCAATTAGATCTTATGAAGCCCCTATATTACAAATTAATGATATTTTAATTGGAGCACTATCATATCATTATAGAAATTTATCTAAAAATAATGTAAAACTAAACATTATATCTGAAATCAGAAAGTTATATCAAAATGATTTGAATGAAACATCATATTGTAGTAATACCAAATTTAATATATTTATGTGGAGATCAAGGGATGATATCGACTAAAAATAAATGTGGGTTAAATGGACCACTACCTGAAACTACTACAGATGATGAATTATATGATTATTTTATAAAAAATATATATTATGGTGATTTAAAAATAAATGGAATGAAAATCAAAGTATTTACTACACCATTTGAAGATAATAGAATGCAAGGATTCTTTCATCTGACTACTAAAACACAGACAAATTTTGGAATAAAAATTAGAATGAAAGAACCTCGAGCATATTTTATAAACTATGTTGCTCCAATGATAAAAAACTATCTAAATTGTCCTACTTGTGATGATTTAGAATGTAGCAAAATTAAAATATGGACTGCTCCATATAAAAATACTAAAAGGACTAAACTATTATATAGTGATGATTTATATAGTTATATAATAATTCTTGAAAAAAATAAAAATGATATGTACTTAATTAGTTCATATTTAATTGATGAACCAGGATATTTGCAGAATGTATTAAAAGAATATAATAAATACAAAAAGTCTCTTAAATCAAATTAAGAGGCTTTTCATTTTAGTGTAAACGGATAACGCAACTTATAAAAGTTGCGTCTCCAGGACTCATATAACCCTTGGTCATTGAGTAATTAAATTGTAGCACAAATTATATATAAAGTCAATCCATGGATTTTTTGTACTACATTATATAGTATTTTCAATATTTTGAAATTATGTATCGTTTATTAAATAAATAATAATAATAATTAACAATCTGTATAGTAGTAATGTACTGTTAATTTTTTTATCTTACCATCTTCTAGCTCTGTTTTATATCCTGCACCATTTCTATATAATGGTGTATTTACATCCTCAGGTCCATGAACAGTTACTTCATTTTTCTTTTCTTCTTTAACTTTATCATATGATGAGCCAAAAATCTCTCTCATAACTCTTTCAAAACTTTTATGTTCTTCTGAACTATCTTCTTCTTTTGGAGCAGTAATTTGTCTTATTAATTCTTTTTTTACAGCTTTAGCAGAAACTTTTCCTTTAACATCTGCTTCAAATATTTTATAGTAGTCATCTTTTTTACACAAAAAACTTAAACAAGGATCTAAAACATATTCTATTCCATTATAATTAAAACAAATCCATGAGTGATAATATTCAGGAGTTCTTTCATCAAAATATAAATTACCTCGTTCAATATAATCATCATCATTTAAGAATACTATAACTGATTCAGTTGTTTGCCAACACCACCCCATAAGTTTTCCGAAAGGCATTAATTGAAATAATGAACCTTCATAATCCGCTAAAACTTCAATATGCAAATTATTAAGTTTTTGCATTAAATACTCTACAACTTTAGGATCAATTCTTTTAGAACGTAATATTCTAAACTTTTCTTCTTCTGTTAGTGGCTTTTTAGAAAATGCTTTTCCTAGTATTTCATTAATTCCAAACATACAAAATCCCCCTTTGAATAGCACATATTATATATTATTTTTATGGTTTTTGCAATTTTTTTGTTTCAAATTGCTAAAATTATGGTATCATTATTTCAGTGATTAGTTGTTTATCAACTATTCCTAAGGTTTCGGATATACTATATCTCCGTACCATTAAGTAATTTGCTCGAACTTGGTTCGAGTTTTTTCTTTTTTATAAATTGTAAACTTCATAATCGGTATGGCAAAGATGATAAATACATTGATGGTGTTAATAATATGTATGAAAATATAGATGACGATGACATTGAAGATTTAGATTTAAGAAAAGAAAAAGATGATTATGAACGTTAATCATCTAATATAAATATTTTATAATTGTGGCTTCTTAATTTTAACTTTATCATTTTCAATATTAATAGTTTTATTATTTTCATCGCATATATAGTTTTGAACTAATTGTCCACATCCTAATTCGGTATTGTTTTCTGTTCCAAATATATAACAATCAAAACCTAATAATTGAAATCTATTTAAAATCGCATTCATTACGTTTTGAACAGGAGAATGTAAATTATTTTCTCGACATTTTTCTGTATAATTTAGATATGATACTTTAATGATAATATCTTGTTTATACTTTTCTAGGTAACGTATCATTTTTTCAATATCTTCTTCACTATCATTTATCCCTTCCATAACGACAAAATTCACTTTTACTCTACAACCTTTATGATTATTCTTATATTTTATTGCTTCCTCAATATTTTTCCTTAAATCATAATCTTTAGGAACATTTTGAATAATATATTTAATCTTATCACTTTCACAAGAATAATAAGGTAGTTGAAAATATCTAATAGGTAAATTTAATTTATCCCAATATCCAAAACAAGTATTATCAAATCCTGTTGTTGCAATGTTAACTTGAACATTAGGATATTTGTCTTTAATAAGCATTATACCTCTAGCAATTTCTCCTTTTACAAGAGAAGGTTCTCCAATCCCAGTAAAGGCAACATAGAATTTAGGATAATCTTTATAGTTAATATTGCTTTCTTTAAGCGATTTATCAACTTGCATTAAATAATCCTCTGCTGATAAGAATAAATTACTTTCTGGTAAAGATCCTGAAGCACAGAATCTACAACCAACAACACAATTATACATATTACTTATTTCAACTGTTAAGTCTACTGGTGTATCATCTAAAATATGAACTATTGCCATACTTTCAATAATTCTGTTGTTGTCATAACTGAATAAATATCTATATATTTTTTCCTTATTGCCATATTCAAACTTAAAATCAATGTCAGTTACTAATTTTTCAACAACTTCGAATTTTTCCATTTATAAATCACCAATACATATTATTATATCATTATTTTTAAGAAAAAACACAAGAATATAATAATCTTCTTTAATTAAATCTCATGTTAATCATATACAACTATAAAGAATTTACAATTATATTTTGTTAAAATTGTCGAGTTTTTATTTACACACCTTTTATTCTTGTGGTAAAACGTATTTAGTGATTAGTTGTTTATGGGCTATTCCTAAAGTTTCGGATATACTATTTGTCCGTACCAATTAAAAATAAAGAATACATATTGTATTCTTTTTATTTTTTATGTAAAGTAATATTAGGGAAGTGATAATATGTTTAGATATGCTCATACTAATATAATTGCTAAAGATTGTCATAAATTAATTGAATTTTATAAAAAAGTTTTAAATTGTAAATCAATAGGCGAGACAAGAAATCAAAAAGGAGAATGGCTAGATAAACTAACAGGTATTAAAAATGCTCATATAGTTGGTGAACATTTATTATTGCCTGGATATGATTCTGATCATCCAACATTAGAAATATATTCGTATGATGAAATGTATGAAACTCCAGAGACAAATACTAATCACACAGGTATTGCTCATTTGGCTTTCGAAGTAGATGATGTCAGAGAAACTTTAAAAAAAGTCCTAGAAAATGGTGGCAGTATGGTTGGAGAATTAATAACGGTAGATAATCCAAATAATGATAATAAAAGAGCGATATTTGTTTATGCAAGAGACATAGAAGGAAACATACTAGAATTACAAAGTTGGGAAGAAATGTAATAATATACATTAATAGAAAGCAAAAATTATAAGAAATAATTAATAATAAAAAAGTATATAAATAATGGAAGTAAAAGGTTTGCATGGACCTTTTTTATTGTATTTATATGATTAAGTGATATAATTAATATAGTTGGGAGGTATCTAAATGATTTATGTTGGAATGATTTTAATAGCGGTAGTAGGAACATTTTTACACTTTTTATATGAAATAAGTGATCATAATAAATTTGTCGCTATCTTTGCTGCTGTAAACGAAAGTACCTGGGAACATATAAAGATATGTATGACCCCAACAATTCTTTGGAGCTTATATGATGGTTATATCTATGGTCTGAATCCTAATTATATACTAGGAAAGTCATTAAGTCTTTTTACTATTATAATCTTAATACCAATATTATTTTATACTTATACAGCTTTTACAAAGAAATCAATTCTTTGGGTAGATGTAATTTGTTTTTATATAACTGTAATTTGTTCAGGACTAGTATTTAATTATTTTATTAATGCAAACGCTTTACCATTTATTTATACATATTTAAGTTCTATACTATTATTTATCGAAGTTGGAGCTTATATGTCTCTTACATTTAATCCAATCAAAAACTTTATTTTTGAAGACCCAATATCTCATAAATATGGTTTAGCAGGCCATACTGAGTTACATGATCATACTCATTCACATAATCACAATCATAAAGATTAGGGGAAGCTATTATGAAAGTATTATCAATAAAAGAACCCTATGCCACTCTAATAAAAGATAGTGTTAAAATATATGAAACCAGGAGCTGGAAAACTAATTATCGAGGTGAAATATATATACATGCCAGTCTAACTCAAACTAAATCAGAAACATATGAAACAGCAATTAAATATTTAAAGTCAGAACCTAACCCAGGATACATATTGTGTCTTTGTAAATTAGTAGATTGCATTCCAATGACTAAAGAATTTATAGACTATATCAATAGAGAAACCAAAGAAGCAGAATATGGCAGATATAGTGAAGATAGATATGCTTGGAAATTAGAATTAATAGAAGTATTAAATGAACCAATAAAAGCCAAAGGAAAACTTGGTATTTGGAATTATAAGAGGTGATAATATGTCTGAAAATTTAGATGGTACAATGTTATTAAAGGATAATGATGAAGAAAATAGCGAACACACAAATTTTGTTGAAGCAATAAAATCCGAAATTATAAATTTAGAATTAAAAGATCTATCACAAGAAAATGTTGCTCCAGAAATAAAACTTATCATTGAAAATATTCCTGATGACATATCATTATTAGAAAAGGTTAGATGGATATATATAAATCTCGGAAAAGTATTTTGCTATGATTATCGTATTGCCTATGAAAAAGATTATGCTTTTGTTAAAAATACAGATTTAGATAAACCAATAGAAAGATATCAAACCTGTATTCAAATAAGTGAAATACTAAACAAAGCCTTAAATAGTATAGAAGGTATCAATGCTAGAATAGTAAGACGTGTCTTAACTAATGCCAGAGGATACTATGGAAATGATCATGTTGCTGTCGAAGTTCAATTAGAAGAAAACGGGATGCCACTTAAATTACTATTAGACTTAACACTTGATTTATATAATATTCAATCTGATTGTCAAACAAAGCACTTTGGTTTCGAGGATGATGGAAGTGGAGAATATGATATAATTTCCCAACCAGAAAATTTAGAAATGGATAAAAAATTAGGTTTTGTTGAAGATGAACGTGATTATAGGGACTATCGTATTGAAGAAACTTTGCGAGAATTACAAAAGGTGGACTTAGAAGAACTTTCTTCAAAAGAAGCAATTGAAAAAAAGTTAAGAATCATAAACAGATTAACACAAAAGTTTAATGGTTATCATGAAGGAAAGAGATACATGAGTATGCTTTTTACAAGACTTCTAAATACTTATTTTCATGAGTTTAATATTTATTATGCTAAAGATGGCCAAATAAATTTAAAATCAATATTTAGAATTAATTCAGGTGATTATGAAAAATGGGTTATCTATTCCAATATACTTGGATTAATGGCTACCAATAAAGAAATAATAAGAAATATGTTAAATGACCTTTGGAAAACAAAAAGTAATAGTTTAGAAGATATTGTTTCATTAGCCGTTGAAAATGAAGATTCATTTTCCCAATTAGTAATAAAAAAATAGGAGAAATTTTATGAAAAAAAAGTATGAAAATATTAGTAACTATGTCATGTATTTTTTTCTTTATGCAATAATTGGTTGGTTGTATGAAGTGTTTCTAGAAGTAGTTATATATAAATGGGGTTTTTCAAATCGTGGAGTATTATTTGGTCCATGGTTACCAGTATATGGATTTGGTGCATTAATTTTTATATTCTTGATTTACCCTTTAATAAAAAATAAGAATTATCCTAAAAAGTTAATATATATACCATTAGTATTTTTAGGTTGTATGTTAGCAGCAACAGCACTAGAACTAATAACATCATATATTTGTGAATTATTTATGGGTTCATGGCCATGGCAAACGTATGCTGATTATAAAATTAACTTTCAGGCAAGAATAGCCCTTTCCCCATCGATAAGATTTGGTTTAGGTGGAACTATATTTCTGTATTTGCTACAACCATTATTTGAAAAACTATGTAATAAATTTAATTTAAAACAAAGAAAAACTATTTCAATTATAATTATAAGTATATTATTTATTGATTGCCTATATTCATTTATAATCAAATAACAATAGGAGGAAAAATGAAAACAGTAGTTATTACAGGAAGTGCTAGAGGATTAGGATTAAATCTAGCTAAGTTTTTTAGAGAATATAATTATAATGTCGTAATAAGTGATTTAAAAGAAGAAAATCTACTTACTGCCGAAAAAGAATTAGAAACAATAAATTCAAAAGGCAAAGTAACACATAAAGTCTGTGATGTTTCGAAAATTTCCGATTTAGAAGACTTAATGAATTTTTCAAAAAAAGAATTTGAACAAGTAGATATTTGGATAAATAATGCAGGTGTAAATCAACCTCAAAAACCAATCTGGGAATTAGAAGAAAAAGAAATAAACATGATAGTTGATGTTGATTTAAAAGGAACAGTTTATGGCTCTAAAGTTGCTATGGAAGAAATGTCAAAACAGCATAGTGGAGCAATCTACAACATTGAAGGTTATGGTAGTAATGATGCTCATATGCTAGGACTAAATATGTATGGAACTAGTAAAAGAGCAGTTACTTATTTTACTGAAGGATTAGCACAAGAAGCCGAAGAAAAAAATACCGGTGTAATAGTTGGTAAACTAAGTCCAGGAATTATGATTACTGATTTTACTACACATTCACTAGGTAATGATAAAATGGAATTAGCTGAAAAAACAAAAAAAGTTTATAATATCTTGGGTGATAAACCAGAAGTAGTAGCTAAATTCTTAGTTGATCGAATGGTTACTAATACAAAGAATAATGTAAAGATAAACTGGCTAACCAATACAAAAGCCTTTACAAGATTTTTAATGGCACCGTTCAACAAAAGAGATTTTTTCAAAGATAAATAACAAATACAGGATAAAACCTGTATTTTTATGTTAAAATTATGTTAATGCAACCAATATTTTACAAAAAACAACTAAAAGTTGGTAGAATGCAACCGGTAGAAATTATAAAATTGTGGCATAAGGAGGGGAAAATATGAATACAAAATTTTCCGAAAATTTGAAGAAACTTCGTAAAGAAAATAATCTCTCGCAAGAACAACTTGCTGAAGAGTTAGGAGTTTCTCGCCAAGCAATTTCTAAATGGGAATCTGCAACAGCATATCCAGAAATGGATAAAATAATCGCTTTATGCGATAAGTTCAATGTCAACATTGATAATCTATTACATAATGATATTAAAGAAGTAAAAAAAGAAGAAGAAAGTAACAAAAAATTAAATAATGCTCTTGATGATTTTTTAAAATTTATAACTGATACAGTGAATATGTTCAGTAATATGAATTTTAAAAGTAAAGTTAAATGTCTTTTTGAACAAGCAATAATAATTTTAGTATTATATATTGTATCTAATATAATTATAAGTGCAATATCATCTAACTTATTTAAAATATTTCCTGATAAAATTAGCGTGATATTTAGTCAAGCATTTGATTCAATACTAGCTATATTATGTTTTGTTGCATCATTAATTATAGTAGTTCATGTCTTTAAAACCAGATACTTAGATTATTATAATGAAATAAAAAAAGAAAAAAATCTAAATAATGAAAAAACTACTAGTAATGAAGATGAAAATAAAAGTGAATTAAAAAAAGAAGATAAAATAATTATTAGAGACCCTAAACATAGTGAGTATCGTTTTATTAATGGTTTATTTAAAGCGATTGTAATTATTTTTAAATTTTTCTTACTATGGTTTGCCTTTTCAGTTGCAGGTACACTTGTAGGAATATTTGCTTGTTTCATTATCTCATTTATGTTTTATAAAACAGGTATGTTTTTTATAGGATTAATCCTTGCTTCACTATCATCAGGGATTGTAGCAACAGCAATTCTAATATTAATTCTAAATTTTGTTTTCAATAGAAAAACAGATAAGAAAAAACTTATTTTAAGCATCGTAGGAGGCATAATAGTCTTTGGTATGAGTTGTGGTCTAATATTTAGAGGAGCCCTTAACTTTGAAGTAACTACCAATGATAATTCTTTGTTAGAAAAGCAAACAATTGAACTTGCTATGACAGATAATACTTTCTTCCACGATAATAATATTACTTATGTTTCATCTGATATTGATAATATAAAAGTAGAATATAAATTAAACAAATACTGTCATCTATCTCCAGTAGATAATAATACTAATGGTGTTCATCTATGGACAAGATGTGATAAACCAATAACTATGCTAAGAGAAACTATTAAACTAATTAATAATAAAAGATTAGTTCCAATTAATAGTGAAATTGAAGATATAGTAGTTTATGCAAATCAAGAAAATATAGATAAAATGAATACAAATAAAGAAAACTATAATACTGAACATACAATAATTAATGAATATGAAGAAGAAATAAATGAATTAAAAAGAGAAAATGAAGAACTTAAAGAAGAACTAAATAGTATTGAATATGATGATTAAGAAACAAATATTAATTTGTTTCTTTTTTTTAATTATAGTAAAATAACAATATAGGAGGAATTATATGAATAAAACATTAATTTGTTATTTTTCAGCTAGTGGAGTAACTAAATCTGTCTCAGAAAAACTAGCCAAAACTTTAGAAGGAGATCTTTTTGAAATTGAACCAACCGAAAAATATACATCTGCTGACATAGATTGGACAAATAAGGAATCAAGATCATCTGTTGAAATGGCTGATAAATCATCACGTCCAGCTATAGCTAAAAAAATTGAAAATTTAGAAGTCTATGACAAAATAATAATTGGTTTTCCAGTTTGGTGGTATACAGCTCCCACTATTATCAATACATTTATTGAAGAAAACGATTTAAGAAACAAAAAAATCTATGTCTTTGTAACATCTGGTGGCTCTAATGAAACAGGAAGTTTTACTGATTTAAAAAATAGTTATCCAGAATTAAACTTTGTTAGGGCTAAAAGATTTAAAGGTACTGAATCTGAAGAAGAATATAGAAGTTTTATTGAGGAATAAAATATGATGAAAAATCTAAAAAAAGTTATAATCATAATAGTAGGTATTATTATATTTTTAACAGTAATAACATTAATAATTGATAGAGTAGATCAAAAAAATAATAGTGGAACAAGTTTTTATTACAATGGTAGTTTATATAAAATAAAACCAAAAAAACTATATATAAAAGTTGAACACTATGAAATTGTTCAGTGTATAACAGATCCATGCCCACCCATAAGAAATAAAGTATCTATAAAAAGATATACAAAAGAGAGAAAAGAATTAATTAATAAAATACAAAATCAAAGTGAAATAGCAACTGAAGAGCTATCAGACAATGATTTAGATATATTATTAGAAATGATCAATGAAAAATCAAAATCAGAAGAAAAGATATCCTATACAATATTAGAAAGCAATGAATATGCATCGAAATATAAGACTAGGGGATATTATATTGAAGAAAATGCCGGTAAAGTATTAGTAACAATTGCTATGGGAGAAAAAAATACAGGGGGATATAGTATTAGTATTACCGATGTAGAGGTTAATAATAACTCTGCTACAATATATATAAAAGAGAAAATACCCAAAGACGAGGATATAGTAACAATGGCATTTACATATCCAATTGCAAGGATAGAGTTCAATGAAATGCCAACTAAAATCAGTGTTTATAATCTTGATAACAATGAAGAGTTTGAAAAGAAAACAAAATAAAATATTAATAAAATTAGGTAATAGTATTACCTGATTTTTTTATAACTGTGAACAAATAATTTGTTGACAATGTATTTTCTGTTTAATATAATGTTATTTAGATAGTAGAGATGATAAAGAGGTGATAAAATTAAAATCTTTAAAAGGATTTGGAATGTATTATTAACAATTGTTTTAATAACAGAGTTCATTCTAATAATTGGGTTTCAAGCACCAAAACTATTTCGTGTTACTCCATATGCTGTAACTAGTGGAAGTATGAAATCAAAGTATCCTGTAGGTTCTTTAATTTATACAAAAAGTATTCAACCAGAAGCTGTTAAAGTTGGTGATAGCATAACTTTTTATATGCCAAATAGTAAAATAGTTGCTACCCACGAAGTATATGAAATAGATAAGAAAAATAAACTTTTTAAAACTCAAGGAATCGATAATTTAGATGAAAATAATAATATAATCCAAGATGCACAACCGGTACCATTTAATAATATAATTGGCATTCCCATACTATGTATACCATACTTAGGACACATAAATTTATTTATCACTAAAAGTCCAGGACTATATATAGTAATAGGAATAACATTAATAATTATAATAGTATCATTTCTATTAGATAATTTAGAAAAGAAGGAGTAGAAGTATGAAGAACAAAAAGAAAGTAATAGCTTTAGTACTTGCCGTGGCATTAGTAGTAGCAGCTGTTGGGACAACACTTGCTTGGTTAACCGCAAAAAATGAAATAAAAAACACTTTCACAGTTGGAACATTTACTGAACCCACAACTGATCCTGAAGATGCAACAGAAAGCTTGTTTAATGAAAATGATGAGTTAAAAAGCGGAACACTAGATGGAAATTTATATGAAAAAAGTTGGGATTCTAGTGCTGATCATCAATTAATACCAGGTGTTGAGTTTGTTAAAGATCCATATATAGGTATTGGTCCAGGTAGTGAAGATGGTGTTGTTTATTTATATGTTGAAAACAATCTTTCAAACAAAGTATACTTCACAATCAACACTGGTTGGGAAGCAGTAGCAAATGAAACAACTGCTGGAAGTGTAGCTGGAACATATACAAGTGGTTTGTTTAAATATACTGCTGGTTTAACTGGTAGTGCTAGTGCTGATAGTTGGACTAGTGATCCACTATTTAGTAAAGTGGTTGTATCAGCTGATGCTAATACTGCTGATTTCACACCAGCTACACCAGGAGAAGATCCAACAATAACAGTAAAAAGCTTTATTCATCAAGCAAAAGATGCTGGTGGAAACCCTATCGATAGTGCAACAATTTTAACTGCTGCAAAAGAAGCTTTTGAATTAGCTTAATAAAGGAAATTATTTTCCTTTCTTTTGCTTTTAATATAATAGTAGGAGGCTATAAAATGAAGAAAAAAACAATTTTTATATTATTAATAGTTCTTTTACTAGTAACTGTATCAATAACGCTAGCTTATATTGTTGAACAAACATCAACAAATAGTATAATCACCTTTGGAAGTTTAAAACTAGAATTAATTGAGACAGAAATAATTGGTGGTCAAGAAGTACGAATAGAAGATGGTAATTCAATTAATATTACCAAAACATCTACTATTAATCGGAGTGTAAAAGTAAAAAATGTTGGAAATCATCCAATGTTCGTAAGATTATCATTAAATATTGAAAGTAAAAGCAAGGGAAATAATTATAATCCCATGGATCTCATTGATATACCAATATTAGATAATTGGATTTATCAAGATGGATTTTACTATTATCAAGAAGTTTTAAAACCTGGAGAAACAACACCCCCATTAATGAATGAAATAAATTTTGATAATACTAATCTCATTCAATATCATCGAGGGGATGAATTAGAATTAAAAATAAAAGTTGGAGCTGTTCAATCTGAGCACAATAATGAAAGAGTCTTAGAAGCCGTTGGATGGTCAGAATAGTTGTAAGGAGGAGTAAGCATGAGTAAAAATATAATCAAAAAAATAGTTTTATTTTCACTTATCACAGCTTACTTTTTTTCTGCTTGCTTTCATCCTACAAAAGTAAATGCCGAAGATAAGACTTTTGAAATATCTACAACAGCTGAATTAGCTTATGCTTCAACACTAAGTCAACAAGAAGGTAACCAAGACTATACATTTATTTTAACTGCTGATATTACAATTACAGAAGAAGAACAAGAAATTTTAGAACAGACAAATTATCCTGGAATAGTTTTTGGTAGCTCAGACTATCCATTTGCCGGTGTATTTGATGGTAGGGGTCATACCATAAATAATTTAAAATATAATACTGTCTATGGAATGGATCACGATAATGGGCTTTTCTCTTATACAAATGGCGCAACAATTAAAAACTTAACTATTAATAATGCTGAGATAAGATCTTACTTTAGAGGTGGCGTACTAGTTGGCTATGCCGAAAACACAATTATCGATAATGTTACGGTTAAAAATAGTCATCTTTTTGTAACAGCAGCTGATAATGTTGTTACCCTAGTAACAGATGGTGGAGTTCGTGGTGGAGCTCTAGCGGGAGATGCTATTAATAGTACAATTTATAACTGTGAAAGTAATGACAATTTTGTAAATACAAATTCAACATCTGGAGTAGCAGCTTTAGGTGGAAAAGGATTAGCTCTTGGTGGCTTAGTAGGAATTTCTAGAAATACCGAAATTGAGTATTCACGAGTAATTAAAGGAAAAGTAAGTAATTACTATGATGTTGCAGTTGGTGCTGTTGGTGGTAATACTTTATATGTTGGTGGAATTATTGGTAGAATGCAAGAAGCATCTAAAGTAATTGATTCATTTTCAACAGCAGAATTATATTTTTACTGTGCAACATATGTCTCAGTTGGTGCTGGAAACACTGGCCATATTGGTGGAATAGCGGCCACTGTAGATGGTAATCAAAACGAAATATATCGTTCTCATTATGCCGGAATTGCTACATCACGTCAGTATAATGCTGTAGTTTTACTTCCAATTATTCAAAATAATGTTAACATATCCGGAATAGCTGATATTTATGATGGGGGAGCAGTAGTAGGTGCTTACTTCAAATCAGAATTAAATCCAGATGTTAATATGGGAACCTTAGGATCAAACTCCTCAACAACAGCCTATGGTCCGGTAACAAACGCTAATTATACAAATAAAAACTATTGGCAAGAACAATCTTATGACTTTTTAGGTACTGCTAATAGAACTAGTAGATATAGTGCAAAACACAATAATAAATGGGTTATGGATTATTCAGAAGGAATACCAGTTCATGGTAAATCAATGAGTGCTACACTAGATTATCCTGGAGCAGGAGAAGTATCAATTGCCAAAACAGATTTGGTAAACAGCCCAGTAAGTACAACTAATCCTTATGAATTTGCTGTTCAAGGAATGCGTATTCATGAAGATGAAACAACAATAACTGCAACAACAAATAATGGCTATCGTTTCCTTGGTTGGTATAAAGTACCAAAAGTAGCTGCTTGGTCCCTAGAAGAAGATCATGAATACTTTGAAAACATTTTTGCAACCATCCCAAGAGAAAGTACCAATAATGAATATACAATAAACTTTAATGATAATGATTTATATGTTGCTTATTATCAAGCTCAAGTAACATTCCATGATTATCTAGGTGGCTTAATAGATACAGCAGGTAATGCAGCCCTTACGACTAATGATTATTACGATTATGCTGTCGAATTGCCTGAAGTTATTCCTGTTAATAAACCAGCAAGTGCTAATGCTAAATTAATTGGTTGGACAACAACACCATCCACAACTGGTGGTGGTTACCCAAGTATCTCTTCAACTGATTTAGCTAATTTAAAAAGTAATAATGATTTTTATGAAGCAGGGGATGAAATAACTAAAACTCTAGATTTATACCCAATCTATGTTGATTTAGTATCTAATATTAATCTAGTCTTTGAAGGTAATGAATTAGATAGTTCTAATAATGCCTATGAGCGTACTGGTGTTGGATCTGCCACAGTAACAGTAAATAATGATAACACTGTAACACTTAGCGTAGTTGGTGCTAATAATGGAAGCTTACCAGATGGTTATCGTTTCTTAGGTTGGTATGATTCTAATGACATGCGTATCTCAAAAGATATGTCATACATAATTAATACCAATGATCTAGATTTAACAACTCAACATACATATACTGCAAAATTTGAATATCGAGTTAGATATTATGTAAGAGCTTACACACAAGGAAATGGTAATAATTTTACTAATAGTGAACTTTATAAGACTATGTGGGTAGAATATAATTCTGATTTTCAAAATATAGCGGCTCCCGGATATATTAGAGAGTTCATTACTCATTGGGGAACCAGTCATATCAACCATGGCGCAACCGATGATACAAGTGATACTTATACTGGTAAAATAACGGCTCCATTTGATGCATATTCCCATAATTATAATATAACAAATGGAAATGATACACTATATAAGGTACAAGTTGATATGGATTTTCCAGGTTCTGGACAAATCAGGGATAATGGAAGCAGTGGTGGTGTATTTAACCATAATACAGCTAATTTCGAATTTATTCCCGTTAGTAATAAATATCATTTATTGTTTTGGACTTTAGAAAGAACAGATGATAATAGTAAACATTGGACATATGCTAGTAATCCATATGGTACAGGAGATTTAACAACACCAACAGATAATATTTATCTTAGTAAAGCTTTTGTAACTGCTGATGTTAATTTTTACAATAAAGATAATACTTATACTACTGTTCAAAGAAGATATAATACCAACGTATTTAATACAGAAGAAGTTTATACATACAAATATCCACATTATAATACTATTGATGTTCCAATTAGGACTTATGATAATATTGATATTATTAATCCAGTTACATTTGAGGCGTCACCAACAGATAGTTCTATGACACAAGCAGGCTATTACTTCCTAGGTTGGATATCATCTTTAGATGTTGAACCAAACAGTGCCGAGTGGAATTATATCTATGACGTAGCAGGAGATAACTACACAACTTCTAATATGCAAAAAGCAAGACCTTATCTTGTAGATCAAAACATGCTAGTTGAAGAAACAGTAGACTTATATCCTGTTTATGCTAAATATAATATTGAAACAACTACTAATGTTATATCAATTAATAATAATGTAAATGTACCACCTAATCCTATATATTCACTTCAAGAAAATGCTGACGGTACAGGAGTAGTAACAATTACACCTGATACAAATACTTATGTTGTTAATGGTGAAGATGCAAAATATACATTATATTCAGTGACTTTAAAAATAAATAATAGTGAAGAAATAGAATTAGTTCCTGAAAATGGTATTTATACTTATGCCATTGAAGCAGGTCCAACATATACATTTACAGCTAATTATGAACCATATATTGTTATATATCATCTTGATGATTCTAATATCACAACATATATTAAAAACAGCGGTGATGAACTTGGAGAAATACCAACTCCTACATATGATATTAACTCTTTAGGAGCAATGTATCAGTTTGTTGGCTATACAAAAACTGTACCAAGTACTGGAATGTCTCACTTATTTGCTTCAAAAACAGATTTTGAAAACTCAAATCTTACTCTAGCTAAAGAAGAACAATTAATAACTGATTCTATAGAATTATATCCAGTTTATGTTTCTGCTACTATAACTTTAAATTCTAATATTGATGATTACTTAACAAACAATCAAATAGATAAATCGACTGTCTATAATATAACTAGACCAATCGCAACTAGAATGAATGCTACAGTTTTAACATCAAAAGTTAATCACTATCACTTTATTGGTTGGTATGAATCATATCAAGATATGAACAATTTAGGAACTTTAATTTCTAAAAATGAAAACTATGAGTTGTCTGATACAGAAAAATATAGTAATAAAACTTATACAGCAGTCTACAAAGAAAGCTATGAAGTAATTTACTATAATATTAATGGCAGTATTCTAAAAACAGTCTATATTCCAGTAGATCAAACAAGAACATTCCAAACAACAACGCAAGATGAGTCTGGTAATAATATTGAAACACCAATTGATTATGAAGCCTTTGTAAATATTTATAACACTTTAGCACCTAATGAAATACTTATTAACTATAATTGGTTAAAAGATGATGGAACTTTAGTTAGTTGGAATGATTTCAAAAATAATCCTATTTCATCTGATATGAAATTATATCCTGTAACAAATAGAATTATTGCGTATGATTCTAATAATGTTGAACTTGATAGTACTGTCACAAAAGAAATCATAGTTGCAACTAAAAATGATAAAGTATTAGTTACTTTAAATACAACATATAAACAACCTGAACTTAGAATTCATGTCGATACAATGACTTATACTCCTGATAATATTGCAATAAGAGATTTACCTAATGTTAATGTTGAATTCTATAAAAATGAAGTTATTGAAGATCCTCTTACCAAACAAACAGATAGTAGAGGAAACGCTTTATTTAAGTTCTATGTTGATGTTGAAGTAACTAAAAATACTATGAGTGATCAAAGTCAAACAGATATATTTGTCTTTGAAATAACAAATAAAACAACAAATGAAAATACAAATATTTTATTAAAACCAGGAGAAACAGAAACTGTTAGACTACCATTTGGTGACTATACTATTAGTGAGGATTCCGCTTGGGCTTGGCGCTATCAAGATGTTAGTTTTGATTTCTCACTTGATAACTATTCTATCGGACCAAACTTAACTATTAGTAACACAAAACTAAAAAGTAATTGGTTAGATTCCATGAATTATAATTCCAATACATATGACTAGAAAGGAGGATAAAGTATGCATCTAAGCAAAAAACAATTAATAATTATTACAAGCATTGTCTTACTTTTTGCTGCTACGATGACAACAATAGCTTATCTAACAAAAAGTTCTTTAGCTGCTAATGAATTTGAAATTGGTAGAGTTTCTAATCAAATAGAAGAAAAATTTCAAAATAATATTAAAGAAGATGTAAAAGTAAAAAATACTGGTAATGTTCCATCATACGTAAGAGCAGCTATAATTGTATCCTTTAAAGATGAAAATGGCGTTATTCTATATGAAAAACCAGTAAAAGATGTCGATTATGAACTTACTTTATCTACCTCTAGTAATTGGTTATACAAAGATGGCTACTATTATTACAAGCTACCAGTAGAAGCCAATGCCAGTACAGATATTTTAATAAAAAAATGTATTGAACTTGGAACTCATACAAATAAAACTCTTGATGTTACGATTATCTCACAAACTATTCAAGCAAATCCTGAAGAAGCAGTAGAGGAAGCTTGGAATGTTAATGTCGAAAATCATAACATTAACCTAGAAAGCTAGGTGATAATATGAAGAAAAAAATAATTACATTTATATTATTAATAATACTTTTAATATCTGCTTATAATATAAACAAAACTTATAACGCTAATAATACTCTATATTATGATGGTAATACTAAAGATTTTACATATTATAATTTAAATCAAGGTGATTTGTTTTCTAATTTTAAAGATTTAATACCCGGAGATATTCGTGAGGAAACAATCAATATTAAAGGTATAAATATTAATAAAAAAACTAATCTCTATATACGATTAGATACTAATATAGATAATGATATATTAGAGTATTTAAAAATAACTTTGTATAAAGATAATGAAGAATTAGAAGACTACCAAGGTTTAATAAAAATAACTGATCTTAATAATGATAGTAATATTGAATTAAAATTAAAAATAGAAGTACCTACATCAGTAGGTAATGTTATCGAAGATCAAGAAAGATACTTACGTTGGACATTTTTAGTCGAAGAAAATGATGAAAATGAACCAGTTGCAGTACCAGTAACATCCAGCGATAATAATTTAATAATCTATCTAGTACTATGTATTACTTCGTTAATTATGATGGTATTTATATTGACTCATAAAGAAGAAAGTAATGAATAAATTACTTTCTCTTTTTATCAAATTAAGTTATAATAAAAAAGAAAAGGAATGATGTTATGAGTAAAAAAGTTGTCTATTTTATCTGTAATAACAAAGGTATTAATGGACATGTTTCAAAAGATGTTTTAGAAGTTTTAAAAAAGAAAAATTTAGAAGAAACAGATATAGTATTTGATGGCTATAAAGTTTTAAAATATATAGATAGTAATAAAAACACTTTTTATTTTGCTGAAACTAATCAACCAATATGTTATTGCTATAATGAGTTGTTAGATGATATGAATAAATACTTTTCAGATAGTGATATGTCAGGTATGGTTACTTGGCATGAAGGAGCTTCTGCTCCACCAAATGTTTTAACAGTACACTCTCTAGGAGACGTTAATGAAGGCATTTATGGACCTACTAACGTAAGATGTATGCATAATCTACTTTATGCTTATGAAAGAAATAGGATAAAGTATGGCTTAGATGACTATAGTGTTGTAACAGAAGCAACTCATTGGTCTGGTTGCTATGATGATAGTAAAAAAGCAAAATTATTAGTAAAATTCCCTGTACCAATGGTAGATATTGAAATAGGATCAGACCCAAGTAGTTGGGAAAATGAAACAGCAGTTAATGCCTTAACTGATACATTATTTGAGGTGTTTAATGATGATGATATGAAAATTCATAATATTTTATGTGTTGGTGGAATGCATTTTGATCCTGATTTTGCTAAAGCCGTATTTACTACTTGGAATGATGGCAAAGATACCTTTGGTGTAACACATATTATTGCTAATCAATGGCTAGTAACAGGAGATTATACTGGAGACCATGGTGTCGAATACATGGATAATGCTATTAAAGCAATAGGTGATGTTGAAGCAATAACTTATCATGATAATACTAAAGGTTGTTATAAGGATGTTATCAGAGCACTAGGTACAAAATATAATATCCCAGTATTTAAACATCAAAAGTTAAGAAAACCAGAAGAATTAGAATTAAAAAAATAAAGGAGATTTTATGAAATCAAAAGTCTTTTTTACAAAAGAAATAACACCAGAAAAATTAATTGAAATTTATGAAAAATTAGGAGTAGACTTACCAGGAAAAGTAGGAGTAAAAGTATCAACAGGTGAAGATGGAGCTAAAGGTTATTTAAAAGCTGATTTAATTGCCCCACTAGTAAAGAAATTAAATGGTACAATTATTGAATGCAACACAGCTTATCCTGGAGAAAGAACCACAACAGAAGAGCATTTAAAAGTAGCTGAAAAACATGGCTTCACCTCTTTTGCTGATGTTGATATTATGGATAGCACTGGCGAATTTAAAATACCAGTACACAACGGAAAACATCTAGAATATGATCTTATTGGAGAAAATTTTGAAAACTATGATTCAATTCTTAATTTGGCTCATGGTAAAGGTCATATGATGGGTGGCTTTGGAGCTAACTTAAAAAATCAATCTATTGGTATAGCATCACGTAATGGTAAAGCTTACATCCATAGTTGTGGACATACAGAAGATCCAGATGCTTGCTGGAGTGATAAACATGAACAAATCGATTTTATTGAATCAATGGCTGAAGCCGCAACAGCTGTAGCTGATTACTTAAAAGAAAATAACAAACCAATCGTTTATATAACAGTAGCTAACGCCATATCAGTAGATTGTGACTGTGATGCTAATCAAGGAGACCCAGTAATTGGTGACATCGGAATATTTGCTTCAATGGACCCAGTAGCCAATGATCAAGCCTTTTTAGATGCAATTTGGAAAACTAAGGAAGATGGAACAAAAGAAATAGAAGAGAGAATAGATTCTCGTAAAGGTCGTCATATTACTGAATATGCTGAAAGTCTAGGCCTTGGTTCAACTGACTATGAATTAATAGAAATATAAAAGACTAATATTAAGTCTTTTTTTATGTAAAAAAAACAAACAAATGTTCTAAAAAATAAAAAATTATGATATAGTAGATTCAAGGAGGAATAATTATGAATCAAATCTATATCTGTATTGATTTAAAGAGTTTTTATGCTTCGGTAGAATGTAGAGAAAGAAACTTAGACCCCTTAACAACAAATTTAGTAGTAGCAGATTCTTCTAGAACAGAAAAAACAATTTGCCTTGCCGTATCACCATCGCTAAAACAGTATGGCTTATCTGGAAGATCACGCTTGTTTGAAGTTGTTCAAACGATTAAAGAAATTAATAAAAAGAGAAAACCATTTATTGGCAAATCTCATAATGATATAGAAATTCAGAATAATCCACACTTAAAAATAGACTATATCGTCGCTCATCCACGAATGAGTCTATATTTAAAGTATAGTACTAACATTTATAGTATTTATTTAAGACATTTATCTCCAGAAGATATCTTTGTTTATTCTATTGATGAAGTATTTGCAGATATCACAAATTACCCAAAATTATATAAATGTAGTCCTGAAGAATTGGTAACAAAAATTCTTCAAGATGTCTATCAAGAAACAGGAATTACGGCAACAGCCGGTATTGGAACCAATCTATATTTAGCAAAAGTTGCAATGGATATTGTCGCCAAACATAAAGAACCAAATGAATACGGAGTAAGAATAGCTTTTTTGAACGAAATAAGCTATCGTCAAGAATTATGGAATCATAAGCCACTGACTGATTTTTGGAGAATTGGTAAAGGAATTTCAAAAACTCTAAAAAAGAATAATCTATATACAATGGGGGATATCGCAAGATGCTCGCTAGAAAATGAAAATAAGTTGTTTCGTCTTTTTGGAATAAATGCTGAATTAATAATTGATCATGCCTGGGGTTGGGAAAATTGTCAGATGAAAGATATAAAAAGTTATAAACCACTAAGAAACAGTCTATCATCTTCTCAAGTACTACATGAACCATATAACTATGAAAAAACTAAAATTATTATTCAAGAAATGAGTGAATTATTAGTTTTAGAAATGACAAGTAAGCACTATATGGCAAATCATATTGTTTTAACTATCGGTTATGATATTAGTAATTTAGAAAATCAAAGAATTAAAGACGAATATATCGGAGAAATTACCAAGGATTTTTATGGTCGAGAAATACCAAAACATGCCCATGGAACCATCAGACTAGATCACTTTACTTCTTCCATAAAAATTATTAAAAAAAAAGTAATAGAATTATTTGAGACTATCATTAATAAAAATCTTTGGGTAAGAAGAATAAACATCTCTTTTTGTAATTTGCAAAGAGAAGAAAATGTAAAAAAAGAAACTATTTACAAACAACTAGATTTATTTACGGATAATGAAAAATATGACTACAATAAAAAACAAGAAATAATCTTAGAAAAAAGTGATCAAAATCTTCAACAAGTTATTATAGAATTAAAAGCAAAATATGGCAAAAATACCATTCTAATAGGGACAAACTTAAAAGAAGGAGCAACAACAATTGAGAGAAATAAACAAATAGGAGGACATAAAGCATGAATGAATATTATGATATCTTAAATTACCCTCATTATGAATTAAAATATCATCCCAGAATGAATATAGAAAATAGAGCTGCTCAATTTGCACCATTTGATGCCTTAACAGGCTACAAAGAAGAAATTCAAGAAGTTAAAAGAATTGTAACACCAGAAAAAATATTAACAGAAGAAGAAATATCTATTTTAAATAGTAAGCTGCAAACCCTAAAAGAAAATCAAAGAATAAAAGTTGAATATTTTATCCCAGATAAAAATAAAGTAGGAGGAATATATCGAATATATGAAGGTTTTTTTTCTAAAATAAATATCATCTCACAAGAAATAATTTTTCAAGATAAAAAAAGGATAAAGTTGAAAGAGATAATAAAAATAGATAATATTTAGAAAAATTAGAAAAAATATGATAGAATAAATAACATCGCATTTAAGTTTGCTAGGAGGTGGAAATAAATTGGAAATAGGATTACAACAAGTAAAACAGAAAGATTCTAATCAATTATTTAAAATTATATTACCATCTCTTAAAAAATATAATACTTATTTAATTGCAAAATTAACAGTTCAAGAATATCATGCAATTCTACTAGAGATAATTGAAAAGAGTAAAGAAAGTTATGACGGAAGTATAGAATATCTAGAATATATAAAAAATGAATTAGATACAAAAATAGAAAGCGTAATAAAAATAAAGCTTCAAGACTCATATTTTGCTTATACAACCATAAATAACTACATTAACAATTATCCAAATAAAAAAGTTAATTATAATTCTATCATTGACTTTTTTGATAAACTATTAGACTTTTTAAATCAATATGAATATATTCCTAACAAAGATATAATTATAAAACTACTAAATGAAAATCCATATTTTCTGAAAATGTTAGAAGTAGTTATCGAAAGAGATAAAAATAAACTCGAAAAAGAACCACTTGAAATACTATATGAAAGTCCAATATTATTATCGGCAATTGAAGTTTATTGCGACCAAAATGGTATTGAAATAAAAACAATTGAAGAAGATTTTGATTATGAAAAAGAGGCTAGAACTTCTGATATCGTAGGAATGTATTTAAAAGAAGCCGGAAATATACCATTATTAAAACCAGAAGAAGAACAAGAACTAATTGAATTAATTGCCCTTGGAGATGAAAAAGCTAAAACCAAATTTATTGAAGCAAATCTTCGACTTGTTGTTAGTGTTGCAAAAAGATACCAAGGAAGAGGTCTAAGTCTTCTTGATCTAATTCAAGAGGGAAACTTGGGATTAATTAAAGCCGTTGAAAAATTTAATCCCGAATTTGGTTATAAGTTCTCCACCTATTCAACTTGGTGGGTGCGTCAGGCTGTTACAAGAGCTATTGCTGACAAAGGAAGAACAATAAGATTACCAGTTCATCAATATGAAATGGTAAAAAAATATCGTGATGCTAATAATACACTAAAAAATAGACTAGGAAGAGAGCCTACAATAGGAGAAACAGCTAGATATATTGGTGTTTCAATAGAAAAAGCTATAGATTTACATAGGATACAATCAGATGCGGGAAGTCTCAATGAATTTATAAATGATCAAGAAGATTCTGAACTTGAAAAATTTATTCCTAATCGTGATAAACCAATCGAAGAACAAATAATCACTAAAACATTAAGTAAAGAAATTCAAGCTCTTTTAAACAAATGTAATTTGAAAAAACGTGAACGAGAAGTAGTAACAATGCGTTTTGGGCTCGATGGTACACCTTCGATGACACTAGAAGAAATTGGAGCAGTCTATAACATAACAAGAGAGCGAGTTAGACAAGTAGAAGCAAGAGCAATAAGAAAATTAAGAAATTCAAGATATATAAAAGATTTTGCAGTATATATGGATGATCCCAAAGAAGCCCTAGAAAATATTGGAGCCTATAGGGAAGCCTTAGTTCATGAACAAGGGTATAAATTATATCCAGTAGAAACAAAAAAACCAAAAACGGTATCTAAAAGAAGTATATCAAATAAAGGAGGAAAGGAAATGAAAAAGCCAAAAACAATTTACGAACTTTTAGACATGTATACAAAAGAGGAAGTTGACTCAGCAATTTCAAAATTGCCTGAAGAAGATAAAGAAATCTTAAGTACAAAATATGGTAATGATTTAGAACATCCTAATGGAAAACCACTAGATAAAAAACAAAGTGCACACTTTTTTAATGTAATAATTCCTAGAATTAAAAGAATTATTGTTAATCCAGATTACAAAATTCAAAAACGCGCTCCAAGAAAAGGAAAAAATATTTTAATAGAAAAACCTAAAGAACAATTGCAACCAAAAGAAATAACTTCCCCTAGTGATTTAGAGCAACTAGAAGTGAAGAAAAAAACAGTTATGCCAATTACTGAAAAACAAGAAGCACCATCAATTAGTAAAAAAGACAATAACCAACAACCAGCAGATTTATCAAAAGCAGATTATATGAAAATACTAGAACTACTTAGATCACCAGATTTTACTGATATGTTAAAAGTATTACCAGCCAAAGAAGCTATAATTATTTCTTTAAGACTTGGCTATGCCGATAACAGATTCTTTAAACCAAAAGAAATAGCAGATTTCTTTGGCATAAGTGAAGAAGAAGTAAATGAAATAACTAAGAAGATGCTTCTTCTATATCAACAAAATATTAATAAAATGCTTGATAATTTAATTGCTTCTGTAACTGATAATGAATCTGAACAAAAATATGTATATGCAAAACAATAATTCAGATAGAGTAACTAATTAATATAAGAACAGAAATAACTGTTCTTTTTTTATTACTTATGTTATAATATAGGACAATTAATTTTTAGTGAAGGGGATGATAGAGGTGATAAGTACTAATGAAAAAAAATCATTAAGAGTATTCGATGTTTTAAAATCATCTCTAAAAGAACATGATGAATATCTAATTCAAGAAACATTTAACAATAATTATCAATTATTAATAGATATTATCAAAAAACTATTAGACAAAAGTTCTGACTTTAATAGTATCAAAACAGAACTAGATAAAGAAATTAAAAAACTAATTAAAGAAAGATTAAAAGATGAAGAATTTGCCTATCAAGCTATAAATAATTTCATTCAAAGAAATAAAGAAAGTAATAATCTTTTTGATAATCTGTTATGCTTTATTGACTCCTATGACTATGTCCTTGATTATAGTATGATTACTAAGTTGATTAATGAAAATTATGTATACAAAAAAGCTATTAATACTTTTGTAAAAAATAATGTTGCGTTAATAAAAGAAGGTAAGATTAGTGAGATAACAGACAATATATTATTAATAATTACTACTGAAATATATTGCCAATTAACAGGAATAAAGGCAGATGTCCAAGAAGAAAAATTTGAATCAGTAGATGTTAATACTCTTGATATAACAGGTATGTTTCTAAATGAAATAGGAAAGATACCACTATTATCACCAGAAGAATCAATTGCTATCTTAAAAAGAATAAAAATGGGTGATGAGGAAGCTAAAAATAAGTTTATTGAAAGTAATCAAAGATTAGTCGTTAGTATTGCGAAAAATTATAAAAATAGGGGCTTAGAATTTCTTGATTTAATTCAAGAAGGAAATATTGGAATGATGCAAGCTATTGAAAGATTTGATCCTGATATGGGATATAGATTTTCTACATACGCGATTTGGTGGATTTTTCAAGCAATCACAAGAGCCATAGCTGAAAAAAGTCGAACAATTAAAATACCAGTAAATCAATTTGAATTAGTTAAAAAATATTATTCTGCTTCTAATGCTTTACGCGATATTTTAGGAAGAGAAGCAACCATAGAAGAAATTGCTGAATATTTAAATATGCCAATCGAAAAAGTAACGGATATTTATTATTATCAGCAAACACCAAGAAGCCTAAATGAAAAAATAAAAGAAGAAAAAGATAGTGAACTTGGTCAGTTTATACCAGCAGATGACGAATTGATAGAAGATAAAGTAATAGCAAATAATTTAGGAAATGATTTGCACAGACTATTTGAAAGATGCAATTTAACAGAAAGAGAATATGAAGTACTTTGTCTTCGCTTTGGTCTTAATGGTAATAGGCAACATACATTGGCAGAAATTGGTAAAATGAAAAATCTCGAAAGAGAACGTATTCGTCAAATAGAAGCAAAAGCCATAAAAAAAATAAGAAATTCTCCATACATCAAAGAATTTGCTATTTATTTAGACAATCCAAGTCAAGGTTTAAAAAACTTAGATGAATATCGTCGATATGGAAATAGAGGTTTTAAACTATATCCTGGTACAGAAATAAGAAATAATATAGTCGATAAATCTGACAAACAAACGGAAGAAGAACCAATAGTAATTAAAAAATTAAAAACTTCAAAAAGTCCTAAGAAATTGGCACCAGTCGAAAAAAAGAAATTAGATATAACAGACTATTTAACAGTGTTAGATTGTTTAAAGAATGCTAAAATTAGTGAAGCATTAAGAAACTTCTCAATAAAAGAGTCAGTTATCATTCTTCTTTATTTAGGATATTCTAATAATCAACCTTTTTCTGAAAAAGAAATAGCTGAGTTTTATAATATGATTATTGAAGAAGTATCTGAAATAATTGAAAGACTTTTAACAGGTAGTCAAAGCAATCGCGTATTAGATGATATGATTAGTACAAAAAAAGAAACTTCAATCCAATATAAAAAGAAAATCTAGATTAATTCTAGATTTTTAAGTATTATTAAAATCAAAGATGTAATAAATTATCATCGAATATAAAAAAGTTGTGATTGCTAAAAGGAATAGTTAGATATTTCTTTTTATGTTATAATGTTTAAGAGGGAATTATATGATAGAAGAATTAAGTAGAAGAGAAAAATTCAATTTAATATTTTTAATAATGATAATAAGTGGTATAGCTGGTTTTATTTATGAAGAAATATTCTATTTAATTGATTTAGGGTATTTAGTAAAAAGAGGTTCAAGCTATGGACCATGGATACCTATATATGCTTTTGGTGGTTTGTTTATATTTTTATTAACGTATAGATATAAAGAAAAACCATTATTAGTATTTTTAATTTCTACAGTAGTAACAGGTACTTTAGAATATCTTACAGGTATGTTTTTCTACGAAGTACTTAATACTAGACTTTGGGATTATAATACAGAAATATTAAATTTTGGTAATATAAATGGTTATATATGTCTAAGATCAGTTCTATTATTTGGTATTTCTGGATTGTTTTTAATATATTTTATTATTCCTAAATTAATAAGGTTAATAAAAAGTAATAGATTTAAACTAAACTTAACTTGTCCGGTATTAATAGTAGTATTTTTTATTGATATTTTTCTACATATGTTATTAAATTAAAAAAAATATGTTATAATGAATTAGAAATATAATGTAAAGGAGATAATAATATGTTTAATTTAAAAGGAAGAGTAGCAGTTATTAGTGGCGCATCAAGTGGATTAGGAAAGCAAATGGCTAGAGGATTTGCTGAACAAGGAGCAGATTTAGTAATTTTAGCTCGTCGTGTTGAAAAACTAGAAGAATTAAAAGAAGAATTAGAACAAAAAGGAGTTAAAGTTTTACCAATTAAATGTGATGTTACATCAACAGAGGATATTGATAATGCGGCAAAGCTTTCAGAAGAAACTTTTGGTAAAGTAGATATCTTAGTTAACTGTGCTGGTTCATCAAAAGATAAAGGTGTACTAGAAATGACTGATGAAGAATGGGACTTTACTATTGCTACTGATGAAACATCAGTATTTAAGATGACTAGAGCATTTGGTAATATCATGAAGAAAAATAATTATGGTCGAGTAATTAATATTGCTTCAATGTATGGATTAGTTGGTAATACTGAAATACCAACAATTGCTTATCACTCATCAAAAGGGGCAGTTGTTAACTTCACAAGAGCAGCTGCAGCAGAACTTGCAAAATATAATATTACTGTTAATGCAATTTGTCCTGGATATTTCTATACAGAGTTAACTACAGAAGTACTAGACACAGATATGTTTAAAGCTTTTGCTGATTCTCATGTTCCAATGAAACGATATGGAAAAGAAGGAGAATTAAATGCTGGAGCAATCTTCTTAGCAAGTGAAGAAGCAAGTTATGTAACAGGAGTAATCTTACCAATTGATGGTGGATATACTTGTGTGTAATCTATGTCATATAATAAATTAGTAAGAGATAAAATACCAGATATTATAAAAAGTAATGGTGAAGAACCAATCACAAGAGTTTTATCAGAAGAAGAATACAAAATAGAATTAGAAAAAAAACTTCAAGAAGAATTAAATGAAACACTCCAGGTAACAGGAGATGATCGAATAGAAGAACTTGCTGATATGTTAGAAGTTATGACTTCTCTTGCCGAATTAGAAGGAAAGACACTTGATGATGTAATCATAACTCGCAATGAAAAAAAAGAAGCTCGCGGAGGATTTCAAAAAAGATTATATTTAAAAGGAGTTAAAGAAGATAAGTAAAATACCAAATGAAGTGATATAATAAAAGTAGACAGTGTAAAAAAAACACAGTCTACTTTTTATGTGCTAAAATTTAATAAAGGAGATGATAAATGTGGGAAGACCAAGTGGAACAAAAAGTGTAATCAGAACGCCGGAAGAAAAAGA
>JAFRHI010000015.1 GCA_017433415.1 Bacilli bacterium
TGGTACATTAACATATGGAACGAACGGAACAAGTACAATAACGACAAATAGTGATGGAACACTAAGTTGTAAGAGTAGTGATGAAAGTGTTGCAACCTGTAGTGTCAGTGGAAAAACATTAACGATTATTCCACAAAAAAATACAGCAGATAATAAAACAGCAACAATAACAGTAAATCAGGGTGTAGGTACAAACTACTTAGCAGGAAGCACAACATATTCTGCGACAGTAAATAGAAAAACATTGACATGTCCAAGTAGTCCAAGTAATAAAGAATATACTGGAAATGAAATAAATAGCGGAATAACTTGTCCAACAGGAAGTACAGCAGACGAAACAACAAGTGCCACAGATGAAGGAACTTATTATCAAAAATGTATAGCAACTAGCGGATATAAATTTTCAAATGCTTGTAGAGTAAGTTGGATTATAGAACTTGTAAATTATAGTATTACATATGACTTAAAGGGAGGTTCAGTAACTGGAAATCCGAATAGTTATAATATGAAAAGTAATAATATAACTTTAAATAATCCTACTAGAACTGGTTATACATTTACTGGATGGACAGGCTCAAATGGAAACACTCCCCAAAAAAGTGTAACAATAGCCAAAGGATCATCAGGAGATAAAACATACACAGCTAATTGGTCAATAAATACTTTAACAATATATTATAAAGCTTCTAAAGGAAGCCTAACATCTGGATCTCAAAGCAGAGGTTATAGTATTGAATCATCAACTAAGCGAATTAAGAAAGATGGTTCATATTTGAAAACAGTTGCTAATTATGGTGGTGAATTACCAGATACAGGATTAGATAACTATAACAATAGTTCCTATCTTGAGGTTACATACACAGATAGTTCTAATACATACGTTGGTGTAAAATTTAAAGAATGGAAATGTGTTTCTGGTTGTACAACTAGTACTGTCTATTACAACCAAGGAAGCAAAGATAGTTGTATTAAAAACTGTGATGATGCTAATGATGAAAATGAAGATGATGTTAAGTTTGCTGGTTATAAAGCTTCTGACTTCTGTGATCTTAGTAATGGAAGTTGTACGGTTGAAGTTGATATCAACTGGGCTCAGAAGATTAATGACTGGCGTTGTTCAAAAGATAATAATCACGATTATTATGTTGACTATTGTTTAATTGATCAAGCTGGAAGCTTAAATGAAAATTATTGTCATTATAGTAAAGATGGTTACTTTAAAGGTACTAATAAAGATGCAACAGTAGATGAAACTGATGATCATGTTTTAAGAAGTGATCTAGTATCAGGAACAAGTTGCTTCACTGATACACGACCACAAAATACAGATGCCGGTAATCGTTGTACTAGAAATCTTCAAACATCTCAATATTCAGAAAATCAAATATTTGTTGTTAATAGTTGTAGTGGGGCACGTTGTAAAAATAGTTCAGGAAGTATTATCTTGCGTAAGAACTTAAGAATGGCAAATGTTGTTCCATCATATTGTACAAGTTACAGTAGTGGGTCATCTCAATGTACATCTTGGGGTTGTCCAAGTGGTTATACATACAGTAATGGAACGTGTAGGAAATCAATTACAAGAGGACCATACAAAACTCAAAGTATGTGCTGGAATAACTGTAGCGATGGACGATGTGCCTATGGAGATAGTGGCTCAACACCCGCAAAACCATATGTTTGTCTAACAGCAACTTATACAAGTAGAATTTGTACAAATTCATCTTGGGTAGAAGGAAGTTGTAACGGCTGGAGTGGAACACAATATAAATGTAATTAATAAAATAATAAAAGGTGGCAGAAGCTACCTTTTTATTTGACTGAAAAAAACAAATATGATATAATACCTACGCGTAGAGGGCGATATATATGAAAACAGTAGAAGAAATTGAAAAAGAATATAAAGAATTTAAAACTACAGGTCCTGAAATTATATCATCAACATCACTTGCAGCATACCTAGAATTTAATTTAGATGAAAGGGAACACTGTAGAAATGAAGTTTTAAGCGATAAAAGAAGTACCTACTTTGCTGAAAAATTAGTTAAAGCAGTAGATTTTGTCACTTTTAAATCATTAAATTTTGATATGGATTATTTTACAAAATATCAAATAATATTGGATAGAATATTTGAACTAGAAGCAATTACAACTTTATATTTTAGTAAAATACAAAATAGTATAACGGATAATAATTATCAAGAATTATTTCATTTAGTAAGATTTATTGAAAAATATCATAATGAAATTTTAGGATACTACGAAAGTGAAAAACATGTTCTTGAAGCTAGTTATGAAGGAATTTCTATTGAAAATTTCTCAGATAATAATCTAGAGATATTCAAAGAATTTTGTAATAAAAAACTAGATGAATATTCTCCTTTAAAAAGAGTAGAAAAAATTAAACAAATGTGATAGAATAATTAATGTATTGTTAAGGTGGTGGTATCAATGAATGAAAATATTGCGAATACAATTCGTAGTAAAGTAGATATAGTTGATATCATCGGTGAAAGAATACCACTTGTTGCTAGGGGCAAAAACTTCTTCGGAGTTTGCCCCTTTCATGATGATACAAATCCTTCAATGAGTGTATCAAGAGAAAAACAAATTTATACTTGTTTTTCCTGCCATGCAACTGGTAATGTTTATACATTCTTAATGAATTATGAACATATGGACTTTAGAGAAGTATTAAAATATTTAGGTGATAGAGTTGGTATTGATACTGGCTCAGTTCACGTCACTAAAAAAACTACTAAATATGATAAATTATATGAAGCATATAATTTAACTTTAAAGTATTATCAAAACAATCTTAATAGTAACATTGGCAAAATTGCCAAAAAGTATTTAAGAGAAAGAAAAATCACAGAAGAATTAATCAAAGAATTTGAAATAGGATTATCCCTAGATTCAAAGGATGACTTAACTAAGTTATTAACTTCTAAAGAATATGATTTAGTTACACTAAATAGAATAGGCCTATCTAGTGATAATCATGATATCTATAATAATAGAATTATGTTTCCTCTGTATGATATTAATGGCCGAGTAGTTGGTTTTAGTGGTCGAATATATGATAATTCAAATCAGAATAAGTATTTGAATACTAAAGAGACAGATATCTTTAAAAAAGGAGAATTATTATATCACTACCATATTGCTAAAGAAGAATGTCGCATAGCAAAATCAGTTATTGTTATGGAAGGTTTCATGGATGTTATAAGAGCATCATCAATTGGAGTAAAAAACACTGTGGCTTTAATGGGTACAGCTCTAACTAAAGAACAAATTAATTTATTAAAGAGATTATCAAAAAATATAGTATTATGTTTAGATGGTGATGATGCCGGTGTAAAAGCAACCCTAAGTATTGGTAATACTCTACTTGAACAGGGAATAGAAGTAAAAGTAATATCTCTACCAAATCCAGATGACCCAGACACATACATTTTAAATAATGGTAAATCTAAATTTTTAAATTTACTTTCTTCAGCAGAAAATTTTTCAGATTATCGAATGAATCAACTTCGTAAAAATGTAAATTTTAAAAGTGATGAAGAATTAGCAACATATATTAATAAAGTACTAGAAGAAACTGCTAAAATAAATGATGAAATTAGAAGAGAAGTAATATTGAAAAAGCTTGCAAAAGAATTTGATATAGGGTATAATACTTTGGAAATGCGTATTAATAGCTTGCTTAAAAAGGAAGCTAAACAAGAAGAGGTAATTATACCTAAAAAAAGTATAGTTAAAAAGGATAAATATACTAAAGCTTTTGAACAAATAATATACTTCATGTTAAATAATGATTGGATAATAACAAAAGTAGAACAAGAACGTTTAATTTTTCCTAATGAAGCAATGCGTTCAATCTGCAATGAAATAATTTATTACTATAAGAAAAATGGTAATATTAATGTTGCAGATTTTTATACTTATATCCAAGGAAAAGACAACTTAGAAAAGGTTATTAGTGACATTTTGGCTGATAGTTATAATGAGACTACAAATGAAGAGGAGCTTAATCTTTATTTTAATGTTATTAAAGAATATAGTACAAAACAAGAAATAAAGAGACTCACAAATTTAATGAAAAAAGAAATAGATCCATTAGAACAAGCTAAAATAGTTGAAAAGATTAGAAAGCTCAGGTTAGGAGATAATTAGTATGGTTGAAGAGATAAAGACAATTGAAGAAAGAAAAGAAAAATTAATTGCTCTAGGAAAAAAACAAGGTTATGTAACTTATGAACAATTGGCTGATCAATTAAAAGGTTTAGATATTGATAGTGATACTCTAGATGAATTGTATAATGCCCTAGTAGAAGCAAATATTGATATTGTTACTGAAGATGGATCTGATGATGAAGCTAGTGGAGAAGAAATAACTAGTGACATGTCAGTAGAAAATCTAACTCTATCAAAAGACGTAAAAATAAATGATCCAGTTAGAATGTATTTAAAAGAAATTGGTCGTATTAACTTATTAACTTCAGATGAAGAGTTTGAATATGCTAAACGAGCTGAAGCTGGAGACGAAGAAGCTAAACGTTTACTTGCGGAATCTAATTTACGTCTAGTTGTAAGTATTGCCAAAAGATATGTTGGTCGAGGAATGCTTTTCTTAGATCTTATTCAAGAAGGAAATATTGGTTTAATGAAAGCTGTTGATAAATTTGATCCAACAAAAGGATATAAATTTTCTACTTATGCAACTTGGTGGATTCGTCAAGCCATAACAAGAGCTATAGCCGATCAAGCAAGAACGATTCGTGTTCCAGTTCATATGGTAGAAACAATTAATAAATTAGCTCGTGTTCAACGTCAACTAACTCAAGAATTAAATCGTGAGCCAACTGATGAAGAAATAGCTAAAAAACTAGACATAACTGTTGAAAAAGTTCGTGAGGTATATAAAATATCTCAAGACCCTGTATCACTTGAAACTCCAATTGGTGAAGAAGATGATTCTCACTTAGGTGACTTCATCAAAGATGAAAGAACTATGGGACCTGAAGAATATGCCACAGTTGAAATGTTAAAAGAAGAATTAAGAGGTGTTTTAGCAACCTTAACTGAAAGAGAAGAAAAAGTTTTAAGACTTCGCTTTGGTCTAGATGATGGTCAATGCCGAACTCTAGAAGAAGTTGGACAAATATTTGGCGTAACTCGTGAAAGAATTCGTCAAATTGAAGCTAAAGCCCTTCGCAAATTAAGACATCCATCTCGTTCTCGTAAACTAAAGGATTTCTTAACAGACTAATGAAAATAAATGAACGATTAAAAAAAATAGGGGATTTAGTGGAAGCTAATTCCTTTTGTTTAGATGTTGGATGTGATCATGCTCTATTAGACATTTATTTAGTAAAGAAAAATAAAAACATTAGAGCAGTTGCTTCTGATATTGCCGAAGGACCTTTAGAACAAGCAAAAAAAAATATAAAAAGAGAACGATTAGAAAAAGAAATAGAAGTAAGATTAGGTAATGGATTAGAAACATACACTGATGAAATAGATACCATTATTATTTCTGGTATGGGTGGTAGAAATATAATTGGTATATGCAAGAATAAACCAAAAGTATTAAAGAAAGTAAAAGCCCTTATAATAAGTCCTAATAACTATCAAGAAGATGTTAAAAGATACTTATGTAGTAATGGCTTTTATATTGAAAACGAAGAATTTGTAAAAGATAAAAGATTTATCTATCAAATAATAATCTTTAAAAAAGGAAAGAAAAAATATACAAAAAAAGAATATTTCTTTGGACCTATATTTTTAGTTAAGAAAGGTCCTTTGTTTAGAGAATATTACGAAAGAGAAATGAAAACTAGAGAAATCTTAATTTCTTTATTACCAAAGAATTACTATTATAAGAAATACATAACTAAAAAAGAAATTCAAATGATTAAAAATGAAATAGAAGACTAGCAATTAGTCTTCTTTTGTTTTATAATGATATTAATCTGAGGTGTAAAATGAAAAAAGTAGTTTTTATAGTTATATTTATAACACTTGTTTTTACTAACTTCAATGTTTTCGCAAAAGATACAGTTTATTCACTTAATAAGTATGAAGAAGAAAAATATAGTTTTATATTGGACTCTTATAACGAAGAAGGAAAAAAAGATGGATTACTTGCAGCTGGAGAAGTTTCACTTGGCTCTGTCGACTCTGAAAATAGTGAGTATGATGTTTCACATGTTATCTTAGTAAAATACAATTATAATGGAGATGTGATTTGGGAATTATCACAGGGGAAACCATGTCTTAACACATTAGATTATCTAGAATACACATATGATGAAGCTGGTAAAGTTGATGGCTATTTAATTGTAATGCCAAAGACATATAAAGCCTCAGAAACAGCTGAAAACACTAACAGACAAGAAACGTTTATTAAAGTAGATTTAAATGGTAAAGTAGTCTGGGAAAAAGATTCTTCAACCGAAGAAATTATATCAATAACAAAAATCATTTCCACACATAACAATGAAAACAAAGCTGATGGTTACATTGCTATAGCAAAAACTTTAGATGGCCAGAGTCAATTACTTATAAAATATGATTTAGAATTAAATATTGTTTGGTTAAAAAAACAAGATAAGGTCACTGAAAAACAGCTAGAGTATCAAGATTTAGAAACAATCTATGAAGAAAAAGAAATAATTGGTTATGCTTTAATAAGAAAAGTAGTTCAAAGTGATAATACTGAAACTGTTGAATTAATAAAATTTAATTCTAATGGAGAAGAAGAAAATGTTATTAATCAAGAATTAAATAAATATCTTTCTGTAAAACTAGCTAATACACCTAATGGTATCATAGTATATGGCTTAACAGATGAAGTTAAACTTAAAGAAGATGATGTTAGCTACTATATAATTAAATATAATAATTCTCTAGAAGAAGAGTGGGAAACAATCGGTGAAGAACCACTTTTAAAAGATAAAGTTTTAAAGCTTAAAGCTGTTGAAAAAGATAATGAAATAGAAAAGTATATAATTATGTACAACACAAAAAGTACTGATGAAATTAACACTGTAGTTGCTGAAATAGATTTAGATGGTCTTTTTGTCAAAAAAATAAAAAAGATAACAAGTAGTTATTATACAATTGAAGGATTTAATATTAATGGAAAAACATTATATTTTATAGGACAAATTAACTGCCCAGCAGATGATGATTGTGAATATAATATGTCTTCATTATTTTTAATAAGTGATGAAGATAAAGTTGTCGAAGTAAAAGATAATACCAGCAGAAACATATTACTAATTATGGCAGCTTTTGTCACAGTAATTGTGATTGCTATCTTAATAAAGAAGAGAAACACCACAAAAGCTTGAAAAATTTTCAAAAATATGATATAATTTAGGCAATTTGAGGGGTGGAAATATGGCAAAAAGAAGAATATCAATTGGCACAATAGCATTTTTTGTATCAATAGGAGTACTTCGTGGATGTCAAGAATATAGAATAGAGCAACAAGAAGAAGCTAATAAAATTTATGACGTTCCAGAAATAAAAAGAATTGAAGAAATATATAAACCAGCAGAAAAAAATGATGCTAAAGAATTAAAACTTGTTTATAAAAAATAGAAAATCTTTTGCATTATATAAAAAATCTGTTATAATACCTATAGACGTGTAAGGAGGGAAGATTATGGCAAAAGTAGGAAATAGACAATACAAAACTCTAGTATGTAGTGAGTGTAAAGAAGAAAATTACAGAGAAGAAAAAAATGTTAAAAATACAACAGACCGTCTTGAAATGAATAAATACTGTCCAAGATGTAGAAAACACACTGTACACAAAGAAAAAAAATAAAATAAGCTAATAACTTATTTTTTAATTTGTTAAGGGGAGATAATATGATAAGTACAAATGATTTAAAAAATGGAATTACTATTGAATATGAAGGAAACATATATGTTGTAATGGAAACTCAACATGTAAAACCAGGAAAAGGTGCCGCAATTGTTAAAGCAAAATTAAAAAATTTAAGAACTGGTGCAATTTATGAGCAAACATTTAATGCAGGGGTTAAAGTTGCAACTGCTCGTATTGAAAAACAATTAATGCAATATTTATACAACATGAACGATGTTTTCTATTTTATGAATATGGATAGTTATGAACAATTAGAAATACCTGCATCTAAAATTGGTGATCAAGCAAAACTATTAAAAGAAAACTTAGAAGTATATATCACTAGTTTTGAAGGAGAAATTTTAGGTATTGATCTACCTGATAAAGTAGAATTAGTAGTAACTCATACTGAACCAGCTGTTAAAGGAAATACAACGACAAATGCTTTAAAAGATGCTGAATGTGAAACAGGATTAATGGTTCGTGTTCCATTGTTTATTGAAGAAGGAGAAACTATAATAGTTTCAACAGCAGATGGTAAATATGTATCAAGAGCGTAAAGCTCTTTTTTTGTTTAATTTTTAAATAAATCATTAATTTACTAAATGGCATTATACGTGTTATACTATTAATAAGGTGATACTAGTGAAAAAGAGTAAAAAGAAAATAGAATTATTGTCAGTTTTACCAATAATGCTTGGAATAGCAATAATAGTTATAAGCTTATTGTATTCCGCTAAAAGTAAGATTCCATTTACAAATACGGTATATGAAGATGGAACAATTTCGAAGATAGTAGATCAAGAAGTTTATGTAAAATATGAAGCTGGTGGCCTTATAAGACAGAAAAAAATAGATATTCCAGCAGATAAAGTTAGTACTCAACAGGTAATAAGGATTTATTATAATAAAAAGAATCCAGATAAAATATACATCGATAAAAGTAAGAGTATAGCTCAAAATCTTTTTACTGTAGGAATTTATATAATAGCATTTGGTATAATTTTCTTTATAATCAGATCTAGAAGGAAGGAATATCAAAATAATTTAAGAAGTTCTGGAAGAAGAATATCTGCTACTATAAAAGAAATAAAAGTAAACAAAAATGTTACTAAAAATGGTAAAAATCCACATATAGTTGTCTGTAGTTGGACAAATCCAGAAGATAATAAAACATATACATTCAACAGTCCTAAAATCTGGGAAAATCCAGGAGAATTAATTAGTATGAAGAATATTACTACTTTAACTGTATATGTTGATAAAAAGAATTTTAATAGGTACATTGTCGATATTAATCAACTTAGATAATTAAATATGTAAAATAATGACTAATAATTAAGAAAAATAATACTTTTAGTGTATAATAAACATGTAAAGATAGGAGTATGATTATGGCAAAAAGAAAAAGAAAAAGAGTAAAAAAAGAAAAAGTAACCATTTCAATAGAATTATATGCAATCCTACTTGTTATAGCCTCTATTTTTGGTATTAGCAGATTAGGTCCGGCAGGTAGATTAATTGCGTCTTTTAGCTTGTTTTTAACAGGCTCAATTTATATGGTATTCTTATTTGTCTTATTTATCATCGGAATATATGCTTTTATAAAAAGAGAGTGGCCAGAATTTTTTACTACTAAAATGTTTGGTATTTACTTATTTGTAATAGGTATTTTAACCTTTATGCATTGGGATTTTGTCTCATTAAATAATGGTAATAGTAATATCATTTTTAGAGAAACTATGGATAAGTTAGTTGAGGGATTTAATTCAATTATGGCAACAGGTAATTTAAGCGAATCTATATCAGTTGGTGGTGGCTTAGTTGGTGCTGTCTTTGCTTTAGTATTTACAAAATTGTTTTCTTATACAGGTTTACAAATAATTACAATAATTTTAATAATCGGTGGAGTATGTATGTTTACTGGTTTTTCCATAGTTGATTTTATGAAAGAAAAAATAGAAGTAGCTAAAGAAAATAGATTACAAAAACAAGAAGATCAAGAGCCACAGAAAAAAGTTAAGATTAGTAATGGCAATGACGAAGAAGAAGATGGCGACAAGCAAATAATCAAAAATATAGATGAATTAAAAAAATTACAAGTCAATGCTGCTGACAATAATCAAGAAAATGAAACTAAACCACAAGCCCAACAAAATGTTATAAATCCAAGTTATAAATTACCACCATTGAGTATTCTAAATCAACCAAAGAAAAAGAGTTCAGAGACTAATAATGCTCAAATAGAAGCCAATATCGTTAAACTTGAAGAAGTGTTAAAGAGTTTTGGTGTAATAGCAAAAGTAGTTGAAGTTCATGTTGGACCAACAGTTGCCCAATATGAATTAGAAATTGCTAGTGGTACAAGAGTTAATAAAATAACAACATTGAGTAGAGAAATTGCCTTAGCTTTATCAAAAAAGGATGTTAGAATTGAAGCTCCAATTCCAGGTAAAAGTACAGTAGGAGTTGAATTTGCTAATGATGATCCTCAAGCTGTTAGTTTCTATGAAATAATGTCCAGCAAAAAAATGCTTCAAGAATCTGAAAAAAAATTATTAGTTCCTCTTGGAAAGAGTATTATGGGAGATATTGGTACATGTGAAATAAATAAAATGCCTCATTTACTTATCGCTGGAACTACTGGTTCAGGTAAATCTGTTTGTGTAAATGGTATTATCTGTTCTATATTGATGCGTGCTAGACCTGATGAGGTAAAACTAGCTATGGTTGATCCAAAAGTTGTTGAACTTAATGGTTACAATGGAATTCCACACTTAATTTGTCCAGTTGTTAACGATCCAAAAGAAGCATCTATATTGCTAAAGAAAATGGTTAATGAAATGGAAAAAAGATACCATATGTTTGCCAGCACTGGAACTAAACAAATAGAAGGCTATAACGAATATGTAAGAAGAAATAATAAAGTTCATCCAGATGAACAACTAGATAAAATGCCATATATCGTTATTATTATTGATGAGTTATCTGACTTAATGATGGTTGCTGCAAAAGAGGTTGAAGATTCAATTTTAAGAATTACTCAAAAAGCTCGTGCAGCTGGAATTCATTTAATAGTCGCAACACAAAGACCATCAACAGAAGTAATTACAGGTTTAATTAAAGCTAATATTCCATCTCGTATTTCTTTTGCTGTAGGATCAGGAATCGATTCAAGAACTATTCTTGATCAAATTGGTGCTGAAAAACTATTAGGAAAAGGTGATATGTTATTTTTACCAATAGGAATGAATTCACCAATTCGTATTCAAGGATCATTTATAACAGATTCTGAAATAGAAAAAATTATTAAATTTACAAAAGAGCAACAAGAAGCCCAATATGATGATTTGTTTATGAAACTAGAAGAAGAAAAACCAGAAACATCAGAGGAAGATGTTAATGTAAAATCTACAAATAGTGATGATGCATTATATGATGAAATAGTTAGTTTCGTAGTAAAAACACAAAAAGCATCAGCATCACTATTACAAAGAAAGTTTAAAATTGGTTATAACAAAGCAGCTACAATGATTGACCAATTAGAAGAAAATGGCATAATTGGTCCACCTACAGGTAATTCTAAACCTCGAGAAGTTTTAGTTAAGTTTAGTGAAGAACAAGAAGATTCAGAATAAAAAGGAGGAAGATTATGGCAACAGCTCATATAGAAAGTAAGTTAGAAGATATTGCTCCAATAGTTTTAATGCCAGGAGATCCCTTAAGAGCTAAATATATTGCCGAAAATTTTCTAGATGATTATAAGTTAGTAAATCAAGTTCGCAATATGTTTGGATATACTGGTTATTATAAAGGAAAAAAAGTAACAGTATTTGCTTCAGGAATGGGAATACCTAGTATTGGAATTTATTCCTATGAATTATATAAATTTTATAATGTAGAGAAAATAATTAGAATAGGTACTTGTGGCTCATTCAATAAAGATATTAAATTATTAGATGTTATATTATCATCTGGTGCTTATTGTAAAAGCTACTTTGATGTCTTACTTGATGGTGTTGATGTAGATTTTATTAAATCTAATGCAGAACTAAATAGACAAATTATGAATACTGCCAAAAAAGAAAACATTACTTTAAAATATGGAAAAACTATAACAAGTGATGTTTTTGACTTATACTGTGATGATGCTGAAAGATTTCGTGATAATTTTCCCGATATGAACTTTTTATCAGTAGAAATGGAAGCCTTTGGACTTTTCTATATCGCTAATAAATTAGGAAAAGAAGCAGCATGTTTAATGACAGTTGTTGATTCTCTTTACGATAAAAGAAGTCTCAGTAGTGAAGAGAGAGAAACATCACTTAATGATATGATTAAAACAGCATTAGAATCTATAATATAGAATTATTGGGGTATAATAAAATATGAGGTGATAAAATGCACTATATAAAAAAAGATTTAGCAGCATATAATTTGCACTTGATAAAGACAAAAAAGTTCAAGACTATATCAGTAAGAATAGTTTTTCATACACCAATAAAAAAAGAAGAAATAACTTCAAGAAATATTTTGACTGATCTTCTTCTTCAATCATCAAAAAAATATAAATCAAGAAGAGAATTAACAATAAAATCTGAGGACTTATATGCTGCAGATATTTCAACAAGTAATCGTCGTTTGGGGAACTATATTTTTACAAGCTTTTCTCTTCAAACACTAAGTGATGAATATACAGAAAAAGGAAATCTAGAGGCAACCCTAGAGTTTTTGAGTGAAATAATATTTAACCCAGATATTACAAATAAAGAATTTAATTTTGAAAAGCTTGGAATAGTAAAAAATAATGCCACAGTTGCTTTAAACTCTCTTAAAGAGGATGCTACTGGATATAGTTTAATTAGAATGACAGAAGCTTATGATAAAAACAGTCCCGTTTCTTATCGGATGATTGGTTATGATAAAGATTTAGAAGCTATTACTACAGAAACAATATATAATACTTATAAAAAAATGTTAAATAATGACTATGTTGATATTTTTGTAGTTGGTAATTTTGAAACAAAAGAAATGACTGAATTAATCAAAAAACATTTTAAGTTTAGAATGCTTAAAAAGAAAAAAGAAGAGTATATTTTACCTGCTAAAAAGCCACGAAAAAGGCGACTAATTGCTAAGGAAACAATTGATAATACCCAGTCAAAATTAGCTATTGCCTGTTCTCTAAACAAGTTAACAGATTATGAGAGACATTATGCGCTAATACTTGCTAATATTATTTTTGGTGGCGGAACAGATTCTAAATTATTTAAAGAAGTACGAGAAAAAAACTCTCTTTGTTATACAATAAGATCATCATATAATAAATTAGATAATTTGCTTTTAATAACAGCAGGTATTGATAAGAAAAATTTTGAAAAAGCAACAGATTTAATAACTAAAAATTTAAATAATATGAAAAAAGGTAAATTTACAAAAAAAGATATAGATATGGCCAAAGAATTTTATAAAACTTCTGCTGAAGAAGTAGAAGAAAGAGAAGATAGAATTATTAATGAATATTTATTAAGAGAAATATTAAAAACAGAAGAATTAAAAGAAAGAGTAGAAAAGATAAATAAGGTAACTAAACAAGAAATAGTAAAAGCTTGTAAAAAAATAAATATGGATACTATCTTCCTATTAGAGGGGGTTAAAGATGAAAGCAATTAATTTGAGTGGTCTAGATAAAGTTTGCTATAGCGAACAATTAAAAAACGGGCTCGAAGTATTCATGATTCCCTATGATAACAAGAAAAACTATTTTATTTCTTTCGCAACTAGATTTGGAAGTGACATTTTAGAGTGGACTAAAAACCATAAGAGTTTTAAACCACCTTTGGGAGTTGCCCATTTTCTAGAACATAAAATGTTTGAACAAGAAGATGGAATTGATCCATTTACTTTTTTCTCTGAAAGTGGAACTGATGCTAATGCTTCTACATCATTTGATAATACTCAATATATCTGCTCTGGAACTAAGAATTTTAATGAAAACTTAAAATTTTTACTTCGCTTTGTCAACAATCCATATTACACAGAACAAAATGTTGAAAAAGAAAAAGGCATAATTGCCGAAGAAATAAAAATGTATGAAGATATACCAGATTTTAAATTAGAAATGCATCTTCGTGAAAATATATATAAAAACAGCCCTAGAAGATTAGATATAGCTGGTACTGTTTCTGAAATAAAAAAAATAACTAAAGATGATTTATATAGTTGTTACGAAAGTTTTTATATTCCTAATAATATGTTTATCTTAATAGTAGGTAATTTTGACCCAGATATGGCTGTTTCTATAATCAAAAACGAATTAGACTACAAGGAAAGAAAAGAATTACCAAAAGTAAAAGAAATAAAAGAAATAAAAACTGTCAATGTCAAAGAAGAAACTATTAAAGCCAATATAGAAACACCTAAAATTGCCATAGGGTTAAAGGTGCCAACTAAAGATATTGATATTGAAGATCTTGAATTAGATTTATATCTCAATATGTTAACAACAATCCTTTTCGGTTCTTCTTCAGAGTTTAGAGAAAATGCTAGAACAGATAAGTTATTAAATAGTATATATCTCGAATGGGAAAGTATTCCCGATACAAAAGTTTTCTATTTAATGGCTTCAACTCAAAAGCCAGATTTACTAATAGACAAAATAAAAGAAGAGTTAAAAAATATAAATATATCGGAAAGTACTTTTAACAGAATAAAAAAAGTCTGGATTGCAAACGAAGTAAAAATGATTGATTCGATAGATGCCACTGTAAGTAATGTTTTTGACGATATCATAAGATATGGAACTATTGTCCCTAAGAAATTAGATATAATTCGAAAAATGAAAGTCAGCATTTTAGAAGATTTAATTAAAAATATTAATTTTGACAACTTAAGTATTGTTAAAATGCTTAAGAAAAAATAAAAGAAATATAAAAACTATATTTCTTTTATAATGATTTATGATATTATATATATAATAGAGGTGATTATAATGAACTTCAAAATAAGTGAGGAAGAAGAGGTAAAAGTAAAAAAATCACATAAGATTAAGATGAGTGAAAAATTTATGATAGTTATTATCATAGCAATTTCCCTAGTCTCTGGAGTAACCGTATATTTAATCAGTAATACCATTTTTGGTAAGAAAAAGCCAGTAGAAGTGACCGATACTAAAATAAGTACTAATGATGAAAATGTTCAAATTCTTTATTACTATGTTTCTCATAATCGAGAAACAAAACAAGATAATATATTTGTAACAAAAGAAAATGTAACTATAAAAGATTTTAATATTGAAGAAAAGTATTATTATGCATTACAATTTGTTCAACCAGAAGATTTAAAATTTACTGGAGAATTAACAGAAGATAATGAAAAGATTTATTTACTTAGTGATGAAAAAATCAAAGGCTATATGCAACGCTTTTTTGGATCACAAATAATCTATAGTAGTCAAAAAAGTTTAACATATGTATTTGACTTTAGTATTAATAATAAAAACCTAGCTGTATTAGAGTATTCATCAAGAAATAAAGGCTATAATGTCCATTTTATTGATAAAGAAAATAATGAAGAAAATCCTGATTTGATTGAACCATACTATACAGAACTTTCTGAAGCAATAAAAAAAGCAGATGCATCATTAATTATAAAAGAAAAAGTAATTTATACTGAATTAAAAGAAAATGCCGGTGTCTACGAATTAAATATTTATAAAGATTATCAAAAAACAAAGCTAATTGAGAAAAAAAGTGGTCTTTCATTAGATGACTTAAAAAATAATCCTATCAATATGAAAAAGTATAAAGATACAGCAGGAACAATTACCTATATATTTAGAGTAGATAATACAAAATACTATTTTTATAATAGTTCAATTGCAAATTGATTATAAAAGTACTTTTTAGTACTTTTTGTTTTATGATATAATAAGCTAACAGGAGAAAAAATATGAAACAAGAAAATACTAGAAATTTTTGTATAATAGCCCATATTGATCATGGTAAGAGTACATTGGCTGATAGAATTCTAGAACTAACAGGTGCGATTGATAAAAGAGAATTAAAAAGTCAAATGCTTGATTCTATGGATCTTGAACGTGAAAGAGGTATAACTATAAAATTAAATGCTGTTCAATTGACTTATAAAAAAGACAATGAAGAGTATAAATTAAACTTAATAGATACACCTGGACATGTCGATTTTTCTTATGAAGTTTCTAGAAGCCTAGCTGCTTGTGAAGGTGCTTTATTGGTGGTTGATGCAGCACAAGGGATAGAAGCTCAGACTTTAGCCAATCTATATTTGGCTATAGATAATGGACTTACTATTATACCAGTTATCAATAAAATAGATCTACCAAGTGCTGATGTTGCTAAAGTGCTTACTGAATTAGAAAATATTGGTTTTAGTAAAGATGAAGTTATTTTGACAAGTGCTAAAACAGGAGTAGGAGTAGATAAACTGTTAGAGCGAATAATTGAGGTTATTCCAGCTCCCTCTGGTACAAAAAAGGCCCCATTAAAAGCTCTAATATTCGATAGCTTATTTGACCCTTATCGTGGGGTAATAACAAGTATTAGAGTTGTTGATGGTGAAGTAAAAGTGGGAGATATAATTAAAATGATGGAAACAAATGCTACTTATGATGTGGTTGGCCTTTCCATAAATACTCCAAAAGAAGAGAAAGTTGATATGTTAACAGCTGGGCAAGTTGGTTATTTGTATGCTTCAATAAAGAGTATCAATGATGTCCATGTTGGCGACACAATTACTTTAGAAAATAATCCAGCTAAAGAAAAATTACCAGGATATAAACCAATGAAACCAACTGTGTATTGTGGCTTATACCCGATAGAAGCCAATAAATTTGAAGATTTACGTGAAGCTTTAGAAAAATTAAAACTAAATGATGCTGCTCTAACATTTGAACCAGAAACATCAAAGGCCTTAGGATTTGGTTTTCGTTGTGGTTTTTTAGGTCTTTTACATATGGAAATAATTGAAGAAAGAATAGAGAGAGAGTTTAATATTGACTTAATCGCCACATCACCTTCAGTTATTTATGAAGTACTACTAACAGATAAGACAAAAGTATTAGTTGACAATCCTACCAAAATGCCACGTAGAGAAATAATTGATAAGACATTAGAACCATATGTAAAATGTAGTATCTTTTCGCCAAGTGAATATATTGGTCCATTAATGGAATTATGCCAAGATAAGCGCGGAACTTTTATAAATATTGATTATTTAGATACTGAACGCGTAACAATTAATTATGAATTACCACTATCAGAAATAGTATATGACTTTTTTGACCGTTTAAAGAGTTCAACCAAAGGATATGCTTCATTTGATTATGAACTAATTGGTTATAAAGAGAGTAATCTTGTTAAGATGGATATCTTATTAAACGGAGAAATAGTTGATGCCTTAAGTGTTATTGTTCATAAAGATTTTGCTTATTCACGTGGAAGAGTAGTAGTAGAAAAACTAAAAGAAATAATTCCAAGACAATTATTTGAAGTTCCTATCCAAGCTGCAATTGGCAGTCATATTATTGCCAGAGAAACAGTTAGAGCTTTAAGAAAAGATGTTTTAGCAAAGTGTTATGGTGGAGATGTAACTAGAAAGAAAAAACTATTAGAAAAGCAAAAAGAAGGTAAAAAAAGAATGAAACAAATTGGTAGTGTCGAAGTACCACAAGAAGCTTTCCTATCAATTTTATCTACAAAGGAGTAATTATGAATATTAGCAAGTATGAAGATGAAGCAATAGTTTATTTAAATTCCGATAAAACAATAGCTGAAACAGCTAATGATATTGGAATAAGCAAAAGAACACTACAATTACATTTAGGAAAAATAGAAGATATAAATCCCGAATTATATAAATTGCTTTTAGCCAAAAAAAAATTACAAATGAAACAAGGCCGAATAAAAGGTGGGACTATTGGAAAACGAGGCACTTCACATAGTGAAGAAGAAATTAGAATGATTGCTGAAACTATGATTAAAGAAGAATTAAGTTATGCTGAAGCTGAAATAAAATTTTCCATACCCAAGTCAACTATTTATGAGTTGTTACATAAGCCATCAGTACCAATAGAAACAAGAAATATGCTAGATACTCTAGCTGATGCTAATCAAAAAAATATGACAATAGCTGAATATATTGAAAGTAAGAGAAGAAATTAATGCCAAAGTTTTGTTATATTCATATCCCTTTTTGTAAAAGTATTTGTTCATATTGTGATTTTTGTAAATTATATTATAATGAAGAATTAGTAGATAAGTACTTAGATGCTCTAGCAGAAGAAATAAACAGTAAATACAAAAATGAATCCCTAGAAACAATCTATATAGGTGGAGGAACACCTAGTTCTTTGAATATTAAACAATTAGAAAAACTATTTAAAATATTAGAAAGATTAACTAAAAGTAATAACATTGAATATACAATAGAAGGTAATATAGAAAGTACTGATATTAATAAACTAAAGCTATATAAAGAAAATGGTATCAACAGATTAAGTTTTGGTCTTGAAACTATTAATAAAAACAATCTAAATTTCTTAAATAGAACACTAAATATAAAAAAAGTCCAAACTATTATTAATCAAGCTCGAGAAATTGGCTTTCAAAATATAAATCTCGATTTAATGTATGCTCTTCCAAAAGAAACAATAACTGATTTAGAAAAAGACCTTGATTATATATTATCGCTTGACATAGAACATATTTCTACATACTCTTTAATAATAGAAGAACACACAAAAATATATCTCGAGAAAGTAAAAAACATTTCTGAAGATCTCGATGCCAAAATGTATAATTATATCTGTCAAAGACTAAATACTAATGAGTATGAACATTATGAAATAAGCAATTTCTCTAAAAAAGGATACCAATCAAAGCATAATACTTGCTATTGGAGTAATGAAGAATACTATGGTTTTGGTTTAGGCGCTAGTAGTTATATAGATAATGAAAGAATTACTAATACCAGGTCAATAAATAAGTATCTAAATAAAGAATATATTAAAGAGAAAGAAAAAATAACATCCAAAACAAAAATTGAATATGAAATAATGCTTAATTTAAGAAAAAATACTGGTATAGATTTAAAATGTTTTAAAGATAAATATCAGAAAGAATTAAAAGATTTATATGATTATAAAAATTTAGTTAAAAATAAATTACTAATTGAAAGCAATAACAAACTTTTCATTCCAGAAGATAAATGGTATATTAGTAATGAAATAATTGTTAGATTATTAGGAAGTGAAATAAATGAGTAGAGAAGAAATGTTTTTAGATGAACTTAGTTATATAAGTAGTGATGAGTTAGGTGAAGCTCTTGTAAATATTATTAATATGTTACCAGAATATTGGTTAGAAAAACCTGCTTCATCAACAGGAAAATATCATCCAGATTATGCTTTAGGAGAGGGCGGTTTATTAAGACATTCTAAAGCGGCCATGCGAATTGGATACGAATTATTAAGTAACCCCGTTATAGGAGAAAAATATACTCCTAGAGAAAAGGATTTATTACTTATGAGTTTGTTAGTACATGATGGCCTAAAGTTGGGTAATCCTGAAGAAAAATACACTCGTTTTGATCATCCTATTCTTATGGCTGATTTCATTGTTGAAAACCAAGAAGAGTTAGGTTTAACTAAAGAAGATGCCAAATTTATGGCAGAAGTTATTAAAACTCACATGGGAGCTTGGACTACTGATTATAATGGTAATGAAGTACTAGAAAAGCCAAAAACAAAATACCAAAATTTTGTTCATATGTGTGATTTTTTAGCAAGTAGAAAGTGTATATTAGTACCATTTGACAAAAATAATAACATAAGTGTCTAATAGACACTTATTTTCTTTTTAATGATTGTTTTAAATTGTAAACGTTGATAATATTATTATATAGGAGGGTGATATTGTGGCTAAGAAAAAGAAAAAAAAGAACAAAAAGACACATCATTATATAAGAACACTTTGCATGATTGTTCTAGTACTTGTTCTTGCCTATTTCATCTTTTCGCATGACTTGCTAAGCCCTCACTTAAATGAACTAACAACAAGTTATATTTCATTTAATAATTCCTATAGTACGGATATGCTTAAAATAAATAATATCCAAAAAATGAAAGATGAAAAAGGAGCCTCTACTAAAAACAAAGGAAAGCTTACTATAAAAATAACAGGCTCTAATAAAAATAAATATGAATTAGTTGTTTATCCAATTAGTAATGAAGTAAATCCAGAATATGTTAAATTTAGTTTAAATGATGGTAAAAATACTATTAATAACAAACTATCAGAAATGCCTACTAGTAAAGATGGTGGGATAATTATTTATACTAATAATATTAATAAAGATAATAATATAACCCTTAATATGTGGATTTCTACAGAATATAATGATAAAATAAAAAACAACTCTTACGAAGTGAAAATCTTGGAGAAGGTGTAATGTATGAAAGGTAAAATTATTGTTGTAGAAGGAACAGATTGTTCGGGGAAAGAAACCCAAACACGTTTATTAGAAAAGAAACTAAATGAAGCTGGCAGAAAGTGTATTCGTTTTAGTTTTCCAATGTATGACACACCAACTGGAAAAATAGTCGGTGGTCCATATCTTGGCAATCCCGAAATAGGTAAAGGTTTTTTTGAAGAGGGAGCAACAAAAGTTGATCCCCATGTTGCTTGTCTTTATTATGCGGCTGATAGAAAATATAATTTACCTAAAATAGAAAAATATTTAAATGAAGGATATTATGTAATCTTAGATCGCTATACCACATCTAACTTAGCGCATCAAGGTAGTAAAATAAAAGATAAAGATGAAAGATTTAATATGTATCAATGGATTGATAAATTAGAATATTGGCTTTTGCAACTTCCTAAACCAGATAAATCAATTTTTCTTCATGTACCATATCAACACACAATTGAATTATTAAAAAACAGGGAATATCAAGATGAAAACGAAAAAAACCCGGAACATTTAAAAGCTGCAGAAGATGCCTATTTAGAGTTAGCTGAATTATACAATTGGGAAAAAATAGAGTGTGTAAAAGAAAATAAATTAAGAAGTATTGAAGATATCAATGAAGAAATAATAGAAATAGTTAATAAGATATAAAAAAAGAGATTGCCAAATAAGCAATTTCTTTTTTTATTACTAATTATTAGAAGGTGTTGTATAAGCAACTCCTTGTACATTTGCTTGAATACTAATTGGTGCTTGCTGAGGTGTTTGTACAGACTGTTGAACAACTTGTTGCTGAGGAATCTGTTGTGCTGTTGCAACTTGTTGAGGTGCTTGTGGTTGTTCTACTGGTGTAGCAGCTACAACAGTAGTAGGTTGTACAGGTTGTGGAGCTTCTGCCTGTGGCATAGGAACCTCATTTTGTTGAACAACAACAGAACCAGTTTGACTAGCAAGTTGTTGATTATTTGCTTGAACTTCTCCAGTAGCAACTTGCGCTTGAGCTTGTTGCTGAGTAGCATTCACATCTAAAGAAGGATCATAAAAATCAGCAGCAGAGAATGTTTGTGGAACCGCAACATTTGATGAATTGTCAATTGGTGTCTCTAATAAATCATCACTTACTTCAGAAAACACTTCTTTAGGAATAGATTCAACTATTTCTGTAGCCATTTCATGCTCATAGTTATCATCATCTTCATTTTCAATTTCAATAACTCTATATATTTCTTCAAAAGAAGTTTTTGCTTCCAAACATTTAATTAAGGCATCTTGTAACATTGTAATTGTGTTTCCAGAGTATACCATCTTTGCTAATTCTTTTTTTTCGAGTTTTTCATTACTAAGTGCCATACGTAAATCATCATCAATTTCCAAGACTTCATGAATAGCAATACGCCCTTTATATCCATTACGACAATGTTCACAACCTTTAGGATTAGCATCCCAAACTTGAGGAACATCCATATTTAAATATTTTTTAAATACTTTTTTCTCGTATTTAGTTGTTTCTCTTTGATATTTACATTCTTGACATAGCATTTTAGCAAGTCTTTGAGAAATTATTCCTGATAGGGCAGTAGATAACAAATATCTTTCAACATCCATATCTAGCAAACGTTCAACAGTTGCTAAAGCATTGTTTGTATGGATAGTCGATAAAACTAAGTGACCTGTAATAGATGCACGAACAGCAATCTGTGCTGTTTCAGAGTCACGAATTTCTCCAATTAGAATAATATTTGGGTCTTGACGTAAAATAGATCTAAGTGCCGCCGCAAATGTCATTCCAATTTCTGCATTAACTTGAACTTGATTAATACCCTCAATATTCATTTCTATCGGATCTTCGACAGTAATTATATTAGTTTCTGGTTTATTAAGACCTTGCAAAATAGAATAAGTAGTTGTACTTTTACCAGAACCAGTAGCTCCAGTAGTTAAAATAATTCCATTAGGAATTCCCATCATTCTCTTTACTTTCTCTAAGTTATTTGGATGAAATCCCAAAGAATCAAGTCCTTGTAAACTACGTGTATAATCTAAAATACGAATAACTACTTTCTCTCCATAATTAAGTGGAAGTGAAGAAACACGCATATCTAAATACTGATCTCCAAACACACCTTTAATAGCCCCATCTTGTGGAAGACGCGACTCAGTAATATTCATATTAGCTAATAATTTAAGTCTTGTAGTTAAATTTTTTTCATATGCTTTTGGTACTTGTGTATAATCTTGACAATCACCATCAATCCTAAAACGCACCATCATTCCATCTTCTCGAGGATCGAAATGAATATCTGAAGCATTATGCTTAGAAGCTGCAATAATAATATAGTCTACTATCTGAGTTACTGGTGACTTTGTAAAATCAAAAGAAACCATGAAACTTTCGGTTCCATTTTGAACTCGCTTGACATCAAATTGAACCATCATTTCAACCCCTTCGTCTACTTTCTATGGTATTTTATATAAATATATTATATAATAACTTTATGATAATAGCAAGGAGAGTGAGTGTAAAAATATGACGAAAATTAATAAAAAGGGCTTTGTATTAGCAGAAATGTTAATAGTAACAGTATTCTTAATGGTAATATTTTCAATACTTTATAGTAATTTTTATCCTTTATTAGCAGAATATGAAATAAGAGAAGAATATGATGATGTTGACAGTAAATATGAAGTATACTGGATTAAAAAAATGATCGAAGATAGTACCTATACAGAAGACCTTAGTGTATTGACCCCACCAGACCCTTCTGTTGCATCAGAACCAACATTCATTCGTTTTAATTGTAATAAAGTATCCACAGAAAATGAAAAACAAGCCACTTGTAAGGCCTTAGTAAAAAGTTTGGAAGTTGCTAATTGTGATGATGACGGTAATAACTGTCAAATATATATTACCAACTATCAATTAGAAAGATTTAAAAACACACTAAAAGAGGATGATACTGATACTTTTACTACTGAATTTAAATCTTATATTAACACCTTACCAGATTTTAAAACACCATCTTTAAATGACGCTAAGTATCGTGTTATTACAGTATTTAATCATACTATGGCAAACAGTGAAACATATACTTCTTACGCAACAATAGAGGTGAGAAAATGATAAAAATATTAAATAACAAAGGTTTTACAACTATTGAAGTAATACTATGCTTCGTTTTAGTAGTCATAATTACTACTTCACTTTATACAACAATAACTTCATTTAATGAAAAAAGGATAACTGAAGAATACAAATCTAAAATATATACTTATAAAAACCTTCTTACAAAAGAAATTCAAGATGATATTTTAAAAAAGGGGTTAATCGCAGCAGAAGCCAAAACAACAAATGAAGATAAACAAACATTAGAGGTATTATTTAGTTTTAAAGATGGTTCTAAAAAAACATTGCTTGTTGAAATAATACAGGCTCAATCACCTTACCATCCTCTTGGATCTACAACTGAAAATGACTATTACATGATTAAATATGGTGCTCCTGGAGAATTAATTGAATATCCATTACCTGAACTAGGGGAATACGTTAATGAAGATAATGGCTTAACAATAAAAGACTTAAGCATTAGTAGTGCTACATGTCAAACAGATAATAATATTTTAAGATTACATATTAATTTATATCATCCTGATTTAGGATATAGATATTCAATTAATATTATTTGCCCAATTAATTATATAGATTCAGGAAGCTTAAATTCAGGAGTTATTTAAAGTAATACTAATATTAAAAAAATACAAATAGAAAGAAACAATCCCAACAGTCTTCCTCTTAGAAAGTTTCTATATTTAATACCAGTATTATTTATAATACCGTTAACTTGCATATGAATAGTTAAACTACCAAAACTAATAAATATTAAAATACACAGGGCTCTAATAGTATTATTACTCACAACTATTGTTGAAAAAACTCCTTGTGTCAAATCAAACATCCCAGAGACTAAAATATAAATTAGCGGAGAAGACTTTACATATTTGGTAATAATTGCTGAAATAAGATAAAAAAATAAAGATATACCATAAATTAAAAACATAACTTGAGAACTATCATTGATAGCTTTAATCAAACAATATGAAAAACTTTCTGGTGCACTATAAGTAAAAGTAGCTGCACCAGTTTTATTTTTTGTAACTAAATAGATAATAAAATTACTTATTAGTATAGAGAAAAGAAGTTTAAGAGAAAGTAAATAATCATGTAATATCATATTTACAGATCCAAGTACAAATAAAGGATTAGGAAAATGACTAAACATAATACTTTTATTAGCTGTCTCTATATCTATTAATCCTTTATTGTATAAGTCAACTATATATTTAGCTCCACTAGGAAAACCACTAATCATACTTATAAAAAAAATATAAAATCTAGAAATATTAATTCTTAAATAAGTGCTTAAAAACTCAATAAGACCATAATCAATTAATAAATTTGATATAATAAAAAAAACAAAACTAACGGGAAACAATTTAGTTAAAAACAACTTAGAATAATTAATAATACAGGTAATAATAAATTGTGCATTAATTAAATATAATAATAAAATAATAATTAAAGTGACAAGTAATAGTCTACTTTTATAAGTTTCTTTCATATTTTTCCTTTTTGTCTGTTATAATTATTTTAAGGTGATACAATGCGTAAAATAAAAGAAGCAATAAAACGAACCCTTAAAGAAGATTATAAATTTATAATATTTATAATCATTCTCTATATTATATTACAATACCCTCTAAATTATTATATAACAGTAGGTGGAGGTATAAGTGACATATCTAGTCGAATTAAAGTTGAAGATGCCTATAATAGTGAAGGTAGTTTAAATATTAGTTATGTAACCCAATTACCTGGAACTATCCTAACTTATGGACTTAGTTATATAATTCCAACGTGGGAAAGAGAAAGTGTCAATTTGTATAAATATAATGAAGAAGAAAGTCTTGATGATATAGAATTTAGAAGTAATTTGGATTTAACTACTGCTAATGGAACAGCCACATATTGGGCTTATACTCTCGCTAATAAAAAAATAGATTTAACAAGTCAAAAACTCTACGTAATAACAACATTTAGTGAATATGAAACACCACTAAAAGTAAAAGATCAAATCCTAAGTATTGATGATAACTCATTTTCAACGATTAATGAATATAAAGAATATTTACAAACAAAAAATATAAATACTCCAGTAACAGTAAAAGTAATTAGAAATAATAAAGAACAAGATCTTGAAGCTAAACTTCATGAGATAGATGGAAAACTATATTTAGGAGTAGGACTCCAATATGTCAAAGAATATAATACAGATCCAGAAGTTAAAATCAAATTTAAAAGCGATGAATCTGGCCCATCTGGAGGTTTGATTACTACCTTGGAAATATACAATCAACTTACTGAAAAAGACATAACAAAAGGTAAAAAAATAGCTGGAACTGGAACAATAGAAGAAGATGGAACAATCGGAAAAATAGGCGGTATAAAGCATAAAATACTAGGAGCATCAAAAGAAAAAGCAGATATATTTTTAGTTCCAAGTGCTAATTATAAAACGGCAGAAAAATATAAAGAAGAAAGAAATTTAGATATCATCTTAATAGAAGTAAAAACTGTTGAAGATGCTATTAAAAAATTAGAAAATTTAAAATAGAATAATTAAATGTAGGAAGGAATTGATTAATTATGAAAAAAATATCTTTACTAATTATAGTTTTACTAATGACTTTTATACCAGTAAACGCAGCAAATTACGAAATGCGAGAATTAATACCAATCAACATTGAAAACACAATTGTTACAAATAACTTTAGCTATAAGTCTTTTGTATATGTTGATAATAAAGAAGGTGTTGATAAATCTAAAAATCATTCTATTGTTTTTAGAGGTATTAAAAACTTAAGCGATGAGGCAAAACCAATTACCATCAGCATTGGTTTGTTTAACAGTGAGAAAAGAAATATTGGAACAATTAATTATTGTGCTGATTCTCTTCAATCAAAAGAAGAAAAAGATTATGAAATAAAAGTTACTAAAGATTATTTAGCTAAAGAAAATACAGTTAATGACATAAAATATATAGCTGTTCTTAGTGAAAATATTAATTGTCGTAAAGATGGCGAACTTGATTATGTAGGTCAAAAAGTAGAAGATATTGGTATGAAAAAAAATAATACCCTTAGTACAGATGCTACTTTCTTACTAAAAGTTTTTGGAGCTGTTTTTGGGGTTATTTTCTTAATATTCCTTTATGAATTCGTCTTTACAAGTTATTACACAAATTTTGATGGTAAAGATATAAGAACAGATTATAAAAAATACAATAAAGAATTAAAAGCTAGAAGAGAATTTGAAGAACGTATTCATCCAACTCCACCACCAGTAAAAAAGAAAACAAAAACAGATGAAGTTTTAAAACAAGAAGCTGAAGCTGCTAAAGAAGGAAGAGACGAAACAGAACTACATAATATGTATAAATAGAGGGTAACCTCTTTTTTTTGTAAAATATTAAAAATAAAGATCGTAATATTGTTTAAAAAATACTATATATGATATAATAAATTAGAATAGGGTTGATGTGTATATGGATAATAATATTGCTGATTCTAAAGAATTTTCTCCAAGTACAAATGATAAAGAACTTGCTGAATATCAAGAGGCTTTAGAAAATAAAAGAAAAAATTTTATTGTTTTTGATAATGTAACAAAAGAATATAAAAATGAAGAAGTTAAAACAGTAGCACTTTCAGAAGTTTCCTTTGTAATACCAGAGGGAGAACTTGTTATATTTTTAGGTCACTCTGGTGCTGGAAAAACAACAGCTCTAAACATGCTAGGTGGTATGGATATTGTTACTTCAGGAACAATAACTGTCGATGGAAAAAGAATAACAGATTATAATATTGATCAGTTAACTGAGTATAGAAAAAATGATATCGGTTTTGTATTCCAATTCTTTAACCTAATTCAAAATTTAACAGTAAAAGAAAATATTGAACTTTCAACAGAAATAAAAGGAACAACACCAGATGTAAAAGCCCTTTTACAAAAAATAGATCTTGAGAATAAAATTGATAAATTCCCATCTCAATTATCAGGAGGAGAACAACAAAGAGTCTCTATAGTTAGAGCTATTGCTAAAAAACCAAGAATACTATTATGCGATGAACCTACAGGATCACTTGATTATAAAACAGGAAAACAAATACTAAGTTTAATTCAAAAAACATGTCGCGAAGAAAAAGTAACAACAATTATTATTACTCATAATAGATTAATCGCTGACATGGCAGATCGAATAATAAGTTTTAACAGTGGAAGAGTTGTTGATGTAAAAGTAAATGAAAATCCAACTCCTGTTGAGGATTTAGAATGGTAAAAAGAAATAAGACTTTAAGAAAAGAATTATTATCCACAATAAAAATAAACATCAAAAGATATGTTTCATTAATCGCAATAATTTTTTTAGGAGTAGCATTTTATGTGGGAATGGGAATTAATGCTAGAGTATTACAAAATACTATGTCCAAATTTTTTGATGAATATAATTACAGTGACATAATAATTTCATCAATATTTGGATTAACTAATAAAGAATTAGAAGAATTAGAAAAATCTCTACCAGAAATAGAAAGATTAGAAGGAAAATATTATGTAGAATCAATTGTTCAATTAAAAGATACAAACAAAAAAAATCAAGAGAAAGTAGTAGCAATTCATTCATATAACAGTAATGATAAAATAAATATTTCTGAAATTGTTTCAGGACGAAAAATTGAGAATACTAACGAGATGTTGGCTGATTTTACTTTGGCCGAATTAGGGTATAAATTGGGCGATAAAATAGAATTAAACGATGAAACAATAAATAAACAAGAATATACTATAGTTGGCTTTATCAAAAATCCTCAGTATATATCTGTTAACAAAGGTTCTAGTAATCTTCTAAATGGAAGAATAGATTATTTTGTATATATTTCTTTAGAAAACTTTGTCCAAAAAGATATGTATAATGTAGCTGAAATAACACTAAAAAATAAATACAAACCTTTTTCTGAAGAATATATTAATTACAGTGAAAGTATAAAAGAAAAGATTACTGAAAAAGCTAATGAAATTTCAGCTGAAAGAAAAAACAATATCATCGAAGAAAAAACAAAACTATTATCTGATATAGAAAACCAGTATAATCAAAAAAAGGTTGAAGTAGAAGTCGAATTAGAAGAAGGAAGTAAAAAACTTCTTCAAGCTGAAGAAGAAATAAAAAAAGCAGAAGATAATTTAATGACTGATGAAGAAATAGATGAATTAACTTCGGCCTTAAAATTAAAACTCGACTCTCTAAAATTAGAGTTAGATGTTTTAAGACAAACAATTGACGTATCAAAAAAAAGAGATGTTTTTAATACCAATCAAGATAATATTCATAGTTTAGAAATTAAATATAATGAATTATCAACCGAATATAATCAAACTTCATACCAATATAATGAGGCCCTTGGCTTAAAACAAAAAATGGCTGATGCCCGAGTAACAATTCCCCAAAAAAAAGAAGAATTAAAAGCTGCTAAAAAAACATATGAAGAAAGTAAAAAAACAGCATATGAAGAATTAGATAAAAACTATAAAAAAATCCAAGAGAACAAAAGAGCATTAGAAAATTTAAAAGCATATGGTTGGAATGTTTATAACAGAAGTGATAGCTATGGCTATGGTAATTATTTAGATGACACAAAAAGAATTGATAATCTATCAAAAATACTGCCTTTAATATTCTTTATAGTTGCTTCACTAGTAACCATGACATCAGTTACAAGAATGATTCAAGAGGAAAGAAAAAAAATAGGAATACTGAAATCTCTTGGTTATAATAAAAAACAAATAAATTCCAAATATTTTAAGTATACAATTACCGCTGCAATAATAGGTTTAACATTTGGAATAGTAGTTGGCATATTTTTATTTCCATTAGTATTTTCCAAAATATATTCAATATTATATTTTATTCCCAAAATAGTATATGAAATACCATACAAAGAAGCATTTGTAACAAGTATATTGGCCTTTGCTTCATCAACTCTAGTTGCCTACATAATTGTCACAAAATCAACAACAGAAATGCCAGCTATGTTAATGCATAAAAAAACATTTCAAAATTACAAAATTGCTTCGAATCCAAGTAGCATGAAAATTCTAAAAGATTTAGCACCTGAAAAACGAATTGCTTATAGGAATATTATTCTTAATCCAGGTAGAAGTTTCATGACAGCAATAGGAGTTGCTGGATGTACAGCACTAATTGTAACTAGCTTTGGTTTTAGAAGTTCCCTTAGAAAAATAGTTGATTTACAATTTAAACACATAATTGATATGAGTGCCCAGTTCTTTTACAAACCAACATTAACACAATATGATATAAATGAAGACTATTTGGCAGTTACTGACATGTCAGAGGTAGAAAGTGCATCATTAAATAGAGTAGAATTGACTAGTGTACATGCCAATAATAAAACATATGATGTTCGTACAATCATCCCTGAAGAAGTAGAAAAATTCAATCAAAATATTCACTTAACAAGTACAATAACAAAAGATATGATAGATTTATCGAACTTAGATGGGGTAGTGGTAACTGAAACATTAGCAAAATCTGCTAATTTAAAGAAATCAGATATAATTACCTTTGTAGATGGTTCAAATATTAGTCATACTGCTAAAGTCAGTGATATTACTGAAAACTATGCTTATCATTACATATATATGAATAAAGATACATATAAAAAAATATATGGTTATGAATCACTAGATAATGCTATTTATATCAAATATAAAGATGAAAACAATGATAAGAAAATAAATAATAAAATTAATAGTAGAAATATGTATTCATTTTATAATTCAATGAGTACCACAAAAAGAGAAACAAAATTAATTTTAGGGAGATTTGATGCAATACTATATGTCATATTAATCTCTGCTGGGTTATTAGCGTTCATTGTTTTATATAATTTTGCTAAAATTAATATCGGAGAAAGATTAACAGAAGTTGCTACACTAAAAGTATTAGGATATGATGCTGATGAAGTTAATATTTATATAAATTATGAAATTAGAATATTAACAATTATTGGTATATTTATTGGATTATTCTTTGGTTATTTTCTAACAAATGCTGTAATTAAAACTTGTGAAGTGGATTCTGCTTTAACGTTTTATAAAGGAGTATCAGTAATAAGCTATATCATGGGAATAATACTAACAATCCTATTTTCTATAATAATTAATAAATTTGTAAAAAAAGATTTAAAAAAGATTAGTATGACAGAATCATTAAAAGAAGCTGACTAAAAGGAAGGTAATATGAATGAGTAGAATTGAGAATAAAACAACTAAAAGTATAATAAATATTATAATTCTAACAATAGGGACACTAATAGCTGCATTCTCTTTAGAATGCTTCTTAATACCCAATACCATTCTTGATGGTGGAATAACAGGTGTTTCAATTATTATCTATAAACTATTCAAGATTCCTTTAAGTATACTTGTTATTACATTAAATATACCATTTGTATATATTGGCTATAAGAACTTAGGAAAAAGATTTTTAGCAAGAACTATATATTCTATGGTGTGTTTTGCAATATTTTTATCATTCTTTGAAATGTTTGATCCATTTACTGAGGAAATATTACTTGCCACAGTCTTTGGTGGTGCTATCTTAGGTATGGGAGTAGGTTTAGTAATTCATTTTGGTGGTTGTGTAGATGGTACAGAAAGTGTTGCTATAGTTATCAGTAAAAAAACAAACTTAAGCGTAGGACAAGTAGTCTTAGTATTCAATTTAGTAATATATACTGCTGCTGGTTTCATATTTGGTTTTGATAGAGCCATGTATTCATTACTTACATATTTTATAACTTTTAAAGTAATAGACTTTGTTTCAGAAGGCCTTGAGCAAGCAAAGGCAGCCATGATAATAACTGAAAAAGGAACGTCTTTATCTTCTGAAATATATAAACGGCTAGGTAGAACCACCACTACAATTAAAGGAAAGGGCTTAATCAGTGGAGAAAAAGAAGTACTTTACTGTGTTTTGACAAGAATTGAAATATATGAATTAAAACACATTGTCGAAGAAATGGATAAAAGTGCCTTTATAACTATTTTAGATGTATCAGATATTATAGGTAATCATATAAAATCTAAAAATAAAATACGGAAATTAAAAAATTAACGAAATAAATATACTTTTTTCTAAGGATAAAAGTATATTTATTTTGAAATAAAAAGATTTATGTAAAATAGAAAAATATTTTATCTAAAATTGTCTAATTAATGTTATAGTAGTAATGTAGGTTAAAAAGGAGTGAGTTTATGAATGGTCGCAAGTTGAAGTTGTTAGTCATGCCTAATTGTTATGAATTAGGAGAAAAAGTTGACAAAGAATTAAAGAAGTTAAATAAAACAGAGGAAAATTTCCTAATTGATTTTAAACCAGATCGCTTTAGTAATGGAGAAGGAAAAGTTAGAATTAATGAAAATGTTAATAATACAGATTTATATATTCTAAGTGATGTTGGTAATTATGACATAACATATAATTATCATGGAAGAGATCATCATATGGCTCCTGATGAACACTTTGAAGACATTAAAAGATCTATAGGGGCTATTAGTGGACATGCGGCTAAAATAAATGTTGTTATGCCTCTTTTGTATGAATCACGTCAGCATAAAAGGAGAGGAAATGAGTCACTAGATTGTGCAATTTCTCTTCAAGAATTAGAAAGTATGGGTGTTAAGAATATCATCACCTTTGATGCACATGACCCTAGTATTTGTAATGCAATTCCTAGACTTCAATTTGAAAATTTTTATCCAACACATAGAATATTAGAAGAAATAATTGATAAAGAAGAAATAAAAGACCTATTAGTAATTTCACCAGATATGGGGGCAATGGAAAGAGCTAGATATTATGCAGATATGTTAGGTGTTGATGTCGGAGTATTCTATAAAAGACGTGACCTAAGTAAAGTAGTAAATGGTAAAAATCCTATTGTTGAACACATGTACATGGGTGCTAACCCCGAAGGAAAAGATGTAATGATTGTTGATGATATGATCGCAAGCGGTGGCTCAATTCTAGAAGTTGCCAAGTCTTTGAAAGAAAAAGGCGTTGGTAAAATTTATTTAATCGCAACATTCTCTTTATTTACAGAAGGAATAGATAACTTTAATGAAGCATATGAGAACAAACTATTCCATAAAATTTATTCAACAAATTTAACCTATGTACCAGAAGAAATAAAAGAAAAAGAATGGTATCAAGATGTTGATTGTTCAAGATACCTTGCTAAAATTATAAACACATTTAATAAACATGGAGATATAGAAGAACTTTGGAATGGTAAAAAGAAAATCATAAATAAAATAAAAAAGAAAAAAGAAGAAGAAGAAAAACAATTACAATTAGATATATAAGGAGAAAATATGCAACAACTTATAAAAAAATTACAAGAATTAAATAAAACCATCTCGACTATGGAATCATGTCTTGGTGGTGGTTTGGCAAATGAAATAACAAATATCGAAGGTGCTAGTGAAGTTTATAAGTTTAGTGCTATTACATACTCTAATGAGTTTAAGATAAAGATGGGAGTATCCAAAGAAATAATAGAAAAATATAGTGTCTATAGTATTGAAACAGCTGATGAAATGAGCTTAAAAATATCTAAATATACTAATAGTAATTATGGAGTAGGTATAACTGGTAAATTAAATAGAATAGACCCAGCAAATCCTCATGGAGAAAATAATATTGTTTTTATAAGTATTTATGATAATGACAATGAAAAATTTTATCATGATGAAATAAGAGTCAATAAACCTAGTCGCAAAGAAAATAAAAAAATAATTATCGAAAGAGTAAAAGAAATGCTACAAACTATTGTTAAGTAGTATTTTTTTTTACTGCATGCTATAATAAATTCAATTTAGAAGGAGTGATACTGTGATTGGTATAGTAAATAATCCATTAGAATCGTTTATCATAACTGAAGAAATAAGAAAAATATATCCAAAATGCAATATTTATATTTGCAATATAGAAAAAATAAATCAAGCAATTGAAAAGCTAAAAGCTCAGGGCTGTAAAATAATTATTGTACCAGCAAACAGTATAATATCTAAATTACGCAAAATTCATAAAGAAATAGTATTACTACCAATACCAGTTATTAATAAAAAAGAATTATTTCTTTTGGATAATAATGATTTAATTAATGAAGTTGTTAAGGGCAATATTAAAAAAATTGAAAAAATACTTAAACAAATAAAAATAGAAAAAACTAAGTCAATTTTAATAAATGATCCAAAACTATTATTAATAAAAGAATATTTATATTCTATATTTTCCAATAAAATAATAACATCAATCGATTATCTAATGATTGAAATAAAAAAAACAATAATTGAACAAAAAATCAATTGTGGAAACAAAAAAATTACTATTACAATATATTAGTAAAGTTAAAAAATTTTTATTTAGTTATAATATAAAAAGAGTTATAATAAAACTGGTGATATTATGAAGATAAAAGATACAATTTTTTATAAAATAATAAGACCATTAGTAACTTTATATATTAAATTTTTTTATCGGCCAACCGTAATAGGAATAGAAAACATTCCTAAAACAGGAAGAGTAGTTTTAGCCGGAAATCATACTAAGTGGCTAGATCCCGTAATGTTAGTAGGAATAACTAAACGTCAAATTCATTTTTTAACTAAAGATGAATTGTTTCATGGTGTAACAAAACCAATAATTAAAGCAATGGGATGCATTCCAGTTAATCGTAAAATTCATGACCAAGACGCTTTACATAAAACATATGAATTTTTAAGTAAAGATTTATGTATTGGTATATTTCCAGAAGGGACAATTAATAGGACTAAAGATGTTATTATGCCATTCAAATTTGGCGCTGTAAAAGCATCTAATAAGACTAACGCTCCATTAGTTCTATTTATAATAACTGGTGAATATAAATTATTTAGGAGAACAATAAAAATTGAATTTTTAAAACCCCTAAGTATAAGCTCTGATTTGGAAAAAGAGAATAATAGAATAATGGAAATAGTAAAAGATAAACTAATTAGTGGAGGTAAAAAATATGAAAAATAGACTTCCTGTTTACACTATATTTCGTGCCTTGTTAAGTTGGATATATAAATTATGGTATAATCCGACAATAATTGGTTCAGAAAACATTCCTGATTCTGGAAAGTGTATAATTGCAAGCAATCATATCCATATATTAGATCAATGTAATCTTATTATTAAAACCAAAAGATACATCCGTTATATGGCCAAAAAAGAATATTTTGAAGGACCTTTTTCTTGGTTTTTTAAAGGAGTTGGATGTATTTGTGTTAAAAGAGATCATCAAGATGATGAAGCAATAAATACAGCAAAATACCTTTTGCTTGAAAACCAATGTCTAGGAATATTTCCTGAAGGAACAAGAAATAATTTAAAAGAAGAAAAAATAAAAGAGTTATTTGAAAAGTATTTATCAGATACTAATTATTCAGAATTTTTAAAAAAAGCCAAGACAATTAAATTGTCTCAAATAAATTATCTAGAAGAATTATATAGTAAAGAAATAATAACAAAAGACGAATTAAAAAATAATATTACTAAAGTAGATTTATTTCTAAAAGAACTAGTCAAAGAACAGAAAATATCAGATAATGATTATTATGATAATTTATTATTACCACTTAAACGAGGAACTATAAAACTAGCCTATGAAACAAATAGTAAGATAATACCCGTCGCTGTAACAGGTAATTATAAATTTAGAAGTAAGGATTTAACTATAAGAATAGGTAAACCATTTAATGTAGAAGAAAATAAAGAAAAAGCCAATGCCCAACTACGAAAAGAGATTACCAATCTTCTAAAAGAAAATCTAAATAATAGTGGTAAATAGTGTAAAATTGAGAAGCTAACTATTTATAGCTTCTTTTTTTGTGCTATCATTAAAGTGGTGATGTTATGGCAAAAAATGAATTTGATAAAGATATAAATTATCGCTTATATAGAAGTGTAAAAGAATTATTACACCCAACAATTTCAAAGAAAAACATAAGTGAATATAAGATAATAATAAAAGAAGATTTATTACCAGTATATGTCTATTATCCTAAAAAAATAAGTAATATAAATACAGTATTTATATATATTCATGGTGATAGTAAAATAACTGATTGTGAAAACAAATATCCAAGTATTTGTAGTAAGTTAGCTATAAAGACAGATAGTATTATTATGGCAATCGATTATAATTTAAAAAAAGATTATGAAAAAACATATTCAGAAATTTATAAAACAGTTAAACATATTTATAATGAATTAAATGATACAGATGAAAATATTAGTATAGTATTAGCTGGAGATTCAACTGGGTGTAATATAATTAATGGTATTAATTACTTAAATAGTAATGAAATAAGTATTCCTATAGAAATCCTTTTCTATCCAGTTTTAAGTACAAAAAAAGTATCAGTTCCTTCTGAACATGAAATGTTTAATCCAAGATTATTGTTGGATATAGAGGAATATTTTAAAAAATTATCCAAAGAAAATCAACAACATTCTGAAATGTTAAATTACACTGGCGACATACCAAAAACTTTAATCATTGTCGGTAATGTAGATCCTCTAAATAGTACAATTAAAGAATATTCAAATAAACATTCCAATGTAGAATTAGTTGAAATAGTTTTTGCTTCACACGGGTTTTTAAAAAATCCTGATAAAGAAACAGAAAATGATGTTTATAATGCTATAAATAAATTTTTAAATAAATAAATATGTGATATAATTTTAGTGGTGATATTATGGAAAAGACAAAAACAAAAAAAGAAATAGTTCAGATGCTTTTAAGAAATAGTGAACTTAATTCTAAAGATGAAAAAGAATTGATTGATTTATTAATTGATCAGCCAATTAGTATTGATGTAGACAAGCAAGAAGAAGCTAAAATGACATTTGGTGATAGAGTTGCTGATAGAGTTAGTGAAATAGCTGGTTCTTGGGGATTTATTTTAGGATTTACATTATTTTTAGTAGCTTGGGTTGTCCTAAATGCCATTATTTTGACAGATGAAAGTGCTATGGATCCCTTTCCATTTATTTTATTAAATCTTGTTTTATCATGTATAGCTGCTCTTCAAGCACCAATAATCATGATGAGTCAAAATCGTCAAGCAGCTAAAGATAGTTTACGAAATCAAAATGATTATCGAACTGATTTAAAAAGTGAAATAATTCTTGAAGCATTACATGATCAAATAGAAGTGCTTATTAAAAATCAAGAGAAAATAATGCAAAAACTGGAGGAAAAAGATGAAAAATAAAGTATTAATAGCTTTAGTTATCCTATTCCTAGTTTGTGGATGTAGTAGTAAAGAAAAAGTAGAAATAAGTGGTGAAAAAATAAATACTAATAAAATGGGACATAAACATTGTGTTAGAAATGCAACTGCAGGTAGTGGTGTAACTGCTGATTTAGAATATGAAGTTTATTATACAGGTGATACTTTGAATTTGCTTCAAGCTACAGAAAAGGTGCTTTCTACAAGTAACGAAACACTAGATAAATATGAAAATGCCTATAGAAGTATTCATGAGCATTACAAAGGATTAGACAACTATGAAGCAGAAGTTGTTAGAACTGAAACAACAGTAACTTCAACAGTAAATATTAATTATGATAAAATAGATATTGATGAATTAATTGCTATTGAAGGTGCAGAAGATAATATTTTTGATGATAAAGTCCCTAAATTGTCTAAATGGTTAGAACTTGCTAAAAAAGTAGGGGCAACATGCGAAGAAGTTGAATAACTTCTTATTTGTTCGGGTAGTGTAACTGGATAAAATAATTCCCTCCGACGGAATTGATAGGGGTTCGAGTCCCCTCCTGAACACCAAAATACAATCTAAATGATTGTTTTTTTTGTATTAAAGTGTCAACTAAGTTTACATCATATCTGAATTAATATATACTTATAATAAGGAGATGAAATAAATGGTTGATTATATTGTAGAAAGAAAAAAATTATATGCTGGTAGATTAATAAAAGGTAGTAGAGTAAGTTATCCAGTACTATTTAAAATAGATGAATTTGATTTTGCTGATGATTTATTATCAGATCCACCTAAAAAATATCAAATAAAAGAAAAAACATCTAATGAGGATTATATAGGGGTATTTGTTGAAAATCCTTTTAAATTAGAAAAATTACTAAAATATCTTGGATATGGTAAAGAATTAACAAGATGTGATTTAATAGATATTTTTGAAAACTTAATATTAGATGATGAGTGGTTATTAAATAACAAGGAATTATTTGGTTGGACAAAACACAATTTAGGATATGTAGATGGAAGCTGTCAAGCACTTCCCTATGACTTGTTTTTAGATTTAGAAGATCTTAGTCGTACACCACAAAAAGAACAAGGCATAGAATATGTTAAAATAATGAAATAAAGGAAAGAAGTTTCCTTTTTATTGTGCAATAAAATATTTATTTTATTGAATAATTATGATATTATATTAAATACTTATTTAGGGGGAATATCATGCATATCAATAAAATAGATCTTTTAGATGAAAAACATTTAAGAGGAGAGAGAAAATTAAAAAGTATTCAAGAAAAAGGTACAGAAAGTAAAGCAACTGATCTTGCTCGTTTATTAGGAGTTAATTATAATTCTGCAGGTATCGGTGATTATTGGTATAGATGCCAAGCAACTGACAACAAAAAAAGTAAAGGTGAAATGTATTATGTTATGAGTAGTAGTTTTAAAGTTGCTTATCGCTCAGATGCAAAATCTGGAGTTAGAATCGCCATAGCACTTAGTGAAATAGAAGGACTAGACCCTGAAAAAACAGTTGCCGAAAATATCGCAGCCTTAAATTTAGAATATCCACAAACAGTTATTGGCGATTTAGCTGGAGAAACAATTGCTAAACTTTTAGAAACTAATAGTGACGTTATATTAAGAACTGGTAAAATCCACGATATAGCTGGGCAAAAGTACAATGAATATGAAATCTTTGGAACTAAGTTTATCCGTATGCATCCTAAAACAAAAGAGGCGAATAAATATTTAACTAATGGTGAAGTTATTGATCCTGATAAAGAATACTACCTTCGCATTGAACCAATTAGTTTTACATTGGATGAAGATAAAGGCTTAATTTATTCTGATGATATCATAAGTTGTAGTATTTATGATAGTCATAAAAGTAAATATGAAAATAGTCAAATATATCGTGATTTAAATGGCGATTTCTTACGTGATTTAAACAATGAATTATTAAAAGAAATTGATCAAACTACATTTAAAGAAATAAAATCTGAATATAAAAATCGTTATGGCTTTGATTTTAAACCTTTAACAGAAGAAGAAATAATCGAAATATGTATTAATTGTAATATAGCTGTATTTCTTCACGGAAAGACAGGTACTGGAAAAACTGAAAGAATGTTAACTTTAGATAGAGATTTAGAATTAATTGATTTTGGTTGTACATCAGCAGATGGTTTTACTGGTATTATTGCTAAAGATTATAATTCTCAAGAATTAAAATTATATGAACCATATTGGTATAAAAGTTTATGCAAAAAATGTGCAGAAAAGCCAAATAAAATTCATATCCTTTTTCTTGAAGAGTTAACTAATGCTAAAAGTGATATTCAAAAAGTAGCTTTTGAAGTTACTCTAGCTAAAACTTTAACAAATAGTGGCTTTCGTCTTCACTTACCAAAAAATGCCGTTGTTTGTGCAGCTGGTAATGAAAGTGATGAATCAAAATCTGCATCTCCATTAAGCGAACCACTATTTGGAAGATTTGCTCATGTCTATATAGATACCGATTCTGAAAGCTGGATTCATTGGGCACTTGATAGGAAAAAAAATAATAAAGAACTATTATATAGCGCTAAAAAGAAACCAGAAGAAATTCATCCAGCTATAATTGAATATATAAAAATTAGAGGTAATACTGTTTTACGTACTCCATATAATGGAAAAACTCCAAATGCTGATCCTAGAAAATGGGCATTAGCATCACAAGCCCTATATGAATGTGGGAATCCTCAAGTACTTAGAGCTTTTGTAGGCAAAGAATTAACCCAAGATTTTATAAAATTTTCTCAATTATCACTGATATCAGTAGAAGATATAATTATGGGTAATGCTGATCCAAAGCAAATATCTACCAACGCTGATGATCGTTGGGCTCAAATAATATATTTAACTTCAGTTGATGATGAACATGTTGATATAGTAAGAGATTTTTTAAGAAATCTTGATAAAGAATACTTAAGTGTCTTTGACTATGAATGGTCTAAAAATAATCCTGAAAGAGTTATGCGTTTGTATACTGAAGAAAAAGCTGTTCAAAAAAGGATTACAAAATGAAAGAAGACATTAAAAAAATTGCCACAAGAGCAACATACCGTTATCCACTGTTTGCACCTACAATAGTTTCTATTAATTATGAATATACAACATTACCAGTTCCAGCTCCAGCTTTTACAGATGGAAAAACTTTTTATTATAAAGATTCCTTTTGGAGAGATTTTACATCAGAAGAAAGATTATTCATTTTTTGCCATGAAATACTCCATATAGTGTTAGCTCATATTTTCCGTAATGCAGGTAAAGATAAAGCGGTTCTAAATTGGGTTGAAGATGCCATAATAAATCAGTTTTTAGCAAGAGATGGCCTACCTATTCCTGCTGGGGCTGTTAATATACCGGATGCTCTAGATTATTCTGTTGAAGAACTTTATGAAAAATATTATCAGCTAAAAGCAGAAATTGCTGACTATATGCGACAATTTACATTTCATGTTGATTTAAAAACTTTAAAAGGTAAAATAACAGATCAAAATGGTAATGAAATAGAAATTGATTTTTCAAAAGGAACACCAATGATTCCAATGAATGATAATCCAAAAACACAAGCAAATGACACATCTCTAAGTAATCAAAAAATTAAAGAGGAGATTAATTCAATAATGGAAGCTAATAAAGATCTTCGTGATGAGATAGTAAAAGATGCCGAAAATGAATTAAGAGAAAAAGCTTATTCTGATAACCCTGGATTTAATCCTGAATTATATTCTTTAGGACAGGAATTAAGTGAAATGGAAGTCGGATTTCAAAGAGATTTAGTAGACTGGAGAAAATATTTAAAGTTAACTACTTCATCAGGAGAAAAGAGAGTTCTATATTATGAAATAGACCCCGACGGAGTTTTACAAAAACAATATAGTAGTGCTGAGCCAGATGAAACAGAAAGTGAAATAGTTATTGATAGTAGCGGATCAATGGATATTGATACATTAAAAACAGTACTTCGTGAAGTTAAAAATATTTTAAATACCGGTGAAGTAAAAATGGGTTTTTGTGATACTAAATTTAGTGGTTTTCAAAATATCTATAGTGACAGTGATATCGATAAAGTAAGAATAGTAGGACGTGGAGGAACTGATTTTGAAGCTATGGCTGCAGCTTTCTCTCCTAATGCTGAAAATAAAATAGTTATAACGGATGGTTGGGGCTTTTTCCCAGATGGTTATAATGATGTCTTATGGGTAATAATTGGTTGGTTTGAACCACCATTTTTAAAAACTCTAAAGGAAAGAAATATTGAATATGCATTTATAGATTTATCAAATCCTGTAATTAGAAACAAAGTAAGAAATGCCCATAAAATAATTAGAGAAGAGCCAGAAGAACTAGAAACTGAAACTTATAAAGTATTAGAAAAAATGATAAGTTGATTGTTAAAAGAAACACTTTATGGTATTATGAAAAAGGTAATAGGAGGATTTATGTCATTAGATAAAGCAAAAGAATATTTAAAAAAATATAAATTAGATAAAGATATTTTAGAGTTTCCAGTATCATCCGCAACAGTAAAAGAAGCAGCTGAAGCAATTGGTTGTGAAGAAAATGCAATTGCTAAAACGCTATCATTTATGGTAGGTGATAAACCAATTGTTATTGTTGTTGCTGGCGCAGCTAAAATAGATAATAGTAAATATAAACAAGAATTTCACACAAAAGCAAAAATGCTAGCTTTCGATGATGTTGAAGAATTAATTGGTCATGCCGTAGGTGGAGTATGTCCATTTGGTGTTAATGAAGGTGTAGATATCTACCTTGACGAATCATTAAAAGATAATGAAATTGTTTATCCAGCCTGTGGTAGTTCTAATAGTGCTATAAAATTGACAGTAGATAAATTAGCTGAAATAACTGATCACATCAAATGGATAGATGTTTGTAAAAGGGCTGAATAATATGAAAAAATATCTATTAATCACAACCGCAACCAACTCAGAAAAAGAAGCTAATAAACTAGCTAGAATATTACTAGAAGATAGATTAATAAGTTGCTGTCAAATAAGTAAAATTAAAAGTTCCTATTGGTGGAATGGAAAAATAGTAAATGATAATGAATACTTATTACAAATGAAAACAAAAAAAGAATTATATAAGGAAGTAGAACAAGTAATAAAGAAAAACCATTCTTATGACTTACCAGAAATAGTAGCTTATGAAATAGAGAATGGATCAAATGAATTCTTAAATTGGATTTCTACTGAAACAAGGGGTAAAACTGAAGCAATATAATTATTAGGGGGATAAAATGGAAGTTTTACGAGAAATACAAAGTCTTTCAGATTCAGAAGTAGAAGAATATTGTCATAAAAGAATTCAATTACTAGAAGAATATTATAAAGACTGTCGAGGACAATCACTAGGATATCAAGCTGACTGTAACCCATCATTTTTATATTTACGTGAAAGTGACTATTTAATATTAGAAACAAAATGTTTATATAATGGGTACATACCACTAGGTACTAAAATTATTTTTGGTTTTATATGGAATGGTAGTGACTATATAAATGCTGGACTATATTACTATCTAGATGATACAAGCTATATAACAGATTTTGTTAAATTTATAAAAGATCAGGAAATAGACACTGAAAATGAACTGTTTGATTGTATCTTGTGTTTTTTAAAGCTCTATTTTGCCCAAAGTGAGTTTAAAAAGATTGACTTTGTAGATAGAGAAAAGATGTTTAAATTAATCTCTAAAACAAAAACGTCTTATTATGAACCTATCAAAGAACATAGTAATAAGATGTTTAAAGGCCAAGGTAATGCTCTTTGCACGGAGAATAGTGTTTTAGCGCAAAATATCTTATCTTTTTTTAATATTGATTCATATATTGCAATTGGTTTAGTAGATACCGATGGAAAAGGTGGCTCAGAACATGCCTTTAATTTAATAACTTACACTGATTTAGAAACTGGAAAGAAAATAAATTCATTAATTGATTTTTCAACTTATATTAATATAATGGATATAAATCACAATACAATAGCTCAACAACCGTATAAGATTAAAGTAAAAGATTTAGATGAAGACTTTATTCATAAATTTTTATCTGGAAAATCAATAATAGAAGAATATAAATATGCATTTTTAGAATTAGATGAAATATCTTTGCGATTACAAGAAGATTCAAAGATTAAATACTATATTGTTGATGATAATACAGATAAAAACAAGGTAAAGGCATTAGAAAAATGAGAGGTGAAACAAATGGCTACAATTGATGATTTTTTAAAATTAGATATTCGCGTAGGTACTATAGTAGACGCAAAAGTCTTTGAAAAAGCTAAAAGACCAGCTTACCAATTAAAAGTTGATTTTGGTAAGGAAACAGGTCTTAAAAAAACTTCTGCTCAAATAACAGATGTATATAAGCCAGAAGAATTAATAGGTAAACAAGTACTTGGTGTTGTTAATTTTCCACCTAGACAAATTGCTGACTTTATGTCGGAAGTTTTAGTACTAGGAACATATAGTAAAGATGGAGTAGTATTAATTAAGCCCGATAAAGAAGTAGAAAATGGAGATAAACTAGGATAGATAACTGCTAAAATTAGCAGTTTTTTTTACGTGTGATCTCCAAGTGTACAAAAAAACATTTGCTTGCAAACGGCAATTGAAACTAGTATAATTAAGTTGAATTGTATGCAAATAATTTGAGGAGGAATTATGAAAAAAAAGATCCTATTGTATATAATTGTTTCTGTTGCATTGTTTTTTTCTCCAAACAAAGTCTATGCTATTAATCAAGAAGATTGCACAATAACCTGCGATTGGGGTAGTCCAGAAATTAGTGAAACAAGAGTTTTAGAAGATACGATTTTGAAGCAATATGAAGATAATGCTAATCAAACAGAAGCAGTTTTTACATTAAGAGATATAAATGATAAGTTACATGTAAATTATAATAAAATTGGTGATTATTATAATTTGTCCATAAAGGCGACCAAATGCTATTGTCCTATTGCTCCTTCTGCTTATAATGGAAGTGATGTAAAAGTTGAAAAATTAGCTCAAACAAACATAGTATCCGAAACAGAAGCCTATGACAAAATAGAAGAATTAATTTTAAATCAATTTTCTAATTTTAATAGCAGTAGTCAAATAGAAAATGGTATTCCAGAAATATATTGTAGTAATAGCAGAGTTAGTATTGATAAAGACTCAACAAATAATATTGTAAAACCTCTTGCTGCTGTTCCAACACCATCCTGTAGATACTATTATAAAAGTATAGTTTATCCAATGATAGTTGAAGAAATAACATCACCACCAGGATATAAGAAAGCTGATAAATATGTAGTTTTAATTTTTGGTGTAATAAGTTTTAAATACTCTATGAGTTCTTCATCATATATCAAAGAATTTGAAGTCTTTAATACTGATGAAAGTTATGGTTATTATAGATATGATCAGTTTTATGACTATTCTAAAATGTATAAATTAACCTCATCTGAACGGACAAAGTTTATGAATAGATATAAAGTAAATCTACCAACAGTTGCAACAGATATTTGTCATGAAGAAAAAGATGATAATTGTTATTTATATGATGATGACTATGATAGTTGTCCAACACACACAGTATGTAATAATGCCAACACAATAGTAAACAATAAAAGCAGAGTAGATTTAAAAATAGATAATTATATTGAAGATACTTCTATAGTAACAGCTAAAAAAGGAGACAAATTAAAATATAAAGTAGTAGTAACAAATCAAGGTGGAGATATTTCACATAGTAATGTTATAACATCAGTCATACCAGATGAATTAACATATGTAACAGGTTCTGCCAGTGGAGGTGGTGTCTATAGCAAAACCACCAAAACAATTACTTGGCTAGTTTCCGAATTATATCCAAACACTCGTAAAGAATTAACATATAATGTCACAGTAAATAATGATATAGCTGATATCAATACTATTCAAATGCGTTCTAGTATCGCAAGTGATGAAATTACAGAAATACAATCTACTCCTGTCACAGTAACAGTTGAAGAAAAGAATTCTAGTAATGTCATCCCAATTTTTGATAGTCCAAAAACAGGAGCCCTTCTATCAATAATAATGTTAATATCTTCACTAGTAATAGTAGCTATTTTAACAATTAGATATTTTAAAAAGAAACCAATAGGTATGTAGAAAGTTTGTTAAATAACAAACTTTTTATTTTGTATGATAACAATCAAACGATTTGCTTGCAAATAATAAGCTTACTTAGTATAATTAAATTAAATAATATAAAGAAAATTCGGGAGAAATTATGAAAAAGAAATATATATTGTATACAATAATTGTTCTTATGCTTTTTTTCATTACTAATAAAGTCTATGCTCATTCTGACCCTAATTCATATGAAATAGACTGTTCACGGTCATGTTATGGAACTAACGAATACAAAACTGTTGATGAGAAAATAGTTTTAGAAGATAGTATTTTAAAACAGTATGAAGGTAATACACCACAACAAGATGCAACATTTTCGCTTAAAGATATCAATAATCAAATACAAATTAATTATAGTAAAAGAAATACTTACCATTATATAGCTGTTAAAAAAATAACCTGTAGTTGTGGTATACGTAACGTGTCATCTGCTGACTCTGATGTCCAAGTTGAAAAACTTGCCCAAACAACTATTAATGTTGATGATGCTTATGATGTGATAGAAGAATTGATATTAGAACAATTTTATTCCATAACAACATATGAAAAATTAGAAGAAGAATTTCCTGATTATTCTTGTTTGGGGACTGGAGGATCAGTCCAAGGAAGAATAGTATCTAAAACAAAAGGTCAAGAAATAATTGAAAAGCTTGCAGAACGTGGTGCTAGTCACTGCACACCATATATAAATATAGTTTATCCAATGATAGTTGAAGAAACAAAATCTCCACCAGGGTATAAGAAAGCTGAAAAATATGTAGTATTAATTTCTGGTAAAATCATATTTTCAGAATCAAATAATCAATTAAAAAGATCATTTGAACCAGATGAAACTTCAGAAGACTACGGTTATTACAGATATGATCCAGACTATGATTATTCTGAAATGTATAAATTAACAGAAGAAGAATTAACTAGTTTTAAAAACGAATATAAAGTAGAGTTGCCAAAAGTAGAAACTAATATTTGTCATGAAGAAGAAATATGTGAATATGATGAAGAATGGGGCTATTATTATAACTGTTCAATGCAACCAGTATGTAATTCCGCAAATGTAATAGTAAACAGTATAAGTGGCGTAGATTTAAAAATAGAAAATTATATTGAGGATACCTCTGTAGTTGCTGCTAAAAAAGGAGATAAATTAAAATATAAAGTAGTTGTCGCTAATCAAGGTGTTGATACTTCTCATAGTAATGTTATAACATCAGTAATACCAAAGGAATTAACATATGTAGAAGGATCAGCTAGTGGAAATGCTACTTATAACAAAATAACAAAAACAATTACTTGGACAGTTTCTGAATTAGATCCAAATGCAAGTGAAGAATTAACATATGATGTCACAGTAAACAACGATATCGCTGATATTAGTACTATTCAAATGCGTTCTAGTATAACAAGTGATGAAACTACAGAATTAAAATCAATGCCAGTAACAGTAACAGTTGAAGAAAAAAATTCTAGTAACGTTATCCCAATTTTTAACAGTCCAAAAACAGGAGCCCTTTTATCAATAATAATGTTAATATCTTCACTAGTAATAGTTGGCTTCCTAACAATTAAGTATTTCAAGAAACAACAAAATAATTAATACTTATAAGTTTGTCTTTATGACAAACTTTTTATTGGCTTAATTTTATTTGTAAGTTATAATAAGTAACTAGGTGATTTCAATGGAAACAACTAAGAAAGAATATGATTATGGTATAAGATATTATGTCTCAAATATACGAGATAATCTTTATGAATTATATCCAATTGGACTTATAAAAGGGGAAATATCATATATTGATAGTCAGTTTATAACAGATAGTGATATCTTACCAATCCTTGTTGATAAGCATAGTTTAACTGATTTAGAAATAGTAGGAAATGTTTATTCAGAAGATGATTTAAGAAAACTATATGACTATCAAGATGATGATCTTTCTTTTTTAGAAAACTATTTTTATAGTGAATATAAAGATTTAATTCTTATAATTGTAACAGAAAATGATAGTGATTATTTCAGAAAAAGTGAAATAAATATTGCTCCTCTTTTATCAAGAGATACCGTTATATCTTGTTCTCTAAACAACGGAGAACCAACAATTGCCTTAAATAATGAAGCACTTAATGAATTATTAAATGCAGATTCTAGAGAAGAATTAATAGAATTATTAAAGCGTTATCAAAAATTTATTAGTAAATTTAAAGATATGCAAAAAAGAGATGGTGTAACTAAAGTATCACTAGAAAATGGTAAAGTAATTGGTGTTGAAACCACAAAAAAAGTATCTGACATGGCTAAAGAAATAGGAATAAGCACTTTAAAAAAACAATTAGAAACAACTAGAGATATTACCTATTCTGGCTTAAAGAAAGCTATTAAAGAAGAAATATTTGGTCATGATAAAGAAATAGATACTTTTGCTCAAAGAATGTATATGAATTATACTGCAATCGATGGCGAGCCAGTAGAGTCAATTCTTTTAGTAGGACCAACTGGAACCGGAAAAACGGAAACAGTACGTGTTGCCTGCCGATATTTAAATATTCCTTTTTTTGAAACTAATGCATCCAATTTAGTTCCTCAAGGTATTAAAGGTACAAGTATTGAAGATGTCATAGTAGGATTATATGAACAGGCAAATTGTGATTTAGAAAGAGCTGAAAGAGGTTGTATCTTTTTAGATGAATTTGACAAGTTAAATGACTCTGAATTAGAAATAAAAACAGCTATAAAGAATATTTTATTGACATTTACTGCTGGTGGAACATTTCCAATAAACAATGATCGTTTCTATTTCGATTTCAATTCAGCAATGGCGATAAAAGTTTACGCTGGCGTATTTGATAAAGTTAATGGAATAACTACAACAATTGGCTTTAGTAGCAACTTAGAGCATAAGGTAATATTAAAAACAGAAGAAGAATTACGCAAAAGTATTATTAAAAATAATTATTTTAGTGATGAAGAATTATCTAGAATAAGTAAAATATTATTCTATAAAGAATTATCCAGAGAAACCAGAAAAAATATTCTCCTATATGCAAAATCAAGTGAATTTGCCAAGAAAAAAGCTCGCTATAAAAGGCAATTTGGTTTAGAATTGATTGCTACAGAAGATTTTGTTGAAGAAATTTTAGATAGCATCCCAACAGATACTCAAGGAATGAGAAATGTTAACAACAAATTAAAAAGTGTTTTAGATGAAGCTGAAAAAGCTTTATTAGATGATGAAGAAAAAGGACATAAGAGATTAGTTCTTACAAAAGAAACAGTAACTAATCCCAAGAATTTCGATTTAAGGTAGTGTAAAGGAAGATAGATATCTTCTTTTTCTTTTGAGAGTCATACTTATAAATGGTATAATATATAAGAATAGGTGATTTGGATGAAAGAAAATAGATACTATGCTATGTCTCTTGAAGAAATATATCAAAAATTTAGAACAGATGAAGTCGGACTATCTTCTAAAGAAGTAGAAAAAAGAATTCAAAGAGATGGAGAAAACGCTCTTCCGGTAAAAGAAACTGATAGTATTTTAAAGGTTTTTATTAATGAATTATTAGATCCAATTGTTTTATTATTAATAATTGCAATTATTGCTTCTTTATTAGTAGGAGAAACAGTTGATGCAATAGCAATTTTCTTAATAGTTTTAGTTGATCTTATTATAGGAACAATTCAAGAAAATAAAGCTAATAAAACAGTTGAATCTTTATCAAAATTAGTACCAGAAACAGTTATCGTTGAAAGAGATGGAAAAGAAGTAGAAATAGATGCCAAAGAATTGGTTGTGGGTGATTATGTTCATATTACATCTGGTGATAAAGTACCAGCTGATCTAAGAATAGTTAATTCTCATAATTTAACAGTAGATGAGTCAATATTAACAGGTGAAAGTGTTAATGTGGAAAAAAACTCCAAAAAATTAGCTAATAAAAATCTAGGTATTTCATCAAGAATAAATATGTTATTTGCTGGAACCAATGTTATAACTGGAAGGGCAGAAGCAATCGTTGTAGGCACAGGATTAAATACCGAGATAGGACATATTGCTGATACATTAAATAACACAGAAGAAGAAAAATCACCTTTAACTATAAGGGTAGAAAAATTTTCTAAGCAAATAAGTGTTTTAATTGGAATATTAGCTATAATAATTGCCATAATTTTAATAAAACATGGCATGCCACTAGAAGAGGTCTTAGTTTCAGTAATAGCATTAGCTGTATCAGCTATGCCAGAAGGATTACCACTTGCTTTAACTATGGCTTTAACAATTGCTTCAAACAAAATGGCCAGTAAAAAAGTTGTTGTAAAAAAACTATATTCAGTTGAAGCTCTTGGTAGTTGTACAACAATCGCAACTGATAAAACAGGAACGCTAACAGTAAATGAACAAACTGCTAAAAAAATTGTTTTACCAAACAACTTAGAATATATAATAACTGGCTCTGGATATTCACTAAATGGAAATATCGTTGGAGAAAAATTAGAAAAAGCCAGGGAGTTAATTGAACTGGGAGTAATTAATAATGAAGCAAAACTTACAAAAGATGAACATATTGGAGATTCCATTGATTTAGCCTTCTTAGTTCTAGGCGAAAAAGGTAAAATAAAAACACATGATATTGAAATAATAGAAACAATTCCTTATGAATCAGAAAATAAATATTCTGCAGTATTTTATAAAAAAGGCAAAGACACATATTGCACAATCAAAGGATCACCAGAAGTAGTATTATCATTCTGTAATAGCGCTAATCTAAAAAAAGAGTTTAATAAAGAAGCAATTTTTGAGCAAAACGAAGAATTATCAAAAGATGGTTACCGAGTTATTGCTTTAGCCAATGGCAAAATTAATATTGATTCTTATACGGAAAAAGATATTAAAGAATTATGTTTTATGGGACTAGTAGGCTTCATTGATCCTATTAGAAAAGAAGTAATATCTGCAATTAAGAACTGTGAAAAAGCTGGTATTAACGTTTTAATGATAACTGGAGATCAACCTTTAACTGCCTATAAAATTGCTAAAGATTTGAAGTTAACAAATAAATATAGTGAAGTAACAGAGGGAAATGAAGTAGAGGAAAAACTTCGTGGAACAAAAGCTTCATTTGATAGTTTCGTTAAAACAAAAAAAGTTTTTGCAAGAGTAACACCTATCCAAAAACTAAAAATAGTTGAGTCACTAAAAAGAACAGGTGAGTATGTTGCTGTAACAGGAGATGGAGCGAACGATGCTCCAGCGCTAAAAGCTGCTAATATTGGTATTGCTATGGGAAGTGGTACAGATATTGCTCATGAAGCTAGTAAAATGATTGTTATGGATGATAATTTTAAATCTATCGTAAATGGTATTCTAGAAGGAAGAGTAGCTTATTCTAATATTCGAAAAATAACATACTTCTTAATATCTTGTGGTCTTGCTGAAGTGTTGTTCTATCTACTATCAATACTATTTAATTTACCTATGCCTTTAGTTGCTATTCAACTTCTGTGGCTAAATGTTGTAACAGACGGAATTCAAGATATCGGATTATCATTTGAAAAAGCAGAAGACGATATAATGAAAGCCCCCCCTAGAAATCCTAAAGAAAATCTTTTTGATAGAAATTTAATAGAAGAAATACTAATATCTGGAATCACAATTGGTATATTAGTATTTGCTCTTTGGTATTATTTAATAAAAGTATCTTCAATGGATATCAAATTAGCACGTAGTTATATTATGGCTTTAATGATTATTATCCAAAATGTTCATGCTTTCAACTGTCGTAGTGAAAAAACAAGTTTATTTAAATTGAAGATAAATAGTAATCCATTATTTATAATTGGAGTTATTTCATCAGTATTATTAGGAATAGCAGTTTTAGAAATTAGAGGCTTATCCATATTCCTAAAAACAACGCATTTACCATGGATTTCATTATTGGCATTAGTAGTTCTAAGTTCTTTCATAACTATAGTAATGGAGGTCTATAAAAAAATAAAATACCATCATAAATAAACAATATGATATAATAAATACAAATAGGAGTGATAATATGCCTAATGAACTTATTCAAGAAGAAATTAACCAATCAAAAATAATTGATCAAATTAGATGTCTTGCTATTGATATGATTAGTGAGGCCAAAAGTGGTCACCCTGGAATTGCTTTAGGAGCAGCCCCTATAGTCTATGCTTTATATGCTAATCATTTAAGAATAGACCCCAAAAATCCTAATTATTTTAATAGAGACCGCTTTATTTTGTCTGCAGGACATGCTTCAGCATTATTATATGCAACGCTATATATGGCTGGTTATGATTTAACACTTGATGATTTAAAAGCTTTTCGCCAAATAGATTCAAAAACACCAGGTCATCCTGAGTATGGGATAACACCGGGAGTCGATTGTTCTTCTGGACCACTTGGGCAAGGTTTAGCAACAGCTATTGGTGTTGCTATGGCAGAGGCTAATTTAAGAGCCAAATATAATAAGGGTAAAAATCCATTGATTGACTTTAATACTTATGTCTTATGCGGTGATGGAGACTTAATGGAAGGAATATCTTATGAAGCTGCATCACTTGCTGGAACATTGAAACTAAACAAATTAATTGTTTTATATGATTCAAATAATATTTGCCTAGATGGCCCAACTTCTTTAACATTTAATGAAAATATCGCAATGCGTTTTATTTCTCAGGGCTGGAATGTTATTAGTGTAGAAGATGGTAATAGTTTTGAACTTATTTCAAAAGCTATTGAAGAGGCTAAAACAAGTACTGAAAAACCAACCTTAATAGAAATTAAAACAACTATTGGCAAATACTCAGAAAATGCTGGAACAAACAAAGTACATGGCGCACCTTTATCAAAGGAAGATATATCTAATATTAAAGAAACTCTAGGTATTAGAGATATACCATTTGCTATATCACAAAATACTTGTGAGGAATTTCGTCAAATCATCAATGACCGCTGTCAAAATTTATCAGCTGAGTTTGACAGAAAAATTCTTTCTTTAGATGATAAAACTCTAAATGAATTGCGCTATTTTATGGAACCAGACAAAAAACTTCAAATGAACAGTTTTACTTATGATCCACCAGAAGATAATTTAGAAGCTACTAGAGATACATCACAAAAGATTTTAAACTATATGTCAAAATTATATCCATTTATCATAGGTGGTTCTGCTGACTTGTTTGCCTCAAATAAGACATATATCAAAGATGGTTGTAACTTCCAAGCAGATAATTATTTAGGAAAAAACATTTACTTTGGTGTAAGAGAACATGCTATGGGAGCAATCTTAAATGGACTTAGTCTTTGCGGATTTAGACCCTATGGCTCAACCTTCTTAGTATTTTCCGATTATCTAAAACCAGCGATTAGAATGGCTGCTTTGATGAATCTTCAAAATATATATGTATTTAGTCATGATTCAATAAGTGTCGGAGAGGATGGACCAACTCATCAACCTGTTGAACAATTATTAGCTTTAAGAAGTTTACCTAATTTAGAAGTATTTCGTCCCGCAGATGCTAATGAAACAATAGGTGCATATAAAGCAATTTTTGCTAAAAGTAATGGTCCAAGTGTAATTTCTCTTGCTAGAAATAAAACAAAAATATTAGAAGTTACAAAAGCAAACGAAGTAGAAAAAGGTGGCTATATCTTAATAGATCCAATAAAAAAAGCAGATGCTATCCTAATATCTAGTGGCGAAGAATTACATTTAGCAATAGAAGTTGCTAATAGATTAAAACCAAAAGGTATAGATTTAAGAGTTGTATCAATGCCAAACTTAGAGAGATTTTTAAAACAAACTCCAGAATATATTGAAGATGTATTACCAGTAGAAATAAGAAAAATAGTAATAGAAGCATCATCAAGTTATTCATGGAATAAACTTATTTATAATAGTAAATATTTAATTACTTTAGATAAATTTGGAGCTAGTGGAAAATATCAAGATGTATATAAAAAATATGGCTTTGATGTAGACTCATTAGAAGAAAAAGTAGAAGAATTACTTAAATAGTAATTCTTTTTTCAACAAAAATAGACTTATCATTTTGTTACTATTGATTTGGTGATAAAATGAAAACTTATTATATCTTTAAAATAAAAAAAGAATTTGTAAATCTATATAAGGATACTCCTAGTGTTCTATATAATATTTTAAAAAACATATACTATTTAGAAAGAGAAGAAGCAGATTATGGCTACAATCTATTTAAACAATTAACAATTCCATTAAATAAAAATAAGTTAGATAGAGATATATTTTTAAAATTTCATCAAGATATTCCTTATTCTAAAAGAAAGAATACTCATTACATTAATAATTTATATCGTAATGAAATAAGTAGATTAACAATTAATAATTCTTATTTGAAACTTGAAGTAGAACAAAATTTTTCAACATTCTTTAAAATATTAGAAGAAGAATCAGATGATCTATTTGCCTGCCCATTTAAGAAAGTCGACTTTTTCTTTTTGAATGAATATAATAGAAAAATCCTTGTCTAAATCTAATTATTTATGTAAAATAAAGAAGAAGGAGATGAATTTATGTTACATGACATTTTAATATTATTAGTTGGTCTTCTACTAGGAGCAGTAATTGGCTTCTTTGGTGCTAGACTTTTTATGAAAAAATATTTAAAGAAAAATCCACCAATCAATGAGGATATGATTAAAGCATTAATGATGCAGATGGGTAGGAAACCAAATCAAAAACAAATTAATCAAATGATGAAAGCCATGGAGAAATACCAATAGTGTTTCTCTTTTTTATTTAATGTGATATAATCAAAGAGATTTTAAGGGGTGATTACCATGAAAGATTTTAAAGAAAAATTAAGTTTAGTACCAAATAAACCAGGTAGTTATCAAATGAAAAATAAAGATGGTATTATAATCTACGTTGGAAAAGCTAAAAATCTTCAAAGAAGACTTAGAAGCTATTTCACTAGAACAGTAACAGGTAAAACAAAGATGCTAGTAGATGATATTGATGACTTTGAATATATTGTCACATCATCTGAATTAGAGAGTTTAATACTTGAAATAACCTTAATAAAAAAATATGACCCTAAATATAATATTTTACTTAGAGATGATAAATCATACCCTTATATTGAATTAACTAATGATAAATATCCGACTTTAAAAGTAGTTAGAAACGTAAAAAGAAAGAAAAATAAAAACCATTTATATGGTCCGTATCCTAATGTTAATGCTGCTAGGAAAACAGTAAATATTGTTAATAGAGTATATCCATTAAGAAAATGCGATAAGTTAAAAAAAGAGTTATGTCTTTATTATCATATCCATGAATGTCTTGGCTATTGTGAAAAAGAAATACCAGAAGAGACAATAAATAAAATGAAAAAAGAAATAATTTCATTTTTAAAAGGAGATCCAACAATTATTTCTAAAAAGATTGAACAAGAAATGGATAAAGCATCAAAAAATATGAATTATGAAAAAGCTCTTGAATTAAAAAAGATGCTTGATGATATAAAAATAACATTAAAGAAACAAAAAATAGATTTAAATAAGAGTTATAATTTTGATCTTGTTAATTACTATTATGATAATAATTATTTAGGAATAGAAATATTCTTCATTAGAGATGGCTTATTATTTGGCCGTCATAATGAAATAATTGCTTCACTTGGTGATATTGAAAATGAAGTTGTTGAATACTTAGTTAAATTTTATGCTAAAGGATTAATGCCAACAGAATTGGTTATTCCTAAAGAATTAGATAAAAATCTTTTAGAAGAATATTTTCAAATAAAAGTATTTATACCGCAAAGAGGTAAAATTAAAAGTCTTTTGAAACTAGCCAGAGAAAATGCTAAAGAACAATTAGATTTAAGAGGAGAAACTTTAAAAAGAGATAATGATGAAAGATTAAAAGCTATTGAAGAGTTAAGAAATCTTTTAGGATTAGAATCTTTACATCGAATGGAATCTTTTGATAACTCACATTTATTTGGTACATTCTATGTTGGTGGAATGGTCGTTTTTGATGATTTTTTACCAAATAAAGATTTATATCGAAAATATAAAATATCTACCGAAGTAAAAGATGATTTAAGTGCCATGAAAGAAGTAATTTATAGAAGATATTTTAAAACTATAATGGAAGAATCATATAAACCAGATTTAATAGTAATGGATGGTGGAAAACTTCAAATAAGCGTTTGTAAAGAAGTATTAGACTCATTAAATTTGAAAATACCTATAATAGGTTTAGTAAAAGATAAAGCACATAAAACTAATCATATTATGACTGAAAATTATGAACTATTAGAAGTAGAAAAAGATTCAAAATTATTCTTATTCTTAACTAGAATTCAAGAAGAAGTCCATCGATATGCCATTACATATCATAGAAATATAAAAGCAAAAGGAGCATTATCTAGTTTACTTGATCTTGCCCCAGGAATAGGTGAAGTTAGAAAGAAAGAACTATTAAAAAAATTTGGTTCTCTAAAAAGAATAAAAGAAGCAAGTATTGAAGAACTAGAAGAAGTATTAAACAAGGATGTAGCAGAAAAACTACATGAATATTTAAAAGAGATTTAAAAAACTTTATTTTAAACTCTTTTTTTTGTTATAATACTCCTAGGTGAAGTGTATGAGTAAAATACAAGTAATGGATGAAGCTTTAGCGAATAAGATAGCAGCTGGAGAAGTTGTTGAAAAAACAATGAATGTTGTTAAAGAATTAGTTGAGAATTCAATAGATGCTGGAGCTAACGAAATAAGTATTAAATTGCTTGACTCTGGTGTCAAAGAAATAGAAGTAAGTGATAATGGAATAGGCATGGATGAGGTTGATGCCAAAATGGCTTTTGAACGTCATGCTACGTCTAAATTAAAGAATCTTGATGATTTGTTCTATATCGAATCCCTTGGTTTTCGTGGTGAAGCACTACCATCTATTGCTAGTGTTTCTAATGTCAGATTAAAAACAAGTAATGGAAAAGTTGGTACATTAGTTACTATATCCGGTGGCAAAGACATGAAAGTTGAAAGATGTGACTTAACTAAAGGAACAACAATCACTGTATCTGACTTATTTTATAATACTCCAGTTCGTCTAAAATATTTAAAAAACTTATACACTGAACTTGCTTATACAGTTGAATATCTAAATAAAATGGCTTTATCATATCCTAATATTAAATTCACTCTAATAAATAATGATAAAGTGCTTCTGCAAACTGATGGTAATGGCGATTTATTAAAAGTAATTTATGAAATATATGGAGTAGATATTACTAAAAAGATGATTCCAATTAGTGGCGAAAATGATGACTATTACATTAGTGGATATATTTCATATCCTGAAGTTAATAAAGGTAATAGAAATTCTATAACTACTTTAGTAAATGGCAGAGTAATTAAAAATAATGAGCTTAACAAATGCATTATAGATTGCTATCACACCTATATGCATAAAGGCCGTTATCCAGTAATTGTTCTAAACATTGATGTTGATCCAATATTAGTAGATATTAATATTCACCCAACTAAAATGGATATTAAATTTTCTAAGATTGATACTTTAAAAGAATTAGTAACAAAACTAATAACTAAAAGATTAGAAGAAATAACATTAATTCCTGAAGTATCAGTACGTGATAATTATTCTCTTAGTGAAGTAAATAGGCAAATAAGAAGTACTGAAGAAAAACATGATATTAAACCAAAAGAAAAAAACTATGAAGAGATGAAATTAGATTTTGAAGTCCAAGAAGAAAAGAAAAACTATGAGAAAAAAGAATCTAAAAAATTAAAAGAAGAATTACCATTTGAAGTAGAGCAAGAAGACGAAAAAGTATCTAGAATAAAGAAAATGATTCCTCGAGGAGTAGTACTTCTAACATATATAGTTGCCGAAAATGAAGATGGTATGTATTTAATTGATCAACATGCCGCTGCTGAGAGAATTAATTATGAAAAAATTCTTAAAAAAATGAAAGAAAAACCAATAATAATAGATTTATTAGTACCTATAAAAATAGAACTTCGTACGGATGAATACATCCTAGCTAAAGAAAGATTAACTCTTCTTGAAGAGTACGGTTTTACTACTGAAGAATTTGGTTTTAATACTTTAATTATTAGATCACATCCTAATTGGATACCTGAAGAAAATGCTGAAGATTGTATCCGTAAAATAGTAGATTTAATTATTGAAAAAGGTTCATTTGATTTTGATCAATTTATTTGGCGTATGGCCGCCACAACAGCCTGTAGAATGTCTGTTATGGCAAATACTTATATCTCAAAAGAAGAAGAAGAGTGGATTTTAGAAAATATTCGTTATTGTGATAATCCATTTACTTGTCCACATGGCAGACCCACTATTATAACTTATACTAAATATGAACTTGAAAAGTTATTTAAAAGAACATTAGATTAATAAAAAAGGTGATTATATGCAAGATATTATAGTAATTATTGGTCCAACTGGCATAGGAAAGACGAAACTTAGCATTGAACTTGCTAAAAAGTTAGATGCTGAAATAATAAATGGCGATAGTGTTGCTATCTACAAAGGACTAGATATAGGTAGTGCTAAACCAACCAAAGAAGAACAAGAAGGAATACCTCACCATTTAATTGATATAAAAAATGTTACAGAGGATTATTCAGTTTTTGATTATCAAAAAGATGCTAGAAAAAAAATAGAAGAAATAACATCTCGAGGAAAACGTATAATAATTGTTGGCGGAACAGGTCTTTATATTAAAGCAGCTCTTTATGATTATAAATTCATTGAAAACAATAATTATAATTCATACAATGAGTTATCAAATGAGGAATTATTAGAAACAATAAAAAGTCATCCTAATTTTAAAGATATAGAATTACCAAATATAAATAATCGTCAAAGATTAGTAAGAATATTAAATAAATTAAATAATAATGAACCCTTTACTAATAATAAAGATAAATTATTATATCCAGTAAAGGTCATTTCCTTAACCGCTCCAAGAGAAATAATTTATGAAAGAATAAATAATAGGGTAGATAAAATGCTAGCTAATGGTTTATTAGAAGAAATTGAATCATTAAAAGATTATTATCCCAAATCAAGGATTTTAAATAGTGGCATAGGTTATAAAGAATTTTCAGATTACTTATTTAAAAACAAGTCATTGGATACAGTAATAGAAGAGATAAAAAAAGACTCTAGGCATTTTGCCAAGAGACAATTTACATTTAATAAACATCAATTTTCAGCTAAATGGATTACTGTAGACCTAAATAATTTTAATAATACAGTAGAAGAGGTTTTAAATTACATAAAATAAGGAGCTAATAAGCTCCTTTTAATTCTGAATAAATGTCTTGATCAAAAATATGTTTATTTTGTTCTTTACCTTGATCCGCATTAAATAACTGTTGTGTATCTACAATAAAGTAATCATATATTAAATAATCCTTCCCATCAGTCGCAACAGGATCATCCCAAGTAACATCTAAATGATACCATGTATTATCAAGATATATAGCATTCCAAATATGATTATCACTAGAAATTCTATAACTCTTAATATTTAATCTTTCTAAAAACAATTGCATTAAATCAGTATAACCACCACAAATTCCATATCCTTCAAATAACGGTCCATATGCAATATCAGAACGATAATTAATAGTACCATAATCAGTTCTTGCTGAATCATATTTTGTTGTATTAACAATATAATCATGAATATTTTTAATATTATCTCTTGCCGAAAGATTTTCATTAACTAATTGTGGATATAATTCATCAACTTTAGCATTAATCATTTCAATATCTTCTTCTGAATAGTTTTTAGTTACACTTAAAGTAACTCTACCTAATGAATCATATTCAGTTTCAATATTGGAAAAACCATTGAATGGATGAACATAATTATTAATATCTGATAATCTACTTTGATTATTTGCTAAACTTCGAATATCAAAAAGACAATTTTCATATTCTTTTGGACAATAAAATGTAAAAGAAGTTTTTCCTGCATTAATAGCAGTATAGTAAATATTTAAAATATCTTGAATATTATTTGGAGAAAAATTATCAGTGTTTTGTACAAAATTAAAATCATAATCTCGATAGTAATTATTAACCTCTCCTAGAGTAATATTTTTATATTCCTGTAAAATATATGTATCAATAAGAGCTTTGATATCCTCTTTTTTAAAAAAAGCCACAACAGCAAGTATTAATAATAATACAAGAGTAACAATTTTTCTCATATAATCACCTATAATAATTTTACATTAAAAGAAAATTAAAGTAAATAAAAACCAATTATTTATAATTGGCTTTACTACATATTATTTTTCATCTTTGTTAATCTTGATTTTAATCTAGCAGCTTTGTTCTTATGAACTAATCCACTAGTTACAGCTTTATCAATTCTTTGTAATGCAATGTTTAAGTTGTTACTAGCAGCTTCTTTTTCTCCGGTTTTAACTTCTTTTTCAAATTTTTTGATAGCTGTCTTCATACTTGAAGAAACTAAAGTGTTAACTTCTGCTTTTTTAGCATTTGAACGCATACGCTTTTTTGCGCTTTTAATATTTGGCATTTTTTCACCTCACTTTTGTAAACACATTAATTCTATCAAACAATTGCAAAAAAAGCAAATAAAATCATTATTTTTGAAAATATTATTAATGGTGATTCTATGCAAAATAAAAAAATTAGTAATAAAGAAATTAGAACAGATTTAATAATTGAACAAAAATTAATGAAAGATGCATATATTCAAGAAGAACGAAAAGAAGATATAATAATTACTACATCAAAAATTAATTCTAATTATTATACAACCATTAGTTTTAGAGATATTACTGATAAAGATAATTTTAATTCAGTATTAAAAATATTAGTTAATGAATTAAAAAAGTATTTAAAAGTAACAAAAACAGATACTATTTTAGTGATTGGACTTGGAAATTCTAACTCAACACCAGATTCCTTAGGTCCACTTGTCGTGAATCATGTTCTAGTAACTAGATATTTATTTATTCTAGGAAATGTTGAATCTGGTTATAGTAATGTCTGCTCTTTTAAGCCAGATGTAATGGGAAATACAGGAATAGAAACAACAGAAATTATAAATTGCATTATTAAAGAAAGTAATGCTACTAAAGTAATTATAATTGATTCTTTAAAGGCCAGTAATTTAAAGAGATTAACAAAAACAATTCAAATAACAAATAAAGGAATTTCTCCTGGTAGTGGATTAAATAGTAAATATAAAGAGATAAGTAAAAAAACTACTGGAGCAGAAATTATAGCCATTGGAGTTCCAACTGTAGTTGATATAAAGACAATTTCAAAAAAAGAGAAAAACTTAATAGTAACACCAACAGATATAGACTTTATAATTGAAAAATTATCTATATTAATAGGTGAAGCTATTAATATTTCTTTACATAAAAACTATATTCGACAAAATAATAATAATTAATTAGTTATATTAAATTTGGTGATAAAATGAAAAATAGATTTATTACTAGAAAAAACAAAAGAAAAAGAAAATTAAAACACTTTTTCCTTTTTGTTATGTTTATATCTGGTTTAGTTATTAATTACAAGATATTTGAAAAAAGCAAGTATACAATAACGGATAAAGAATTTACAAATTTAATAATAAATACAACCTTTACTAGTGATAAAGATATATTAGAAAAAGTAACAAATAAAATTATTGAACTAAGTAAGCCAATTAAACTGTTAAATAAAGAATATACTAAAAGTATTAATATTATTAAAACAAGTAAAGAGGAAGAAAAACCAATAATATATTTATATAATACCCATCAAACAGAAGAATATAAACCAAGTGATTTTATTGAATTTAGTATTAATCCAACAGTAATAATGAATAATTATATTTTAGAAGATATTTTTAATAAAAATGACTACAAAACTTTAGTGGAAGAAGAATCCATAAGAGATATATTAAAAGAGAATAATTGGAAATATGTTAATAGTTATAAAGCCAGTCGCATCCTCCTGGAAAGAAGAATAGTTGAAAATCCAACTCTTAAATATTTTATAGATATTCATAGAGATAGTTTACCAAAAGATAAAACAACTATTACGATAGAAGGGAAAGATTATGCTAAGGTGGTATTTATTGTAGGTATGGAAAATAATAACTATCAAAGCAATTTGGAATTTACTACTAGAATTAATAATAAAATAGAAGAGAAGTATCCGGGTCTAACTAAAGGTATCTATAAAAAAGGTGGTAATGGCGTAAATGGTGTATATAATCAAGATTTTTCACCTAAAACAATACTTATAGAAATAGGTGGCTATGAAAACAATACTACAGAAGTATTAAATACATCTATTGCTTTTAGTAAATGCTTTTTGGAGGTTATTAATGAAGAAAATATTTAAATTAATAATGTTAATCTTAATAATATTCTTTTTATCACTTTATTTTAGTAGGATTAATTATTATCAAGAAAATAAAACTATATTAACTGATAAAGCTATTAAACAATTTGAAAAAGATTTACAAGAAGGACGTCAAATAGATTCAAAAAACTATATTGAAGAAGAAAAAAATTATAATAACAAACCCTCAAAAATAGCCCGAAAGACATCTCACTTCATAGAAAATAGTTTTTCCAAAAGTTTAAAATATCTAATGCACTATCTTGAAACGCTTGAATAATATAGTATACTTGCATTTTTAGGCATTTTATGGTATAATATAGAACCAATTAGGAGGGGGATTATGGAAAAATTAAAGCCAACAGTTAATTTAGTAGTTGAAACCCTAATAGATGAATGTTCAATAGGTGATTTACCAAAAGAAGATCACTATGCAACATTTGATTTAAATAACAGAGTAAACATTTCGGATATATTTCGCTATAAAAAATTTAAAAATGATTTCGCAAGTTATTTGACATGCTATAATGATGGAAAAAATGCCATTGGTATTATAAGAAACTCATATGCAGAATTTCTTAGTTGTTTAGTTAAATATCTAAATATCCAAGAGGGAGAAATAATTGATGATGATAATCTTACCAAAAAATTCTATCAAAAGATTGAAGAATTATCTAAAATAAAAACAGAACAAGAATTACGTGAAAAATTTCGTTGGATTTGGGGAGATTTAATAGCTGGTCGAGAATACATGCAAATAACAAGAAAATTAGAAAAACTAGATCCACGATATGCAGAAGAATGTGAAAGAAGAAGACATTATTTCTACTCTTGTGGTATGCGTGAACGACTAAAAGCATTTATAAAAGTTCAAACAGAAGTGTATAGTAGATTCGTTAATTATCGTGAAGAATATAAAGAAAAATTAGAATCTAAAAACTATAATGGTTATTTAAGAAAGCATTTTGATTTAGATAAAATTGCAATTTATACCGCTCATGAATATTTAAAAAAATGTGAAGAAACAACTGATAAAAAAACGATAGAAGAATATCTAAATTTAGTTAAAAATTACCTAGATTCAAATTATGATAAAGGTGTTTCGATAAAAGTAGATAGAACTATAATTGATATAAAAAACATTATCAGCCGTTATGAAAAACAAAAGAAAAGATTATTACCAAAAGTTAGCCACGTTGATTGGATAATTATTCCAAATTCTAAGGGAGAACAAGTAAAACAACATGTAAAAGCAAGAAAATTATCAATGAGTGTTGAAAAATTAAATAATTTAAAAGCTCATGGTCAAAGAAAAGAAGATTTTTATGAAAGTACTGATTATGTTGCTGAAATAGTAGGAGTACTAAGTAATAAAGGATATATTGGATATTTATATGAAAATGGTGAAATAATCTTTGATCGTGAATATGTTTCTTGTCATCCATCAACCGCAACAGGTAATGCAATCTATAATTTACGAATATATGATTTTGAAACACTTAGTAAGCTAAATAAGGCAAAATTAAAAAATCATCCAAAAGCAAAAAAGATTGTTCATTCTAAAAAATGGGAAGAAAAAGTCTCAGAAATAATTGAGAGAGAAGCAACAGAGAAAGAAAAAGAAGACGTTAAACAATTTATTAAAAGATTTCAAAAATAAAAGCGGAACACTCCGCTTTTATTTATTGATATAGTTCTTGTTTTATTAATTCCAAATTGTTTTTCATAATTGATATATAATCTTCTTTTTCGCTTCTTTCTTCTCCAGAAAGATTATCAAGTTTATGTAACTCTATTGTTTTTAAGTTAGCATATTTATCCATTAGATTTTTAGTATTTTCATTAATAGTATCACCCTTAAAAATCATAATATAACTAATAGATCCAGATTTAATTAGGTTTTCAGCATCTACCAAAGTTTTTTGCGTGGCATCACTATCTATACAAATAACCTCAAGACCAAATTTTTCTAAATATTTTAAGGCACTATTTGCCACAACAATAGTTTTATTATTAGTGCTATCAACTGCAAATCGATAATCAGCATCTACTTCTGATAATTTAATCTTAAGTTCATTATAGTTCTCTTCAATTTCATCCTTTAAAATTGTACTACTGACATATTCATTAAGACTTAATCTTACATTTTGACTCATCATTAATAGTGATGAAGGATTCAACCATAATTCCTCTGGAGAATAATCAGTCTCCAAAACATAAGCTGTATCAATAATTTTTAAATCAGGATTAATTGCTAATAAATCAACAGCTAAATTTCTTTCTTTTTCTAACAGACCATTATAAACAAATAAATCTTTTCTGGAGTATTCCTTTTTCTGCTTATTACTAACTTTATAATCGCTAGTATCTACACCATCAGGATAAATTGATGTTATAGTAGCATGCTCTCCATATAAATTTTTTACCACGTATTCGTTAGGATAATTAGTAACAATAATTTCAATATTATCCATACTATCATTAGTACATCCTGACATTAGTAGTGTTGATAAACTCATAAATAAAACCATAAAAAATACATTTTTAAATCTTTTCATTCTTCTTCTCCTTAATTGGTACTGGATCATATCCATATGGGCCTAGTGGATTACATTTTATAATCCTTTTAACAGCTAAAAACGATCCTTTTATTGATCCATATCTAGTAATAGCTTCTTTTGCATAATTTGAACAAGTAGGGGTAAAACGACATTTACTATGACTAGAAAATGGTATTTTTTGATATAAATCAATGATAGAAATAAGTAACCATTTCATAACTATCACCATATTAATTTTACTATTATTTTCTTCCTTTTTCAAGTATTGCTTATTAATAAAAAAAGTATCTATACTAAATTACTGTTTTCATGATATAATTAGAAAGGTGAATTTTATGGAAGAATTATTCAAAAAACTAGATATTAAACCAAAAGACTTATCTATATATAAAATAGCATTCTCACATAGTTCATATACCAATGAACACAAAACAAAAAGTAGCTATGAACGTCTAGAGTTTTTAGGAGATGCTGTCTTAGATTTAGTCGTCGCAGATTATTTATTTAAAAATCACCGTGAGGATGAAGGAGAAATGACTAAGGTTAGATCTAGTTATGTTTGTGAAAATGCTAATTATCAATATGCCTCTGACTTAAATCTTGAAAAGTATATTTTAGTAGGTCATGGGGAACAAAAAGAAGGTAGCATAAAAAAAACAATCATGGCTGATATTTTTGAAGCCTTAATGGGAGCAATATATATTGATCTAGGTTATGCTACTGCTAGAAAAATAGGATTAAAAATAATTGTTCCATACATTGAAAATCCTAATATTGTATTTTTTAGTGATTACAAAAGTAGTCTTCAAGAAAGTGTTCAGACAGAACAAAAAAGTTTAGAGTATAATCTAATTAGTGAAGAAGGACCAGCTCATGATCGGCGTTTTACAGTTGAAGTAGTCATTGATTCCATCGTTTATGGAGTCGGTCGTGGAACATCAAAAAAAGAAGCAGAGCAAGAAGCTGCAAGAATGGCTCTTGAAAAACTAGCTGTTAAAAGCAATTAAACAACTTTATTTTTAAAAAAAACTGTGCTATAATATATATACTGTTAGCCGTTATTATAAATAGAAAACTAAAAACAGAGTTTTCTATATTTTTTGAAAAGATAAAAAGAAAGGAGATACTATGAGTAAAATTAAAATTTTTGCTTTAGGCGGATTAAATGAAAATGGTAAAAATATGTATGTAGTTGACGTTGATAATGACATTTTTATTTTTGATGCCGGGTTAAAATACGATAATGATTTAAATTTAGGAATTGATTATATAATACCTAATTTTGATTACGTAATAAAAAACAAAAAAAATATTAAAGGAATATTTTTAACACATGGCCATGAGGGAAATATGGGGGCTGTGCCAGATATATTGGAAAAAGTCCCAGAAGTTCCTATCTTTGGTACCAAATTAACACTAGAAATTGTCAAAAGAGATTTAGATAAAGAAACATTGCAAAAATGTATGCTAATAGAAATAAAACCTCATGTCAAACAAGATTTTGGAAAGAACTCTATCTTTCCAATTGCTGTAACACATTCTATACCTGATTCTCTTTGCTATGTACTATATACAGAAGATGGCGCAATTGTATATACAGGAGACTTTGTCTTTGACTCGACAATGATGGGATCATACAAAACGGACATAGGTAAATTGGCTTATGTTGGTAAACAAGGGGTTTTATGCTTGCTTTGTGAATCGTTTTATGCTGAGCGTCCTGGACATACTAGTCCTCAAAATAGAGTAAGTGATTTTATAAAAGAAGTAATTAATAAAGCCCAAGATAGAATAATTGCTACAGTTTTTCCTGCCCATTACTATAGAATCCAAGAAATATTTAATGAGGTCAGTAAGACACATAGAAAAATAGTAGTTATGGGAAAACCTTTACAAGAGTTAATTAATAGTGCTATTAATGAGGGATATTTAACAATTGATAGAGAAAAAATAGGAACTCTTGCAGATTTGGAAAATAAAAATACAATTGTTTTAATTTCTGATGAGAAAGAAAAACCTTTCGCTAATTTAGAAAGAATAATTAATGGTTTTGATAAATACATTAGTATTCGCGAAACAGATACTATATTTATTACAGAACCATCATATCCTGGAATTGAGAAACGACTAGCAGTTATAATGGATGAAATAGCAATGTTAGGTGCTGATGCTATCTGCTTATCTAGTAAAAAACATCTTCTTCACCATTCATCTCGTGAAGATTTGATGTTAATGATTAATTTAATGAATCCAAAATATTATTTTCCTGTAAAAGGGGAGTATAGAAATCAATATGCTAATGCAGAAATAGCAGAAGAACTAGGAATACCAAAAGAAAATATTATCTTAAAACTAAATGGTGATGTTTTAGAACTTATTGATGGACAAAACACTAATAGTATGGAACATATAGAAGTAGATGAGATATTAATTGATGGTAAGAGTCAAGATGATATTGGAAATTTAGTTCTACGTGATAGAGAAATGCTAGGTCAAAATGGAATAGTTATTATTAGTTGTACATTAGATAAGACCACAAAAAAAATCTTAGGTGGTCCTGAAATTTTAACAAGAGGCTTTATTTATGTCAAGGAGAGTCAAGACTTATTAGAAGAAACAAAAGCTTTAGCAAAAGAAGTAATAGAATCAGATATAAAAGAAGATTCAAAAAGAGTAGACTATTCAAAAATAAAAAATGATGTCCGTGAAAGTTTAGGTCAATTTTTCTATAAAGAAACTGAAGCTAAACCAATGATTATTACTGTAATTCAAGAAGTATAAAGGGCTTGCCCTTTACATGTATCCGTAGCTCAGTAGGATAGAGCAATCGCCTCCTAAGCGATAGGTCACGAGTTCGACTCTCGTCGGGTACACCATAGAAATTAACTATGTGTTATATAGCACATAGTTTTTTATTAAAAATATATATGATGTGATATAATAAATAAGGTAGAGTGGTGATTTTATGAATCATGAAAAGAAATGGAATGTATTATTTTATTTATCAATTTTTAGTGTTGTTGGTGCTTTTTTGACTTGGTCAGAAACAACAAAAAGACTTCCGCAAGAATTAGCATTTTATAAAAGTTGGACTGATTGGATATGGATGAGTATTCCTATTTTTACTTTATATTATTCCCGCAAGCATAAAGAAAATCGGTTTTCTAAAAAAAATACTATTGTTGGAATTATAGCTACGGGTGTCTTGCTTTTTGGAGGACTATTTGCATTTATTCCAAATGAAAGAATTAATTATAAAGAAATATTTGAATATGAAAATATATTACAAATAAAATTACCTAAGACAGGTATTTTAATATATGAACAATCATCTGATATTAACGATAACATTAATAATTTAACCGATATGACTGCTTATTATAATAAGAAAGTAGATATCAAAGATTTAGATAGACAAATAAAAAAATCTAAAGTATGGATTAATAAAAACGATTTAGATAACGATTTAAATAAACAGCTACCAATTGCTATAAAAATAAATAATTTTGATAATTTATATATTTTGTTTTATAATAAGGAAACGAAACAATATAATACAAAAATAGAGGCTTCTGTTAAGCAAGATATAATTCTTTCCGTTTATTGTAAAAGAACTAGATCAATCAATATTTTTGAATATAATTATGCAACTAAAAAATAATAGCTTTCTTTTTAAAATATAGTTTATCAAAACTATCATGAATATTGGCGATTTTGACAAATATGATAAAATATGATATTATGTATACAGATGAAGGAAACTTCATACAATAAAAAAGGGAACATTCAGTTTTCGTATGTTGAATGTCTACCCATATATTTATGATATAGACATTTAATTTCTTACGAAATTAAGTGTCATTTTTTTATTACTAAAACTAGTAAGGTTAAGAGTAGTAAAATGAGTGATATGTAGCGAAGCAACTTGATGTTGTATTCACGCTTTTTCATTCTCTCAAACCTCCTCTCTATGTTGGATTGGAGGTAGACACTCAACAACTAAATGCTCCTAAATTTAATGTAATAAACATAGTTGCACGCGTCAATCGAACCAACGAGGATAGACATGACATAATCAAGAGTGTTATAATAAAAAAAATAGGAGGTTAATATGAAAATAGAAGTTTATCAAATAGAAAGTGAACAAAAAAATGAATTTGAGATTAAATATGACAACAATTTAAAATATAAAGCAAAATTACCCTTTGTAGCAATAAATGATCCACTAAATTTAGAAAAAATAAGAAATATAAACATATACAATTTAAATAATGAGAAAGTATATACTACCGATTATGACTATATAGAAAATGTAAAAGAACAAATTATCCCATTTAAGTTTTTAGTAACGGGTAGTCAAAAATTTAATCAACTAGTATTTAAATCTGATACAAATACATTTAAAATATATTATGAAGAAAATGATATTTGGAAAAATAGATATGTAATTGAAGCAAATGATAAAAGATACTACTGTTATTCAGTAGAAGATGGGTACATAAGACATTTACCTATATATGACGAAGAAAAACAAATAGGCGAGATATTAAAATCTAACGTAATATCAGATGCCAAAGATGAATATTGTTGTTACTTAAAAGATGAATATAAAAATCTAGCTGATGGAGTAGTAGCATTACTATTATATCTTGATAGAAATGCTTATAGTTCTTCATATTTGGTTAATAAATCTTATACTCTTGAAAAGAAATATTCATACAATAAAAATAATAAATACTATGATAAAGATTGGGTAAAGAATAATTTTGATGAAGAGTTCTATAAAAAAGTAGATACTGAAGTAGAAATAGTAAAAGAAAAGTTGAAACATCCAATTAAAACGAATAAAGAATTACATAATTCATTAGATAAAAAAGATAAAAAAGCAATTAATATAGTGTTATTATTACCATGGATATTAATAGCTATAGCAGCTCTAGTAGCATTAATGATTCTATTAAATTGAAGTCTAAATGACTTTCCTTATAACTGTTTTTATGGTATAACATTATCAAATATATAGGAAGTGTAGTTATGAATTATGAAATAGGAAAAGATGAAGTTATTTTATATGAAGGAAAAGTAGGATTTAAAAAAATGGGTGCCTCTACAAATTTTATTTTAACATCAAAGAAAATGATTTTTGAAAAAGAAAAAGGATTATTCAAAAAAGAAAAAGAAGTATTAGATGTAATAGAACTTAATAAAATTAAAACATATAATAATGCACTTCAAATAAAACAAAAAATGACAGAACTTGAAATTCAAACAGAAGAACAAAAATTATCCCTATATTTTAATGGAATGATTGAAGCAAAAAAAGTAATGACTAAAATTATAAATGCCACAACTAATACAACAGTCGCAAAAAGAGGATCTGAAAAAGTAAAAGGCGCCATTGATCTAGTGGATGATACATTGGGATTAGATACTAGAGGAGTTGTAAGAGGAGTTGTAGAAAATGGTATCAAAGGCACTCTAATTAATGGCATAAAGAAGAAAAAATAAATTCATTAGCTGTTTAGAAAGAATTAAAACTTTGAAATTAGTATTCAAAGTTTTTTTTATATGCTAAAATCAATATAGGGGGAAGTAATATGAAATATTTTAAAGCAGGAGATATTCTTTTATCAGATTTTGATGGTGTGTTTTTAGATTCTCAAAAAAAATTTGATGAAGTTATGCAAGAAGAAAGAAGTCTTGAAAAATGGATGGATTTTTTAAATGGAATTAATTGGAAAACATTTATAAGAGAATGTGACTTTATCCCAGGAGCACCAGATACCTTTATAACACTACAAGAATTAAAAATACTTCAAGGATTTTTAACTAGAATTCATTCTTTTGAAGAAGGAAAAGAAAAAGCTCTTTTTTTAAGAGAATTAGGATTATATGTCCCAATTTATTATGCTTTAATAGATCAACCGAAAAGTTTGGTTTATCCACCTAATCGTAGAGTTATCCTTTTAGATGACGATGAAAAAAATTGTGAAGAATGGGAAGAAAAGAAAGGAAAAACAATACTTTATAACCCTTCCGAAAAAAACACGAAAAAAATATATGTAAAGTCTCTCAAAGAATTATTAAAATAATCTTGAAAATGAATTGATATTAATCTTAAATATTTAATACGACGCTAATAGTGTTGTATTTTTTTAGGGATGAATAAAAACTAGAAACAGCTTAAGAAAACAAAAAAGATATGTTTAATATCTTTTTTTATGAAATAATTTATAAAAAAAGCAAATTCAGTTGAAAAGAATTTTTAAAATGATATAATAATGTTAAGATAGTGATACTATTGGTAAGAATAATGAGGTGAAAAAGTGAAAGGGATAAAAGTAACAAGTGAAATTGGAAAATTAAAGAAAGTTTTACTTCATAGACCAGGTAATGAATTATTAAATTTAACACCTGATAGTTTAAGTGAACTTTTATTTGATGATATTCCATTTTTACCAGATGCACAGAAAGAACATGATGCATTTGCTCAAGCATTAAGAGATAATGGTGTAGAAGTAGTATATCTAGAAGATTTAATGGCTGAAGCTATTTCTACAAGTAATGCAGTACGTTCAAAATTCATAAAGCAATTTATGAAAGAAGCAGGGATTAATACTGTTAAGTATAAAAGGTTAGTTGGTAATTATTTGAATAGTATTGAAGATCCTAAAGAATTAGTATTAAAAACAATGGCTGGTATTCAAGTAAGTGAGATTTATAATGAAAAGAGAGATGTAGAAAAAACTTTAGTTGATTTAATTCAATCTCCTGATAAATTCATTGCTAAACCAATGCCAAATTTGTATTTTACAAGAGATAATTTTGCTAGTGTTGGAAGAGGAATAGATCTTCATCATATGTATTCAGAAACAAGAAACAGAGAATGTATCTATGCTGAATATATTTTTAATTATCATCCAGATTATCAAAACGTTAAGAAGTACTACAATAGAAACTATGATTGGAGTACTGAAGGTGGAGATTTATTAAATATTAATGATCACGTAGTTGCAATTGGTATTTCTCAAAGAACACAAGCCGAAGCAATTGATCAATTGGCTAAAAATTATTTCAGTGATGAAAGCTGTAAAATAGATACTATCTTAGCTTTTAATATTCCAGAATCACGTGCATTTATGCATTTGGATACAGTATTTACACAAATTGATAAGTATACATTTACTTATCATCCAGGAATAATGGGAACTTTACAAGTATTTGAAATTACAGAAGGATATGATCCTAACACATTTGAAGATTTAATAGTTCGAGAAATAAATGCTCCACTAGATCAAATTCTAGAAAAGTATTTAAATCATCCAGTAAAATTAATTCCATGTGCTGGTGGTGACAAAGTTGGTTCTGAAAGAGAACAGTGGAATGATGGATCTAATACATTATGTATAGAACCAGGCGTAGTTGTAGTTTATGATAGAAATAATATTACAAACGATGTTCTTCGCAGAGAAGGAATTAAAGTTATAGAAATACATGGTGCAGAGCTTTCTCGTGGTCGTGGTGGACCAAGATGTATGAGTATGCCATTAATCAGGGAGGATGTTGAATGGGAAGCTTAAAAGGAAGAGATTTTCTAAAACTATTAGATTATACTCCTGAAGAAATAGAACAATTATTAAGTGTGGCTGTTGGCCTAAAAAAGAAAAAACATAATGGTGAGGCTCATCGTTATTTAGAAGGAAAACAAATTGCCATTATTTTTGAAAAAGATTCAACCAGAACAAGATGTTCATTTGAAGTAGCCGCTAAAGATTTAGGTATGAGCGTTACTTATTTAGGACCAACTGGTTCTCAAATGGGCAAAAAAGAATCAATTGCTGATACCGCTAGAGTACTTGCTAGCATGTATGATGGAATAGAGTATAGAGGTTGGGGACAAGAAGTTGTAGAAGAATTAGCTAGATATTCTAAAGTTCCAGTATGGAACGGACTAACAAATGAATTTCATCCAACCCAAATGTTAGCTGATGTTATGACAATTCGTGAAGAATTTGGGACTACTAAAGGTAAAAAATTAGTGTTCTGTGGTGATGCTAGAAACAATGTTGGTAATTCCTTAATGGTTGTCTCAGCGAAGCTTGGTATGCACTTTGCTTGCTGCGCTCCAAAAGATTTATTTCCCGAAGAAGCTCTTGTTGCAGAATGCCAGAAAATCTGTGCCGAAACAGGTGGTTCTATCACTCTAACGGAAGATATAATGGAAGGTACTAAAGATGCTGATGCTATTTATACTGATGTTTGGGTTTCAATGGGTGAACCAGTAGAACTTTGGGAAAAAAGAATTAACTTATTAAAACCATATCAAGTTAATATGAATGTTATGAATAATGCTAAACCTAATGCTATTTTCTTACATTGCTTACCATCATTTCACAATACACAGACAACAATTGGTCAAGAAATATATGAAAAGTATGGATTAACAGAAATGGAAGTTACAGACGAAGTGTTTGAGTCTAGTCATTCTAGAGTGTTTGAAGAAGCAGAAAATAGAATGCATACTATTAAAGCTGTAATCCTAGAGACATTACGATGAGTAGAATAGTTGTTGCTTTAGGTGGAAATGCATTAGGTAATAGTCCCCAAGAACAATTAGAAATTGTTAAGACAACTGCTAAGAATCTAGTTGATTTAGTAGCCGCAGGACACGAAATAATCATTACTCATGGAAATGGACCCCAAGTTGGAATGATTTTTAAAGCAATGGCTGCTGCAGACCCAACGACGACAGATGATGATATGCCCTTTCCGGAATGTGGTGCCATGTCACAAGGATATATTGGTTATCACTTACAGCAAGCTTTAGAAGCAGAATTCGCTGCTAGAAACATGCGTAGAAAAGTGGCAACTGTTGTTTCACAAGTTGAAGTTGATGCTAACGATAAAGCTTTTGAAGATCCAACAAAGCCAATTGGTTCTTTCTATTCAGAGAAAGAAGCTAAAAAACTAATGTCCGAAAGTAATGATATTTATAAAGAAGATGCTGGTCGCGGTTGGCGTAAAGTTGTTGCTTCACCAAAGCCTAAAAAGATTTGTGAATTAGCGACCATCAAAAAACTAGTAGAAGACCATAATGTTGTAATAACATGCGGTGGAGGAGGAATACCTGTTATAACCACAGAAAATGGTTATAAAGGTGTTGATGCTGTAATAGATAAAGATCGCACAAGTGCACTATTAGCAAGTTCCCTTGATGCAGATATTTTATTGATATTAACAGCAGTTGATCAAGTAAAAATACATTTTAATCAAGCAAATGAAGAAAATCTTTCAAAAATTACAACTGAAGAAGCAAAAAAATATATTGAGGATGGAGAATTTGCCAAAGGTTCAATGCTTCCTAAAGTAGAAGCTTGCCTTGACTATTTGAATCATACTCATAATAAGAAGGCTATTATTACATCTTTAGAAAATGCTAAAGATGCAATTAATGGAAAAATAGGTACAACCATTATTAAAAAGGAGGAAAAAAAGGTGGAACGTACAGAAAAAGAAGCTAGGAGACAAGCTTCAGCAAAGAAGAACAAAAAAAGATCATTTACACTTTCAGCATTCACAATTATTTTGATTCTTATCTTTGTACTAGCTATCGTAACGCATTTTTTACCAGCTGCTCAATTTGTTGGTGATGAATTAGTTAATGGTAGTGGAGTTCAAGGAGCAACTCTATCTCAAACATTATTAGCTCCAATTCTAGGATTTGCTGATGCAATCGATATTTGTTTATTTGTGCTTATCCTAGGTGCATTCCTAAAAGTTGTTACTAAAACTGGTGCACTTGAAACAGGAATCGAAGTATTGATTAAGAAGTTAAAAGGAAAAGAGCTTCTATTAATACCTATCTTGATGTTTATTTTCTCAATAGGTGGTACAACTTATGGAATGCTTGAAGAAACAGTTGGATTCTATGCAATCCTAAGTGTTGCTATGGTAGCAGCAGGAATGGATACACTTATTGCCAGTGCTATCGTTCTATTAGGAGCAGGAAGTGGAGTTTTAGGTTCAACTATTAACCCATTTGCTGTAGGAGCCGCAATTGATTCATTACCTGCAGGTATGGAAGTTAATCAAGGAATTATTATTGGTTTAGGAATAATATTATGGTTAACTACATATATAATTTCAACACTATTTGTAATGGCTTATGCTAAAAAAGTAATGAAAAATAAAGGTTCTACATTCTTATCTTTACAAGAAAGAAAAGATATGGAAGAAACATATGCTCCAAAAGAAGGAACAGAAAATAAAAAAGTTTCTTTAACAAGAGGACAAAAAGTAACTTTATGGTTATTCTTATTAACCTTTGTAGTTATGATTGTTGGTTTCATTCCATGGGGAAGTTTTGGCATAACTCTATTTGAAAAAGGTAAATTTTTCTCTACAATTACAGGATTACCTTTAGGAGAATGGTATTTCCAAGAATCAACATTATGGTTCTTAATTATGACAATTGTAATTGGTGTTGTCAATAAAATGAGCGAACATGAATTAGTTGATACATTTATAGATGGTGCTGATGACATGGTTGGAGTTATCTTAGTTATAGCTATAGCTAGAGGTGCTTCAGTACTTATGTCTCAAACATATTTAGATAATTATATTATTTATAATGCTTCAGCTGCCTTAAGTGATGTCTCAAGAGGTGTATTTGCTCCATTAAATTATTTCTTACATGTTGGATTATCAGTGTTGGTTCCATCATCTAGTGGTCTTGCATCATTATCTACTCCAATTATGGGACCACTTGCTTATCAACTAGGATTATCTGTTGAAGTAACAATTATGGAAATGGTAGCAGCAAACGGATTAGTAAATTTATTTACACCAACTTGTGGAGCTATCATGGGTGGATTAGAACTTGCTAAAGTTGAATATACTACTTGGTTAAAATGGGTAGGAAAAGTAATTTTAACTATTGCTTTCTTCAATATTTTAATTCTAACCATCGCAATGATTGTACTATAAAAAAGATTGTAAAAGGAAATACAAAGTATTTCCTTTTTTCTTTTCAAACAATAAAAAATAATGTAAAATTAAACTAGAGTAAGGTAGTGATGAAATGAAAAATAAAATTATAGTACTTTTAATGATCAGTTTATTATTTATAACCGGATTTTCAACAAATCAAGAAGAATTAGTACTTGCAACAGAAGCAGGATTTGCCCCATATGAATACTATCAAGATGGAAATATAGTAGGAGTAGATATTGATATTGCTAATGAAATAGCCAAAGAACTAAACATGAAACTTATTATTAAGGATGTAGCTTTTGACTCAATAATTAATGAAGTAAAAACAGGTAAAAGTGATTTAGGAATAGCAGGAATTAGTTATACTCCAGAAAGAGCTAAGGAAGTAGATTTTAGTATTGATTATATGGAGTCACGTCAAGTCTTAATTGTAAAAAACAACAGTTCAATTAGAAATCCCCGAGAATTAACTACAGAAAGCATTGCTGTCCAATTGGGAAGTGTTGCCGATACATATTTAACAGAAGAGTATAGTAGAGTAAATATAGTTAGGGAAAAGAAGTTTTTAGCAGCAATTCAAGATTTAAAAGATGATAAAGTCTCAGGTGTTGTAATGGATGAAGTGCCAGCTAAAGCTTTAATTTCAGCTGACTTAAAAATCTTAGATGAACCACTAGTAACAGATCACTATGGAATAATTGTAAGCAAAGGGAATGAAGAATTATTAACAAGAATTAATAAGGTAATTACAAGACTAAAAGAAACAGGTAAAATAGATGAAATTCTTCTAAAGCATTTAGGTGTAGCTGAAGAAAAAAAAGATAGTCAAGAAAAACTAAATATTATTGATAAATTTTATTATAGTATTATCTATGATGGTCGTTATAAATATATTTTAGAAGGTTTAAAAAACACCTTGTTGATTGCCCTAGGAGCAGTCCTATTAGGAGTCCTTTTAGGAGGTGTTGCTGCAATTTCACAAAATATTTATGATAATACTGGTAAATTAAAATTATTAGATAAAATAGCTAAATTATATGTAACAGTAATTAGAGGAACACCATCAACCCTACAATTAATGATTATTTATTATATTATTTTTAAATCATTATCCGTAAATATTGTCTTAGTAGGAATTCTTGCTTTTGGTATTAATAGTGGTGCTTATGTTGCTGAAATAATTAGAGCTGGAATTAACTCAGTAGACAAAGGTCAAATTGAAGCAGGATATGCTTTAGGACTTCATTATTCCCAAGTTACATCAAAAATTGTTTTACCGATGGCCATTAAAAATATTTTACCAGCTTTAGGTAATGAATTTATAACTTTGGTAAAAGAAACATCAATTGGTGCCTACATTGGTATTATAGAACTAACAAAAGCTAGTGACATAATAGCATCTCGTACTTATGATTATTTCTTCCCATTAATGCTAATTGCACTTATTTACTTAGCAATCACCTTATGTTTAACAAAAGTAATTCGTGCTATGGAGGTGAAATTAAATCATGCTAGAAGTTAAAGGGTTAAAAAAAGACTTTGGTACAAAGAAAGTCTTAAAAGGAATAGATTTAAAAGTAAATAAAGGAGATGTCATTGGAATAATTGGTCCTAGTGGCTGTGGTAAATCTACATTTTTAAGATGTTTAAATTTACTTGAAAAACCAACTTCAGGACAAATAATACTAGAAGGAGATGACATCGTAGATAATAATAATCTTGAAAAAATCAGAAGAAGAGTAGGAATGGTCTTTCAACAATTTAATTTATTTGAAAACATGACAGTTATAGAAAATATTATTCTTGCTCCAACTCTTTTGAAGATTATGAGTAAAGAAGAAGCAACAAAAGAAGCATTAAAACTTCTTGATAAAATTAATTTAAAAGATAAAGCAAATAATTACCCTCATGAATTATCTGGTGGTCAAAAACAGCGAGTAGCAATTATTAGAACACTAATAATGAATTGTGATATTATTTTGTTTGATGAACCAACATCGGCGCTAGACCCTGAAATGATCGGTGAAGTAACAGAATTAATGCGTCAAATTGCTAAAGAAGGCATGACAATGATAATAGTATCTCACGAAATAAATTTCATAAAAAATTTTTGCAGTAGAGTAGTCTTCATGAGTGAAGGAAAAATAATTGAAGAAGGGACAAGTAAAGATATATTTGAAAATCCAAAAGATTCAAAATTAATAAACTTTTTATCAAAAATTAAAAGCATCTAAAAAGACATTTATATGTCTTTTTATTTTAATTGCTATTAAAAAATCTTTGTGTTACTATATAAATATAGTAGGTGATAATAGTGAAAAAGATAATACTATTTTTAATTACATTCTTTTTAGTTATAAATGTTAATGCATTAGATGTTAGTATTGATTCCATAAGTATAAAAGATAAAAGTGATAAAACGTTAGTGGGCAATATAGATATGAATAATCTAACTATAACCCCTAGTATTGAATTTAGTGAAGTAGGAGAATCTGTAACTTATGAAATAAAACTAAAAAATAAATCAAAAAATAAATATCGAATAAAAGAAATAAAAGATAATAATACAAGTGAATTTGTAAAAACATCTTATAAAACAGGAAATAGTATTAATGACCCAATATATGTAACATTCAGATATGATAAAAAAACTAATAATTTAGCTGTAAGTGATATTAATATTATGATTGAAACAGCAAAAATAACAAGTCTTGCTACTATTACAAATCCAAAAACAGGTCAAATCATATCAATTATATTTTTAGTTGTAGCGCTTCTATTATTAGGACTATATACAATTATTGGTATGAAAAAGAAACAAAAAAATATCTTAGTATTGATTGTTGCCCTAGTACTCACAGTATTCATTAGTACCAAAGCTAAAGATGGTGTTACTATTACTATTAAAGGTAATAATATAAGTGTAAAAAAATTAGAATTTGTTGCAGTTAATAGAATAGATGAAAATAATATCTCTATAGGCGATGAGTACTGTTTTGGAGAAGAATGCTTTTATGTAGCAATAGATGATCCTGAATATATAACATTATTAACTAAAAACATTTTATATGCCGGAGCACTTCTTTTTGATGATGGATTTACACAAGAAATAATACCATCAGACTCAGAAGATTATTGCCTACAAAAGAAAAATACTAATAAATATAAAGATGGTGATGGTTTTTCTGTTGGTACAATAGCCTTTGCTACAGATAATTACTGGATGGATAAAAATACAGGAAGATTAAAAAATAAATATGGGAATGAAGAACCACTTTTCCCATGGGAAGATACAGAAGTATATGATCCTGACTACCAAGGAGAACCTATGCTAAACGATGATGCCGGTTATCCTAGTGTAAGCAATGATAATTATAGTATTGCATTTTATGTTGAACAATATGTTCAAAATTTACGTGAAATGGGAATAGAAAACGTAGAAGGTGGTTTATTATCGTATCAAGATGTCTACAGATTAGGCTGCAGTGAAAGGGGATGTACAAATGCTCCAGCATGGCTATATTCTTTAGCATATTGGTTAAGTTCAGCTAGCGGACGGACTGGAATTTGGGGAGTTGCAGGATATGGTGGAATTGTTGCAGCTGATGGTGACAGAAATGTAGGTTTTGGTATTAGGCCAGCTATAATTATTCCAACTGAGTACTTAACAAATAATTAGAAGTATGGATTAACCATACTTTTTTTCTTGCTAAAAAATAAATAAATATATATAATAGTAGTCTGAAAGGGTGAAAACATGCCAAGAATAGAAGAAGATAAGTATTATCAAAGAATTAGTAAAAAAATAGAAACAGGAGAATTTGTACCTGGTCAAAGTTATAAATTTAATAATTATATTAACGCTAAAAGTATATATGAATTACCTTTATCAGAACGTACCCCAGAAAACTGTTCATTTTTGATGGGATATTGTCGTTGCAAATTATCAGATGTCCCATTTACTTCAATGACTAGAGAGTTTTTCTTAAACAGTTTTAATAACGATGATGTATATAACTATATAAGTGCTAATATTCGCGAGTTTGATCGTCAATTCTTCAAAGATTTAATAGAAACAAATAACTATTCTTTAAGTTTTGATGATAAAAATTGCTTTGAAATTATGCCTTTAGAATACATTGATGAAGAAATGTGTTCACTTGCTACTATTAATTCTACTGATTGGTCATCTGATGGTTGGTTGATGTCAGTAATAAAAAGAAAAAAAGAGGCATTATCTAGTGATTTATGGCATCTTGCTGTGAGACTTTATGGCTTAAATGAAGAATATATTGAAGATTTTATTAAAGAAACTCCTGAAGAATATAGAGATAGAGATTACTACTTACAAATGTGTAGTTCGAATTTTAATTGTGGAGTAGCTATCTACGCTCGTAAAGAACATATCATGGAAAGCGTCCCTAAAGAACATTTAGATAATAGATTTTATGCTGAATTAATAGAAAGAGATAATGAAAGTATTATAACATTTACAAATGAAGCTTTAGAAACAATAATTGATGGTGAACCACTATGGAAAAAACTTATACAAACTAATGGCAGAACAATAAATTATCTAGATTTAAATGATGAAAGAATTGCGTACTTCTTAAGCTTATATTCAAAAGACTCACCTGAATACTTTAGTTTTAAATTTCGCTACAGAGATTATTTATCAAAGAAAAACAAGAAAGAATACGAAAGAAAACAAAAAAGAATCCAGGAAGAAATAGACGACTCAGTATTTTCTACACTTGAACGAATGGTTTTATATGATAAAGTTGGACTTTATTCATCAATGGCAATTGCTGATGAAATAGATAAATCACGCCAACCAAATGAAAGCCTTTTACCGATTTGGTATCATAGGAGAGTACCAAGAGATTTAGCAAAAGAATATGATTCCGAAGAATATTTAGTTTATTTATATAAAAATTTAGGTATCGAAATTATTGAAGAAGAGGACTACTATTTTTATAGAGTAATACTGCCAGAAGGTTGGACAGTAGAAAACGATGGTAATCAATACCAAGTTAAAGACCAAGATGGTAATATAATGATTGAATATTATGATAATAATAAATTTTATGATCGCTATATTGATATAACCTTTATAAAAGAAAAAGAGCCACCAAAAAAATACAAAAAATAAAAATGGAGTAATACTCCATTTTTTAATATCCAAAAGAACTAACTTTTTTATCTGGTAAAAACTTATCATGATATTTTTTTTCTAATTGAATTAAATGAAAATCATAAAAACCAAATTCTTCCAAACAACGTTCCTTTATTTTATCTTCTTGTGATTCTTCTTCATAAACACGAAGCATATCTAACTCTGGATCAGCTAAAAGTAAAAACATTAAAACTTGCTCTGGAATAGTATTAATTTTGAAATGTTTAGGATTTTTTAGTAAGTTATAAGCTAAAGAATTATAGTCTTTTAAATCTTCAGCACAACTTAACCAAACATTGCTTGTGGTTTTAAGTTTCTCTAAATCATCTTCACTTATACTATCAAAACTATCAACTTGATTTGCTCTTTCTATAATCTTACTAATTGCATCATATTTAATACCAGAAAATACTTTGTCTTTTCTTAAAATTTTAGCAAAATCACTTTCGTAAGAAAGAATTTCTCTATCAAAAAAAGGAAATCTATTTTTAGCCTCAGAGAAGAATTTATGTATTTGTTCTTTTCTTTTTTGAATTAACTTATCTTTTTCTTCATCACTAGCTTTAGCAATAGTTGCATTAGAAACTATTTCACTATTTAAATACAAATCATATATTTCTAGTTCTGGATCAAGAGCTAAAATTAAAAATAATATTTTTTCATCATATGTTTTTATATCAGCATAAATTCTTGGATTACTTAAATAACTAAAAACATCATCGCTCTCGCATTTAGCACCTTCAAATTTTCTTTCAAGTAATTTTTTTGTTTCGTCAATCTTTTCTTGATCAATATTTTTAAAATGATTATACTGTCCAGAATATGCAAACAGTTTTTTCTTTGCTTTTTGCATAGCATTATAATTGTAATTCATAAAATCACCCCTCAACATCAGCGTATTGTAACATAAATAGTACTATTTGTCCAGTTTTTCTCTTTTATCAACAACTTTGTCTCTTATTCTATCTTCAAGGCCATCTAAATTCCATGCTTGAACATCACCTTTACCATTATACTCAAAGAGAATATGATAGTCATCTCCATGTTCGGCATTAAAGTTCTTAACTTCATCATTAAATTCATGAATTTTATCAAATTGAAATCTCGTACATACTTCTGGATAATAAACAATAGTACATCCATTTAACCCAGAAGCCATTCTAATAAAAACACTATTATACATTTCAGGAATTAATTCTCCAAAATCTCTATCTACTTCCGAAAAATCTATATGCTGAACATCTAACTCATCAAATATTTCTTGCGCAACTTTTCTATGGCTAAAACCCTTAGATGCCATTCTTCGAATCTCTTCATTGTCACGAATAATTATAACCATACCATCATTAACATTTGAAAGCTTTAACCCATCTTCATAAAATTGTTTAACATCGCAATTCATTCTTTTCATCTGTTCATCTTTTTGAAGTTCAACTAGTTCAGCACGTTTTTTCTTTAACGCTTCAATATAATTGCTAATTTTACTCATATAAAATCCTCCAATACAATTATATCACCTAAAAAATCAAAAACAAATAATACTAAATTAAAAATAATACTTTACAGTATCATTAATATGATATAATTTAATTATACAGGAAATATGGGAGGATTAAAATGATAATAATTAGTGGAACAGAAACAAGAAAAAAATTATTGGAAGATTATAAAAAAACAATAGAAAAAGAAAACTTAGATATTGGACTTTCTATTATTCAAGTAGGGGATAATCCATCATCTAATACTTATATTAGAAATAAATTGAAGTATACAACAGAAGTTGGTATTAAAAGTGAACTTATTAAACTAGATGAAGATGTATCTGAAGAAAAAGTAATAAAATTAATAAAAAAATTAAATAAAGATCCTAAAGTAACAGGAATAATTCTCCAAAGTCCATTACCTGCACACATCGATTTTACAAAATGCGCTAGACTAATAAGTGATGAAAAAGATGTTGATGGTTTTTCAGAAGAAAACTTATTTAGTATTAGAGATAATAATGAAAAAATTATTCCTTGTACTGTAAAAGGTATATTAAGACTATTTGAAGCATATGATATCAACCTAGAAGGAAAAAATGTTGTCGTAATTGGTAGAAGTAATATTGTAGGACGTCCACTAGCTGATGCCTTAATAAATAGAAATGCGACAGTTACTTTATGTCACTCTAAAACAAAAGATATGAAAGAACATACTAAAAGAGCAGATATTGTAGTAAGTGCTGTTGGAAAACCAAAACTAATTACTAAAGGAATGGTAAAAAAAGATTTTATAGGAATAGATGTTGGTATAAATGTAGTTAATGGAAAACTCGTTGGAGATTTTGCCAAGAATACTTATGAAAAAGCCTCATTTATAACGCCTGTACCAGGTGGTGTTGGACCAATGACTGTTGCTATGATAATTGATAATTTAATAGAACTAAAAAGAAAATAAAAACCTCAGCTATTGCTGAAGTTTTTTTTGTAATTTAAAATGTAAAGTTATATCAGAAAATATCAATTTACATAAAAATTTTGTTATACTATAATTAGGTGATTAGATGGATAATAATCTAATAATAAAAAAAGAAAAAGCTTTTATTGATGATATCAGTAATATCTATAACTATGATAGTAATATTAGACACTTACTATATTTGATTATCCCAGCATTTGTAGTTAAATATGGTCTTTCAAAAGAACAACTAATTCTAAAAACATTCAAAGATATCCAAATAATAAAAAGCACTAAAGCAAGTAAATATATAAAAGCTTATTATTCAAGTACACCATATGAAATAAATAATGAATTTAAAACTAAAAAAATTATGGTTATTCAAAACTATAATAAAATAAGCTTAATTGATTTATTAGACAACTTAGTTCATGAATTCAATCATGCTCTAAATTCAACTAATCAAGAAATAAGAGAAACATCTAAATATTTGTATTTAAGAACTGGTTTAACATATAGAATTTATTCTAAACAACCAATAAAATTTATAAAAAAAGACCCTTCTTTCATTTTAGAGGAAATTATAAACACTAAACAAACTGAAGATGTAATAGATATTATAAAAAGTTTTACATCAGAAGATCCGGAACTTAGTAATACAATTTATGCCATTAATGCTGAGACAAACCATAAGTATAGCTCTAATTCTTATTATCTTCAAAGCTATATTTGTAAAAAAATATTAGAAAATAAAACCTTTATAAATACTTTAGAAAATTTAAGGATAACAGGAAATATCTATGATATAAATGATTGGTTCGATAATATAATTGGTAAGAAGGGTAAATATCAAGAATTAATAAATCTTCTAAACAAAGTTTATGAATTAGAAATAGAGTATTCAAAAAAGAAGTTATTTAAGGGGATTAGTCTAAATAAAATAAAAAGTATATCTAATGATATTATGAAAATAATAGAACAGTTTAATAATAATGTAAATTTTAAATAAATAATATATAATATAAAAGAGGCGAGTATTATGAATTTTAATGAATTAAGAGAAAAATATCAAGAATTTATTTATGAAGATTATGATATTTCTTTTGATGAAGATAATCTAA
>JAFRHI010000016.1 GCA_017433415.1 Bacilli bacterium
AATTAAATTATATATCAATTATTACAATAATGAAAGACCTAGTTATGCTTTAAATTATAAAACCCCAATTCAATACAAAATTGAATCAGGATTTTAATGTGTTTTTTATAAAGTGTCTACTTTTGCTTGACTAGTTCAAAGAGGTAATTTATTTATTTTGTTACTAATATCTTTTCTTAGTTTTTTTGAATAACCAATTCCAACATAGGCCATTATAAACCCTTCAATATAGCCAAAAATTGAATTTAATAGATAGATAATTGCAAGGATTAAAGCACGATATTTTAATTTTGACATATCTAATTTTGGTTCAATGAAATATTTTATTGATGAAGGTATTTTATCTAGTTTTTTTAATATTTCATCACTATCTTCTTGATTATTAATTTCACTTATTATACTTAAATATGTTACTTGATCTTCTTTACTAATATATTTGTTTTTAAATTTAAAATCATTGAAATATGCTAGTTGTTTATTTTTATCTAAATTTATAAAACTATTTATTTGTTCTTTAGATAGTGAATTATTATATGAACCCCTTGGTATATTAGCGTGTTTAATTATTTCTTCATTTATTATAGTAATATTTTCATAGTGAGGTTTTATTCCTTCGGTTATTACATCAGTAACATCAGCTAGTTTATTTGGGGCTATGGTTGATAGTGTTGCGGCTAACATTGCTAATACGATTGAAACAATTAGTAGATAACGCCAGTTTTCTAAATTTTTAAATAAACGAATTAAGGTACCTTTAAAATCTTTAATTTTTTCTTGTTCTGGTATTCTTGATCTAGGCATTTTGAAGTTCCTCCTCACTTAGCTGTGATAAAGCAATTTCTTTATATATTTCACAATTTTTTAATAATTCTTTATGGGTTCCTATTCCAACACATTCACCTTTGTCTAGGACAACTATTTTATCAGCATTCATAATAGTACCTATTCGTTGGGCTACAATCATACTTGTTGCTTTTGAGGTGTATTTTTTCAACTCTTTACGAAGTTTGGCATCAGTTTGGTAATCTAGGGCACTGAATGAGTCATCAAAAATATATATTTCAGGATCTCTAGCTATTGCTCTAGCAATTGATAATCTTTGTTTTTGACCACCACTAATATTAGTTCCACCTCTAGCAATATGTGCATTATATTTGTTTTCCATTTCTTCGACAAAATCTTTAGCTTGAGCTACTTCAATTGCTTTTTTAACTTTAGCTAAAGTTGGTTTTTCTTTACCATTATCGCCATATGCTATGTTATCATAGCATGTTCCAGTAAACATTACTGCTGTTTGTGGAACATAACCAATTTTATTGTTTAGATGTGATAATTCATATTCTTTGACATTTACCCCATCGATTAAAATTTCTCCAGCAGTTACATCATACAATCTAGGTACTAAATTTATTAATGTTGATTTTCCACTTCCTGTTGAACCTATAAAAGCAATTGTTTCCCCTTCTTCTACTTTGAAACTTATGTTTTTTAATAAATATTCATCTGCATCAGGATATTTGAAACTTACATTTTTAAATTCAACTGTACCATGTTCTTTTGTTTCACCCTTAAAATCACCTGATTTAATAGATATTTTTTCTTCTAATACTTCATTAATACGATTTGCAGATACTCGTGCTCGTGGTAGAATCATAAAAATCATTGTTAATAATAGAAATGATATGATTACTTGCATTCCATAGCTTGAAAATACAACCATGTTACTAAACATATTTATTTTATCTAACATCCCACTTTTAACAATTATTAATGCTCCTACAACATAGATTGCTAAATGCTGAAAATGCATTACAAAATTCATCATTGGATCCATAATTGCAAAAGTCCTTGTAACCTTTAAATGAATTCCTGTTATATCATCATTTACGTTGGCAAAGCGTTTTTCTTCAAAGGTTTCGGCATTAAAGGCATGAACAACGCGAATACCTGTAATATTTTCTCTAGTTACACCATTGATTTTATCAGTTAAAGCTTGAATTTTTACAAAACGTGGTGAAACAATTTTTATAATGATTAAGTTTGTTATAACTATTATAATGACTCCTGTTGCGGTTATTAAACTTAATTCTTTGCTTTTCCCTAAAATTTTCATTAAGGCCCAGATAGCCATTACTGGTGATTTTATAAGCATTTGTAATCCCATTGCTAGTAGTGTTTCTATTTGGGTTACATCATTAGTTGTTCTGGTAATCAAGCTACTAGTTGAGAATTTTTTAATTTCATTAATACCAAAATTTTCCACTTTACTGAAGATTTTTTTTCTTATACTTCTGGAAAAACGAGCAGATAATAAAGATGTTAAAAAGCCAACTGTAATAGTACATCCTAAACTTAAAACTGCGCATAAAAGCATATGAGTACCAGCTATTAATATTTCATGCATTGTACTATTTTCTGTTTGCACTAATTTTGTGATTTTACTCATGTATTCAGGCATCCTAAGATCTAGAAATACTGAAAACACTACTAGTATAACCACCCCAAAAATTATTAGAACATCTTTCTTTGTTAAATTTTTAAGTAATTTTAGCATTTTATCGCTCCTTAATTATTTTATTATCATATTCTCAAACAAAAGAATAGTCAAATGTAACTATTCTTTTGAATTTATTTAAATTCACAATTTTGTTCATGGTCATTTATTATTCCTATTGCTTGCAAATATGAATATATTATAACACTTCCGACAAATTTCATGCCTCTTTTTTGAAGATCTATTGATATTTTATCAGATAAAGTATTTTTATTTATTATTTCGCTGCTTTTTCTATTTATTGTTTTATTCTTAGTAAATGACCATATATAATTATTAAAACTTCCAAATTCTTCTTGAATGTTTTTAAAGATTTTAGCATTGTTGATACTTGCTATTATTTTTCTTTTATTACGAATAATTTTAGTGTTATTCATTAATTCTATTATTTTTTCTTCACCATAAGAAATAATTTTATTTAGATCAAAATTATCATAGGCAAGTCTAAAATCTTCTCTTTTATTTAATACACACTCCCAAGAAAGCCCAGCTTGAAATGATTCTAATATAAGCATTTCTAAAAGATAATTATCATCATGACTTGCTCTCCCCCATTCATAATCGTGGTATTTTATATATAAGGGATTATTTAAATTAACCCAAGAGCATCTATTCACTTCTTAAGGCCTCAACAGGATCTTTTTTACTTGCAATTTTGGCAGGAATAAATCCAGCAATTACGGTAAGGAAGACACTTATTATTATAAGTATTATTGCTCCATTTACAGGTAGAACTGAAATATTACTAATATCAACTAGCTTTTTAATTATTATGTTTATTGGAATATTTAGTAATAGTGTTACTAATATGCCTAAAACTCCTGCAGCTAATCCTTCAATTAATGTTTCAGCATTGAATACACGAGAGATGTCCTTTTTACTTGCGCCTATTGCTCTTAAAATACCTATTTCTTTTGTTCTTTCAATTACAGATATATAAGTTATTATTGCAATCATAATAGATGAAACAATTAAGCTTATGGCAACAAAAGCTATTAAAACACTGCTTATAACATTAACTATTGTTGAAACAGAACTCATCATTATTCCAACAACATCAGTGTATTCAATTTTATCTGCTTCTTTTTTTCCTTCATTATAATTATCTATTATTTTTACTATTTCACTTTTAGAGTCAAAATCTTTTGGAAAAATGGAAATTGTGTCAGGATTGTCTAGGTCAGAAATTCCAAGTTTAGCCATATTTTCTTGATAAGATGAAGTCATATTTTCACTATAGTTTTTCATGAAAGATGCTAATTCTTCTTGAGACATGTTTTGTAATGCCATCATTTGTTCAGGTGTTAAACTTTCAATATTAAATGTTGAGTCAGTTGAAAATTCTGCGCCGGTAAAGACATTAATATTTTCATTAGCCTTTTGTTCTTTAACAATTTCTTGGTTATTAATTTTTTCAATCAAATGCTTCATTAGATCTTGTTGATAACCAACCAAACCATAGGTTCTTCCATTTCCAATGGCTTCAGGATTTGGTTTAATAATACCAACTATTTTTAATTCTTCAGAATTGGATATTAATTCTTTCATGTATTCTTCATCATCTTTTTTATTAATCCAAATACCATTTTCTTTTTTATAATAATCAGTGTTTAAAACAAGTTTAAATGATAAATTTAATAATTCTTCTGGTGTATATGAGTGTTTTTCAAATGTTACTTCATTACCAGAGGTCATATTATTAAATTGTTCTTTTAAATCATCTTGTGAAAGAATACCTAGACTATATAATGTATAATCACTTATTTCATTATTTTCACCAATAGTTAATACTAATTCATTATAGTTTTCTGGCCAATGTCCTGCGACTAATTCATATTGCTTATGATTTAATTTATCATTATTAATCATTTCCATAAAAACATCATAGTTAGATAACATACCACTATAGATACTTGATATTCCACTAGTTCCCATACCAATTGTATCAAGTACGGTGGTTGGATTAACTTGGATAATTTTTTCAGGATCATTTTTATAAATATTAAGTGTAACATTATAGCCATATTCAATGTCTGTGGTGTATTTTTTAATTTCTTTGTGATTATCTATGTATTTTTTAAAGTTTTTCATATCATTATGTTTTACTTCTTTTGACATTGATTCAAACATATCACCCATTATGTTTACGGAATGGATGTTATTATCATTGTATTCTTCTGTTTCTTGATTTCCTGATAATGTTTGAAGCATGGTAGACATATCTACAGAATCTTTTTGAATTTGTAATGGATAGGAACTTAGTGTTTCTTCTTCTGTTTTGTCAATAAATAGATTTATACCATGTGATAGTGATAATATCAAGGCAATACCTATAATTCCAATTGATCCTGCAAAAGCTGTTAAAAGAGTACGGCCTTTTTTAGTCATTAGATTATTTAATGATAAAGATAATGCTGTTTTGTAACTCATTGAAGTTTTTCGATTTTTACTTTTTTTCTTTTCATTTTCTGGTTTTTCTTCAGTATATGGATTGGTATCATCTATTATTTCACCATCACGTAGTTTTATTACTCTTGTTGAATAATCTTTAGCTAAATCTGCGTTATGTGTAACCATAATTACCAATCTGTCTTTTGCTATTTCTTTTAATAAATCCATAACTTGAATTGATGTGGCAGAATCTAGGGCTCCTGTTGGTTCGTCAGCAAGTAAAATATCCGGATCATTTACTAAGGCTCTAGCAATCGCGACGCGTTGCATTTGTCCACCAGAAAGTTGGGAAGGTCTTTTATGAATATGATCTTTCAACCCTACTTTATCTAATACTTTTTTAGCCCTTGAACGTCTTTCTTTTTTTGATACACCAGATAGTGTTAAGGCAAGTTCGACATTTGCTAGAACTGTTTGATGTGTAATTAGATTATAATTTTGAAAAACAAAACCTACGCGATGATTACGATAAATATCCCAATCATGATCATTATATTTTTTAGTGCTTATCCCATTAATAATTAAGTCTCCTGAATCATAGTGATCTAATCCACCTATTATATTTAAAAGAGTGGTTTTTCCAGATCCACTAGGTCCTAAAATTGAAGCAAATTCATTTTCACGAAAGTTTATAGAAACTTTATTTAGGGCTTTTTGGGAAAATCCCTCTGTTTTATAACTTTTAGTAATGTTTTTTATCTCTAACATATAATTTCTCCTGTCTATATTAAAACAACTGAAAAAGATTAAATCTTATTCATTTGTTTTTGTTTCTTGTTTTTCTTTTTTATTAAATTTTAAACCTTTTTCGGCAAGCTCATCAATAGTAAGTAATTTATTGTTCAAAACAGTATTAAGAGGTATTTTTTGTGCTTCTTTACCTCTTACTGCTGGGGTTACTAAGTAGATATAGTTTGCTTTTGGTTCAGAAAATTCATAAAGATAATGATCGTCTTCATAAAATACTTCAGGTTGATTAGTTTCTTCTGCTAGTAAATTGTGCTCTTCTTCTTCTATTTTTGATATAAATTTAAAATCATCATCTTTATATGTACAAAAGTCTGGCTGCTGAATTGTCTTTGTTGTACCAATATATATGTCATTAACGTTTATTCTATCACACTGATATAGTGTTATTCCATCAGCAGATACTTCTTTATTTTTTAGTTCATATGTAATTATATCTCCTGGACTAAATTTTGATATTAGTAATCTATTTTTTAGTTCATTTACTGTCTTTGTTGAATCTTCATTTAATTTCTTTTTTAGCGTTTCTTCTTCATTAACACTACCTATTTCTATTTCATCTATGCAATATGTATAAACTTTTATGTTTTGATCGGCAAAGTATAACTTGGATTCATTTGCACAATTTTCTGTTTCAGTTATATTTATTTTTTTATCGAAATTACTTTCCAAGTATTTTTCTGGTACTTTTATGTTAATAATACCAAATAATTTATATTTTATATTTTTTGATTTGTATAGTGGTTCAGTGTTGTCTTCTCTTACTTTTCTTTCGGCAGTATACAAAAGACTTGTAAAATTTTCTATTTTTGTTGTTTCATTATATTCTTTTAGACAAAACATAGGTGTTTCAGCATTACTGATACGTAAATAATCTAAAGTAGCACAAAAAGTACCTATGACTAGGCCAAATATTAATATTTCAATTATACTCAATGCAAAATTATTTTTCATCTTATCCCTCTTTATTATACTCATTATAACAAAAATGCTGTAATTTTTGAAGCTAAAAAGTTAATTTATTTATTTTAGATAAAATATTTTATGATAACTAATACTAAAAGATGTACTGGATAGAAAATATAATAGAAATTTTTAATTTTAGGACCTTCCTTTTTATTATATTTTAGCAATATTGGAATTGCAAATAATGTTGATACATAATATGGAATGTAGTAGTTAACTAATCTTTCTGTTGTCCAATAATATGTTTTATGTTCTGGTATATGCATCCAATAAAGATAAGCAAACAAAATTAAAAAAGATGATATTAAAAGAGCTTTTTTATCTCTAAAGATATAGAAACAAAAGATAAGAATGATTCCTATTTTCCCATAATCAAAATTGATAAATGAAGTCATAATTGTAGCAATTATTATATATAAGATTCCAATTGTTTTATTTTTATTATAGATTGTTAATCCTAGTAAACCAAGAAATAATGTAAAAACAGTATTTAGATACAATTCATCTTTTTGAAAAGCTAGAGAGAATGGTATTTGGCTTATAATTGCTAAAAGTAATAGTCTTAAAAGATATTTTCTAACATCTTTAGTATGAATATATCCTTCTGTTATTTGAAAAGCAAAGATTGGGAAAGCTAGTCTACCAATATAGCCTAATATTTTTGTATGAGGGAACAGTATATGCCCTGTATGATCAATTAACATGCTAATACAAGCTATTATTTTTAAAATAAAACTACTCATATACTTCACCACTTTTTTGTTTTTAAAAGAGGAATAATATTCCTCTATACTCTCTCATTTGTATACATATATAGTGCAATTAGAAAATTAGAAATTAAAATACCACCTATGATATCAGTAAACCAGTGTACTCCAGATAGAAGACGACCTACAACGATTACTATCATAATAAGCCAGGTTATTATATTTACTAGCTTATTAATATTTTTATTGGCAAAATAGTACTTACTTATTAGTAATGATGATGCACAAATGGTAATTGCTAATACTGTATGGGAAGATGGATATGATGCTTCTAATACTCCTTCTAACATTATTGGGCGATAATTAATTATAACTTTTTCAAAAAAGATGTAGCAAAGTCCAATTAAAATATAAAAGCATCCTAGGATAATTAATCTTTTATCTACTTTTTTTAATGATTTTGATTTTACTAATTGCATTAGTCCATTAATCCCATAATAGGCAACTAATAAGAATGGTAATAGCCCTAAATATTTTGTTATTTTATACCATATGTCATTATATCCTATTAGGTTATGAAAATAGTTATTAATAGTACTAAATCCTACTTTTGACATCATAGGCCCGATAACATTAACATCTACTGTTTTTACTATGACTGTATATAGCAATGCCAGTATAAATGTTATTATGACTAAAATTAATGATTTGTTTTTTCTTTTCATATAATTACCTCACATTCTAATTTAGATTATCATATATTTTATTTTTAAGCAATTAATAATCCTTTTAAATTTAATTTATTATTGATATAATATTATTAATTGGAGGTATTTATGTTAAAAGATAATAAAGTTTTAATCGGAAAAAGTGATGATAAAGAATTAGCAATTTTGCTTGATAAAGCAAATAGACATGGATTAATTACTGGAGCTAGTGGTTCTGGTAAAACTATTACATTAAAGGTTATGGCTGAAAGTTTTTCTGATGCTGGTGTTCCAGTTTTTCTTGCTGATGTTAAAGGTGATATTGCTGGTACTGCTCTTGCTGGTGAGGCTAGTGAAAGTTTAGCAAAAAGGATTGATAAATTAAAAATAAAAGAATTTGAATATAAGAGTTTTCCAGTTTGTTTTTGGGATATTTTTGGAGAATATGGACATCCTATTAGAACTACTTTAGATTCTGTAGGACCTGAAATTCTTTCAATGATGTTAGGTCTTTCTGAGACGCAAGAAGGAGTTTTAGCTATTGTTTATAAAATTGCTCAGGATAATGATTGGAATTTGGATGATATTAAAGATTTACGTTTATTATTACAGTATGTTGGTGATAATAAAAATGATTTTATTACTAAATATGGTAATATTACAGCTCAAAGTGTAGGTGTTATTCAAAGGTGTTTGTTAACTTTAGAAAATCAAGGTGCTGATAAGTTTTTTGGACAACCAGAATTAGATATTAATGATTTTATTCGTACAGATAACCAAGGGAAAGGTATTATTAACATTTTACATGCTGTTGAATTGTTTCAAAGTCCTGACTTATATGCATCTTTCTTATTATGGCTTTTAACTAACCTATTCAATCATCAACCAGAAGTTGGTGACTTGGATAAACCACGTATAGTTTTCTTCTTCGATGAAGCACATTTATTATTTAATGGTATGCCAAATTATCGTTTAAAGCAAATTACGCAAGTTGTAAAATTAATTAGATCTCGTGGAATTGGTTTGTATTTTATTTCTCAAAGTCCTTCTGATATTCCAGATGAGGTGATTGCTCAATTAGGTAATCGTGTTCAACATACATTACGTGCTTATACTCCTAGTGAACAGAAAGTTGTAAAAGCAGCAGCTGATGCCTTTAGAACAAATCCGAATTTTAATACTGCACAGGCAATTATGGAGTTAGGCACAGGAGAAGCATTAGTTTCTTTTCAAAATGAAAAAGGTGAACCAGAAATAGTCGAAAAAGCTATTATTTTACCACCTCAAAGCAAGATGGGAGTTATTGATGATATAAGCAGAAATAAAGTTATTAACTCCTCTACTCTAGTTGGAAAATATGATGAGATGGTTGAGCGAGATTCTGCATATGAAGAATTAGATAAAATGATTAAAGAAAAAATTAAAATGAAAGAAGCTGAAAGAAAACAAAAAGAAGAAGAAAAAGCTGCTTTAGCAAAAGAGAAAGAAGCTGCTAAGAAACAAAGAGAAGAAGAAAAAAAGAAACGTGAGGAAGAACGTGCTAAGAAGAATGATCCAGTAGAAAAATTAAAGAAAAAAGCTACTAATAAAGTAGTAAATAAAGTATTGGATAAAGCTATTAATAAAGGATTAAATACTGTATTTAAAAATATATTCAAATAAAAATCAGGATTATTTTCCTGATTTTTTCTTTTTTAATTCAAGTGGAATATCTTTTGAAAAATACCACATTAATATTGATCCTATAAAGTTACCAATTATACAAATAATAATTGATGAATGGAAAGTTCTTGCTACTCCCATGGTAACAATATTTGCAATACAGTGTTGAAAACCACAGAATATAAATAAGGGAATACCATATATTATACCTAAGGCTGTTCCTTTTTTATACATGAATACAGCAATATACATGATAATACCGCATAAAATTGATTTTATAAAGAAAGCTATTGATATATCCCAAGTTGCTACTTTTGCTATGGCATTTTTGTATACTTCTACATCAGTTATTGAATATGCTAATCCCATTAAGTATCCAGCTAGTAAGTTTATTACTAGTATTATTAGTAATGTAGTCCATTTCATTTTATCAGCAAAGAAGAAACCACATTTACCAGTAAATAGATTTTGCCCCATATAGCAAACTCCTAATAATCCTAAAGCAAAGATTACTGGTCCTATGGGGTTACCTAATTTTAATAAAGCATAATTTCCTAATGATATTAAAATTGCTGCGCCAACACTTTTATTAATTAATTCTTTTTTATTCATATTATACCTCCTACTACATTATACATTTTATTTTTTATTACGTAAACAACATAATTTTTGCAACAAGTATATTTACTTAATAATTATTTTAATTTATATTTATAATAGGTGGTTTGATGAACACTAAAGAATATTTTATATTTATAGTTTTATTTACAATTGTATATATAATTTTTTTTGTTATATATGATTATATTACTAAAAAAATGACTAAAGGCAAATTAAAAAAAGATTCTTTAGCACGAATAAATATTAATGATTATTATGTTTTTTCTGATTTTTATAAAATAACAAAATCTGCTGTTACACTTGATACTATTAAAAGTATATATGATTATATTCTAATTAATGATCCTAAAAAAATTTCTGAAATTTCTAGTTCTTTTAATATTGATAATTATGAAACTTTAGTTATTTATCTTTATTTAGAATATATATCTTTACTTCAACGAAAAGCATTTGATATTACTAATGATTTGATAGTTTCACTTAATCGTAGTGAAGAAATGCTAGTTAATAAGTATTTATATTATTTTTGTTCAAAGAGTAGTTATCAAGATATTGTGAAGATGTTTGGAAATACAATAGCAGATGATTTAGAGTATTTAAATAGTAAGTATTTATTACCTGGTATTATATTTTCTAATTCAATGCTTTATTATGTAGGTGATTATAATGAAGAAAGGTAGAATATTTTTATATTTCTTTTTAGTATTAGTAATTACTCTATTTAATTTTTATTTTAGACCAGTTGAAAGTAATCCAAAATTAACTGATGATTATCGAAATAGTAATTCATTTGTCAATAATTTATATGTTAGTGATGAGATATTTAAAAAAGCTTTATTAAAGACTGAAGACTATTATTTTTACGAGAGTGTTTTAAAAGGGATCAGTGAAGGTAAAGATTCAATTACAATTAAATGCGATGAAAGTGATAATTGCTCTAGCCTATTACAGCCTACTGTTGAAGCAATTATGCTTGATCATCCTGAGCTTCTTAATTTTCAGGTTATGGCTACTGGAACACAAAAGGATGGTTATTTTATTTATAATAATATTAGTACTTTAGGACCTATTCAGTATAAATTAGGTACATTAAGAATTGAAAGAATAATTAATAATATCAGAAAAGATACTAAAAATATGTCTGATCAAGAAAAAATTATTTATGTTTATAATTATGTTGCTTCACATGATTATGATTATGCTTTTACTTTTACAGGTTCTAACCAATCAGCTTATAGTTTTTTTACTAAGAAAAGCTCAGTTTGTGCTGGTTTTGCGAAGAGTTCGCAGCTCATTTTCCAAAATATTGGTATTAGTTCTTATCTTGTTACTGGCTATGATCATATGTGGAATTATGTGGAATATGAAGGGAAATACTATGTGTTTGATGCTACTGTTGGTGCATCTCATTATGATAAATCAATATCTAGATATTATGATGGTCTTGGGGAAACAACTGTTGGAGAAATAGTGGGAAATTATAGTGAGTTGTATCCTAAAATAGAAAAAGAAAAATTACGAGATATATTTGAATTGTGAGGGAATGATATGGAGCAAATTTCAAAGTTTTGGTGGATTAAACAATATATTGAAGAGAAAGGATATGATGTTGGACATTCTTTACTTTCTTTTGGTCATATTATGTGGTTAATATGTATTACATTAGGGATAATTGTTTTTATTAAAAGTTATAATAAGGCTGATGATGATGAGAAAATTTTACTAAAAAAGTATTTAGCTATTATTATATTTATATTAGAATATGTTAAAATAATTATTGTTAGTTTTATATTTCCTAATTATGCTAAAATGTATGTTCCTTTGCACTTATGTAGTTTTGCAGGATTAGCTATTATCTTAGAAGCTGGTTTTGGAAGAAAAAAAATTATTGATCAAATGTGGCTATATGTTTTTTTACCAAGCGGTTTGATTGGCCTATTATCCCCTAGTATTTCTGTACCATTTAATAATTTTTTTACACTTCATACTTATTTATTTCACGGAATACTTGTTTTATATGCTTTTATTAAAATTATACCTGAAAAAACCAAAGCTTCTTATAAAGGGTTGTTACAGTCTAGTTTTATACTTTTATGTCTTGGAATACCAATCTATTTTTTAAACAAATGGTTTGGTACTAATTATTTTATAATTTCAGAACCAAGTGATTTTCCTATTGCGAGGGTTTTTTGGGATTTTTTAACTCCTAAATTTGGTGAATTAGGATATGCTATTGGAGTTTTCCTATTTGCATTTTTAATTTTTAATATAATATATTTTATTTTATTCTTAGTTCAAAGAATGAAAAAGAAGTAGTTTTCTACTTCTTTTTTTATAGTTTTTAGAATAATATTAATTTTTTAAATAAGTGTGTACCACTAGACGCTTATCATCTCCAGATGTACAAGTAGATAGTGTCAAAATTTTACTGTTTTCATTTAATCTACTTGGCAATTCAATAATACTTCTTTCTTTTATTGTTTTTAAAAATTCATTATAGTCATTATTTTGAAACTCAGTATTTATATAAAATCCTTCTGGTTCTGTTTCATATATTGAAAATATTTGATAATTATATTCTTGTGAACCTATAAAGAATTTTATAATTAAATTATCCTTGTTTTTATACCAATTTTTTTCTTTGACTTTTTTTAATGTTCCAAACATTGAACCATTTAATCTATTGTGAGCATATAATATAATATTTTTATCTGTACCATCTAATTTGTTACGGTAATCAGCAAAGACCCAACCAGCTTTTGAGTACTCATCATATATATTATGTGTTAAATAATAGTCATTATCATCATATTGGACTACTGGATAATCAATATTTGTATTATTTATAATAATATAACCAAAAGCATTTTCACTGATTGTTTTTAATTTTTCTTCATCTACTATAATTTCATCTTTTTCTATTTTTATAACTTCATCTTTTATTTTTTCTGTTATAGTAGAATTGTTTTTGTTTTCTATATGCCACCTTACTATTTTAAAACTACTATATATAAATAAAGATATACAGATAATTAGTAATGGAATGGCAGCTTGTTTTTTCAACCGTACTACTTTCTTTTTTCTTTTCATATTCTTGCTCCAATATTATATTACTCTATTTATAATATAACGCAAAAGTGGCATTTTTTCAATTGAAAAGAGAGAATTACTTCTCTCTAATTATATTCTTTTTTTAGTTTTTTTGAAGACAAGATATCCAGTTGAAGCACTTAATACTGCTAGTAATACATATAGCATAATTTTATCTGCTGTTTTTGGGTTATTACTATTATTATCAGTTACTCTTTGACTTGGTGGGTTATTATATCCTACTACACCATATGCGCTTAAATGAGTTGTTTCAAAAACTATTTTATTATCTTCGATAGTTGGATCAATTACTTCAACTATTTCACCATCTTCATTTATATAGATTACTTTGTAGGTATCAAACTTTTGTGTTTTATCGAATGGTAAAGTAATAGTAAATTTACCAGTTAATTCTACAATAGAATTTTCATTATACATTGTAAGATCATATAAGCTTAATATAGTAGCATCTTTTTCTTTATTGAATTTTTCTTCTAATTTTATAAGTTCAGCTATATTTGGAAGGTTATCTTTTTCTATTTCTGTTATTTCTAATTCATAATCATGATTTAAGGCTTCTTCACTTTCGAAATATACACCCATTTCTTCTTCAGCATACGTTTTGTTAGGTTGAATTACATATTTTCCATCATCTTCAACAGCTACTGATGTTTCAGGAAGTAGATTTACATCAACTGCTTCCGAATATGTACCACCTTTTATTTCTAGTTGTGAAGCTAATCTTTCATCGATATCGAATGTTCCCTCATGGTTCATATTTAGAATTGTTAAAGTAGATTTTATTGGAGTAGTAAATTTACCCCAGACATCAAGTTGAATTACACCTTTTATTGTACCAGTAGTGTCGACAGTAATTTGTGTACCATTTGGATATCCCTTGTTTGGCGCCCAACACATATCAAATGCATACGCATTACTGTAGATGTTAGTATTTCCAATAATTTTTACTGTTCCGTTATTATTCGATACTGAATATAATTCTTTATATGGAGCGTTTGTTGTATCAATTGTTACATCTTCTAGTGTCAAATCACAATAGTTTTGAATAAACATTCTAGCTGAAGGATCTGTTTTTAATGTTCCGTTTTTAAACGTTGCGGTATTACCTTTTTCAATGTGAATGTTTTGACTTTCTGTTCCAGTACTTCCAACTAAAGGTATTGAAAATTGTACTGTGTGATTGTTCAAATTTACGACAAAATTTTTATTTAAATTTTGTTTTACCATTATTCCAACTTCAGTATCAGAATCTCGTAATACATCAATTACAACTTCTTGACCATCACCTGGTACAGCGTTAATGGCATCCATTATAGTTGAATATTTTGTATCACCTATTTTAGCAACACAGTTTTCTGTGCACTCTGCTGCATTTACATTAAGAAAAGATGCAAATATTAATGCAAAAACAGCAACCCAAATTTTTTTCATTTTTACTCTCCTTTCTTATCTTATGTATAAAGCATAACATATCAATACAAAAAATGGAAGCATAAAATTATTTTGTATAAAAAATAATGGTAAATTGTTATAATATAAAAAATATTCTATCTTTTGAATAGAATATTTAATAGCTTTTTTAAATCAAATTTATGTTCTTTTAATTCTTTAATAGCTGGAGGTAATCCTTTTATTATTATAACCAATTCAAGAATGTTTCGAGTTATTTTTACTAGGTTATTTACTCTTTTAGTTGCTCTATCGAGGATGCTTGTATCACTTTTTAAAGTAATTATTTCTTGTTCTATTTTTCGAGCATCAAGTGCGTTCAGACAACTAAATTCAATGTTTTCAGTTGTTGACTGTATCACTACTAGATTTTTACTGACTTTTATCATGACTTTATCTTTATAGGATTTTATATTCTTTATTAGGATTTTTTTAAGTATTTTATAATGCTTTTTAAATAGTTTTAATTCTCTAGCTAAAATTATATTTTTATTAGTTATTGTTAATTTTATATTGTTTTTGTTTTTATATTTTACTCTAAATTCATGTAATATTATTTCATCGTTTTCTAGTTTATACTCTTTCATAATATCTCCTTATCATTACTAGGAAAATAGTGTTTCTTCTTTATTATATTGTTTTGATATGTATATTATTATTGCAACTATATAGATTATTGTTGTCACAACAACAGTTAAGAGTGATTTATAATTTATATCATTGGCGACTATATCATTTAATAATGTTCCACAGTTTGCAATTGGTATTAAATTAACTATTTTAATATCTGTTTCCATTATTTTTATAAAGTATGGTATCATTGGCAGAAGTGAAATAAATTGTAATGCTGATTGAGCTTCTTTATATGTTTTGGCTTTTCCAGCTAAGGCCATACAAATTCCGGCAGCTAAGAACGCAGATAAAAGAATAACAAATATTACTAATAATATAACTATAATATCGGTATTAAAAACAATTTCTTCATATGATTTGAACAGTTCTTTACCAATTATAAATGTAGGTATTGCTAAGAAATAAGCAATAAATCCGATTATAAATGCTAATATAGCTGTTGCTAGATATTTACCAAGTATTAATTCAGAACTTTTTATAGGAAATGTTAATATTGTTTCTAATGTTCCCCGTTCTTTTTCTCCTGAAGTAGCATCTGTTACTACAACCACACATACCATTACGACAATCATTACTAAATATGTTATTACTAAACTAAAAACTAGGTTCGTCATAACATTTGATTCTTCTTTTTTTAGTGAATGAGTTTTGATAGTGATATTATTATATACCTTATCAGGATTAATGCCATTTTCAAGGAGATATTTATTTCCTAAGACATCATTATACATTTCTAGATATGTACTAGTAACTGATAGAATTATTTCACCACTATTTTGTGATTCATCAGCATATATTGTATAAATATCATTTTCTTTTACTAGATAAGCATCAATTTCATTATTATTATATGCTTTCTCGAGTTCATATTTATTATTATAATTTTTTAATGTAACAGTATCTAGTTCTTCAATAATACTTATTTCTTCTTGCGTTGGTTCATAATTAGTTCCAACTTTATATTTTGTTTCATTTACGGAGTCAAATAAGACACCAAATAATATAATTACAAATGGTATCATTAAAGGATATAGGATAAGCTTTTGGAGTGATTTTTTATCTCTAATAACACCTCGTAATTCTTTATGGATTGTTATTTTAATATTATTCCAATTCATTTTTAGATCCTCCTATTAATTTAAAGAATGCATCTCTTATATTAGTTGTCTTTGTCTCTTTTTCGATTTCTTTTGGAGTACCTGCCGCAATTATTTTTCCTTTATTTATTAAGATTACTTTGTCGCATATGTTTTCAGCTTCTTCCATATAATGAGTAGAATAAATGATACATTTACCATTGTTTCTCTCTTCTTTAATAAAGTCTAATATTACTTGGCTTGATATTATATCTAATCCAGAAGTTGCTTCATCTAATATGTAATTATGCGGGTTGTGTAATACGCATCTTGCTACCCCTACCCTTTGTACTTGGCCAGTAGATAAGTTTCCAATTCGTTGATGCTTAAACTGTTCCATATCGAATCTTTTTATTACTTTTTTGATACGATCATTAACTATATTTTTATCTATATTATAATAATCTGCACACATTTTTAAAAGCTCTATACAGGAAATGTCTTTGTATAGTTTTGTGTTTCCTGATAAAAAAGCAATACTTTTTTTGACTTCTATTTCATCTTTTTCATAGCTTTTATTGTCTATAAAAACTTCGCCAGATGTTGGTTTCATAATACCTGCTATTATTCTAAGAAGGGTTGTTTTTCCAGCACCATTAGGACCTAGTAATCCCAATATTTCACCGTCATTTATTTTAAATGAAATATCTTTATCAGCATAAAATTTTGTAGTTTTACCAGTTCCATTATTTTTTTCAAATTCTTTCGATATATTCTTTACTTCTATCATATTTTCTCCTATCATTTTATTTATTACTAGCTATTAGTCACTAATATCTATGTCTAAGGTAATATTGATATTATAATCAGGGTATTTATTTTTTATTTCATCATATATATTTCTATATATTTCTTCTCTATTTTTAACCTTGAAATCAATAATAATATCAAAACTAAGTAATTTATCATTCTCATCTACATAAAAACCATGCATTTGGAGAATACCTTTATGAGAAAAGACTATTTCTTGTATCTCTTTTTGAATATGCATTATATTTTTATCTTTTGTATTTACGGAATATACACCGATAGTATGTAATAATACACCATATTTATTTTGTATTATCTTTGTTACTTTTCTTGATATCTTGTCAATCTCTGCTACGGTAAGTGTATCTGGTACTTCTATATGAACAGATCCTAAATACTTATCAGGCCCATAATCATTTAAAACTAAATCATAAGCTCCTTGGATTTTTTCCTCTTTTACTATTTCTTTTTTGATTTTTCTAGCAAGATCACTCTCTATTCTGACTCCTAATATATTATCTACTGATTCTTTTATTAATTCTAATCCAAATTTAATTATGAATATTGATAGTAATACTGCTACATATGCTTCTAAACTTATTTTAAATAGTATATAAATTATAGCTGATATTAAAACTGAAATAGAAAGAATACCATCATTAAATGCATCTGTACCACTTGCGATTAATGAATCTGAATTTACTTCTCGCCCTTTTTTCTTAACATATATTCCTAATATGAATTTAACAATAATACCAGCAATTAAGATAATTATTGTAATTGAACTATAATCAGCTGTTTCTGGATGAATTATTTTTTTTGTTGATTCAACTAATGTTGTAATACCGGCATATAAAACTATTGCGGAGACTATCATTGATGTCATGTATTCAATTCTACCATAACCATATGGGTGTTTCTTGTCTGGAGCTTTTCCAGCTAGTTTTGTACCTACAATCGTTATGATACTTGAGAGAGCATCACTTAGATTATTAATTGCATCAGAGATAATTGCAATAGAATTAGCTAGTAACCCTACTAAGGCTTTAAAACCAGCTAATATAATATTTGATATTATACTAACTATACTTGTTTTTATAACGACTTTTTCTCTATTATTTCTCATCCATTCATCTCCTATAATAAGTATAACATAGTTGCTTGTACTTTATATAATAAAAAATCTATTAAGTAATAGATTTTTTATTATTTCAATAAAGGTTTAATCATCTTCATCTTTCGAGTTTGAAAGAACAACACCTATACATACTCCTATACTTACACCAATCGACATCCATAGAGACATGTTGTTTGTAGCAGCACCAATTCCTGTTCCTATACTTATTCCTATGCACATTCCAATTGCTAACCAATAGCTTTTATCAGGTTTTTCTTTTTTAGTACTTGTTTTCTTTGTTTTCTTTTTCATTTATCTTAGCCTCCTATGATCTGATTAACCTATTATTAAAAATCCACTTATGATTATTCCAATAACGCTTACTACTATTGAGATGATGTTTAAGGTCATTAAAGATTTATATTTTTCTTTTAAATTTTCTTTTTGTTTTTTTATAGATGACATACTTATTACTGTATAACCAATTGATATTCCATATGTTATAGGTGAAACTACCATATTAATTGTAAATAATAATATAAATGTCAATGCTATACATGCACAACTAAATATCAATGGTCCTTTTGCTGATTTAATTACTTTATCAATGTTTTCTGTATATACTTCGTTATTTTGAACACTTTGACCTGTATTGTCTCTTATATTTGTTATTCCAAATTTATTGCCAGCAATTACAACAACATCAGCATATGTATCATTTGTTATATTTATATTTTGATTCATGGTCTTATTAAAAGATATTGTATGATTCCCAGAATTTACATTTAAAACAACAGTTTCATCGTTCTTGATAGTTCCTACTTCATTATTATCAATATATATTTTAAATTTGATTAATGAACCAACAAAATTTTTGGGCCTAGTTAAAGTTAATTTATAAGTACTATTATTAATATTTTCTTGTGGTTGGACAAATTGATTCTGTTGTTGCGGTTGTTGAGCATTGTTTTCTAATATAGTACCGCACTTTATACAAAACTTATTACCTTCATTATTTTGAAAACCACATTTACTACAATACATGTTACTACCTCCTATTATTAGAAGTGTAGCATATTTTATGAGTTTTTTAAACTGTTTTTAATATTTATTTCTTCTATTGTTGTTTTAAAATGAGAAAAATTAAGGATGCTATAATCGCTTATATTATCTCTTTTTTTGTGATAATAAAGAAGTAATCCAGCAAAAATACATAGTGTTGTGATAATTCCAACTGTTATTAAAAATTGGTTGTTTGCATATTAGGAACAAGTGCTATATACTAATAATCTTCATAGTAATTCAGTATTTTTTCCATTGTTCCATCTTTTTTTGCTTTATCCCATTCTCCTTTATATATTTTTCTTGCATAATCTTTATCTAAGTATTTTTTTTGAAATTCATCTCTTCTTTTGATTAAAGTTGGATTATTTGTCCAAAGATTAAAAACGCCAGATGCATTTATTCTCCCACATATATATTCATAACATCTTTCAAAATGCGCATCAAAAGTTTTAATATTTGGATAACATTTCAATGTTGTATTTATTTGCCTTCTTGCTAAAATGGAAATATCAAAATCTCTATCTGAGTCTGAGATGCATTCTCCATAAAAATTTCTTGGCCTTATTTTTCTAGAACCTCTATGATCTTCTATTGCCTCTTTCATAATCTTTATTTCTTCGTTAGTAAAATACTTTTTTAATTCCATATCATTATATAATATCTTACCGGATTCTTTTTCGTGATTATCTCTATCTATACCTAATCCAGAATCATGATAACATGCAACAACATATGCCATATCTTTATTTAAATCGTAGTATTCAGCAAGCATCATCATATTTTCTATGACTGCATTTATGTGCATCATTCCATGAGCATAGAACTTATCATATTTTGGGAATATGTTTTCCTCTATATGCTTCTTTAATTCTTGATTAATTCCTTTCATATTTATCTCCTCTCTAATATACAGACATTCTCGCAATACCATGTCCTGGGGCGAAGAACATATGCTCTAGGGCTGTACTAGGTCAACAGAATATGTTTCCAGTACCATCTATCACATTTAAATGTATTTTTCCAATACATAAGCATATCCTTTATTTACTTTTCCGTCTTTAATTTTATTGATAATTTCTTCTTTTGAATACCAATTGATGTTTACCACTTCATTAGTATCGTATTCTATACTATCTATATCTATTTCATCTTCTATTAAATAAATATTAAAGATGTAACTATTGTATGGATATATAATTGTATCTATATGTCTAATATTAACATTTTCTAAATTTAATTCTTCTTTTAATTCTCTTTTTAAACCAGTCAACCTATCTTCTCCAGCAAGTACATGTCCACCTGGAATAGCTAATGTATTATTACTACGTGCTGTTGCTTGCTCTAAAAGATATTTATCATTATTTTTAATTAAAACATAACTCATCATTACATAACAACCTTCCGGTATTTCATCTACTATTCTTCTAATCGTTTTATCTAATCTATTAAAGTTACTGTCATATAAATCTTCTAATTCCATAATTACCTCCTTTCTAAAACTGCGATGGAGTCACAATGGGGTGTATCAGTGTCAGTGCTAAGTCATATTATTTAATTAGTTCTAAATTACCATCAATAATAATTGGACTAAATCCTTCTATTTCATCATATAACATACCATTAGGAATATCATTATATAAATATATTTTTTTACCTAATCTAAATGCATCATACATTTCCAAGAATGTAGCTCCTCCAATGTAGTTTTTTAATATTTTTCCTTCTTTTTCTTTATCTAGATTTAATACTAAAACTGCATCCATATTTGAAATTGTATCTTCACTTTGTTTGTACATTGCTGCTTTAAATTTTTGATGTTCTTCTGCTCCTAAATCCCATGCTTTTTGTTCAGCAGTTGGATCATCATAACAATTTGGTAAGAATACTTCAATATTTTTCTTTTCCAAATTCTTTTTAACTTCTTCTATTTTTGAATAAAACTTTTTACTACATATTATTAATATTTTCATTTTTTATCTCCTCTCTAATAAACAGACACTCTCGCAATATCCTGTCCTGGGGCGAAGAACATATTGTTGAACCTCATTCTAGGTCAATAGAACATGTTCTTAAACTCCTAGAACTAGGCATGTTCTAGGATAAAGATAATGTCATAATTGTTGCTATTATTATATTTTCATTACTAAAATCTTTTACATATAAATATTATCATAAATATTATTAATTATCTATACTGCAATTTTTAATGACATCATTTATTAATTTATCATTTTCAATTTTGTTTTATATTTCATTTATTGCAAAACACTTCTTTCCTAGATCTTTAAATGATGCTCCACAGTGAAAAACTCTTTCTCTATCTATAATTATAAATCTATCATGATAGGAATCATTATTTATAAACAATACATTATTATATTGTTTTAGATATTTATTCCTTAAATTATCATTTATATTAGATGAAATAATTATTATATTTTTATCAATATTTCTGAGATCATCTAATAATACTTTACCTATGTAGTTATCTATAATTATTATTTCTTCTTTAGCTATGTCAAATATTTCTATTAGTACTGAGTATGCATCATATATATCATTCTGAAAAAATATAGAGTTTTTAGTGATTACTTTTGGATTGAATTTATCAAATAATTCATCTATTCTTTTTGTATTTTCATCTACTTTGTCTTCTAAAAGCAAGTATTTGCGTGGTAGTAGTTGTTCGTTATATTTAATATAATGCCTCATTCTTACAAATGCTCTCATAATATCAATACTTACTTTAGCAGCTACATCCGTTCTTATTATAGTCGCAAGCATTGCTACTCCTTGTTCAGTAAAAACATATGGTAAACTTCTAATTTTATTATTTTGAAGTTTCAAATTGAAACCGCAAATTTGATTATATTCTTCTTTGTTCAACTGAAAATAAAAATCACTTGGAAATCTATCTTTATTCCTTTTTACAGCTAGATTAATAGATTTAGTACCATTTGCACATTGGTATTGTTCTGCTAAATCTGAATCTAACATCACCTCTACTCCTCTAATATTATAAATTTTTCTTTCAATATATTTTATTTCTGCTATTTCATTCATAATTTAACCTCCTCCTTTAGAATAAAAAAAGGATATCCCCTTCATCCTATTAAAAGGGATATCCCGCAGCATGCAATAATTCTTCCTTGCCTTAAAGAATTAGAACTTTAGCGTCCAAATTGTCATATTAACTCATGGCAAGATAATTAATATATTTGAAATATATCATAATTATTTCTATAACTCAATCGAACAAAACTATCAACATTATTTTAAATTCTGAACAAAAACCAAATCTTTTATATTATGCTTTTCTAACAAGTTAAAACACTCACTCTTATAATCAATTGGAATTATTATTATATTACTTTTTGTTAAATTTTTTGGTAAAAAAGCAATACAGTATTTTGTTATTAAAATTAATTTTAAATCTTCTAAATCTAGATCAAATGTTATTTTTCCTTTTTTGTTTATTAGAGAGATTTTTTTGGAATTCATTGATAGCACTGAATCTGATTCTTCTCTACACGCTTCTTTTATTATTTTCGATATTGTAATTATGTCTTTCAAATAAACAATAATTGCCATAATGGTAAATCCTATAATAAAACAATTAAACCAAAGAGGATTTTTAAATATTATAAGCATTGTAATTACATAAACAATTATAGCAATAGTAATATATATTCGTTCTGTTGTGTATCCAATTATTTTCTTGTTAGGATTATTTAACAATTGATTATAGTGTTTTATTATGGCATAACATTCATTTGAATATTTTTTCTTATCTTTTATTTTTTTTATTTGAATTTCCATATTAGTTACTACCTTTCTAAAACTATGTTTGATGTTTAAAAACATGGCCCTACACATAAAACCACTTAGGATGTTTGATTATTAGGAACAAGTGCTATATACTAATAATCTTCATAGTAATTTATTATTTTTTCATATGTTCCATCTTTTTTTATCTTATCCCATTCTTTTTTGTATATAGATTTTGCATATTCTTTATTTAAATATTCTTTTTGAAATCTATCTCTTCTTTCAACTAACATAGGATTATTAGTCCAAAGATTAAATTTACCATTATCATTCAATCTTTTACACATATAACTATAACAATTATCAAAATGCTCTTCGAAGTTATAATTAGGATAATGCTTTATTGAAGTTGATATTTGCCTTTTAACTAATAGTTTTATATCAAAATCTCTATCAGAATCAGATACACACTCTCCATAAAAATTCCTTGGTCTTGTTTTTCTAGAGCCTCTATGATCTTCTATAGCTTCCTTCATTGTGATTAATTGTTCTTCACTAAAATGTTTTTTTAATTCCTGATCATTTATTAATATTTTACCTGATTCATATTCATGATTTTCGCGGTCTATACCTAAACCAGAATCATGATAGCTTGCTATTGTATATGCCATATTACAATCCAAATCATAATAATCTGCTAGCATTAACATATTTTCAATAACATTATTAATGTGTATCATTCCATGAGAATAGAATCTATCGTATTTTGGGAAAATGTTTTCTTCTATATACTTCTTTAATTCTTGATTAATTCCTTTCATATTTATCTCCTCTCTAATATACAGACACTCTCACAATGGGTGGTCACCTATTCAGGAATAGGTCATTCAACCATGTTTCATATTTAAAAATATGTTCCTATACACAAAACTACCAGGGTTGATTGCGCATTAGGAATAAATCGATTTATTATTTAATATATTTAAATATTATTCTATTCTTTTAACCATACTGCATAAGGTTCAACTAAATCTGCTACAAGTACCTTTATTTCTTCATCATTACTATCTTCATTATATTTAGCAAAGCATTTGTTAACTTTAAATTTTAAATGTTCTCTTAATACTTTGCCATTATTTTTTCCACCTACTACCACAAAATCATTCAATTTGAAATTATCATATTCCCTTATATTTTTTGCAACAAATGAAAATTGAGCTCCTTGCAGTTGGACTGGACTTTTAAACTTTTTATAATTAATATTATCATCCGAATATTCGTTTATGAATCCAATATTAGAATTATAAGAACTTTTAGTTTCTATCAAAACCAGTTTAGGAGAATTACCATTTAATATGGATTCTTTGCAAAAATTTTGTACCCGATTTGGTCTACAAAACACCCCTGAATAACCCCAATAATGAACCCCATTACCAATTTCCTCTTTATTTTTTGATTCTATAATTTTATCTAACGACATATCATTGTGTGGCCCAACTTTCATTACAATTATATCTTCAAGTTTTTCCAATATCATAATTTAATTCCTTTCTAAAACACAAATAGACTCAACATGGCTAGACCGCGGGTTTTTGCTATGTCATTTTTACCATGATCATGGGTTTTTGCATGGATATTACCAACGAACTTCCAACCTTGTATGTGGGTTATTTGCATAGTCATTGTATTTTTATTAATTCATATAATCAAGAACTTTATTGCAATATTTTATAGCCTCTACCATTTCTTTATTATTAAAAATTTCATTATATTTTTTCTTATCTACAAATATAACTTCTGATACTTCTGATTCTTGCATTTTTAATGTTTTTATATCAATATCTTTTTGAACTAAAAATAGATATGTATAATGATTAATAAATGTATCTTTATCTAATTTCACTTTATTTAAATACGTATCAATTAACTTAAGTTCTTCTATTTCAACTTTGATTCCTGTTTCTTCAAATAGTTCTCTTACGGCTGCTTGTTCAGGAGTCTCATCAATATCTATATGACCAGCGCCAGATAAGTCCCACTTATTTGGTTCATTTTTTTTATTTGCCGATCTTTTTTGAATCAATAATTTTCCATCTTTATCAATTAAAGCAATAGCACTTATTCCATGACATATACCTTCTTTATGAGCAATTGTCTTATTAATTCTTTTATATGTTTCTTTTCCATCTTCAGTTAATATTTCTACTATTTCATCCATAAACTTATCCTTCTATTTTCTTTCTAAAACTGTGATACTTTCGCAATGCCGTGTTCGTTAATTATAAATAGTTGCTTTTTATATGTTTGGGTATAACTGACTACTTCATAATAAACACTCTTGATAGTTGACTGCTTATTATGTATAATTCTTATTTTTTAATTTTATAAGTAATCTTGAATATATTAGTATTACTATAGTCACTATGAGTAATAAAAATTTAAATATCATTATGTTATTAAATAGACTTATAATAAATAGTGCTGTATATCCAATAATTCTAGTAATATTTAAGACTACTTCGCATACAACTTGATGCTCCACTATATAATCTTTTTTTATCTTTTTATCTTCTTCTACTATTTCATATCTTTGTGTATCTCCAGTATTGCTTAATATTACCAAAAATAAAGCTGTACATACATTGTATACTACAATGGTTGGCTTACTAATATTTATAAATAATAACAATACACTTAGTATCATCATTATATTACATATCTTTAATATTAAACTACTACTTTTCAATTTATATTGAAATATATATACTGATAAAATTGAACATATTGATGTAAAAGTGGTAATAACTCCTAAACTAATAGTCGTTTTAAATGTCATAACTGTTACAATTACAATTAGTGTTTCTAATAAATAGTTAACTATTCCATCGCATATACATATTTTATATATTGTTTTAAATTTATCGTTACTTTTTACCAAATTTACATATTCTTTTAAACTATATTGCTTATCATATGTTTTTGCTTTATCTTCAATAAATAACGAGAATATAAATTGAGTTATAGAAAGCAAAATTATTATTTTTGCAACATATGAAAACGATGTTAATTCTATTGAAACACCAAATATAATTGGAAAAAATATTTTTAGTATTTTACTAATTATTGATTTAAATGAAATAAATTTGTTTGTATTGTTTTTAGTATGTTCATTTACAAGAGGATGAGCGGCACTCCATATTAATCCTTGTACAATTCCATAAAAGAAACCTAGCGGTGCAAAATATATCACTATTTTTTCTTTTAATAGTGCTATCATTAATATATATAAACAATATGTAATTATTCCACTTCTAAATACCCACAATTGATTTTTATTTTTAATTATTTTCCCAAACACTAAAAATGTTAGCATTATTGCAATAAATGATAATGAATAATAAATTGATATTAATTTATAATCATAATTTGTAAGTGTAATAAAATATGCAACCATAAAAGTATTTAAAAACATATATAAAATGTTATTTATTAATAATGTTCCCATTAATCCTATTGCACTTTTACTTAATTTTTCTTCCTTCATTTGTTTCTCCTTATCTTATTTATTAATTAAATATAATCCAATTATACACCTTATACCACCAATATGGTATGTGGAAACATATTATCCACAAACAACCTTTTTATAATTTTAAACTAATCATTATAAATGTTTGCTATCTATATGATATTTTTAAACACCTACTGAACAGTTGATTTCCGTTGAAATATAAGGCTTTATTTAGAGTTTAGAACGCACACACATTCCACATGATATGTTCTAGGGAACATATTAAATGGTTTAATATAATTTATATTATAGGAAGTATTTAGATCTTTTAAATCACGCATTAAAGTCATTATATCACACGATACATAAATTATAGTCTTACTATCCAATTCTTTTAAAATCTCTCTTGTATGGGCATCTAAACCACTTCTAGGAGGGTCTACTACTATTAAATCTATATCTTTAAAAGCTTCTATTCTATTTTCTACTTTATCACAGATAAACTTTATATTATTACATTTATTTAATTCTATATTTTTATTAGCGTCTTCTATATTTGATTTATTATAATCTATTCCTATTATTTCTTTACAGTAGTCAGATATATATATACCAATTGTTCCAGTTCCACAATATAAATCTAATACTCTATTGGGTTTTATTTTTTTTACAGTATTTCTTACTTCATCATATAATGAGCTTGTTAAGAATCTATTTACTTGGAAGAATGATTTACTAGACACATAATACTTTTTATCATTAATAGGACTAATAATTGATTTATCATTACTTAATAATTTGTTGTTTACTATTAATACATTAGCTATATTTAATAATTTATCATGATTAGTAATTTCTCCTTTTATATCTACTAAGATATTTGTTAAATCATTACTTGTTTTAATTGTTACTTCTTCAATATTATCTTCTTTTACTTGTTCTATTATTTCATTTATTTTATCGTTTACTAATAGACATTTATTAATAGGAATAATCTCATTAGAGTGTTTTTTATATTGACCTAATACTTTGCTTTTACCATGAAGAACTATTTTATTACGATAGGTATTTTCTTTTGAAAAGGATATTTCTTTTATTTCTATATCTTCATTTAAATACTTTTTTACTAATTCTTTTACCTTAGTATATTTAAATTCATTTTCTTTTGAATAATCTAAGTGATTTAGATCACATCCACCACATTCATTTGAATAAGGGCAAAGGGGTTTAATTCGATCATTTGATTTTTTTATTATTTTTAATACTTGAGCTTCTTTGTATTTCTTTTTTTCATTTATTATTTCTATATCAACTATTTCTCCTGGTAGAGCATTTTCTACAAAGACAATTTTTTCATCTATATAGGTTATTCCTCGTCCAAAATTATCTAATTTTTCAATTGTTACTTCCATAATATTTACCTCTTATTAATTATAACATACATATAAATTAATTATCAAAACATAATAATAATGGTGATTTATGTGGTTAGTATGAGAATAAAAAAAGAACTTGAACCTTCTAATGATTATATATTTGATAAAATTACTATTGATAATAAAAGAATTGAATTAATATATAATGAAGTTTTAGCAGATAGTAAAAGTATAAATGATTTTGTTTTATTGAGATTAATTAGGTTAGATAGAAAAAAACTTAATAATTTAGAAAATAATATTCCTAGTTGTAATATATTAATTATTAATGAAGAAGATATAATTGATTATTTGAATAATGGTTTTTTAATTATTATTTATAAAAAGATATATGCTTGTGAGTTAAAATCTAATCTAGATCGTGGTGTTAGTATTGTTCAAAGTGAATTGTCTTTAGGTGGGGCGAAGGATAGTTTTTCAGAAATTTATAATACTAATTTAGGACTTATTAGAAGACGAATTAAAAGTAAGTATTTAAAAGTATGTAATTTAGATATTGGTATATATACAAAGACAAAGATTGGTATTCTATATATTGATAATATTTGTAATAAAAAGCTAGTTAATTCTATTGAAAATAACTTAAACAGAATTGATATTGATGGGATAATTGATTCTAGTTATTTGAAATATGCTTTGGAAGGAAAAAACAATTTTTTCCCAACGATTATTATGACAGAGAGACCTGATAAGTGTAGTATGGCATTACTTGAAGGAAAAGTTGTAGTTATTGTTGATAATAGTCCTTATGCTTTAATACTTCCTAGTTTTTTTATTGATTTTTTTCATACTCCTGATGACTATTATCAGAAGTCTTTTAATGCTACTTTTATTAGGATTATAAGATTAATAGCTTTTTTTATTGCTATATTTACTCCTGCGCTTTATATTTCAGTTACAACGAGAAATTATAACTTAGTTCCATTAAAACTACTTTTAATGTTAAAAGCAGGAAGAACATTTGTCCCCTTCCCTGCTTATATTGAAGCTTTATTTATGATTGTTTGTTTTGAAATACTTAAAGAGTCTGATATTAGAATGTCTTCAACTAGTGGATCAGCTATTTCAATACTTGGTGGTTTAATATTAGGAGATGCAGCAGTGGCAGCTGGTATTGTTTCCCCGATTATGATAATAATTATTGCGATATCATCTATCGCAGGATTAATTTTTAATTCAATTGAACTTGTCAATACATTAAGGATTTATAAGATTATTCTTTTAATTCTTGGAACAATACTAGGTATATATGGTGTTATTATTGGTACTATTATTCTTGTTTATAATATTTGTACTACTGAGATATTTGGTTATCACTATTTATTGTTTGATAAAAATGAACTTAAAGATTCATTTGTAAAAATAGATACTAATGTAAAATATAGAAATTCTAAATTAACTAAGAATGTTATTAGAGGTAGATATAAATGAAAAAGATATTTTTATTAATTTTAATATTTACTTTATTTTCTTTTATTATTAAAATACCAAATTATATTGAATTAAATAACTTAGTTATTGTTGAAGGTATTGGTCTTGAGTGTAATAATGATAAATATACTTTATATTTAAAAGAAATTATTCCAATAAAAGGTGATAATGGCGTAACTTATAAATATAAATATTATGAAAATGAGGCTGAAAATATTGATGATGCAAATAAAAATATAATTAATGATTATTCTAATAAGAAATTCTTTTATGAAGATACTAAATATGTTATTACGAATTGTAAAACTAGTAATGAAATAACTGATTATTTTAGGATAAAACCTAAGTATATAAAACATGTAGATAATAATATACTAGTGGCTTTAAAAAAATAAAAACTGCAAAAGTGCAGTTTTTTATTTTAATTTTAGACCAACATCATCAAGTTGCATTTGATCTACTGTATTTGGACATTCGCTCATTAAGTCAGATGCTGAAGCTGTTTTAGGGAATGCTATTACATCTCTGATATTATCTGTTCCGGCTAATAGCATTGTTAATCTATCTAAGCCAAGAGCAAATCCTCCATGTGGTGGGCATCCATACTTTAATGCTTCTACAAAGAAGCCAAATTTTGATTCAATTTTTTCTTCCGTAAGTTCTAAAGCCTTAAACATAGTTTCTTGAACTTTTTCATCATGAATACGTATTGAACCGCCTCCTGCTTCATAACCATTGATTACAATGTCATAAGCTTTTGAATAGCAATTTGCTTTATCTGTTAATAATTTATCAACATCTTCATCTTTTGGCATTGTAAATGGGTGATGACACGCCATAAAACGATTTTCTTCTTCGCTCCATTCAAATGATGGAAAATCGGTTACCCATAGTAATTTATAATCATTTTTATCAATTAATTCTAATTCTTTAGCTAATTTGCATCTTAAAGCTCCTAATGATGCTTTAACAATATTTCTTTTACCACTTACTATTAATACTAAATCTCTGGCTTCTATTTCTAATACTTTCTTTAATTCTTCTATTTCTGCTTCTTTCATGGCTTTAAAAATTGAACCTGATATTTCATCTTGAAATTTTAAATATGCAAGACCTGTTGCTTTATATGTTTTTACGAATTCAGTTAATTTATCAAGGTCTTTTCTAGAATACTTATCAGCAGCATTTTTAACAACAATGGCATTAATAATTCCTTTTTCTTCATATACATTCTTAAAAACAGTAAAATCAGTTTCTTTAAAAACTTCTGTAATGTCTTTTATTTCCATTCCAAAACGTAAATCTGGTTTGTCAGAACCATATTTATCAATGGCTTCATCATATTTCATTCGCATTAATGGTAATTTAATATCTATTCCTTTTGTTTCTTTAAATATGCTTGCTACTAACTGTTCCCCTACTTCCATTACTCCTTCTTCATCTACAAATGACATTTCTACGTCAATTTGGGTAAATTCTGGTTGACGATCGGCTCTTAAATCTTCATCTCTGAAACATTTAGCAATTTGATAATATCTTTCTACACCTGAAACCATTAATAGTTGTTTGAAAATTTGAGGTGACTGTGGTAAGGCATAAAATTTTCCTTTATTAACACGGCTTGGTACTAAATAGTCTCTTGCTCCTTCTGGTGTGCTTTTACATAATATTGGTGTTTCAACTTCTAAAAAATCTAGACTATTAAAAAACTTTCTAGCTGCAAAAGTAATATTATTACGTAAAACTAAAATGTTTTTTAAATTATCTCTCCTTAAATCTAAATAGCGATATTTTAATCTTGTGTCTTCTAAGGCTGTAGTATCATCAGTAATTGTAAATGGTAAATCTTTTGATTTATTAATTAATTCAAGGTTAGTTAAATCTATTTCTATTTCACCACTAGCTAAGTTTAAGTTTTTACTTTCTCTTTCTACAATTATACCTTGAACACGAATAACATATTCACTTTTTAATTCACTAGCAAGATTGTAAAATTCGTTTTCTGGTCTAACAACCACTTGTACTATTCCAGATCTGTTTCTTAAATCAATGAAAATAAGGCCTCCAAGATTTCTAGCTCTAGCAACCCAACCATATAACTCTACTTTTTCACCTACATTTTTTAAATTATAATATTTGTATTTTTCCATACTTCACTCTCCTATAATATAAAAACAGTTATCATCCTCTAAGGGACGAATAACTGTTAGATCCGCGGTACCACCCAATTTACTATTAAATAGTCACTTTTATGATAACGGTATAAACCGGATTGATTACAATCAAACTCCTAAGTGTCTTCCTTTATTTATATTTGCTAATTTTCACCGACCATTAGCTCTCTAAAAAATTAAATAAAGTACTCCTCTTAATCAACGTTTCTAGCTATATTCTAAAACTATATTTTAAATTTGTCAAATTTTATGATTAATCTCCTCCATTAGTATTTGTTTTAATTGTTTCAAAATATATATTATTACCATCTGAAGTAAGAAGTATTGTTCCTTCTAGATCTGTTCGATATACTTGTGTACCAATTCTAATTAATTTGTCTAATATCACTTTATGAGGGTGATAATGTTCATTATCTTTACCAACAGAAATAATTGCATACTTTGGATGAACTGCTTTTAGAAATTGCGCACTTGTTGAATATCTAGAACCATGATGTCCTATTTTTAATACGTCGCTTTTTAAATCTTTATTTAGTATTTCTTTTTCTATATCCGTAGGAGCATCACCTGTGAACAAATATGAAGTGTTCTTATAATTCAATTTTAAAACTATAGAGTCCATATTTAAGTCTTCTTTATCATTACCAATGTATAATATAACAAATTTAGATTCTGCCATAGTAAAAGTTGAATCAATGTTTGGTGTTTCAAAAGCAATATTTTTTGCATCTAGAGATATTAATATTTCTTCAAATGTCTTATTATTTACTATTACATTTGGCATGTAAAAGTGTTCAATACTAAAGTTTTCAATTATATCATCCATACCACCTATATGATCTTCATGGGCATGTGTACCAATAACATATTTAAATTTCTCAACTCCAAGTGATTTAAAAAATTCAACAAGATTTTTTCCGTCTTCATTATTTCCAGCATCAATTAACATATATTCACCATTGTTTTCAATTAAGATGCTATCAGCTTCGCCAACGTCTAAAAAATATATTTTTAAATTATCAGCACTATTTATTACTTCTTTTGTTTCTTCGATTTGTTTTAAATCAATATTATCGTTTTCTGTTAAATATATTGATTCAAATTTGTTATTATAAAGCCATGTAACTAATAATATTAGTATTAATATAATAGCTTTTCTTAATAATATTTTTTGCTCTTGTCTCATATTGTCTCCTTTTATTAAGAATAGCACATATTTTTTTTAAAATAAAGACAACAAAAAAAGAATCCATTGGATTCTTTTTCAATTAATTTGCAAATTTTTTGTATAACCCTAATGAGATTAGAGTAATAAGATTTATTAATAATGCTATTAAATTTTTACTATTTGAAACACTTGTATTTGGGATGGTTACTCTACTATATTTACTAGAATTTGAATTACTAGCATAATTATTGTAGTTATTATTTTCTGGTATATCGTAACCTGTTGTAGAACCAGTAGGAAGTTTTTCATAGATATAAGTTACATCAATCATTCCATCTTCAAATTGACCTGAACGTGCGCCAACAACTTGAGCCAATCTGTAACCTCTAAATGATCTTAATATTGTATTATATCTGTCACCAACTTGTCCTTCGTAAGGCATATCTATACCAATCGTATTTCCATAAATATCTACATAATGAGCAACTACTTCACCTGTTTTAGGTGTGTCTGATGATTGATCTTCTGGATCTGTAGGTGGATTATCTCCACTACCTTGATTATTACCTTCTTGATCATTACAATCAGTACAAGAATTATTATTTTCATTGTTGTTTTCGTTGTTGTTTTCGTTGTTGTTATTGTTTGTATTATCTCCGCCTTCAACAGTATTATTGTTTGTATTTGTATTATCTCCAGTATCTACATTTACATCTCCTGTTTCAACAGTAGTATTATTAGTTCCTGGTGTTTCTCCTCCATTAGCTTCATTATTTAATGTATTATCTTTAATTTCAACAGTGTTATCATTTGTGTTATTTCCACCTTCTGCAGTATTAGTGTTAGTAACATCTCCTGTTTCTACTGTTGTATTATTTTCTACATCGCCTGTTGTTGCTTCTGAAGAATTATCAACATCACCAGTTTCTACGTTTGTATTGTTTTCAATGTTAGTATCACCAGTAGTAATAGTATTATCTCCTGTTTCTACTGTATTTACTGGATTATTTTCTACATTTGTATTATTTTCAACGTTTACATCATTGTTGTTTTCTGGATTATTTTCAATATTGATTGCAGGATTATTTTCAATATTTGTATCTCCAGACACAAGATTTGCGTTGTTTTCTACATTTGTATTATTATCGCCAGTTTCTACATTAACATTTGTATCACCGTTAGTAGCATTGCCACCTTCAGCATTATTTTCACTGTTATTACTATTGTTGTTAACATTATCTCCTGTCTCAACATCTACATCAGTATTGTTAACTGGACTATTCTCATTATTTACATTGTTCTCATCTTGGTTATTATTTTCATTGTTTACTTCAGTACTATTATCATTATTAATAGTAATATCAATATTTATAATTGGTTGAGTAGGCTCTTGTTCTCCATTATCGCAACTATTATTGCAGGTATTGTTGCATGAAGAACAGCAGTTACAACCACAATTATTATTGCATGAACCAGAACCAGTATCATCAGATTTAACTTTTTCATACATATAAATTACTGTTGTTTTTGGTTGATTGATAGTACCTTGTGTAGGTCCATATACTGCTACAAAATTATAGCCATCAAAACTTTTTTGTTCTGTAGTGTATTCGGTACCATATTCACCAGATATAACTATATCTTCATCAATTAATTTTCTACCAGTATTTTCGATGTACTTAACTACAACTTCACCTGATAAAGTTTCTGGAATTTTTTCATATACATAAGTAACTGTTGTTGTTCCAGTACTATATGTACCTGAAATTTCTCCAATTACAAATTTTGGAGTATATCCTTCAAAACTTTTTTGTTCAGTTGTATACTCTGTTCCTACTTCTTGAGTATCAGTCCATGAATCTAATAGATTATTTTCTGTATCAATATATCTAACTTCTAGGTTTCCATATACAACTTCTGGGATTTTTTCATATACATAAGTAACTGTTGTTGTTCCAGTACTATATGTACCAGCTATTTCTCCGATTACAAATTTTGGAGTATATCCTTCAAAACTCTTTTGTTCAGTAGTATACTCTGTTCCTACTTCTTGAGTATCAGTCCATGAATCTAATAAGTTGTTATCAGTATCAATATAATTTACTACTAAATTACCTGTTACAATAACTTGATCTAATTCATAATAATAGATTACTTCTTGATCATCTGTTGTATAACGACCTCTTTCATTTCCTTCAGTTCTTAGCCAATGATAGTTATTGATATTTTCCTTATAATAATCATATGTAGTATATTCAGATCCTACTGGATCAACTAATACTTGTTCTTCTAATAGTACATTGTTAGTACCTTCTTCTAAATATTTAACTATTACTTTTCCAACTTGTTCATAATAATAATATACTTTAATATCATCTTTTATATAACTACCTGTATCATTACCGATACGAGTTACAAATCGATATCCTGGGATAGTTAACTCCTCTGTTTGATAAGGATCTCCTACATATCCAGGAGTAGTTCTTTCATCAATAATATTAAAGTTTTTATTATCAATATAATATGCAGTCACTGTTCCACTATCTTTTTTATAGTAGTAGTAAACATGAATATCTTGATCTTGATATGTTCCTTCAATATTATTACTATTGCCTACACATGTGTAATTTTCTATGTTGTTTAGTTGAACAGTTGTATAATCTTGACCTACTTTTCCAGGTTTAACATCTTGGCTTGCTAATTCCTTTGTAGTATCATCAACATCAACATAATGAGTTATTACATTGGTAGTTGGTCTTGTGTAATAATATGTTATTACATAAGGTTCAATATATGTTCCTAGTTCATATAGTCCGTTGGCATTGCCAGAAATACTTTCTAATTCATAATTAGCGATTTCCTTGGCTTCTGTACTATATGGTTTTCCAACTATACCGCTATCTTCATATACTAGTGCTAATTCATATCCTGTATCAACATCAACATATTTAGCTATTATCTTTCCTAATGGCATATATGTGTAGTATATTTCGATTGGATCTTTTGTAAATACTTTATCAGTGCTAAAATCATTTGAACTTTTAGATACATATTTGTATCCTGCAATTTCGATTGGTTGAATCTCATCCATATTTTCATATGAATCTCCAACTTTTCCATAAACTGTTTTTTGTGAAGTAACAGCATTACCTTCTTGATCAAATTCAATATGGTTACCATCTTTATCAATATAATGAACATTTACAACGCTATTATATTCATAATAGTAATTAACCATACTATGTCCATATAGAGGGAAATATTCAAATGGAAATTGTCTAACTGTCCTTGGTGCTTCAGCATAATAGACTGTTTCAGGATCAAAAGCTTGTGCATATTTTACTCCTGTATACTTAATGGCATTTCCAACTTCTTCTACTGTTTTTGGTGAAAGTGCTTGTCTTGTTCCTCCATCACCATAGTAGATAGTTGGTTCTTCTAGTAGAGTTTCAGTATCACCATCAACAACTATATGTTTTACTTCAATCCATGGCTGTACTCCATAAAATATATGATATATCAGATCTGTATGAACCATTTTAGAGTAAACCCATATTTTACCATCTGATTTATAGTAACTTGCATCAAAATCGCTAACTTGAAGTCTAACGTTATCATTACTACTTAAATCGGCACCTATGGCTGCAGCTTCTCCCCAACGCATATCCCCTAGCTCTTGAACAACGTTATTGTAATTTGTTGGATATTTATGAATTTCATCGATCATTTCTCCAGCTTTGGCATATATTTCTTGATAATCAAAATATTTTACACCTTTATCTGGATCATTTGTTTTATTTGTATCAATTAACTCTTGTGAATAATCATCTAGTATTTCCCATAATTCCAATGGAATTTCTAGATAATCTGATGAAAAATCGATAAAATCATTTTCTTCTTCTAAGAAGTAGTAATTTATTAAAACTCTATAATCTACATCTTGATCTGTATAAACATAATAAAAATCAACTACAATATCATCATATTCAGCAACTAGTTGTGGGTTAAAATAAATGTATGAATATGTATAATTATCATCTGGATTAGTATAGTAAAAGATTGGATTTTCAATAGTTCCATAATCAAGATTACTAGTAGAATTGTGTTCAACAGCTCTTGCTTCATGGCCTTGACCATCTAATGTAACAATTACTCGCTCATTAGTAACAATTCCTTCTCCTATTACAAAGTTACATAATGCTACATGATTTGCAGTTGCATCTACATTATCATATTCATATGTTCTTAAAGGATTATTTTCATTGTCTTTAATGTGTGTATTTAATGTTACAAATAATGGACTAGTATTAGCAGCTTTTAACGTTGGTGCTCTAGCAGGTGCACTATCTAAAACATTATTAGCTTCGGCTGTTGATACTTCATTAGAATTTTGCTTTACTTCTAATGGTTCTTCTACTTCAATATTTGAATAATCGTAGGTAACAGCATTTGCATTATACTGCTCTGTAGCAAGTGGTGTTTCTACGATATTTGTATTATTGGTACTTTCTGTAGCATAAACATTTGGAGTTAAAGCTGGCGCAAAATTAGCTGCAAACAAAAATGCTAAGGCAGTACCTAATTTGAAATATTTTTTCAACCTATTTTTCCTCCTTGTAAAAGTATTATTCCCTTTTTACTCTTACATACAATAACCCCTTTTGATTGTGTTATTTAGGTTAATTAGGTTTATAACACTACAAACACTTAGGAAACTTGTTGGTGAATTTCCAAATTGTTTTTTTGTGTTATTTTATCCCAGTGTTAGTGTATTGATGATGTTGGCATAATCAATCAATACTTTTCACTGTTGCTATTTATAATAATTCCAATGTTTTTTATTGTCAAACCTTTTTTTATTTTTTATAATTTTACATTTTTTTACTAGTAATTCTTATTTACGTAAACTACGTTTTGTTTACACTTTTTTCAAATGTTTTTTTAAGCTATTTCTATAATTTAGCTAATAATTTTACATTTTTTCAAAAGTTGTATTTACATTGTTTTTTGTAAATAGATATACTTTTTATTAGCTGTTTTTTGTAAATTTTTGTAAAAAAAATAATGAAAATTTTAGTTTTCATTATTTGTTTTTATTGTTTTTTTTAGAATATAGCCTTTAATTTTTAGATAATTTACTTCTTTAGTACTCTTTTTATAATTTATTTCTAATTCCTCTAACTCTAAATAATATTCATCATTTAGCTTAATTGGTGTTGTTTCTTCATTAATTTTCCCATTCTCAATTATATTATGAAGATATTTTTTTAAATCAGCTATAATTATTTCTCTTTCTTGTTCATTTTCTAATTCAAGATCTTCAAACATATAATTTTCAATCAATTTATTTCTTTCATAATTATACTCATAGTAATCTATTGGTATAACATAATCAAAATCTGAAACATTAATACTAGCTATTTCTGCTTGATATGTAATTGTTTCATCTTTTTCATATTCATCTTGATTACTATATGAGTTGTAGTTTTCAACTTTGTTTTTTTCAATATAATCTGGAAGTTTTTCTTTCATGTTGAGATTATAGTCAATGTAATTATAGATGTTTTGGATTTCCTTTTTGTCTTGAGTTGTGAGATCATCAAAATTAACTGTTTTAGGATATACTTTTTCTAATCTGTTTAATTGGCTTCTGAAGGAAACACTTTTCATATTTATAATTGGGACAGTAAATGTTATTAAAATTATTATGGCACTATATAAAACTATTCTACTAGCTTCTTTCTTTTTTATTGAATAAATTACTGCTATTACTTCTAGAACTATTATAAATAAACCAAAATATCTTGTTTCGGTTATACCTTTTTCAATTATTCTAATTAGTAGTGAATATGATTGAATAAATATTATTGGAATAAAAGCAACAGGTAATATTTTTGATGTTTTTTCCAGAAAAGTATCATTCTTTTTAAAGTTTTCCATCAATAACCATGTTGGATATCCTATTATAAATAGCCCTGTAGCAATTCTGAATATTTCATTTGATGGGATATTCAAAGTTACTAGTATCTTTAGAAAATAAAGATATATTATAGTATTAACAATTAATACTATTGGTAACATTATATATTTTGTTAAACCTTTCATAAATTTTTCTGGAATTATAGTGTTTTTTGTTGTAATACATAGAATCTCAGCTGGAAATAGAAACAATCCTAAAAATAGTATTTCTATTCTTAAATATAGTTCATCTCCGCCAGAGAATAATAATTCTACAATGGCTATTATAATAAATATTAATCCTGTTTGGAGTAGTGATGATGCTATACTTAATATGATATTATTACCTAGTGTTTTGTTTAGGAATTTTGATAAACTTGTTTCTTTAGCTAGTTTATAAAGTGCTGAAATAAACAATGATAAATATATTCCTAATATTGGTATTATAATTTGTTTGGTAGATTCTACTTTGCTAGTTATTATAATTGCTGAAAGCGTTGCTAAAACTACTGATAATATATATAAAGGGTTTTTATTCTTTTGCTCGGAAAACATTGTATCAACAATAAAAGTCAAAACACCTGTAAATATTAATGATAGATATAATTTTATATGTTTTTCTTCAAAACCGAGTATTGTAATAATTAATGTTGTGACAACAATCATTATTAGTGTTGCTATATACTTATTAATAGTCTCTTTTTCTTTACCTACTCTTTTTTTAATCTTTGATAATAGTTTTTTCATAATAAATCCTCCTTATTATATAATTTGTTAGGATGCACTTTTTATTGATTTTACTTTATCAACCTTTTCGCTTAAGAATCTTTGTATTTCTTCTTTTTTTACAGTACTGAAGCTTTTTACAAGCATTTTTATGCAATCTATTGTCAGATTTTTTGTAGTTTCATCAATATCTCTTGATTCATAAATTAATTTTATAATTTTCTTATAATCACTTTTTAAATCCAATATTGTTTTAACATTTGCTCTAGCAAACAAGAGATCAAGATTATTAATAAAATCTAGTCTTTCTTCGTCGCTATATTTTTCCAGTATATCTTTAAAACCTTTTTCAATATCAAGTGATAATTTGCTTAATTCAGATGGAATAAAGTGATCTTTTTCTACTGGCCAATTAACTATATCATGGGCTAGAGGCCCTTTATTGTCTGATTTTACTATAATATCATTATCATGATTAAAGAATAATCCTACTATTGAATAATCAGATATAATATGAGTATATTTATTTCTTATGTCTTGATATTGCTTTGAATTAAATTCTGCATCTAAAACACCAGGACCATCAATATTATATATATGTTTTACTTTTCTTCGGATTAATCCATTACAATACATTCCAGCTACTAAGGCAAAATTTCCTCCTTTTGAGTGTCCGCCTAAATATAATGTTTTATTACTAAATGTATATAAATCATTTACATATCTGATAGCTGCTTTGTGCGAAATAGTTGGAAATTGTAATGTTAGCATGAAATTTTCTTTCCAACCACTAAACATTTCATCTGTTCCCTCAAATGAAATAAAAACATGATTTTTCTTAAATTCAATTGCTATTACACCAAATTGAATATCATTATTTGCAATATACTTATAATTACTTAAAATGCAATTTTTGTAACGATTTGTATCTTTTATATAACGTAACAATTTATTTGCTTCTCTTATAGCAATAATATTATTATCTTTTCCTTTAAATGAACTTAAATGTATTCGACCTGCTTCTTTAATTGTTAAGGGGCCATTTTCTAATATACCATCAAAATTAGCATATGATAAAAATGAAAACAGAACAGCATCAACTCTTTTCAATTCCATCTCTTCAAAAGTTTTCATACCATAATTATCAATATAATTGTATATACTCATATTATCACTCTCTAGTTAATTATATCATATTTTTTATAAAGTAAAACAAATTGCAATATATACAATTTGTTATTTACAGTTTGTATTTAAATATTTGATTGCTTCTGTTGCTGCGATTGCTCCATCACTTGTTGCTGTTACTAGTTGACGAAGATCTTTCTTTCTAATATCTCCAGCGGCAAAAACACCTGGAATGTTGGTATGACAGTTTTCATTACTTTCAATATATCCATATTCATCTGTTTCTATTAAGTCTTTTATATTTTCAGTTGCTGGTACTCTTCCTATTGCTATAAATATTGCTGATATTTCTAGTAAGATAGTATCTTCATTAGTTTTTACTTCTATTTTTTCTAGTTTTTCTTTTCCTATTAAATTGGATATAGATGCATTATAGATAAACTCTATATTTTTCTTTTTTTGCAGTTTGTCTACTTCTATTGAATCAGCTCTTAGCTTATCTTTTCTGCGAATTAGGTATACTTTATTGGCAATATTTGATAGATATAGAGCATCTTCAACAGCAGTATTACCGCCTCCTACAACAGCAACATCCATCCCGCGATAAAAATTACCATCGCAAGTAGCACAATATGAAACGCCTTTACCAACAAGTTCTACTTCATTTTTAATTCCTAATTTTCTGTTATCTGATCCTGTAGCAATAATTACAGATTTTGCTTCATATTTATTTTCTGATGTGATTACCTCTTTAAGAGATTTTTTATCATTTATTTTTATAACTTTCTCAAATACAAATTCTGCTTCTAGTTCAACTGCTTGATTATATAGCTTTGTCGAAAAGTCAAATCCAGAAATATGGGGCGCTACTGGATAATTATCAATTTCTGGAGTGTTAATTATTTGTCCTCCATATGCTGTTGCTTCCAATACTAATACTTTTTTAAGAGCTCGTCTTGCGTATATAGCTGCCGTCATTCCAGCTGGACCAGCGCCAATTATGATAATATCATACATGTTATTCACCTATAAACTTTTCTAATTCTTTTTGGGATAATAGTCCAACGTGTCTTTTTTCTTCTTTTCCATCCTTAAACAATACTAAGCAGGGAATTGAAAAAACATTATATTCTCTTGCTAATTCTTCATTATTATCTACGTTCAAAGACATTACTTTTACTTGTTCATTTTCTTGAGCAATTTTTTCAATTATTGGCGCTAACATCTTACAAGGTCCACACCATTCAGCATTAAAATCTACTAATACTGTATTTTTTGAATTAAGTACTTCTTTTTCAAAAGTTTCATTTGTACCAATAATTACTTTCATTGTTTATTATCCTCTTTCATATTTATAAGTAGTTTATAAGCTAGTTTTCTGAAATCTTCCTCATCTTTTTTTGTTAATTTACAAAATTTTTCCATTTTCATTGGGGCAACACTTGCTTTTTGTTGAAGATCTAATCCTTCTTTAGTTAACTCAATTGATAAGTTTCTTTCATCCATTAATGACTTATTTCTTTTAATAAGACCTTTTTTCTCCAATTTTTTTAGGAGTGGTGTTAGTGTACTAGAATCTAGTAACATTGTTTCACTTATTTTTTTAACGTTTGAAGTCCTTTTCTCCCATAAATACATCATAATTACAAATTGTGTATATGTTAAATCAAATTCCTCTAATACAGCATTATATCTTCTAATTACCTCTTTAGTACATAAATATAGTGGAAATACAAGTTGTTTATCTAATGGCATATATACAAAGTCTTTTTTCATTTTTACTCCTCCTATAATTATACTGAATTTTGACAAACAGTACTTATTGTAAACAATTAATACATCAAATTGTTTGTATACAATTTAAGCTTAACTCAAAACCAAAAAAAAAGCAATACTATATTTTGTATTACTTTAGAATTTTATATAATGTTTATTATATTTTCCACCAAATGTTTTTTTTTGCCGCTCTGATTAATTCAATTTCTTTTAGTTCTCGTAAAAGGGCAAGATCATCAAATACTTTTTTTGCTTCAGTTTCATTTTGCATTAAATCTACTATGTCATAATAATTGTATGATAAAGCTATATCTTTAAGCATATCTTTACTAATTCTTCTCTCTTTTGTACTTATTTTTTTAAGAATACTATCTTCTAATTGCTCTAAGTATTCTTGAAATTCTTTATCACTTTGCCAAAATTTGTCTGCTAAATCAATTTTATCCAAGTGTGTCCAATTAGGATTTGTTAATAGATAATATTTTATGTCATAAGGATCAGTACCATGTACTAAAGCTGTTTTAAATGGATCAATATTTAATTCTTTAGATACTGGATCTTGTTGGATTTTTTGTTCTTGTATTCTTTTTAATGCCTCTGTTTCAGCAAAATCTTTTTGTTCTTTTGTTAATTTTAAATCTTTGTTCCATAAAGCAAGTATTAGAAATGAAGCTGGATTTTTTTCTTTTCCAGCTACAAATGTCCTTGCTACTGATATGTTTGAAAAAATTAAATTAATTAATTTATTATAATATTTTTTATTAACATTATCATAATTAAGAAGCATAGCTTCTGCTATAATTGGATATTGTACTGTTTGGGTACCATCTTCTGCTCTTTTTAATTCAATTGCTTGATTTAAAATGTTTTCATCTTTTTTTATTTCCTTCCATAACTCAATATATTTATTCATGTCTTGATCAAAATATGTGCTTTTTAATAGATTAATACTAATTTTTTCTAAATTTTCCATGCTTTTTTTCCTTTCATCGGCAAGTTAATGCATATTATACCATATTTAATATTTAATTTCTATTTTTTATGGAGCTGGACATTTTGTTTTTTCTGGATAATTATAGCAACTTGTAAATCCATTACTTGAAACGTCAGTACCTTCTAGGTTTTTTTTACAATTTACCATTACCTGAAAATGGGGGATTTCAATATTACCGCTTGGAGCTGGAGTTGCACTGTCGATTCTTACTACAGTTCCATCACATGTAGCACCTTTAATTACAGGATTAAGTGGAGTCTCATAGTATCCTCTCTCAACTAATAGTTTAAATGTTACGCTATTTTCGTATTTGTAATCCATAAAATATTCTTCTGCTGCTGTAGCGGCATTATCAGACATTATTTGGTAAGCTTGTCTATTTGCTTTTTCTCTATATCTTGAATATGCAGTCACCCCAACACCTGATAAGATTCCCATAATTGTTATTACTGCTAATAATTCTACTAAACTAAAGCCTCTATTATTCATTTTCTTGTACATACTATCACCTATAATAATTTTATCATAAAAACATTTAAAGTAAATAAAAGATTGACTATAAGTCAATCTAATTGTATATTTTTGTAATATTTATAACATCACTTTCATTATTATATTCTATCTCAATAGTATCACCTGTTTTTATAAATGGTAGATTGTTTTTATCTACTTTAATTGATACTTTATAGCGAATATTTTCCTCATCAGTAAAATAATAATATGTATTACCATCTATTGCTGCTGTTGTAATTTCTGTTATTGTAATTGTTTTTATTATCTGGGTTTTTTCTTCATCGGCTAGATCTACTTCATTAAGATAGGCTTCAGCTGCTTTTTTAATACCTTTGGAACTATCTGTTACTGATACTTTTTGATAGTCAACAACATCAACAAAACCATACATCTTTACTAAACCAGCATTATCTTTTAATGATACTAAGTATGTTGGGCGACTATTTAGATTGATTAATAATGGAAATGTAGATGTATAATTCATCTGTTGCACTTGTCCTTTTGCTGATTCCATTGCTGAAAACTCTTCAGCACCGGCAACACTATAATATTTAGTTTCTTTAGTACGCATATTAGTCAAAATAAAGCCAATATTTGATTCATCACTTATTACTGAGGTGATTCCTGTATAAAGATAAATATCATCATCTTGAGCTAGATAGTTATATCCTTCTGTTGTTGCTACAACGCTTTTTTGACCGATAAATGAATTAAAAAATCCTTTTTTATATTTACCCCAATCAGCAACTTGTTCTAATATTAAGTCAGCTTCATAAACATGATCAACCCAATTTGGGACTGCATCAACATTATAGTATTTACTTTTACCATTTATTGGATTTAATATGACTACCCCTACTACATTTCGTCTTAAACCAACACCAACATATTTTACAACGCTTGCTATCCAATAAGGATTGCCTTCATTATCTATTTCAAAATTTACGCTATCAAAATTTTTAGTTGGGTATAATAATTGTAGTTTACGATATAAGTTTTCATTAAATAATCCTGACGGTGCATATTTTAATCCATTTTTTAATTTAACTAATTTTGCTTCCCCAGTTGTAGAGTTAACAGTAATATATCCTTTGATTCCTGATTTGCGATTTGTTAACCATTTAATTACTCCATTATATTCAAGCGGTGTAACTCGTATTATTTCATTATTATAATTTATTTGCGTATATTGATCTGACACATCAAACTGTGATACTAATTCACTCATTTGACCCATAGTTCTATCGCCTATTTTTAATGAAGAATCGCGATCTAGTAAAGGCACCTTATTAAAATCAACTTCTTTAACATCTGTTGAAAAATCTCCTGTAGTATCAACTTTAATTCGATTATAATATTCTTTAGAATTAAAAAGTGGTGATAATATAATATTAATTATAATTATTAAGGCTAGAGTTAACGGAATTATTGCTAATAGTTTATATTCCTTATAAGTTTTCTTTATTCTTCTTCGGTGTATTAAGTCACTGATTCCTATTTTTAATTCATACATAGTATAGATTGCTATAAAAACTATTGCTATTACCAATGCAAAAAACCAAAATGTAGGATTTGTAATATTTAATGGTGGATAAGTAATATAGTAGAAAATTCCACCAAATAGTAATGTTATAAGTATACTCTTAAATAGTTTATTATTTCTCATAAATGTTTCCTCCTATGTATATTATACCAGGTAAAATAAAAACTTGCATAGTGCAAGTTTTGTTTTATGTTCTATAAGATTTATTTTGATTTATTAATAACATCTTTTTTTGATAGTTCTGATTTTAATTCGGTAATTCTTCTTCGCCATTTTGCTCTTTGTACTGCTAATTTTTCATCTTTATCATAAGAATTTCTTAATTGTGTCATTAATATTGAAATCATTGCTTCCTGGTATTTTGAATTACCAGAATTTGCTAATAGTTCTATTGCTTTATATCCCATACGAAAAAGAACGTTTTTAAAATCACTACTATTTAATATAAAACAATCTATATCACTATAACGATATTGTTGCTCTGAAATCCTTTTCTTTATGACTTCAGCTTCAGAAATTGTCATCTTTTTCTTAGAGAAATCTCTCAGTATTGGTTGAATCATTACATCATTATTTAAAAATAAACTTCTTAGGGTTGGAAAGTCTATTTCACCATCTTTAAATTGATTAATTATTTGAGAAAACAGCAAAATTTCATTATCTGTTAATGCTTCATCGTATTTTATATATCTTTCTTTCATTATTTTCACATCCTTATTAATATTGTAGCATAAAAATTAATATATAAAAAACAACTTCTTTTGAAGTTGATACTATATATAAAAATCTAACAAAAGTTAGAATAAATTACTCATGGTGCGAGTAACAGGAGTTGAACCTGCACGTCTAAGACACTAGATCCTAAGTCTAGCGCGTCTGCCAATTCCGCCATACTCGCAATGCAATGGTGGACCCTACAGGACTCGAACCTGTGACCGCCCGGTTATGAGCCGGATGCTCTAACCAACTGAGCTAAGGGTCCGTTGCTATTTAATAATAGCATAATATCGCTTTCTATGCAAGCAAATATTAAAAAAAAGTAGATATTTTCTACTTATCTAACATGTTTAATAAATTAATTTTAAACATATCTTTTTCTGGGTTAGATTTTGAAATCATTACCCCTTTGTACGTTGAAAGTTCAGCACGATGTCCTTCATCTAAAATACCTTCTGGTGTAATATTAGTTAACAATATAATTTTTTTCTCGGTATAGACAGTATAATGTAATACAATTGGTCCATGAACTTTTTGGAATAGTTCTGCAGTTGGTAATTGTAATTCATAACTAACTGTTTTATCACGTTCATTATCGTTTACTTTTTTACCTAAAAATTTACCTTTTCTTAGTTCTGGATAGTATGTAAATGTTAATTTTTTATAAGCTAACATATTATACTTTCTTACTGATCTTTCTTTTTTTCTAAAGTCATTTTCATCTAAATATTCAAATATATAATTGTTTTCCATATATATTCAACCCCCTGATACATCTAAATACCTATTGTACCTTCAATGTATGCATATTATACCACAGATGTTGTATTTTGTCAAATATTTATTATATAGAAAAGAAAAAGAGCTTATTTATGATATTCATAAGCTCCTTCAAATTCCTCTTCAGCTAAAGAGTTAATATATTCATCAACTAATTGTTCATAATTGTCTTGATTAGAATTCATACTGAATGGTTTCCCTGCATCGAAGTTTGCTCCCATGGCATTTGGATCTGGTAATGGATCATTGGTTTTATCACCAGATGGATCTGTAGTAATATTTTGAACTGAATCACTTAAATTACCATTACTATCTTTATAATCATCATAGAATGTTACGTTTCCGTTAAAATCACTCTCATTAACTTTCTCATTATTATTTATTTTATTATTGGCATTATTAATCTGATCTTGTAGATTTGCATTGTCATTTTCTACTTCTTGAGCAATTCTTCTAGCGTTTTCATCTTCTTCAGCTTGACGTTGTTGCTGACGGTTTTGAGCATCTCTTTCACCTGTTCTTCTGGAATTAGCATTTTCTTGAGCTATTTCAGCATCAATTTTTGCTTTTTCATCGGCTGGTATTGGTTTTGACATACTTTCTTCGACTGTTTCATATGTAGTAACAGTTCCATAACTAATACTTCCTGTAAATTCTCCTTCTACCATTTCAAAGTGCCAATTAACAGCATTTTGGAAAGCTGATAATCTACTTAAATCACGTTTAGCATCACTTACTACATAATTATTTCTTTCTTTTAATTCTTTTATAATTGCTTCCCTATATTGTTCATATGTTGGATTGGTCATATCTTCTTTACCATCCATTGTTAACATTACAATTTTTTCAAATTTTTTAGTTGCATAATCACATAATCCTAAGTCATTAAGAAAGTCAATTTCACTATTATCTAATGTTAAATCTGATTCTAAATTCTGAAACATCATTTCTGCTGCTGCAATCATAGGAGTTACTGACAATTTATATGATTCAATTTCTTGATAAGCATCAGCATGAGAAATACCCTCTGTTCTAATTTCTTTTGTTATAGGAAAATCAGTTCTTACAACATTGAAGAAATCATTTATTTTCATTAATTTATCTGTACCAGTTGCCTCTTTTGCGTCAAGAAACAAGTTGTGATATTTAAAATAGAAATCTCTTCCTTCTTTACTATCTATTAACCATGACATATCAACAGGATTTTGTCTTGTTTCAATTACATGAGCTCCCATTAATTGCAAAGTAGCATTTTTATAATCTCTAGCCATTTTAGATGAGTCTACTATTGTCCCATTAAAATAAGCTTTTATTTGTTCAGGTGTAAAATCACTATATGCTTGTTGTAGTGAAACAATTTCATCAAAAGATAATGCTGCTTTTACATCTTTTCCTTCTTCTAGATAAGCATTTGCAAATTTTGCATTAAAATTAGTTAATGTTGCATCTAAAAAATTCATTGAATCTCTTTGATGTTCATTTGTAGTTACTTCAAGTAGTTCACTATATGAATAATTGCTATATTCAGCATTAGTAGTTCCTTTATTTCCTGAATTAGGTGTATTATTAGCAGCGGTCATTGTTACTAAATTACTATTTAACATATTTCCTTCTTTTGATTTTCTAGAGGCACAAGAATATAATCCTGCTCCTATAGCTAATGCTAAAACGACGGCAGCTACTCTTTTTATTATTCCTTTTTTATTTTTAGTCTTTTTTTCTTTGTTTGATGTCTTATAATTTGCTCTTTCTCGTCTTTCTCTTTCATAGTCATAGCCAGTTTCTTCTCTAATCAGGCGAGAAACCTGTTCTTCTTCTAGTGGATCAATACATTCTTCATTTGTTCTATTACCAATATAGATTTCTTCTTCATCACGAAACATTGACTCTTCTGGAACATCTATTATTATTTCTTTGCGTCCAGCTTCGGCTTCAAATCTTTCAAGTTCGGAAATTGTTTCGGCTGGTTTAGAAACAAGACCACAGTAGTAATTATAATTTCTTATATATTCTTCTTCTGTTACGACATGAATTATTTCTTGATTAATTAGTTCTTTTAAGGCCTTCTTTGATCTTATTCCTTTGATTCTGGCTAATATCCCTGCTATTTCTATCCCCTCAGCATATGGGACTGTTTTAGAACTGCCATCATGATAAAAAATAGTGGCAATTTTTTTATTGTTTTGTTTATAAAAAACTATGTTTTTAATATTTTCTATCATATTTTACCTCCTATTTTTCTTTTTTGGCTCCAGTATACTCCCAACCATTGTCTAGCAATTCTCTATTGTTGTAATAACTCCATGTTGTCTTTGTTGTGCCTTCTTCAATAATACTTCTATTTTTTGTACTTTGATAACATACATCTCCATATAATGGTTCATCACGTGTAGCTTTTTCAGTTACCGTAATTGTTCCATAAATTGGAATTGTTTTTATTGTATATTCACCACAACTTGCATATCCTGTACTTGATGAAGATGAAGGTATTGTTGTAGTTGAGGAAACAGTTGATAAACCGCCAACATATGTATATGAATCATAATAATAATTTGGTAATGTCTCACATGTCTCACTACAATAACTATAATCTGCACCTACAAATTTATAGTGTGTAGTATTAGTATCTCGTGGTGGATTAGAATAGCTTGCTCTACCATTATATCGCCAATTTCCTGTTGTTGCTGCAGTTGATCCAGATATATCATTTATTTTTACATAACTTGATGTTGTAGCATAAATCTTTTTATTTATTTCAATATAGTTGTATTTTGAACAAGATTTTTGTTGATAGAATCCTGTTTGCTCTATAACTTCTCTTGTTCTTGTATATGTTTTCTTATGATCACCAATTTTTTCTTTACGTTTATATAATTGCAATTTTCTTAGACATGATGGATTTTCATCAGAACAGTTTATTTCTTTTGTAGAACAACTTGTTTTTGACCAATCACTCCAACTTGTCCAGTTTGAATATATACTGTCTGTTGTTTTCTTATATTCATAAACATATTCTACTTTAATGCACTCTTTTTTATATTCTGTCTCTGTTACTACAGAACCATCTTTACCATAATATTTACCATTATATTTTTCACAATAGTGTTTTGATTCTGGTTTTGTACACTCTTTTTTATATTGTGTCTCTGATACTACTGAGCCATCTTTACCATAATATTTACCATTGTATTTTTCACAATAGTGTTTTTCATCTATTGTAATACATTGTTTTTTATATTCTTTTAGAGTTACAATCTCACCATTTTTACCATAATAATTGCCATTGTGTTTTTTACAATAATATTTTGATTCTTGTTTTATACATTGTCTTTTATATTCTGTCTTATCAACAACATTTCCATTTTTACCATAATATATACCACTCTTTACTCTACACTTTAATGTCTCAGTAGGTGTTGGTTTTGATGGTGTTGTTTTACTAGGTTTTTTTGATGGAACATATTCTCCATCATGGATTGATCCTTTTATTGGAACAGTTGATGTTACTTCATCACTTCGTGTTACTGTAGCAGCTTGTTCTTTTTGACATATATATGAATCACAATATGTATAACATCCTAAATGTACAAGAATATAATCTTCTTTTTCACTATCTTTTATATTTACTTTTAAGATATATTCATCATCTACTTTAGTAATTTTTACATAGCTTTTCTCTACATCACAAGCTTTATTATTTTTATCAATAAGTGGTACTATTATCTTTTTACCAATCATATCACTTAATGTCATTTTATCTGATTGTCCAACTTCTTGTGGTAATCTTTCATCAGTGTAGTATGATATAGCTGCTTCCTTCATTTTATCGATATTATTAGAAAAAATTTGTGATGAAATTGCTTTTAAAGCATCTTCGTTTTCAGCAGATTCACTAGTTGTTTTAGTTGTTTCTTTCTTATTTTTCTTTTTTGATGTAGTTTTATTTTTCTTTGTTGTTTTATCTTTTGACTTTGATTTAATTACTTTTTCATTCTTTTTCTCAGTTTTATTATTGTTTTTATCCGAACCTTTTGACTTTTGCTTGTTTATAACTAAACCATTACTTATCTTGTTACTATTTTTATTTGTATTTCCTTTAAAGGCTGGAATTACAAATCTTGTCAATAACCAAAAAAGTAGCAACAAAAAAAGTATAGTTAGAATAAGCTTGATTAAAAATCTTCTGATTGGAAATCCACGTCGTTCATATTCTTCTGTATACATATTCAACTTCCTTCCTTGCGTTTGGTGTTTATACTATCATTGGGTTCCTTATTTGTCAAGGCTTTTGTGAAGTTCAACAATGGTCATTCCATTATTAAAATTATCGATTTTATAGCTTGAAACTAACTTACTTTTTTTTAGTGTTTCTTGAGTAGTTTTTCTTAGTATTCCACTACCTATTCCATGTATAATAATTACTTTTAAATTTTTCATTTTAGTATTGTCTTCCAAAAATTCATTTATTAATATTTTGGCATAATCACTATCTATCCCGTGAAGATCTAATGTTGGTAAATTATTATATAACATCGTCATAATCAAATACTTCTCTTAACTCTGGTATAGAGTATCTTGAACCTATTCTTGTAACTGATATAGCAGCGGTAACAGAGGAAAAATGAATTGCCTCTATTAAAGAATAACCATTACTTATGAAATATGTAAAAGCACCATGGAAAATATCACCAGCTCCTGTAGAATCAAGTGAGGTTACTTTTATACTTGGAATAATTTGTGGTTTTCCATCTATTTCTGTAAAACTACCTGCGGCTTCTAAAGTAATTATGATATTCGTTTTATAATAATCTTTTAATTTTTCATAAGCAGTAATTAAAGTATCAATGTTATTAACATTTATTTCTGTTTCGGAAAATTTTTCAGCAAATTCTTTTGAGCATACTACATATTTTACTAATTTACCGATTACTAATCGATCTTCATCATATCTTCCAGCATCCAAGACGCTGATGGCATCAGGATTGTTTTTTAATACTTCAATAGCTGTTTCAGGATGTTCTCCATCTACCAAAATTACATCTGCTTTTATATTAACTGGTTTAGATAGTTTTCTGATTGGTGGTTTTTTTGAGGTTATTATTGTTCTTGAGCCATTGCTCATATTTGCAATAATATAACTACTAGAGGTCATATGATTTTCTTTCTTTTCTAAATATGTAATATCAGCACCGATGTTTTTAAAATCTTCTATAACTTTATCACCATAGTAATCATCACCAACTATTGAAACAATAGTAGTATCCATTCCCCATTTAGCTAGTAAATAAGCGCCGTTTGAGGCAGGCCCTCCACCACATTCAATATGTTTATTTATACGATATTTAGAATTTTCTGTTGGATACAGATCCATAGGTAGTGTTGTATCATAAGTTGAATGTCCTACACAGACTACTTTCATAGCTTCACCTTCTCATATAAATTATACCAAAAAAGACTACCATTATTATTGATAATCTTTTTGATAATTGTAAATTTACAGGTATATTAGTCAAATAAGTGATGTTGCATACCTTCAGGGTTATCTAAATACATTTTATATAATTTATATATTTCAGTGTCTTTAAAAGAAATTTCAGCAAATTCATTATTCAAATCTAATATTTGACCATTGCGATAGCTTATTAATATTGGCGAATGAGTAGCGATGATAAATTGACTACCATTTTGGACTAATTCATCTATTAGGCAAAGTAATGATAATTGTCTTTGAGGTGATAAAGCAGCTTCTGGTTCATCTAAAATATATAGACCATGATCAGTAAATTTATTTTGAACTAACTGGATAAATGACTCTCCGTGTGAACATTCATGTAAGTTTCCTCCATATACTTTATACAAGTTATGAAAATTATCTTCTTCGACTAGTCTTTGAACTTCAGAAGAGAAGTTGTAAAAACTCTCGGCTCTGAGAAAAAATTTTGTTTTAGCTTTATTATATGTATATATGTGAAGATAGTCTGACAAGTTTGATGTAGTATTTTTAGTTTGATATTGAAAATTTTGCGTACCACCTTCAGCAGGGAGCCCAAGAGCTACAGCGATGGCTTCAATAAATGTTGATTTGCCAACTCCATTTTCTCCAACAAAGAAAGTAACTGGAGCTTGAAAAGTTAATTCCTCAAAGTTTTTTACTAGTTCTATATTAAAGGGGTATTTATTATTGTCTTCTATTCTATCTTTATCAAGTGTAATTTTTTTGATGATTAAATCATTATTAATACTCATATATTATCACCTTAAACTTATACTATTTTTTTAGTACATAGACAAGCCATTTATTTTTTTCATCGCCACCTTCTTTATGAAAGTGTTCAATCTTGTATTTTGTATGACTGATTATTTCGTCTAATTCTTCTTTGGTATAGTAATTGTAATAGCGATCTATTCCCATATGATACTCTCCTGGAAAATCGACCCATTCACTATCAACTGTGCGTGTTTCTCTATTTATTGCATTAAATATTAATATACCATTATCTTCTAGGGCATCATAGATTTTTCCTAATACTTTAATAGCGTCTTCTCTTGTAAAATGAACAAATACTCGCCAGCATAATACCCCAAAATATTTCTTTTTAAATTCATCTTCTAAGACATTAAACTTTACAGGATTTAATCCTTGTTCTTTTAAGGCTTCAAGAAATGCTTCTGCAACATCACTTGCAGTAATGTTATAGCCTAGTTCTTTAAGATGTTTTGCATTTACTCCATCAGCTGAACCTATCTCAATAATATCTGATCCGACTGGTAAGTTTTTAAAACTTTCTTCAATGAATTGCCAAAGCTTTTCTTGTTTTTTTCTTGCTTTTTTCATGTCTAGTCTATCATGTTCAATAGAGTTAGCTAAATAAATATTAGCTGTTTTATCGTATGCTTCTAGTGTTTTTTTATTTTCTACACTCATCTATTATCCTCTTTTCTTATTTATCATAATTTTTTAAAAAACTTTCATATTCGCCATTTCTTTTTGTTCCAACTACACAATTTAGGTTAACATTATCTAGAGCTTTATAAATATTATAATCAACATTTGGATTGCTCTTTTTAAGTTCTTTTATCAGATTTTTTACTTCTTTTCTTTTGCTTGTTTCATCATCAAATTCAGTTTGTTCGGTAAAGCGACAAGCACAATTTAGAAATGTTAATTCATTTGTTTTCGCCCAGGATATTATAGCTTCTTCATTTACCAAATATAGAGGTCTTATCAATTCTAACCCTTCAAAGTTTTCACTATGAAGTTTAGGCATCATTGTTTTTATTTCAGCTCCATAAAACATTGAAAGAAGTGTTGTTTCAATAACATCATCAAAGTGATGTCCTAAAGCTATTTTATTACAACCTAATTCTTTTGCTTTATTGTATAGACATCCCCTACGCATTCTAGCGCATAAATAGCAGGGACTTTTATCAACATCTTTTACGATATCAAAGATATCACTTTCAAACATTTCTAAGTCTACATTAAGAAGTTTAGCATTACTAAGAATGAGCTCTTTATTTTTTTCATTATAACCAGGATTCATACAAACATAGAATACATCAAAATTAACTTTGCCATGTTTTTTTAACTCTTGCATGCATTTCGCAAGTAAAAATGAATCTTTTCCTCCACTAATACAAACCATAATCTTATCATTTTCTTGGACTAGTTCAAAGTCAATGACAGCTTTAATAAATTTAGACCAGATATCTTTACGATATTTCTTTATAATGCTTCTTTCTATTTCTTGATATTTTTCCATAGTTATTCCCCTTTGTCGTAATAAATATACTTAAATTAAATTATTTTGTCAAATAAAAAAGCGATTAACGCCTTTACATTGTTTTTCCTATCAAAGTTATATATACGCATCCGCCTTTATTAGTATGACAATTCTCAGCTAGCGTACCTTCTACTGTTAATGTTGATGTATATCCAGCGTAAGCTATACTTAATCCTACTACTGATAATAGTAAAGCAACAATTGCTATTATTTTAAATCCTCTATCTTTATTATTTTTTTCCATAAATTTTCCGCCTATTATTTTTATTTATACATTATTTATTACTTTTGAAAATATATACTCTTAATCACTCTCCTAAATAGTTTTGTAGATATCTTCACCCTAAAATACAATTATATTACAACCGCGTTTTCTTGTAAATAAGTTATTTTGTATTTATAAATATTTTACAAAAAAATAAAAGGTACTTGACGTACCTTAATTTTAACTTAACACATACCAGTAATTTCCTGATTCTCCGTTACTAGGATATTGTGATGAATTAGTACTATATAAATTACCATAACTAGTATCACCTTTAGCATATCTGATATTTGATACTTTATAAATATCACAAGTAATGTAAGCTACAAGAGTTACTCTACTTCCTGTTATGACACAATAATATTGTGTAGATGTTGTAGGGCTTCCTGAAGTAGTCCAAGATCCTGTTTTTATTGAATTACTATTAGATGCAAAGACATAAACATCATGGTCAGGTAATGTATTACTGATACTAGATTTCATTCCTTGAGTAAAAATTAGTTCTTGACTTGTTATATCTGCTATTTCATTTAATTTGGCTCTTTCGTGATACCAGAAATATGAATTAGCAACAATTCCACCACTTGTAGCATTAGTTGCAGTTAATGTTTCATCGAAAACAATTTTCTTGTTAAATTTACCCCAGGTATAGACCCAACCAGCATAAAGAGTAATATTGTCATTAAATGTTACAATATCAGTTGCTAGATACTGAGATATTCTTCTACCCTCACCATAACCATTATTTAGATAGTGAGAATACAATCCATTATCATCATATCCAAAAGCGTTATATAAGTCACTATAAGTATCAGCATAATAATATAACGGATCTGTTTTATAACTAACGGAACTATTATATGTTGATGGATTGTCAGCAAACCAACCAATAAATGTAGCATTGGCTTTGGTTGGAGTTGGTAATTCTCCCATTGCTTGTCCGTTTCTAACCATTTTACTAGCTGGATTAACCGTTCCACCATTAGCATTAAAGTTTACTATTAATATTTTATCAAGAGTTACATTAATTGTATGATTCTGAGATGGCATTGTAAGACTTCCTGTCTCTTGATAATAATTGTTTTTTGTAACGGAATAGGTTACAGAATCAGTCTCCATGACACTAACTGTTAAAGTACCAGTTCCTGAGTAATTACCTTCGCTTGTGTGAATAGAGATACTTGCGTCATTTGGAGTAGCATTAATCGTTAAATCATAATAATGCAGTAATGAGTATTGAAAATCGGCTTTTATTCTTGTCGAATCATCGGAACCATTACAGTTGTTTTTCACTCGTACATGAACTGTTTTGGTAGAATGTGGTGCAATAGATGTTTGATTTGGTACAACATCAATAAATTCAACATCTACTTTATTACTCGTATTACCAGATCCATCTAGTATTGAGACAACACTAGTATTCGTAATATAAGCTCTATGAGGCGTTGTGTTTACAATATCAAGTTCATATGTTACATAACCATTACATGTTTGGGCTATAACTGTAGCGTTTAACTCATGATCCATAAATGCATAATTAACATTTGAGGCACTACTAGAACCACTAATTCTCGCACTAGTTATATAAACATAATCAAATATATGCGATTGATAGGTTGCAATTCCTTGGGTGCTCAGAGATGATGTTAAAGCTGAAAATGCTAAACCTGTAAAGATAAATAATAATAACCAAAAAGCAACGACCATCTTTGGTAAATTATTTGGTGCTTTATTTTTACTATGTAACTTGTCTTGTATAACATTATCAAAATATATATTATTATCACTACTTATCTTAGGTTTTTTCTTTGTGACTTTTTTTGTACTTGTTTTTTTCTTCTTAGTTTTACCCTTTTCCATCTCTAATCACCTTCTCTCTTTTACAATTTTCTTACTAAAAAACCATTATGGAATATCCATAATGTTTATTTAGTCTTTTTATTATCATTTGAATTTACCGATAATATATATTTATATATAAAATTATCTTTTATAATAATAAATTCACTTTTATTGTTTTTCCGTATCTCTTTAAAGAGAATTGGATTTCCAATATTATCATGAATATCTTTTAATTCATTAAATGATTCAACATCAACAATTTCATATTCTTTTTCATCGATATGATGATTAACATTCGCAATTATCAAATCATACTCTCTTAAAATCTTTTTTAGTTTTTTCTTATATTCACCAACTTTACTATAATCATTAAGACCTAGTGTTTTTACTGCTTTGAGCATGGCGAATACTGTTACCAACATTGAAAAAAACGCAATTATAAAGTATTTAATGTTTCGTAAGAATAGATTCTTGTTTTCTTTTAAAATGTTATATGAACTTGCTGGTGTATCAGTAATTTGAACATCTATTGTTTGTTCTGTAAGAGGAATTACTAGTTCTGGAGCATCAGCTATATTTATCTCTTTATCTCCATCTTTTGCTTTAGCATTTACATGCAAAACAATAGATACATCACTTACAGAATTTAAATCAAATGATGTTTTAAACTCTGCTATCAATGAGTTGTAATCATTATAGTCAACTTTTAAATTTTCATTAATTAAAATATTATTTTTATTTTTTTCTTCTACTTTCTTTTCTTCTACTAAAACTTCGTTTTTCTGATATAATACTGAAGTTTTAGTTACATCCCCATACACCTTAGTAGTTGCATCTATATAGTATGTATAATCATAATCCAAGGATTTTGAGGCTTCTATTTTATAATTGATATCTGTATCTATATAATCAATTAAAGAGGCAATATACTTCATATTCTTATCTAATACATTATTTTCATAATATGAATTTTCTTTTAGATGAACTTTATAATCAATATTTGAAGATGAATTAACACTTACACCAGTTTCATCATTTAAAATACCCATAACGAGAAATTTAATAGACAAAAACAAACCTAAAACAAGTATTAGGAGCCAAATAATTATTTTTTTTGGTCTTATAACTTTTTTTGTTTTATCGTCTGTCACATTGTCACCTCATTTCTATCTATAGTTATTTAATAATACGGTAGGATATCCAATATATTTAATCTTATATTTTACTATACCAACCACTTGATCAGATAATACTAATAATTGATCTGAACTATCGTTGTTATCACCTTTAGTCTCATATAAAGTAGTTTTACCAGAATTGATTACTTTTATGATTCTATGGCATACAACTATATTTTCTTTTTTATATGCAATAACGTCTCCTTCATTAAAATGTAAAAAATCACGTTCTGCTGTCTTATCAACAATTACGATATCACCAATATTAATATTTGGCTGCATTGATCCTGTCGCAATAACAAAAACCTGATACCGGAACAAACCGCTGACAAAGTAAATCATTATTAAACAAAATAAAATAATATTAATTCTAAAGAGATTTAATAGTTTTTTCTTTTCAATAATTACTATTTTTTTAGGATTTATTTTATCTATCTTGTGATATAACCACAAGAAAACAAGTATTGGTATTGTAATCCTTAGTACGGAATCTATATAATTACCAAACTTGGGAAAGATTGGTAAAATATATAATGGTAATTCCATAAAGAAACGGAATATAATGCTTGATTTATATCCTGCTTTAATTGATAAATAAGTTACTAATATATTTGTTGCCACTAAAGGCAATATAAATAAACCTAGTTGTTCTATTAAGTTCATTGCTTCATACGCAGATGATGAAACAATTCCACTAATAATGATTGTATTATTTATAAGGGTAAATGCAATAAACGATAACACTATTAGTGTTTTATAGTTCTTCGCTCTTGTATTTATTACATATCTTAAAACCTCACACGCTATAATATTTATTATAACTGGAAAGGTATTTAGAAATATTGTTTTTATTTCTGTATTGTAGATATTTTTTGTAAAACCAATGAAATATCCTATAATATAGATTACTAAGTAATAAAATATTAAATAGGCCGTGATCGAAAGGACAACGTCCTTTTCGATCAGGCTTTTATTCTTTTCATATCCTAATTGCCATATTGCTATTCCTAATAATAGTATGGTTACAAGGAATAAAGTATATCCATTTAATATTTTAAAAAAGATATTTACTATTGATAATATTATAATTAAACTTAATATTCCTATTACAAGAAAATCATTCTTTTTCATTGTAATTTATCCTTTTTTATTTCTATTTTTTATTCTTAAGAAGCTGCTGCTTGATCATATGTAAATGAAGTTGTACTTAATGTGATAGCAACATCACCACTGATTTCTGCAGCATCACCAGCAGCATATGTTAATACCATTGTAACAGCCTTTTCTCCACTAGCATTTAGTGGTAAAGTTAGACCTGTTGTACCAGATGTAACAGCAGTTCCGCCATAAGTAAATGCTACAGATAATTTTTGACATAACGCAGTTGCTTCTGCTTGAGTAGCAGCACTTCCTGTTGCAGGTGCACAAGAAAGGCTTCCTAATGTAACGCCTGACAATGTAGCGTTGATGTCTCCATCATTTTTAACTTTCCAAGTATAAGTAATTGTATCTCCAGGAGCTTTTACAGTTCCCATAAATCCTGAGATTGATTGATCTCCTGTTTGAATTGCAAGTGTCTTTCCTGTAACATTTGCATATCCTGTTGGAGTACCTCCATCTAAGTCAATCCATTTAATTTTCCATGCTGATGCAGCTGTAGCTGTACCTTCTACTGTTAATGTAGAAGTAAATCCAGCGTAGGCAATACTTAAACCTACTACTGAGAATAACAATGCAGCGATTGCTATTATTTTAAATCCTCTATCTTTTTCCATATTTTTTCCTCCTATTTTCTATAAAAATTTGTTTGTAGTTGTACTCTACATTTACCCTACATTACAATTATATATTATGTATATATCCATTTCAACTACATTTTTCTATGTTGTCAATTACTTTACACTGAAAATTAAAAAGATTAATTTCTTAATCTTTTTAGTTAACTGAACTATAAGCTATTGTAATATCTCCAAACTCAACATCAAACGGACCATCGGCTGTATCGCCACCAGCTAAATATTCAATTGTTACTATTATCTCTTCTGAAGATCCCACGGCTACTGAATGTCCAGTTATTGCTGCAACTGATTGTGTATATAAAGTTCCGCTTAATGATACTGTAACGCGAATATCGTCACAAGCAGCTTGGACTAGTGTGTTGTTTGCAGCATTAGGTCCAGTTGTCTCTTTTGGCGTACATACACGCGGTTCATTTTTACCTGATACATTGGCATAAGCAATAGATTTTAAATATGCTGTATATTGTCCGGTGTTTTTAGTATAAAAAGTGTACTGTGCTTTTTGATTTGGTTCAGTAAATACAGCATGTAAATCTTTTATTATTAAACTATTACTATTTGTGTCAATTGTTGCATTTGTAGCAGTTGCTCCAGTACCAGTTACTGTAGGATTTACTGGATCTGTTGATACAACATCATCTCTTGTAGAAAAAATAACATTAAAATCTGTTCCAGCCGGATTTACTTCAGCACTTGATTTAATGGTTAGGGTTTGTTCAAAAGCAGCAAAGCCAATAGATAATCCTAATACTGCTACAAAAAGTGCAACTATACTTAGTGTTTTTACTTGTTTTTCCTTATTCATTATTCCACTCCATTCTCTATCAATATAAGTATAACATACTATCAAAATTTTTAGTAATTTATTTTTTTGACTTTACACATAAAAAAGCTAAGTATTACTTAGCTTTTTTATTTAAATATTCAATTAATTGTTTATATCCTGTATCATTCCACATTTTAAGTCGAACATCATCTTTAAATGATCCTAGGGTTTTAGTTTGACCTTTGGGAATAAAAATAAAGTCCCAACTCCAACCATATTTTCCTTGAACTTTTCGAGAAATAGTTCCTTCTGTGATTGATTTAAATACAACTGGTTCTTTACCATATTCACAATATGCTAATACTTGAACAAATTTGGCTTTTCTGTTTTCTTCACCCCTCAGTAATTTTAATATTCCTTTCTCTCCTATTGTATCACTAACATAATGCGTATAGGCAGCTGGAAAACCATTTAGGGCATCTATCATAATACCAGTATCATTTTTAACGACATTACATTTTAATTTATCTGATGCATATTTAGCAGAATATGCTGCTACTTCTTCGATTGTATTGGCTTGAATTTCTATTGTGTCCATTTTGACATTATCGACTTCATAACCAAAAGGTTCTAAGAATTCTTTGGCTTGAACAATTTTTGCCCAATTTCCTGTTACTAAAGTTATTTTCATTTTTTATTCCTTCTTTCATTTTTATTTATTTCTTTTTCAATTATTTTTATTATTTCATTATAGGCATTTTCATTTTCTATATTAATTTTTTCTATTCTGTTTTTATAATCTTTGACGTATTCCCGATATAACTTGGCACAATCATATAATATTTTCTTTTCTGAAGCGGTATATTTAGGATAATTTAATTTTAAGTCTCTTTTTTCAGCTCTTTTGATAGAGTTTTCAATATTTCCATCAAGAAAAATTGTTTTTTGAGGGAGGATATTAAAATTTTGGAGGAACTTATAAATCATCTTAGAGTATTCCTTAGCGGAGCCAGCATACTTTTTGGCTAGCATTATACCCTCTACTATGCAGATAGTATCATATCCCCTATCACTAATTACAATTTTCCCACTATTTATTGCTGGTACAATTATGTTTTCTTCATCAAATGATTGTTTTGCGGCTATTAAAAGTGTTTCAGCTTTCGGATTACCTAGATCAAAAAATCTGCTATTAGTTGAAGAAAGAACATTATATAACGTTTCTGTATAACCTTTATAATTACCATCTGTTATTTCACCATTAAAAATAATATTTTTGTTATCTTTATACTGTTCTTTTAATTTATTAAAAAAATATGTTTTCCCTATACCGCTTATTCCTTCAATAGTTATTAAACAACCTTTCATATTATTCTAAATAACCTCTTTCCCAGAAAAAATTGACCCATTGTCGTTGTGTAATTTTATTTACAAAAATAATATCCATGTTTTCATTATCTAGAGTTAATTTTTCCATATCTTCATTTAGAATCAAAGAATATATAGCTAGTACTTTTTTATTCTTTTTTAATAATTCATTTACTAATATATTAACACTTCGACCATGACTTACTATATCTTCAAATATTATATATTTATCTACTGAATCATCTACTGTCGAACTAATTATTTCGGCTGTTCCATAATCCCATTTTTCATTTGAATTAGTCATTTTAATCTGAACAGTATCAACTCTTCTTATTCCTATTCGATGTGATATTGCTATGGCTAATGGTAAACCACCTCTGGCCACTCCTATTATTCCAAATTTTTCATTATTAAAATTTTTTTCTATATCTTTGCTTATCAAAGCAACTGCTTCAAGAAAATCTTTTTCATTAAATTTTATTTTAATTTTAGGATTTCCATCATTTAATAACTTATTTTCTTTTAGACAACGTTTCATTTTATTCTCCTATTTTAATAAAGGATCAATTAAATTATTTTTTTTAAATCCTTCTATTCTATCTCTACAAGCTGTACATCTTTGACATGGCTTTTTCTTGTTTTCATAACATGTCCAGGTTTTTTCAAAAGGTACATCTAGTTCTATTCTAAGTTTTATTACTTCAGCTTTTAGCATATTAACTAGTGGAGCTTCTACTTTTACTTTGTTTCCGCTACCAATATAAATAGCTAAATTCATGGCCAGATTAAAGTTTTCACAACAATCTGGGTATAGTGTTGTTGCTATTCCCTCATTATGAATCCCATAATATATTTTATCTATTTTCTTACTTATAGCGATACTTGTTGCGATAGATAATAATATGCCATTTCTGAAGGCAATATTTGTAGAGACTTCTTTTATATTATTTTTCAGTTGTTCTTGATAGCTTATTTTAGGCAGTTCAACATTTGATGATTTTAACATGGATGATGACGAGTACTTGAATAATTCTTTTATGTTCATACAGATTTGTTCTACATTATAATACTTACATAGTTCTTTAGCTTTTAGTAATTCTTTACTATTTTTTTGACCATAGTCGAAGCTTAAGGCTATAACGTTCTTTTTCCCATATTCCTTGATTGCTTTGGCTAAACAGACACTACTATCAAGGCCACCGCTAAATATTACTAATACTTTCAATTTTTCTCCTCCAATACTCTAGCCATTAATACTCCTGATGCAGAAGCCATCATAAGTCCAATAGTTAATCCTCCACCTGTACCAATTGAATAGAGATTTTTTAGTGATGTTTCAAAATTTTTATTTATTATCAGTTCATTCCCATAGAACTTTATTTCTGGTCCATACATTAGATTATCATTATTGGCAAATCCAGGAATTATTTTATCTACTCTTTGAATAAATTCAATCAAATTATTTATTGTCCGATAATCAAGGATATAACTTAGATCATATGGATATGCTGACTCCATTGTTGGTTTTATTGAATTTTTTTTCATTTTTTGAGAAGTTGTTTTTTCTTTGTTCAATAAATCTCCAAATCTTTGAACTATTACAGTGCCACCACTTATTAAATTGGCTTTTTGGGCTATATTAAATCCATACTCAATCGGTTGATGAAAGGGAGAAGAAAATTTATATGATACTAATATTGCAAGGTTAGTATTATTACTTTTTTTATCTTTATAGGCATGTCCGTTTACTAGAGTATAACCATTATCATATGTCTCTGGTGTAACAAAACCACTTGGGTTTTGACAATATGTTCTTATTTTGTCGTTGTAACATTTTGAATGAGCTATTATTTTACTCTCATATAACAAATCATTTACATATTGCATTGTACTGTTTGCCAATTCATAACGAATTCCTATATCCATATAGCCATTTCTCTTTTTTATTTTATATTTTAAACACAGTTGTTCTAACCAACTTGAACCATCTACTCCAACAGCAAGAATAACTTTATCAGCGTATATTTTTTTGTTTTTACTAATAATACCAATAACTTTTTTGTCTTCTACTATTAAATCAATTATTTCTTCTTCAAAGAGCATATCAACTTTTTTTTCTAAATATTTTTCTAATTTATAAAATAATTCATGGGATTTTTCGGTACCTAAATGTCTAATTGGAACATCTATTAATGATAATTTTTCTTTTTTGGCCTTTTCTTGTAAATCATGTATTTCTGTTATTCTTTCCATTCCTTTTAAAGAACTTGCTTCTCCAAATTCTAAGTAGATGTTATCAACATATTTCATTACCGCTTTTATTTTAGAATTTGGATAATATTTTTTTATATAACTATCATCTTTACCACCAATATATAAATCTTTTGCAGATTTATTATATGATGATAAATGATATGATAATAATTTACCATCAGAGAATGCTCCAGCTCCAGAAAAGCCTCCTATTATATTGCATATAGGTTTACATTTTAAACATTTTCCTGTATCTTTTATGGGACAAATCCTCTTCTCTACTCTTTTACCTTTATCAATTAAAAGGATTTTCTTTTTTGATTTTATTTTTGTTAATTCATAGGCACAAAATATTGAACTAGGACCCATACCAACTATTATTACATCATATTTGTCTTGCATAATTTTTTATTTCTTCCTTTTTCATTTCTTTCAAAACCATATATATCATTTAATTGTTCTAATAGTTTTTTTCTTTCTTCTTCTTTTGTTTTTAAATAAGCACATGTAATTACATGACATGTTTTTACTACATCCTCTAATGATAATTCTGTTGTATCTATTCCTACATAAGGAATATTATAACTATGGAGAAATTCTAACATTGTAGCATACCCATCAGCTAGAGCCTCTGGATTATCTAGATCTTCATCATAAGGATTTCTTTTTCTAATTCTTTTGATTCTTTCTTCTGTTGGTGCATATAACAAGAATGTTAAATCTGGTATTACTCCTAGTGATAAAATTGTTTCTAGCATTTTCTTATTAATATTATCTTTTTCATAGTACGCTAAGGAAGTTATACTTCTTTCGACTATAGAATCAAAACTATCTGAGTTATCAATCATACATCTTAATGTAAAGAATAAAGCTGACATTTTTTTGTTATTACTATTTCTAACATAATTTACAAATTCTTTATAAAATTCTTTATCCATTCCTAATTTATCGATTAATTTTTGTTCAAAATGTTCATATCCTAAACTTTTTGCTAGTAATTTCGCAACTGAACTTTTTCCTACTCCATCCATTCCTTCAATAGCAATATTCATAAATCCTCCTAATTATTTTCTAATTTTTTATACGCATTAATTATTTTATATGTTAGTGGTGTTGCAATGGCTTCATATGTTACTTTCCAGGTATATTGGCTAACAATCATTGTAAGTACTACTGATGTTGGAACTGTTCCTATGAATGCTATTGTTGCAAATAGTAAAGTATCTAGTAATTCACCTACTATTGTGGAACCAATTGTTCTCATCCATAAATGTTTTCCTTTAGTTAATTTCTTTATCAAGTCTAGTGTAAAGGCATTAGATAGGCTACCTATTAACATTGCTGATAGAGATGCAATAAACATTCTAGGTGTTGTTCCAAGTATACTTGCATATTCATTTTGTAAATTCCAGGTGGCGGCTGCTGGTAACTTTATTGTTAGTACGTAGAACAATGCCATAAATGCATTACAACTGAATCCTAATAGAATAACAAATCTGGCTTTTTTATATCCATATACTTCAGCTATAATATCACCAATAATATATGTAATTGGAAATAACAGAGCTGATGTAGGTAGTACAATCTTTCCAATACTAAATAACTTAATAGATGTTGTATTAGATATTAGTAATAATACTGTAGACATTACTGTTATTAAGACAAAGTATAGTGAATATTTTTCCTTTCTTATATTTTCTTTCTTTTCGTTTCTTTTCATTGCATATTCCTCCTTAATTGCATTATAATTCGATATTTAAAAAAAGAATAATGCTTATTTTTTTGGATACTTATTAGTTTTTTTTATTAAAAATTTAAGTTATTATGACACTAAAAAAAGTTATACTAAATAACTTTTATATTTAATATAACTTTTATTTATAATTACCATTATTTAATACTTTTCTTAAAACTTTATTAGCACTTTCTTCTTCTATAACTCTTGGATCATGATATTTTATTTCAGTATAGTTATCTACTTTTATTGTTGGAATATTGGCCCTTAAGGCAGCATCTATTCCTCTTTTTGAATCTTCTATTGCCAAGGAATCTTCAGGTTTTATTCCTACTATTTCTAAAGCTTGGAGATATGCTTCCTCATCGGGTTTTAATTTTTTTACATCTTCTCTAGCTATTACGCATTTAAATAACTCATAGATTCTTTGCTCTGCATCTAAAATATCTAGATAGCATCTTCGACATGTTGTAACTAATGATAAAACAAAACCTTTTTTCTTCAATTCTCGTAGTAATTCAAAACTAGTAAGGGCTTCTTCTTCCTGAATTATTTTTTTAAAATAATTAAGATAGTTATTATAAACTATACTCATAATTTCTTCATCCAAAACACTATTTAATAAATTGGTTGTTTGTCTTACATGGGCAATTAACATTGCGTTTTGTTCTAATTCATATTTTTTATAATCTGCACTAGTAACATTAGCATTGTATTTATTGTTTAATACATCAATAAAACAGTCAGAAAATGCTTTTTCACTATTAATTAGTGTTCCATCAAGATCTAAAAATATTCCTTTTAACATATTATACCTCCATATTAATCATAATTAGTACTATTTGAATAGAGTTTTTTAAACTACTATCTAGTACTATTGAATTCTTTAGTTCATCTTTTCTTATTTCTTGTTGTTCATAGATATTAGTTGTAGTTTTTAAACCAATTCTATTTAGTAAGCCTTTAAAAAATACTTTGTTTGCTTTGGTAATATAGAAAATTGGATAATCTATCTCTTTTAATAATTTAAATAGTGCTAGTAATTCCGTAGTATCAAACATTTTATTGGCAAAGTAGTCAGTAATAATTGCTTCTAGTTCTTTGCTTTCATTTTTTCGATATGAACCCCATTTTATTTTTGAATCTATTTGTTTTTTTAAATCACTATTATGTTTTTTATAAAAGTCTTTTTCTAAGTCTACTGCTATTGAGTCTATATTTAAATAAATTTTTTTCTCTTTGCTTTTTACTTTTGTTTTAAAAATATGTGAAGCGACTATATCGCGATATGGTTCTGTTGCTTCACTTAGTTCTACGGAATCAAACATTTTTACAAATTTGTTCAGTTCAGATGTGATTGATTTTTTGTCATAATCGTTTTCAGCGGCTATTATTTCAAATTCTACAAAACATCCTATACTTGATAATTTATCTATCATGATATTACATTCATACTTTTCGTGATTATAATTGTATACTAAGCGTTCTTTTTCTACTTTTACATAAGAGTAAAATCCTAATGATGAAAAAAGTGCTACATAGTTTTCATATTGTTCAATATCTGCTTTTATGTTATTTTCTATTTTTGAATATAGGCCAAGTAATTTTAGTGATTTACCTTTAAAGGTTATTTCCATTTTATTATTATTGTTTTTTCTGATACGTAAACAGGTTCTGTTTTTGATAAACATACTATTTAAATCTGTAAAATATTCATCTTCTTCAACAGTAGTTTTAATTCTTTTCAGACCTAATGTTTCACATCGAGCAATTAGTTTTTCAGGTTCAATGCAATAGTACTTTGATTCAGTTTCTACTTTAATACTCATATATTACTCCTTACTTATTTTAGCTATCATATATTCTCCTAAGATGTTTTTAAATTTTTGATATTCTATTTTTGAGCCTTTAAACTTGCTATTTATAATACTTTTTAGTTGGTTTTCACTGAGATAGCATCTACCAACATCTTTTAAGAATTTCGTGTATAAATATACATTTAAAAACTTTGATAAGCCACCTATTTCTTTTGGGTTTAATATTTCAACTATAACTATTTCGTTTGATATATTATCTAACATATCAAGAAGATTATTTATTCCTAATAAGTTATTCATATGATGTAATGTGTTTTTTACAAAACTAACATCATATGATTTTTCTTTTATTTGATTTTTTTCAATATTATCATTTGTAAATATAACATTAGAATTATTTTGAATTCTTAAATAGTTTAAGCATATATCATTACCAACGATTGTTTTATATTTTTTCTTTTTGGCAATTTCAAATATATCAGAGTTATCTCCACATGATATATCTATAATACTTTTTCTATTTGGGATTAAATCAACTAATAAATTATAAAACTCTTCTTTTTTTCTTTTCTTGCTTGTTAAAAAATATCTCTTGATAACTTTTTCATGAAATCTATATCTTCTAATATATTTTTGACTCATTGATATTTCTTTTTCGACATTAGAAGAAATATATAATGTTGAAAAGTTATCTTCATGAAAACTACATAATTTTTTATATTCTATCGGAAGTCCCTTGCTTTTTACTTTCTCTAAATAGCTTGTGGAAGACTCATTTACTCGAAAAGCAATTACTAGTGTTTGATTACAGTAGCAAACTGGATAATAATTTGTTATTTTTATAGAACAAGTCATTGATATTTCTTCAATAACTTTTAATATATTGGTGATAGAATTTAAATCCAGAAACTTTTTATTTTTTAAATAATAATAATATTTATTATCATAAAGTAAAAATAAGTATCTTTTTCCTGTTAGGTTCATGGATAATTTTTTTAAATTATAATGTTTTTTAACAAATGTTATATACTCATTCTTCATATATCTCTTCCTTAATAAATTTCTCGCCAATATTTGTTAAAAAATTGTTGATATATACTAGATTTATTTCCATTGTCGGTAATTGTTCTTTTAAATCTATATATTCAATTTTTCCTTCGTCAATTAAATAGTCTACAGCATCTTTAACTACATAACCGATTCCCATATTACGTCTTACAGAATCTATTATTAGCTCTTCTGTACCATATTCTAATTGTGGTTCAATATCTAGGCCGTTTTCTTTAAATAAATTGTTAATGTTTTTTCTTAGAGAACTTCTAGCAATTGGCAAAATAATACACTCATTTTCTAAATCTGATAGGTTCTTAATTTTTTTATTATAATCACTACTTTTTATAAAACCTGTTTGTAATATTTTTACTGGTTCAATAACTAGGTTATTATAAATTGAATCTATTGGAGATGAATCAATTACTAGATCAACCTTTCTTTTTTCTAAGTATTCAATTAAATCGTTTGTAGATAAATCAATTAATATGACTTTTATGTTAGGATGATTTTCTCTAAAGTGTTTTATCTTTCCCATTAAATAGTTTCTAACAATATGTGATTGTACACCAATTACTACTTTTCCATTTTCAGAATCATTCATAGCTTCCAATACTCTTCCACATGATTCTAATAAATTCTTACATTCATTTAAATAACTAACTAACACTTCACCAGCAGGTGTTAAAGCAATTCCTTTATTAGCTCTATAAAATAGTGTTGCACCTAAATCTGCTTCTAAATTAGAAATGCTTCTTGATACTGCAGGTTGAGTAATAAATAGTTTATTTGAAGCCTCCAGAAAACTTTTACAATTTGCTACTTCTAAGAAGGTTTTAAATGAATTAAGGTTAAAATCTTTCATTTAATCACTCCCTTTACGTATATACTACACAATTTTTGATATAAATTCAAATAATATTAATTTATATTAATTAATACTTTTATTTATATCAAAAAATATAATAAAAGCTAAGTAGTACTTAGCTAGATATTATATCTATTTTAATTATGCTTTATAATTACTTTCTTGTTTTAATTACTTGAGCTAATGGTGATAAATCAGATTTTTTTAGATCTTCTATCTTATACCAATCAGCACCTAATGAGTCTAATCCATCTGCGATATGTTTTGTTTTAGCTATTTCACTAGCACTTACTTTAACATTATAGATAATAGCAATATGTTGCAGATTTTCCGCATGAGTATCATTAATCTTCCAAGTAACGTAATTAGTAACAATTTCTCGTAAATTGTATTCTGCTATATGAAGACCTGTTTCTTCTAAAAATTCTCTTTTTAAAGTTTCTTCAGCTGTTTCTTGGTCTTCGATTCCACCACCTGGTAAATCTAAAGTTCCCTTATAAGGACCTCTTGCTTTTTTTATTAGTAACACTTCACCTAATTGATTATATGCAATTCCATAGCAACCAACATGCTTACCTTTTATTACTTTCATTTTTTACTCCTATTATCTTTTGTATCAATCTTTCCTTTAAATACTATATTCTTATCATATAGATATTCTAAGATAAAGTTACATAACATATTAATTCCCGTTACTAGGTATTCATTCCAATGAAGATTATCTACTAAATAATCTCCTATCATTGTTGAAGTTGGGGTAAATATTAAATAAAATATAAATACTTTAAACATAGCAACTGGTACATTTGCAGTTGATTTAAAAGTAAATTCGCGGTTTAAAGTAAAATTCCAGATAACACTAGCTACTAAAGCTATTAAGTAACAGGCCCAATATCCCCAGTCAGTAAATTCATTTAATAAAGTAAACAATCCTATTTCGATTAATCCAGCTGATATGGAAAACAATGTAAATTTAACTTTTCTAATTAGTTCCTTTTTTTCTTTCATTTTAGTCATCCTTTGCAAATATTACATTAGCATTATATCATAATTCGCGTATTTTTCTAATTTTTATAATATCATCTTTTTCTAATTCTCCAATTAATAGTGATGAATTGGGATTATGGTTACTATAATTATTATTAACTTGTTTTTCATCATAATTGGCATAACAATACTTACAAAAATGTTTACAAGAATTATAGACACCAATATCGGCCATTTCAATACATTGACAAGGTACATTTTTTCTTGCCTGCCATTTTTTATATACTTTTCCAGTTAATTTAAAAGCAAGTTCTTTAGACATGCATTCATCTTTTATAAAACCATATTCAGTTAAGTTTTTCTCTTCAGCACATGTGTGAACTACTATATCATGTTTTTTTGCACTTCTACTGAAGGACTCTCCAATTATTTTATAGTCATTTTCAGTTAATTTTTTATATTTTAATACTTGGTAATTGTTTTTTGCATTTTTGTATTCATCAATAAAAGAAATTAGTATTTTATCTATATACCCATCTAATAGATTACATAGCTTATCAAAAGCCTTGACATGATATTCTAGGGTATACTTATCATTTATAAATATTGGATCATATCTAATTACAATATTTTCTTTACCTATTATTTTTGATAGTTTTTTTACGGCTTCAATTATTTCTTTTTTTGATGGGACATTGGGTTCAATATCTTTTTTATATGCTGTTAAAGTTATATGAAAATATACTTTCTTTTTTATATCTTTCAATTTATTAATTATTGGAATGGGATTTTTAGTACAGAAGAATAATAAGTCAACATCATCAAGCATTATTCTACTGATCATTTTTGGATTAAAGGGATTTCTTACATCAATAAAACCTTCCTCTAATCGTTTCATTAACCATTCAGAATAGAATGCAACAATATCTGTTCTTCCACTTATATTTAGAATCATATTATCACATCCTTTCAAGTTACATATTTATTATAACATAGAAAAAGACTAGATTTCTCTAGCTCTTTTTATAATTCTTTTTAATTAAATATAAACCTCTTTATTATAAATAATATCATTTGTGATTTGAATAGATTTTATTCATACTTTCTGTTAAAGCATTTAAAAACTTTTCTTCATCTTTGTCTTTATATCCTTCAAATAAAACTTTATCAATTTGATTTCTATTAAATAATAAGTTTTTATCGGGACTAATTACGCCAATAGGATAGGCAGCACCTAGATAATCCCATATTTTTTGACTACCTTCCTCTACTACAGAATATCCAATAATGACAATTCCTCTTGTAGCTTCTTTTAGAAGAACAACACTTCCAACGGGTAAAAATTTTTCATTCATATTATCACCTACTTGCATTTAATCTCTTATTATTTTCATCTTGATCTTTTATGTATGCTTCATTATTAAGTTGATCTTGTATTTTGTTATAAACAGCTACGGCTGCCTCTCTTATTTGAGTAGTAATGCTCATAATTTCATTCTCAACATTATTTATATCTTCACAGCATTCATTAGCAGTATTAATCATGGTTTCTCCAGAAATAGATAACACTTTTTCATTTAATACTGAAGAATAATCTCTTAAGGTTCCAGCATATTCACTAATGTGATTTGCTTCTTCATCTACTGCATCACAGCCGGACAGAATTGCTTGAATATCAATTTTTTCATTTGCTGATGAAGCATTACAATAAGTTCCATGATAAGGTTCTAATAAGTTCATACAGACACTCCTTCTGTTTTTTGTTACAACAAAAATCTTACTTTTTACTTTTCTTTAAAGGGCATTTTTACATGCCCTTATTTAAAAAAATGATTATCATCCTCAGGATGTTCTCCAATTACAGCTGGATAAAGATGGGTTTGTTCAATAGGCTTTTTCTCTTTTAAAGCTTCTTCTAAAACCTGTATTTTACTTTCCCAATCATCAGACCTTTCAAATTCAGGCATAATAACATCAGAATAATCATCAAGTGAATTTTTTCCATTCAATGCTAAATATTTATCCATTAATGCAAAGCACTTTTCTTTCTTAGCAAAATCTTCAGGAGTTTGATTCTCGATGCGATTTAACATACTATCAATCATATTATCTAATTTAGAATCCAAATCAGCAGAAGTATTATCTTTTGTATTTTTTAATGTAATGTTTGAAAAATCAATTGAATTTTCATCAGTCATTTTTTATCACCACCTTTATTGTAACATTTCTGTATATTTTCTTTCAAGTAAATCTATGATTTCATCTCCTAACACATCCCTCAAGAATCGAATAGATTTATTATCTCCAGAAACTTTCAATGAGGAATAATCAGCAAGTAATTCATTAAAAGCTATTTCATTTCTATCTGACCACTTAGCAAAGTAGTTAGGTCCATGTCCGTAATAAATCCTATTTCTTCCTAAAGTTGCTGAATCAATAATACCACTCGTAACTTGATAACTTGAGAATTCAGTACGATAGATTTGATCAGAAACTTTATTACGTATATGATTTAGCTCATGTTCAGCACAAGCATCGGCTTGTTTAAAATCAAGTTTATTTCGAATATTAGCATTAAATTTATCCAATGTATTAGAACCACGATAAGATGATCGCTTACCAAGATTGTATATTCTATCATCAATACTCCGTTTATCATATTGACCAACTAACCAATCTCGATAACTACTAATTCCTGAATATTTTCTTCCTTCTTGGAATTTTTGCGTAAGTTTCTTATCTGCTAAATAATTACAATATTCTTTTATTTCAGTTGCATTTTCTGCCATTTGCTTATAAAGTCTTCTAGAATTTTCAGATCCAAGATGTTGCTCTGCTTTTAAACGAATAGCATCAAAATGAGTTGGTTTTTTAGCGCCTAAATTTATGCCAAATATGGCATGTCCAGTCTCATGATATACAGTTCCATATATTTCTCCATCAACAGTAGAAATATCTAAGTTGATAGTATCTTTAGTAGTAGCAAAAAGGCTTCCTGTTTTACCACCGTTATTCGTAATGTGAATACGTTTGCCTTGATTTTCCAATTCTAGTATTTTACTCATGAATTTAAGAGCTTCTCCTCTGTTCGGATTGTTTCTATCTTCAAGAGCAGTGGCATAAGCATCCATAAATAATTTTGTTGCTTTTGTTGAATAATCACCATTCCCACTCATTTTAGGATCTATTTCTGAAATTTTTCTTTCCATCAACGCTTGAAAATCACTTACAATACTATCGGCATCAATAGCACCTGTTTCATTACGATAATTATGTCTCATATAATCCGAAGCAGAAGCAATAGGCTTTCCTACATTACTATAAGAATCAATAAGTCCATCATTCCATAGATACATTCGATTACTTGAGTTAACACCAGATGCAAATTTCTTAATAGTTGCAGCATCTACCCCAACACTAGTCATGGCATTTAAATTCATTAATTTTGCTTGTTTTATAGCATCAGCTTCTAACATTCCATAATCAACTAATGAATCAATAGCATGATAATAAGTTCTTCGAACCGCTGAAGAAGAAAATACATTAGCGGCTTTCATTAAAGTTGAATAGCGTTCAACTGGGCCGCCAGTAGCATCTACTAAACGAAAAGCTGTATCAAAATCAAAATCTTTGATAGAATATGTTGCTTTCAAGCGTGCTAAATTTCTAGTTTTAAAAATCTTAGAAGCAGCACTACTGGAAAGTTTATCTAGCAATTCTTTTGGCACTGCAGAATCGTTTGCTAAAATAGAACGAATGGTAGCTGGATATCCGTCACAGTTAGCAATATCAAGAATTGTTTTAGAAGAGATTTTTCCACCAAAGTATCTATTAGTCCTAGCAAGTAATTCGCTAGTAGTTTCATTTGCAACATCTTGAATTAACTGTTTAGAATCCAAATTTTGTATAATTCTATTAGAATGTTTCCAATAATCAAAAGAAGAACCACTTAAACTATCAATTTCCTGATTAATTAAGTTCCGATTTAACCTAGCATTAGGAGATAATCCATCTGAATTAAAGATTGTTTTAGCCAATTTATTGGCAAGTTCAGCAATAGCTTCATCAGATGAATCAGCACAATTCATCTGTAAAGCTCTTTTAATTCTTCCTATATTCCCTTCCGAATGATTAACAATCAACTTAAAGGCATTGGCAGTAATTAATTCATTTGATGATTTAAATATTTCGGCGGCGTCCATATATCTGGTGTATTCTGCTGCTGATAAAGAATCTCGAAGTCCTTCAATTATTCCAATAAAATCATCTGGTTTATAAATTGTTTCATGAGATTTAAAAACACCTCTAGATGATCTGGCTGGGTCTGGAATATATGCTCCATCACTGAACCATTGATAGCTATCCGGAATTTTAGTAGATGTTTTTGAATTGAATATGTTATCAGTACATTTAATAATTTCCCCATTAATAGTATATGAATGTTTTTGGGAAATAGGGGCTTCTAAATCACCATGACTAGCAAAAATTCGCTTAGCTGCAGCTTCTTCACCATTTAGCATAGCTGTTATAGGAGCAAGCGCTTCGCCACTATGATTTCTTTCACCATTACTAGCAAAAATTCTTCTTGCATCTATATCGGCATCTTCGTTAATTTTTAATAATCTTCTTGCTGTACTAAATTCACCTATAGTTGAGGCAAATGCACCCATGACGCATTGGGTTCCAACATTAGCCCAGCCACCTGATGCTTGAAATGCTTTGCTATAGTTTTCGGAAAATCCTTCTCCACCATAATCTTTATAAATCATTGTTAAAGCTGGTCGAACGAATCCTTCTAGTCCAGCATCAACTGTATCTAATGCAATACGAGTACCAACTCCAGAAGTAGCTCCACTAAATATTCCTTTTGCTACTTGATCACCTAATCCCCCTATTTGATTTATCTTAGCACCTGCATACCATTGAGCACCTTCCCATACTCCAGTGGCAATACCGGTAGTTAAACCTTTTTCGATAGAGGCACCATCTGCCCATGCTTCCTCGGTACCATTTGAAAACCCCAACACTCCAGCGGTAGCCGCGAGTTGTCCAGCGGTAATACTTCCAGCTGCACCAATTCCTAGGCCACTTGCCATTCCACCTGTTATAACGTTGAGACCAATCAATCCAGCTGTATATCCAAGGCCTTTAGAAATACCTCTAACACCATCAAACAAATAGGCATTTTCTTTGATGCTTTTGCCAAATTCTGTATCTCTATATATACTATTAAAGATACTTTCAACTTTCTTTTCAGAAACTTGAGCTTTTGTTTGTTCCCACATTTTTTTAGTAACATTTTTTCCAGTAAGCAAGTCATAACCTTTGGTATAAACAGTTGCAAAAATTGTTGAACTTAACTTAACTAAATCAGCACCGGTTTCAACAAGTTCAAGAATTCCTTCAACAAGACCCAATCCAGCAGTTGTAATTGATGCTCCTATTCCCTTAAGTGAATTCCCCGCTTTTCTACCAACAGAAATATATTCATCAATTTCGCTTAAATTCAAGGTAGAGAAATCCTTATTACTTAAAGTGTCTAAAAAAGCATTAATTGCATTTTTATCTTGCGAATAAGCTAAAATAGAAATTTCTTTTTGGCGTATTGTTTTTATTAGATTATCAACTGCTTTTCCACATTCAACTACATAAGTACTGAAATAATCGCTATTAATACCTCCAATATATTCATTAAATCCTTTCGCAGATACTATTTTGTTAGTAGCAATTTTCATACCATTAGATAATGAATCAAAACTATTTACAACATTATTCATGTTAGATACACATTCATTAACAATTTTTTGATCATAAACAATAGTATCCATTATCTCACCTTCTATTATTTTAATTATAACAAATAAAAGTTAAATCTTTCAACTATATTACTCTGTTTTACATTTTTATACTCTTGTTTTTTATTTAATCTTATTATATTTTCTTTTTATTATCTTGTTCTTTTCATTATTTTTAGCAGGATTAAATTCACCTTTTTCAAATCTAGTAATATACTCCTCTACAATTTCAGATGTTTTAGTACATTTTTTAACTGTTTCTTCAGTAAACCTTATGGCATCACTTAAAGAATAAAAGTTAAAAATTAAAGAAGTTTTAGATTTTTTAATTACTTCTAAACGATAGAATATAGATTCATTATTTTGACAAATACTAATTTTTATAAAGTATCTCATTAGTGATATTTTTAATTCATTATCTTCTACAAACCAATGATTTAGTTCAATTTTTTTCATATAATCACCTGCAACTGTTTATGAAAACACTATATCATAAAAGACTATTTTTACTTTTTTTTAATTTTTCTCTTTTAATTATTAATCTTTTTATTTCGTTATCTAGTTTTAAAACTTCTCCTATTTCTTTTTTATGTTCTTCTAGCAAGCCTTCTTCATCAGGATTGTTTTTGGAATAATAAATAGTTTTTACTAAATGACTTCTTACTTTATTTAAATCTGAATCTGGATATAAGTCATCATCATCAATTACACAATAGTGTTCTATTTCTGGATGTCTATATAGATATAATCTAATTTCATCTTCTTTCCAACTAGATATATAAGCACAATTTCCTAGTTTTTTTGTTATTGTTGGAGTTCTACCTATGCAATCAATTCCATATTTTTTAAAACAGTTAAAAATAAATTGTAGATATGGATTATATATTTCCATGGTTTCTTCATCCAAGGCTTCTTTTAATGTTGATTCAATAACGATTTTGCAATCATACTCTTTACAAATATCAGCTAATATTTTTATTCTTCTTTCAATATCTTCTTTTGATTGTCCATTTATTGTATCTAGTGTTCCATCAAAATCTAAAAATATTACATTCATAAACTCATCCTATCTTATTATAAATAATTATTATGATATATTAAATTATCTGGTTCTTGCCGATTCATTGTTTTCTTTATATTTTGTATCTACTGATTTATATTCAAATAATCTTTCACCATAATATACCTTAAATCTGGTAACTATGTTATATCCTGCTTTTTCAAAGTTATTAGCACTTACATTGTTTTCAGGATGAACTGTACCAATTAAAGATGTTATACCTCTTTCTTTGGCTATTTCTTCCATTCGTTTAAACATTTCCACTTGTAGGTTGTTACCTCTATATTTTGGTAATACTACAAATGATTCAGCAACACCGGTATTATTAATATCTATGTTTGGCAAGTAGTTACTAACACTATATTCTTCTTCTAATTCAATTGGATTATCTGGACAAGTTAATTCAAAAAAACCAACTAATTCATCACCATAGATGTTTATGTACTCACATAACATATTTACAGCATCGTTCAATTCATCATCAAATGTGTAGCAACCTATATTGCTAAATTCACCATTTTTTTCTTCTCTAACATAATCCAGCTTGAATTCATGCTTATTTCCATCTAAAGCATCTGACATTATGTTTGTTGGTCGATGTGATTTTACGGTTATTACTATAGAATACTTTTCACTTAACATTCTTTTCATATATTCACCAAACCAAAGTACTTTATTATCATCAAGTTCTTCTAATGCTTCTTTTTTAGCAATTATCAAGCTTGTATTATCCTCTGATTTTTCTGGTCTGTTTTCGTAGAATCTTCTATCTTCTTCATTACACCATTCTCTATTATATACTTCTTTTATCTGATACTTTTCACCATTTTGGTTTGCTAATTCTAATAGTATCTCTAACACTTTGCGACAGTCGCTAATTTTATCTTGATTTTCATATTCAAAAATAACTAAACTATCACCGACTTCTTGTATAAGTTCTTTAGCTTTTGCTGTCTTAGTCATAATTATTTTTGATAGTGCTTTACGGTTAGATTCACCTCTTTGATATTCGTCCTTTAACTAATTTAATAATAAATACTCTTTTATAAATTCTGATAATTTTTTCATATTATCTATCTTCTTTTTTTGGCTCATTTATTACCCTCCTGATAGTTATAATATTATATACTGAAAAGTAGTTTCTGACAAGCATTAAACTATTTTTTATATAAAAATACTAGCATACTCTAGTCTTATTAATTTAATTACTTATTATTTTTTGCTTTAATTGTGACTTGTGCAACAGTTAGCCTAGAGGGTTATATATGAACTTCCAAATAGAGGTCATAAAAAACTCAAAAGAAGATGAAATCCGATTAAATCAAGGCTAAAATAAATTTTGTGTTTTCTATAAAAATAGAAAAAGATAATAATCTTAATCTTCCTATATATTTTTTATCTTTTTTTATAAATTATTATTTCTGGATTACTTCCATTCTCTCCATTTTCATCAGTTACTGAAAGGAATCCTACTTTAGTTTTGTATACTAGTGCAAATTAAAAAGAGCTTTAAGAAGCTCTTGCATTATTTGGTTTAAGAACTTTTTTAAGTACTAATGGTCTTGTTTTCTCCCAATCATCTTCTTTTACATCTTTTTGAGCGAAACGTTTTTCTTCAAATTCAAACATTTCTATTTCTCCTTGAGAATTCGTGTACATAGTAATGAAGTAAGCTCCCATTGTATTCTCTAAGCCTTGTCTTATAGAAAAATCACTCTTAGCTGTTAAACAAGGTAATAATAAAGCAATAACGTTTCGGTAAGATAAGAAATGACTTTGATGGAAGTGTCCCTGGCCTAAAACATTAGGTTTGGTACCTGGTTCCATCTTATCAATTAATTTTTGACTTCGATAAGATAGCGATGAGGCACATCCTCCTCCTGGATGAAGCATTTCGATATCTGTTTTCACTTCATTTCCATTTATATCTTTAGGATGTACCATAGCAAATTCAGAACCAGCCCAAATAATATCATCACGATATTGTGCTAGTAATTCACCAAGGATTGCACCACCGTTTTTGTTATGTGTTAAATCATGATTACCATCGATTAGAATTGTCGTTACACCATCTACTTTTGGATAATATTTAACTAGGTACTTAAGTTGTCTAGCCAGACCTAATCTAAATAATTCGTAACGATGTTCAGGTCTATTTTGATAATCTCCATCACTAATATCGCCAAAATGACGAACTGTAGTAATGCCTCTTCTGGCAGTTTCTTCATATATTTTATTAATCATGTGTAATTGTTGTGCTTCGTTACATAAATGAGTGTCACTTATCCAAGTTTCTCTAACAACAGTTAACTCATCCATATCTGGTTTCATTTTTTGTTTTGGTGCAGTTTTTCTTTTTTTTGTTATTACTATTTTACCGTCTTTTTCTTCAGTTTTAATGTCATAACCTCTAGCAATAAATTCTTCTAATAAACCACCAAATTGTAATTCACTAACTCCTAATTTCTCTAGAACAGATGATAATTCTTCACCATTTCTAATACTAGAGTATATTCTATCTTTAACATTTCTTTCAATAGGTCTTTGAATAAAAACTTGTTTATTATCGGATAAATATAATGCTTTAGCTGTTCTATAGTCATCTTCAATTGTATCGTAATAAGGAATCCACAATTGTGATGTATTAATTAATTTCCCTTTTGGATCTCTTTTTAATGTAACAATCCAACCACCTACAGTATTATAAACAGGTGTACGAGCATCTTTCATTTCATCCGTTGTTGCAACCATTGTAGGCACTTGAAATGATCTTACGCCTCTTCTTTCGAATGAATCACATGCAGCATAGTGACTTGTTACTAAAATATCTGTTTTTTCTTCGTTACGTAATGAAGCTATTTTTTGCTGTGGTTTATATGATACAGTATATGGAACTGTACCTTGGGAGTGTTGTAAGTAAATAGATACTTCTCCGCTACGTGGATCATCTTTTTTGATAGTTATTTTTCTTCTTTTTGGTCCTAAATAGATCATATCTTCTCTTTTAGCATCTATTAAAGTACCAATATCAATTTTTTCTTTAGTTTTTAAAAAAGATAAATCGTGTTCACCCGTAATGAATAATGTCGTTATTCCTTCTACTCTCGGAAACATTTGGCCAACGTACTCAGCTTGATCTACAACACCGTTTTTATGTAATGTAGAATTATAAATACTTTTAGCACCAGTGTAGATTCCTTCTACAACATCACCAGTTAAGAAAACGTATTTACAGCCAAGTTTTTTGGCTTTTAAGAATAAATTGTTTAAATGAGTAATTTGTTCATAAACACTGCCAAATCTAGTATCTGAAATCATCATTATTTTTACTTCTTCATCATTATCTATAATCGTGTAATTCATATCATCTACTAATTTTTGATGACCAAAGTTTCTAACTAATGTAACTTGTTCATTACGTTCAGGTAATGAAGGATCCATTTCTGCATTTGCTGTCGTATTTAGAGTTACAACATTATTTCCTCTTCTCCTTAATTCATGTATTAAGATAAAAATGTCTTCTCTAGACATGTTATAAGACTTAGCTAAGTCTTCAACAATACATTCATGAGCTAATGTTTCGAATTGTAATTCATCCGCATAGCTTTTAATATTTTCCTCTGTAATCTCAACTAGTTCTTCTGATTCTTCTTCAATATTTTTTACTTTTTTAGTTGCCATAATTCACCTTTTCTCCCAAAATAAAACAGGTCTATAATTTTTTCATAATTAATACACCTGTTTCACCACCTATCTTTTACCATACAATTTGATTATAATATATATTATTTTATTTTTGAATTAAAAACGTACATTTTTTACACAAATTTACTCGTTGGCTTTTTTTATTTACACAAAAAGGCGTCAATTAATTTTACTAGTTTGAAGGCTTTAATTATTTTATTATTTGTTCCTCTTAGCCTTAATTGCAGCTTGTACTGCTACTGAACTAGGGGTGTATATAAAATATTTAACATAATATCTTAATATTTCGATGTTTTTTAATTGCAAACAAAAACAGGATTGCTAATTATATTAATCCTGTTTCTATACTTTTTATTTAGGATACTTTTTTGTTTTAGTTCTACCCCTTCTTTTTTTATTAGATATACCAAAACATTCATTAACAAATTGTTCCATAGTTGGATAATAAGATTCTTTTCCACTTACTAAATTTGGATAAGTATTAATGATACTATCTATATATGTATTGCCATATTTGTACTCAGCATCATAATCAGGACATGTTAAACCAATGTATCTTAATAGTTCAAAGGCATTAAATAAATCAGCTGATTCATTATCGTGTTCTCCAACTGAATAATTAATATTCCAAATTAATGATAAATATTCTGGTTTATGAGCTTTTTCTATAATTGTTGATAGTAATTCATCACGGTTAAACTCACGAATTCCTTTCTTGTTGCATACATTAGTAAACATATAAGCAAATTCAAAAGGAGTTAAAAAAGAAGGATTATTAATATCACTTGTTGATTGACTTAATAGATTATGTCTAAATTGTTTAACATCATCATATGATAATTCATCTTTTCCGCCTCTAGTTAAATCTGACATTAAATTACAAAAATATGTTGTTCTAGTAAGACCACTAATGCCGATACCTCTTTCTTCTTCAATCTCTTTTTTATCTTTAACCAAAGTGAAATCTTTTTTAGGTACCATAATACCACTAGGTTCAATTACAACAAAATCTCTGTGTACTCTTAATCTTGTCCCTAATGGCCATGGACACCAAAGATACTTTGTTCCACTTGCGTCTTTAAAATTGCAAATCATATTATCATTTACAAAATATGCTCTCGATGTTACATATATGTGACAAGGTTTATCAACTCTTTTAAATACTGCCTTCCTTGTATTAGTATCAAATACTTTTTCCCAATATTCTTTTCCTTTTAATGATAACTTATATATTTCTTCCATAAATTCCCCCATACATTTATTGTATAATAATAGTTGTAAAATTACAATAATAAAAAAACTAGATTTCTCTAGTTTTAATTTAATTGCTTATTATTTTTTGCTTTGATTGCGGCTTGTGCAGCTGTGTACTTAGGGTGGTTATAACTAAAGAGTATAAATTGAATATGCAAGTTAACTAATGCCTTATATAATAAGAATTTTAAAAAATAATAATTTTTAATTTAATAATTAAATCAAATGTGAAATTAAACAATTATTAACAACCTAAAAAATAAATAATTAGATACTGCAGTTACAGGGGGGTTATAAATATTAAGCATCGTAATATAAAAAGTTTCCGAACTATTTATTCACTCTTTGTTAAGACTTTTTTATGCCAACATTTTTTCTTGCATTTTGGACATTTCATACGCCAATTTGTGTTAGTTATTCCACTCATACTAAAAAACATTTGAGTATAACGTGGAATATATTGGTGCTTACATTCCTGACATTCATAATATCCTGTTTTTTGTAAAATGTTAAGTGTGAAAAATCCAACTAAAATTAGCATTACAAGATCGACTGCAACAATTATATTTCTTATTAACATAGACATTTCAATAAATGTTGCTGCAAGCCCAATTACTACAAATATAATAATGGCTAAATTTATTATAATTTTATTTAAAGTGAGAATTTTCTTGTTTTGAGTTTCTATTTCTCGTCTCATTTCCAATAGACTTTCTTCTGCTCGTTCATTGTACTTTTCTTCCTTAATTTTTTTAGCTGATAGAAGTTCATTGATATTAATATTCAATATCTTACATAACTCTAATATAACTCCTGCATCTGGCATAGATCGCCCATTTTCCCAATGTGAAATAGCTCTATCAGTAATATTTAGTTTATCAGCCAATTCTTGTTGAGTCATATTTTTTTCTTTCCGTAACTCAGCAATAAATCTTCCTATTTTTTCTTGATTCATTTTTTCTCCTCCTCTATTCAAAATTGATTATAATATAAAATTATATAATTGTATCCACAGAGTTAGTAGAGTTGAAAGAATACTCAATATTATTTATTTTGTGAGTAAAAAAAGACTATTTCTAGTCTTTTATCCTTTTTATATTTTTATTATTTGTATTTGTTACTATCTTTTTACCAGTCTTAGCTTCAATCTGCTCTCTCGTATTTTTAGCTATTGTGCTTCCTTCTATTACTGATGCTTTTGCATGTTCTTTACTCTTCTCATCATTTGATTTAGATATTTCTGTTGATGATACTTCTGCTAACATATTTAATACAAGTTCCATATTGGTCATATTGTCCCTTAAGTTTTCTTTGGTTAACCCTTTGTATGATTTATATTCTTTTACTGAATAACCACTCCAAGTTTTCGTAAGAAGATTTGTTAAATCTGCAAATTCTTTACTACTTTCTACTCCATTATTCTTTAACTCATCAGTAAATTCTTTTCTTGCATCAATTGCCTTTAATCTTTGATTAATCCAGTCATCTGAGTATCCTTTTCTTCTATAGGCCTCAAGTGCTCTATTAATAGTAATTTCTGGATCATATTCTTCATCAATTCTTTCTTTTCCTAAACGAGCTAGCCATTGCTTTATTGGTTCTGCTTTCTTACTTGGAATAGATTCAATTATACGAAACATTCCTTCTAAATCAACGACATCAGTTAATCTATATTTACCGTCTTGAGCAATTAATTTCAACTGGTGACAATTTGTCACCGTTTCATTTCCTTCTTCTTTTAGTCTTTGCTTTAACTTGTTCCAATATTTTCTACCATCAGTACTTTCCGATAAAATGCCAACAATATCAACAACACTAATATAATATTTTTCTTCATCAGGATTCCATACTGTTCTTACCTTTTTATTTTCAAATGTTTTATTTAAGATTTGTAATTTGTTATTCATTTTCCCCCTCCTTTTTTACAATATCTAATTCATATCCTAACGCAGATAATAATTTACAAAAATTACCAACTGACATAGAGTGCATATTTTTTTCCATTCTAGCAATCGTAGACTGGGCAATTCCAATTCTATTTGCTAACTCTCTTTGGCTTAAATTTGATTCATATCTAATCTTTAAATATTTACATATTAAATCAAATTCTTCATTATTAATTACTTCTTTATTGATATTTTTCATCATGTATCACCTCTAATTTAACAATAGCAAATATGCATCATGCTGTCAATAGAAAAAGACTAGATTTTTCTGGTCCTTTATTTGGTTACTTTGATCCCTTACTTTTAATTGCAGCTTGCACAACAGCTAGCCTAGGGGGGGTTATACCTAAACTTCTAGATAGAGTTTATAAAAAAACTCAAAAGTAGATGAAACCCAATTAAATCAAGGCTAAATTAAATTTTATTTTCAATATAAACAAAATATAATATTAAATATGAAATTATAAAAATATAATAGTATTAATCTTCATATTATGGAGACTACAGCTACAGGGGGTATAGAAAATAAACATCGTAATATCTTAATCTTACGATTAGTTTAACCTAATGCCACATCAAGAATCATCATTATAATGAATCCAAATGCAAAGCCTAGTGTTCCTAAATTAGAATGTTTACCTACTTGAGATTCTGGTATTAATTCTTCTACTACTACATATATCATTGCTCCTGCTGCAAATGATAATAAATAAGGTAAAATTGGAACTACTAATGAAGTTAGTAAAATAGTAAGTCCTCCAAATATAGGTTCAACTATACCTGATAATGTTCCATATATAAATGACTTACTTTTAGTATTTCCTTCTTCTTTTAATGGCATTGATATAATTGCACCCTCTGGGAAGTTTTGAATAGCAATACCTATGGATAAAGCAATCGCTCCAGCCATAGTAATAGTATTATTTCCACTAACTGCTCCAGCAAGTGCTACTCCTACAGCCATTCCTTCAGGTATATTATGTAGAGTTACTGCTAAAACCATCATTGCCGATTTTCCTAAGCTTGATTTTAATCCTTCTGGCTCTTTACTCTTAACATGTAGATGTGGAATTATATTATCTAATATAAGTAAAAATATTATACCTAATATAAAACCTACTGTTGCTGGTAACCATGCAATAGCATTTTGTTCTTTTGCCATATCAATAGATGGTATAATTAAGGACCAAACTGAAGCTGCCACCATCACTCCTGATGCAAATCCTAATAATACTTTTTCTACCTTTTCATTTAATTTATTTTTCATTAGGAATACCATTGCTGATCCTAATGTTGTTCCTATAAAGGGAATCAATAATCCTAGAAACAAATTCATAATATCACCCTATTCATTTCCTTTTAAACTTGTAACCATATCTATTTTCTTAATCTTTCTTGCTAAGAATTTAGATACTAGATATGAAACTATAAACGTTCCTATAGCTGCAATAATATAAGTTCTTGTTGTTATGAATGCACAAAAATCATAGTGCTCTTCAATTGCTGTTTTAAATAACCAATCTGTTAAATAAAATCCTGCAGGTAGTCCAATTATTATTGAAATAATTGCTATCCAATTGTTTTGTTTAATAAAGATATTTTCAATTTGTTTATCCTTAAATCCTAATACTTTTAATGTTGCAAATTGATACTCTTTTTCTGTATAAGAAAGTATTCCTAAGTTATATATGATTACACTACCAAGAAGTATGGCAATACCAATAATCATTATTAGCATTGTTCTCATCATAGATAACATACCAGTCATTCCTTCTTTTAGACTATTAATATTTTGAATTGTTTCAATGTTTTTTATTTCTTTCGTTTTGCTTAAATCATTATTTGTATATAATGCATCTGGTTTATATTCTATTCCTAATGATTCAAGATATTTTTTAGTCATAGATACATTTTGATTTTGAGGGTCTTTATTAAATCCTATAATTTTTGATTTGTAATATTTACTATCACCATAAATATGCCACTCTATTTCATCGCCTAATTTGTAATTATTAGTTTCTGCTAATTTATATGTAACATATACTCCATTATCTGTTGGTTTATCTTTAATTCTATTTTTATTATCTACAAACCTTAAATAATCTCCAGCATCTGTTACTAAAATATTATTTGATTCTCTTTTACCATCTTTATTTTTTATTTCAATTCCTAAACTTTGAGAAGTATTATTTCCATATTTATCATATAACTCATCGTATTCTTCACTACTAATTCCTTCTTTTATATTTAATTTATAGTCAAAATTATACAAATCTTCAAATTGTAGTTTTACAAAGAAGTTCATTGAATCTAACATACCAAATGAACATACAATTAAAGCACAGCATCCAACTATTCCTGCAAGTCCCATAAATGTTCTCATTTTATTTCTTAAAACATCCCTTAAATTCCATTTTGAAGAAAAACTTAATTTCTTAAAAAATCCTTTTTTAGTTATATTTAATGCTTTACCTTTAATACTTGGGATTTTTGTTCTTAATGTTTCTGCAGGATTTTCTTTTAAGATACTTCTACAAGTTATAAATGTAATTAATGCTACTACAAGGACTACTATAGCAGCCATATAGTAACAAGAACTATCCATAGCTGGATGACCATTTGGTATTTCAAAGAAATCCATTTCTGTTCCTATAAATACATTACCAATAGCAAAGTATCCTAATACCAATCCTACTATACTAGCTATAACGCTAATCCAAAATCCGTAACCTATATAATGAAGTAATATTCTTCTATTACTAAATCCTAATGCTTTTAATGTTCCTATTTGCGTTCTTTGATTCTTAACAACTCTAGTCATTGTTGTAATAACTGAAAGCATTGCTATGAATAAGAAGATTCCCGAAAAAACTCCTACATAAGTTTTACCTTCATCAATTTCTCCTTGATATGCAACATAAGATGATGTGTCTTCTACATTTATAATTGCTTTAGCATTTTCTACCTTGTCTTCTATTATTTCTTTAACATCATCTACTTTACTTTTATCTTTAACATCTGCCATAATACTTGAAAATGGTATATAGTTTTTATATTTAAAGTTTGGCATTACCATTTTAAATACATTTTCATCAGTAATGTTTGCTTCTTTCATAACTAATGATTTAATATAATCTTCTGTTATTTCATTTGTACTCATATAAGCGAAGCCAAATTCTTTTCGATCTGGATATAATTCCGACTCATCTCTTACATCATATAAATGATCTGGTACATTAATTCTACCTAATACTTTTTCATGTAATATCATTCCATCATATTTTACAAGTACTGTATCTCCGACTTTTATGTCATTTTCTAATGCATAAAAATTATCTAACCAAATACCAGATTTGTTAACATCAAATTTTTCTCCTTGAAAAACATAAAACTTTGAAATACTATTTGATTCAATGAAATTTAACAATAAAGTTTTATCATTGTCTGTCGTAGCTGTCACTGATAATTTCAGTTCTGCATCATTTACATTATCTAATCCCTTAATAGTTTTTAAATCATCATGGTTTAAATATCCCATTACACTTAAATCATATAGATTATTCTCCGAATAAAACTTATCTCTAGTTTCTTGCATACCACCCATATATGCTTTTATTCCAGAATAAGCCATTATTCCAATCATAACCATTAAAAAGATTGTTATAAATTGAGATAAATTCTTACGAATATCTCTTAACATTTTTCTTTTTAACATAATTACCACTTAACCTCATCAATATTTTTTGGATGTTTATTTAATTCATTAGAAACTACTTTACCATTCTTTATTCTAATAACTCTATCTGCAATATCAGCAATTAAAGAGTTGTGTGTAACTATGATTACAGTTGTATCTTCATCACTTTGTTTTCGAAGTAATTTTAATATTTCAACACCTGTTTTAGAATCAAGTGCACCAGTTGGTTCATCACATAATAATACTTTTGGATTTTTCATTATTGCTCTTGCAATGGATACTCTTTGTTGTTCTCCACCTGATAATTCTTGAGGAAATTTATCAGCATGTTTTGTTAATCCTACACTTTTTAATACTTCTTTTGAATCTTTAGAAGTATTAGTTACATCTTTAATTAAGTTAACATTTTCATCTACCGTTAAAGTTGGCATTATATTATAAAATTGAAATATAAACCCAACATCATGTGCTCTATATCTAGTTAATTCACCATCACTAAACTTTGCTATATCATCTTCACCAATAATTATTGATCCTGATGTTGCTTTATCCATTCCGCCCAACAAATTAAGTAATGTAGATTTTCCAGCACCAGAAGGCCCAAGTATAACTACAAACTCTCCTTGATTAATACTTAAATCTATTCCATCTAAAGCATTAAATTTTTGCTCACCAATCACGTAAGTCTTTTTTACATTCTTTAGTTCTATAAAACTTTTCATTGTATCCTTCTTTCTAAATATGAAACATATTTCATATTAATTATATTCTTTAAAGCAAGAATAGTCAACGAATAATATGAATATTATTTCACATTTTAGAGATTTATGTTATACTCTACTTATGAGGTGACCTTATATGATTGATAATATTAGAAAACCTAAACAACAAAGAGCTATAGAAAAGAAAGAAAAAATTATTGAAGCCGGTTTTAATCTTATATGTAAGAACGGCTACTACAATACTAATACTGCAGAGATAGCTAAAGAAGCTGGAGTATCTACAGGAATTGTATATCAATATTTTAAAGATAAATATGACATATTAATTGAAGGTTTAGAAAAATATGGTGATGATATCTTCTTCCCTATGTTAAAAACAAAAGATGTTAAGTTTGAAAAATCTGATTTTGATAAATTACTTAGGCAAATGATTAAGCATTATATAAGTAATCATAAAGTTTCTAATGTTGCTCATGAAGAAATAATGTCTATGGTACATTCTGACAAGAGAGTTGCCAGATATTATTATAAGAGGGAGTTAGAAATGACTAATACATTAAAAAATATATTGGTTGATAATAATTTTAAAGATGAAGACTTATATGAAAAAGTTCATATAATGATGGGATTAATTGATAATCTATGTCATGAAATTATTTATCATAAACATAATGATATGAACTATGACATCATGACCAATCTTGTAATTGAAAATATTAAAGTTCTATTTAAAAACGACCTAGTTTAATTATGAACTTGTCAACAAAAAGTAGACACAAAAAGTTCTAATTAAACCCTGATTGAGTTTTATACTCGATTGGGGTTTTATAATTTAATGCAAAACTTGGTCGATAATTGTTATTATCCCAAACAATATCATCAATAAAT
>JAFRHI010000017.1 GCA_017433415.1 Bacilli bacterium
AATTAAATTATATATCAATTATTACAATAATGAAAGACCTAGTTATGCTTTAAATTATAAAACCCCAATTCAATACAAAATTGAATCAGGATTTTAATGTGTTTTTTATAAAGTGTCTACTTTTGCTTGACTAGTTCAAAAAAGTATTTTACTTTTTTTATTTTTGTTGTACAATTATATAGAAATTGCCCCATAGCCAAGCGGTAAGGCAGTGGACTCTGACTCCATCACGCGTTAGTTCGAATCTAACTGGGGCAGCCAATTAGGTGATAAATATGAACATATATTATTTACTAAATTTAAGCGAACGTGATATAGAATCTATAATTATAGAATCAATCGCCGAAACAAAAAAGGATCTTCAAGGCCTAACAACTGATAGGACTTGTAAGATTTATAGTGATGCCGTAAAATCACATCTTAGAAAAAGACATATTGCATCACAAAAAGTTGATACAGTATATTTAGGATATCCATATTCACATGTATTTAATTTAGTAAAAATCAATGATTCAGAAGATTTTTTAATAGATCTAACATTTAAACAATTTAATTCAAATGAATTTAATTCGTTAAGTACTAAAGGATATATCAAAGTAGATACATTATCTTTATTAGAATATCTAGAAATAGTAGGTAATCCATTTGAAAAGGATAATAAAAATAAAGGACTAAAATAAAAAAGTTTTCTTTTTTTACTTTTAATAACTAAAAAGAGGTGTAATTATGACAAATGAAGAAAGAATAGAATTAGCAGAATTATTATTTCCAAATATAAAACATGACCGTGCTTATTATGAGGAAAAATATCCTGAAAGAGATCTTCCTGAAGGCGCAATGGTAACAAGATTCGGACCAAGTCCAACAGGATTTGTTCATATGGGAAGTTTATTTGGATCTTTTATTGATATGACTTATGCTAGACAAACTAATGGTGTTTTTTATTTAAGAATAGAAGATACTGATCAGAAAAGAACTGTAGAAAATGGCGTAGAAGGAATATTTACTGATCTAGATAGCTTTGATATATGCCCAGATGAATCAACTAAAGTTGGAGGAGAATATGGACCTTATATTCAAAGTCAAAGAGTAGATATATATCAGACTTATGTCAAAGATTTAATTGTTCAAGGAAAAGCATATCCTTGTTTCATGACAGAAAAAGAGCTTGAAAGCATAAGAGAAGAACAAGAAATAAACAAAGTAAGAACGGGAGTATATGGAATATATGCTGCTGATAGAGATCTATCTATAGAAGAAATAAAAGAAAAAATAGCTAATGGTGATGAATATGTAATAAGGTTAAAGTCACCGGGCAATCCCAATAATATTATAGAGTTTACAGATTTAATAAAAGGAAAAATGAAATTTCCTGAAAGTGATGAAGATTTCGTCTTACTTAAAAAAGATGGAGTACCAACATATCATTTTGCTCATGCAATTGATGATCACTTAATGCATACAACTCATGTAATAAGAGCCGATGAATGGGTATCAAGTATTCCTAAACATGTTCAACTATTTAATGTACTAGGATTTAAATTACCTAACTTTTGTCATCATGCTCCGCTTACTAAAAAAGATGAAGAAACAGGTACAATCAGAAAATTAAGTAAGAGAAAAGATCCTGAAGCTGCTGTATCTTATTATGAAGAAGTAGGAATTCCAAATGATGCCGTAAAACTTTATCTTGCTACTATACTAAATTCTAATTTTGAAGAATGGTATTTAGAAAATCCAGATAAAAGTTATCAAGATTTTACATTTACATTTAATAAAATGGCTGTAGGTGGAACAAGCTTTGATTTAGATAAATTAACTAATATTTCAAAAACTTACTTTTCTAGAAAAAGTGGGGAAGAAGTTTACGAAGAAACGCTATCATGGGCTCTAAAACATGATAAAGAATATGCTGAACTACTACTAGCTAATAAAGAAGATATGATAAAATTCTTAAGCATTGAAAAAGATGGACCACGTCCAAGAAAAGATATTTCTAAATATAGTGAAGTAAAAGAAGAATTCTCATATGCAATTGATTCTATGTTTGAAGAAGAAGATTATTCTAAATTCGATGGTGATAAAACATATGATACTAACTTAGTATTAGATTATGTAAATAATTATCTAGATTTAGATGTTGATAATGAAGCATGGTTCAATAAAGTAAAAGAGTTTGCCGAGGCAAATGGCTATGCAGCAAGTCCAAAAGATTATAAGAAAAATCCAGATGATTATAAGGGACATGTTGGTGATATTTGCGAAGCAATTAGAGTAATGATTACTGGAAGATTAAAATCACCTGATTTATTCAGTATTATGAAAATATTAGGAAAAGATAAAATCTTAAAAAGAGTAGAACTATATAACAAGAAGTTTAATTAAAAGGTGATTTTAATGGAAATTAAAGAAAAAAATATATGATGAATTTGAAATAGCAGAATTTTTTGATGAATTAATTAAAAGAAAAAGATATGATGCTAACGAAGGTGGGCTTCAAGCTTGTGGTGTCATTTCCAAAGACCAAGCCAGATTTAAAATAACTGAAGATAATGGAATAGAACCACATATGTATTCTAATTTCACATTAGCAGATAATATAACTACTGGAAATATAAAAAGATATAGAGGAGCAAATTTTTCCAAATTTAAAGATATTCAAAAAATTTGTTGTGAATGGTTAGAATTAAGAATTACTGATTCTGATGAATTATTATTAGCTTTTCATTCTTATCGTGATTTAAATCAATATCAATTAAAAATAATAAAAGAATTTTTAAAAATAGCCGCTACACCAAAAGTACAAGAAGCCTATAAAGAGATAAAAATAGGTGTTTCTGGTAATAATATAGAAATTCCTTTTGATACAAGTTTAGCTATTGCTAGAATGAAAATTTCTCAATCAGCAAAACAAAATAAATAAGAAGCGCAAATATGCGCTTTTTTATTTTGAAAAACATTTTTTAATCCAAAATATTAATTAAAATTTAAAAATTCTGTATAAAATATGATCCAAAACATCAAAACGACTATAGAAAAGATTGACTTTTCAACATTTTTATACTATTATAGTGAGCTATCAAAGTTCTTAGGGTATTATGCCCGAATGTGGGGTGAATAGGTTGAAGAAAAGACTAAATTGGGGGTTCTTGATTTTTACAATTATCATGATAAGTATTGCTTTCTTTGTAACTGAACCTAAGCAGGAAAGGCCAGTAAAAGAGAGTAAGCCATTAGTTGTCGAAAAGCAGGATATAGACACTAAAACACTTATCAGTAATCTAAAACAAGAATGGAATAATAATGATATTATTGCTACATTAGAAATCAAAGATTTAGATATTAATACAGTAATAACAAAAACAACTGATAATAAATATTATCTTAATCATGACTTATCTAAAGAAGAAAATAATTTAGGTAATCCCTATATTGATTTTAGAAATAGCAATATCTTAAAAGATGAAAAACAGATAAATATTTACTCACATAATTCTGACTATGATGACTACAAAGAAAAATTACCCTTCTACAAGTTAGAGAAATATCTCGACAAAAAGAATTTTGAAAAATCTGGAAGTATTAAATTACTAACAGAGGAAGAAGTACTAGAATATGAAGTCTATGCCATAAAAATAATTACTACTGACAATGAACATACAGTTCTAGATGCCAAAAGTGATGAGGCATGGCAAAACCACTTGGATAAGTTACTAAGTGATACTAAGTATTGTAAAGGTGACTGTAGTTTAAGTCCTAATGATAAACTATTAATCCTTCAAACTTGTAACTATAATCCAAAAAACTCATATATAGTATTGATAGCAAAAAAAATAGAAAAAAAGGAGAATTAAAAATATGAAAGATAAATTTAAAAAATTAATCTCAATCATATCAATAGTAGCATTAATATTTAGTAACCCTGCTACACTAATATATGCTAAAGCCTTGGATTCTGGTGATGTTATTAGAGAATCAGTTGAAACAGGTAGCCTTGTTAATGAAGGTGATATTCACATCAAAAAAACAGCAACAGCAACAGAAACTCCGGGTAGATACAAGATTACATTTGAGATTGAAGGAGTTCCATATCAAAAAACTTATCCATTACATGCCGTAGTAGTATTTGACCGTTCTGGATCTATGATATGTTCAAATGGTGGAGCACGTCAAACAAATTCTAATCCACACTATACAGCAGCAGATGGAATAGGTGTTTCGTGTGCAAGTAGAGAGTATTATGATTTGTGGGGCAACTTGCATAGAGAGTGGGACGCTAACTTGCGAACAAAAGAAAAATGGGAAAATGCAATAAGCGGAGCTCAAACTTTTCAAAGCACTATTAAGGCAAATTTAGGTGATAGCGCTAATGTTAGTCTTGTAACCTTCTCAGATAATGCTGATACAGCAACAAATAGTTTTACAGATGCAGACTTTAAGCATCCACTAGGTACAACAAATTTAGCAGATGCTATTACAACAGCTAAAAACAAATTGGATAGTGAGACTGCTGGAGTGTCTAATGCTAAAAAAGTTATTTTAGTAATTAGTGATGGTAATCCTAATGACACATCAGCTGCCACTAGAGCGGCTAGTAGTGCTAAAACCAATAGCGATATTGAAATCTATGCAATTGGTTATGCAACAACTACAACTACAAGTAACTACTTAAAAAATAATATTGCATCACCTGGTGCAAAACATTATTCAGATGCAAATCCAGCAACAATTACTGCAGCGGTAGAAGATATGGTAAATGATTTAGTTGCTGCTGCAGTTGATCCAACATTAACAGATACTCTAACACCAGAATTCAAAATTGAAGGTGCTGAGGAATTTGCTGGAACTAAAACATTCACTTTAGAAAATATTACAGGTGAAAAACAAACAGTATCATTCTATGTAGATATTGATCAAACAAAACCTACAGGATACTATGATACAAACAATACAACAGACAAAAAAGCAGGTATAACTTATACAGATCCAAAAACAGGTGAAACAAAAACTCTTATGTTAGATGAATCACCAAACGTATATTGGGAAAGACCACAAGTTGCTTATACAGTTAATCACTATAAAGATAGAATAGATAGTAATAATAAAGTAGAACCTAGTGATACAGGTGTAGCAGATTATTCTACAAACATACCATATATTGCAAGAACAGACATAAAAGGTTATGTATTTGACCATTTAGAAGATAAGAATGGAAATGTAGTAGAAAATGTTGCTATTACAAAAAATGCTGCAGATAATGTATTAAATGTTATCTATACTAAAAAAGAAAATTTAGAGTATACAGTAGTTTATCACTATGAAGATCTAAAAGGTGAGTTTACTGAAACAATAAACGATAGTGGAAATCCTCATACTGCAACTTTTGGAGATACAATTAATGTAGAAGAGTATAAAGCTACTGGTTTAGCTAAAAAACCAGAAGGAGCATTCGTTTATAATTCTCATCAATTAACAAATCCAACAATAGATGATGAAACAGAAAACAGATTAGATATCTTCTATACAAGAGAAGAATATCCATATTGTGTTAATTATTTCTATGATGGTACTGAAGATTCAAGTTTAAAAGATACAGGAACTAAAAAATATGGAGATACTCTTACATAT
>JAFRHI010000018.1 GCA_017433415.1 Bacilli bacterium
GCCATAGATGACTATATTAATTATTATAATTATGATAGAATTAAAGTAAAATTAAAAGGACTGTCTCCTGTAAATTACAGGTTGCAATCCTCTAATTAGAAACTATTTATAAACTGTCCAACTTTTGGGGTTCAGTTCATATAGGAGAAATCTTTTTATTATTCCATAAACTGATCTTCTAACTGTTCTAACGGTTCTTCATCAATAAATTCTGATTTTAATTCATATTCAACATCACGATAATGCTTACTACCAGTTCCAGCAGGAATTAGTTTTCCAAGTAAAACATTTTCTTTTAATCCAGCTAGTGGATCAACTTTTCCTTTAATTGCTGCGTCTGTTAATATTCTTGTTGTTTCTTGGAATGATGCTGCTGATAAGAATGAATCAGTCTCAAGTGCCGCTTTAGTGATACCAAGTAAAATTGGTCTTCCTAAAGCTGGAGTCTTACCATTAATAATTGCTTCTTTATTTCCATCTGTAAATTCACGGAAATTAACAAGTCCACCAGGTAAGAATCTAGTATCTCCACCATCAATAATTCTAATTTTACTAATCATTCTACGAGCAATTATTTCAATATGTTTATCAGAAATATCAACACCTTGTGAACGATAAGTATATTGAACTTCTTTTAAGATGTATTCCTGTGTAGTAATTGGATCTGTAACTGCTAATAATTCTTTAGGACTAATAGCTCCTTCAGTAAGTTTATCACCACATTTTACTTCAGTTCCTTTTTCTACACATAATTTTGAACCATAATTAGTAACATGTTCTTTTGTTTCTAGTTTATTAGTAATACTAATCTTATACTTGCCGTGATCTTCTTTAACTTTTGTAACAGTACCATCAATTTCAGCAATAGTTGCTTTTGCTTTTGGAGTTCTAGCTTCAAATAACTCTTGAACACGAGGAAGACCTTGAGTAATATCAGCATCACCACCATGAGCAACTCCACCAGAGTGGAATGTACGCATTGTAAGCTGAGTACCAGGTTCACCAATTGATTGAGCTGCCATAACACCAACAGCTTCTCCAACTTCAACTAAATTACCTGTTGCTAAGTTACGTCCATAGCATTTTTGACAAACACCATTTTGTGTATTACAAGTTAATACTGTACGTATTTCAACTTCAGTTATCCCTGCCTTAATAATTTTATCAGCAAGAGATTCTGTAATCATTTGAAGTTTATCAACTATTACATCTTTTGTTTCTGGATGAACTATTTTCTTATTAGCAAAACGACCAACAATACGATCACGTAAACTTTCAATAACACTACCAGTTTTTTCATTAATAAAGTCTTTTACAACTACACCTTGATCAGTTCCACAATCTGCTTCCCTAACAATCATATCCTGACTAACATCAACTAAACGACGAGTTAAGTACCCAGAATCAGCAGTTTTTAAGGCTGTATCAGCAGAACCTTTACGAGCACCATGTGTTGATAAGAAGAACTCAGCAACACTAAGACCTTCAATGAAGTTTGAAAGAATTGGAATTTCAACAGGAGTACCATCTGGTTTAGCCATAATACCACGCATACCAGCAACCTGAGTAAAGTTAGAAATATTACCACGAGCTTTAGAGTTCATCATGATAAATATTGGATTATCAATATCTGTCTTTGATACACCCTCAAGTTCTTCTTTAACTTGGTCAGTTGCATTATTCCAAGTCTCAATTACTTTATTAAATCTTTCTTCTTCAGTAATTAAACCTCTTTTATACTGTTTATTAATTTTATCTACTAATTTTTGTGCTTCTTCAACAACAGCATGCTTAGTCTTACTTATTTCAACATCAGCCATACTAACAGTAATACCAGAAATTGTTGAATACTTAAAGCCTAAATCTTTTAAATTATCAAGCATTGTTGAAGTTTCAGTAGTTTTATATCTCTTAAATACTTGAGCAATTATTTTTTCTAAAGTTCCTTTAGCAAAAGGTTTAACTAAAGGCATTTCCTTAATTGCCTCAGGAATATTAGTTCCCTTATCTAAGAAATACTTATTAGGAGTAATATTTGAAATATTTTCATCAGTTGGTTCATTAATATAAGCAAATGTATCTGGTAATATTTCATTAAACTTAATTTTACCAACTGTTGTTACTAAATATTTACCTTTTTGTTGTTCAGTAAACAATTTATATTTGAATGAATCAACAGGAATAGCAATTCTTGTATGTAGAGTTATTTCTCTTCTCTCATATGCCATTAAAGCTTCATTAGAATTTTTAAATACTCTACCTTCTCCATCTTCCCCTTCTTTTTCCATAGTAATATAGTAGTTTCCTAAAACCATGTCTTGTGAAGGAGTAACAATAGGATCTCCACTCTTTGGATGTAGAATGTTGTTAGAACCTAACATTAGCATTCTAGCTTCAGCTTGAGCTTCTTCAGAAAGTGGAACATGTACTGCCATTTGATCACCATCGAAGTCAGCATTAAATGCTGGACAAACTAGTGGATGAAGGCGAATTGCTTTTCCACCTACTAAGATTGGTTCAAATGCTTGAATACCTAGTCTATGTAATGTAGGTGCACGGTTAAGCATAACTGGATGTTCTTTAATAACTTCCTCTACAATATCCCAAACAACAGGATCTTGATTATCAATTAATCTTTTAGCAGCTTTAATATTATGAGCAATATCTTTACTTACTAATCCATGAATAACATGAGGTTTGAATAATTCAAGAGCCATCTCTTTTGGAATACCACATTGATACATCTTTAGAGATGGACCAACAACGATAACAGAACGACCAGAGTAATCAACACGTTTACCTAATAAGTTTTGACGGAAACGTCCTTGTTTACCTTTTAACATAGACGAAATTGATTTTAATGGTCTATTTCCTGCTCCTGTAACACTTCTACCACGACGACCATTATCAAATAATGCATCTACAGCTTCTTGAAGCATACGTTTCTCATTTTGAATAATGATTCCAGGAGCTCCTAAATCAATTAGTTTTTTCAAACGATTATTACGGTTAATAACACGTCTGTATAAATCATTTAAATCAGATGTAGCAAATCTACCACCATCTAATTGAATCATTGGACGTAACTCTGGTGGAATAACTGGAATACAATCCATAATCATCCATTCAGGTTTGTTTCCTGATTTATAGAAAGCATCAAGTACATCAAGTCTCTTAAGTAAACGAGTTCTTTTTTGACCTTGCGCATTTTCTAATTCTTCTTCAATTTCTTTTATTTCTTTTTCTAAATCTACTTTCTTTAAAAGTTCTTTGATTGCTTCAGCACCCATACCAACTTTAAAGCCAGTACCATATTTTTCATAATAAGCACGATATTCTTTTTCTGATAATGTTTGTTTATCCTCAAGTGGAGCATTACCTTTATCAATTACCACATAACTAACAAAATATAATACTTCTTCCAAATCTCTTGGACTCATATCAAGTACTAATCCCATACGAGATGGAACACCTTTAAAGAACCAAATATGAGATACAGGAGTAGCAAGTTCAATATGACCCATTCTTTCACGTCTTACTTTTGAACGAGTAACCTCTACACCACATCTATCACAAACTATATTCTTATAACGAACTCTCTTATATTTACCACAGGCACACTCAAAATCCTTACTTGGTCCAAATATTTTTTCACAAAACAATCCATCCCTTTCAGGTCTTAATGTACGATAATTAATTGTCTCTGGTTTTTTTACTTCACCATAAGACCATTCACGTATTTTTTCCGGAGAAGCTATACCAATTTTTAATGCTTCAAATTTATTTACATCTATCATTAAATATCAGCTCCTTCCTCTTCTGCAAAAACACCAAATTCTTGCTCAAAATCATCTTCTAAATCATCAAAAGATTCATCCTCTTCATCTAATTCTTCATCTTCAACCTCTGAACTTGGTTCATTAACAATTTCATGCGCAGGGCTCTCTACTTCTTCAATATTCAAATTATTGTCCTCACGCTCTTCTGCTGCTTCTATTTCTTTTAACTGTAGTGTTTTACCTTCATCATTAATAATTGAAACATCTAATCCCAATGCCTGGAACTCCTTCATAAGTACTCTAAATGATTCTGGAACACCAGCTTGATTTATTTCTTGACCTTTAATAATAGATTCATATACTTTAACACGACCTATAACATCGTCTGACTTAACAGTTAAGATTTCTTGTAATGTATGTGAAGCACCATATGCATATAATGCCCAAACTTCCATTTCTCCAAATCTCTGACCACCAAATTGTGCTTTTCCACCTAGTGGTTGTTGTGTAACCAATGAATATGGTCCAGTAGCACGTGCATGTAATTTATCATCAACCATATGATGAAGTTTAATCATATACATAACACCAACTGAAATTCTATGATCAAATGGCTCACCAGTACGACCATCATAAAGAACAGTCTTACCATCTTCATCCATTCCAGCTTCTTTCATCATAGCTTGAATATCATTAATATGTGCACCATCAAATACTGGAGTAGCAATATGAACACCAAGCTTTTTACAAGCCATACCCATATGAATTTCAAGGATCTGTCCGAAATTCATACGAGATGGAACACCTTGTGGATTAAGCATTATATCTACTGGAGTACCATCTGGTAAATATGGCATATCTTCCTGTGGAAGAATAAGTGAAATAACACCTTTATTACCATGACGACCACTCATCTTATCTCCAACTTGAATCTTACGCTTTTGGATTATATAAACACGAATTACTTTACTAACACCAGCTGGTAATTCATCACTATCTTTTCTAGAATAAATCTTAATATCGTGAACAATACCATCTCCGCCATGTGGTACACGAAGAGATGTATCTCTAACTTCACGAGTCTTTTCACCAAATATAGCATGTAATAATTTTTCTTCTGAAGTAAGTTCTGCCATACCTTTAGGAGTAACTTTACCAACTAAGATATCTCCTTCTTTAACCTCAGTACCAATAGTTACAATACCATTTTCATCTAAGTTACGACGAGCCTCTTCACTAACATTAGGAATATCCCTAGTAATTTCTTCTGGTCCTAACTTAGTTTCACGACATTGCATCTCATAATCTTCAAGATGAAGAGATGTGTATTTATCATCCTTAACTAAATTTTCATTTAAAATAACAGCATCTTCATAGTTATATCCATTAAATGTCATGAAAGCAACTGTCATATTCTTTCCTAAAGCAAGTTCTCCCATATCAGTAGAATTACCATCTGCTAAAATAGTTTCTCCTGCTTTTACTTTATCTCCAACATGAACAATTGGTCTTTGATGTGAACAAATACTTGAGTTTGCTAACTCAAAATTAACTAAAGTATAAGTATCCTTTCCATCTTTTGTTTTTACTTCTATTTTCTTAGCATCAACATATTCAACAACACCATTATTTTTAGCAATAACTTCAACACCTGAGTCTTTTGCAGCAATAAACTCGACACCAGTTCCAACAAGTGGAGCTTCAGTTTTAATAAGTGGCATTGCCTGACGTTGCATGTTAGCACCCATTAATGCACGAGTAGCATCATCATGCTCTAAGAATGGAATACAACTTGTTGTAACAGAAACAACTTGTTGTGGACTAACATCTATAAAATCAACCTCTTCTGGCTTAGCTAAAATATTTTCCCCTCTAAAACGAGCATTAACTTGTTCATCAATTATTTTATTAGATTCATCAGTACCTACAGTTGACTGAGAAATAATATAATCCAATTCATCATCAGCAGTTAAATAACAAACTTCATCAGTAATTTGTGAATCAACAACTTTTCTATATGGAGTCATAATAAATCCATATTCATCAATTTTAGCATAACTTGCAAGTGATGTAATAAGTCCGATATTTGGTCCTTCTGGAGATTCTATTGGACAAATTCTTCCATAATGTGAAGTATTAACATCACGTACTTCTACACCTGCTCTATCTCTTGATAAACCACCTGGTCCTAAAGCAGATAAACGACGTTTATTAGTAAGTTCAGCAATTGGATTAGTTTGATCCATAAATTGAGATAATTGTGAACTACCAAAAAATTCTTTCATCGCAGCTGTAACTGGACGGATATTAATTAAAGTCTTTGGTGTAACTTCTTCCATTTCTTGAGTAGTCATTCTTTCACGAATAACTCTCTCCATTCTAGAAACACCAATTCTAAATTGATTTTGTAATAACTCACCAACTTGGCGAATACGTCTATTACCTAAATGATCAATCTCATCATAATTACCTACACCATGTAACAAATTTAAATAATATGAAACAGATGCATAAACATCAGAAATAGTTAATCTCTTAATATCAATAGTTTGATCATTACCTATAACTAATAGCTTCTTCTTTTTATCGTTTGGATCAAGAATTTTTACAATTTGTACTTTGCCAAATGAATCTAATTCCTCATTAATCTTAGAATCTACTATACCAAATCCAGCTTTCAATGCATCACTTAACTCATCCCAGTTTGCTTTAGTAATAACTGTTCCTTTTTCAAGAACAACCTTACCATCAATTTTTACATCCTCAGCAAGTGTTTGATTTAACAAACGATCAATTACATTTAATTTTCTATTAAATTTATAACGACCAACTTTAGATAAATCATATCTAAATTCATCAAAGAACCTAGTAATAATTTGGTTTTTAGAAGAATCAAGAGTAGCAGGCTCACCTGGTCTTAATTTTTCATAAATTTCTATTAATGCTTCATCGGTATTTTTTGTAGAATCTTTAGCTATTGTATTTTTTAAGTATTCATCTTCGCCAAATACTTTTAAAATATCATCATCACTTGATAGACCGAATGCCCTCAATAATGTAGTAATTGGAACTTTTCTTGTTCTATCAATCCTAACATATAATACATCTCTAGCATCAACTTCAAATTCTAACCAAGTACCACGATTTGGAATAATCTGTGAAGTTATTAATTCACGGCCATTTTTATCAATTTCACGATTAAAATAAACACTAGGAGATCTAACTAATTGAGAAACAATAACACGTTCTGCACCATTAATTATAAATGTTCCACTATCAGTCATTATAGGCATATCACCCATAAATATTTCTTGTTCTTTTACTTCTCCTGTCTCACGATTAAATAGTCTAACTTCAACCCTTAAAGGAGCAGAATAAGTAGACTGACGATCTTTACTTTCTTTTATTGAATATTTTGGTTTATCAAAATGATAATCTCCAAATTCAAGCGATAAAGTTCCAGAGAAATTTTCTACTGGGAACAAATCATCAAAGACCTCTCTAATACCAACATTAATAAACCATTCATATGGCTTTTTTTGGATCTCTAGCAAATCTTTTAAATCATAAGAATTTCTAATACTAGAGAAATTTCTTCTTTTTCTATGGTCACCACTTTTTACAATCTTATATGACACTATTTTCACCCCACAACAATTTTTTTGTATATACAATAAAGATCATAAACAACACTTAATAATGAAAAAGCCCTTTTTCTTATTAAGTACCTCTACAGTATATAATTTTTTTAAGTCGACAATTAGCGATTTAGCACCCTGCTCTTTTCTTATAACAACAAAAAGCTTACCATCATTATTAAGATGATCTTTAGCGTTCATCACTATATCATATACGACTTTTTTACCAGCCCTTATAGGTGGATTGGTAACGATCACATCATATTTATCATTAATTCTTTCATAAACATTACTTTCAAATACATTGATATTATTACAATGATTTTCCTTAATATTAATCTCACATAAATGTAAAGCTCGTAAGTTAACATCAACCATATCAACAGTACATGAAGCAACTTTATTCAGAATAATTCCAAATACTCCATAACCACATCCCATATCAAGAACTTTGCCTCCAACTTCTTCAAGCGGGATTGATTCAAGAAGAAGTCTACTGCCAAAGTCCAAACCGTCCTTTGAAAACACACCATTATCGGTGTAAAAAATAAATTTTTTACCTAGAACAAATGGCTCTGTCTTAACCATTTTACTTGGTAATTTTTCATTATCAAAATACTGCCCCATTTTTACCACCAGAACAAAAAAAGAAAGAGAAAACATCGTAAAAATTACTTAGTTTTCTCCCTTTCGAAAGATATAATACATTAATTTATATATTATGTCAACACTTTTTTTAAAAAATTGCATTTTCTATAACTTATTTTTCTCTAAATATACTAAACATTCATTAAGATTATCAATTAATACCGCATCATGATCAAAATGCGCTAACGCTGACTTTAACCAACCATAAGCATTTTCTCCATTCCAATATGGATTATTATTCTCACCTTGCTGAATTGTAGTAATACTATTTTGTAAATTATTTAAAGATTTTTCTGCAACATTAATCTCTAAAGTAAGTTTTTCAACTAATTGTTTAACCTCATCTAACATATACCTTACTCCTTTACAGATAACAACTTTTCTTCAAGTGCTTCTATTCTAGCTTCCAACTGCTGAATTTTATATTTATTAATATCTTCTTTATATTTATTCAAAAGTGAGTTCTTTCTATTTTCTGAAGCCAGTGCTTGTGAATTACATTTCCTTGCCCAGCCTTTAAACACTAAAACAGCATTACCACTTACAATTTTTCTTGAAACACATTTATTCAAAAGCGTATTTATATTAAACAAAGAATCTCTTAATTCATCAAATTGTTTTTCCATATCATCTACTATTCCTTGCATTTTATCTTGATTCAAATATAAACTGTTTTTATCAATATTATTAGAAATCTTTGTAACTGAATTACCTAAATTAAACTTCCCCATATTTTATCCTCACATATTATAGAAGAATTATAACAAAGGAACAAAAAAAATACAAGTAATGAAAACCTTGTATTCAAAAAAATATTAAATAAATTTGACTAACATTTACTCTCCATCTTTTTATAGCAATTACCTGATAAATAATTACTACCTGGTTTTTAGGAACTACACCTCATTAGCTAAATGAGATCGCTTTCATTACCGATTGTAGCGCCACTGTTTTTGAAGTTTTCCTTCTCCGAATTGTAATTTATCAATAGGTATGATAAGAATTCAAACATTATCAATCATTTTAAAAATACTAAATAAATAATATTTATAAAATCAAATGTTTTAACTATTGACACTTACATTTTATTATTTAAAAAAGAACTTGTCAAGATAAAGAAAAAACCACTTTACAGTGGCGAGTTTTTTAATAGCTTAATTCATTATCAGCAAATTAAAACTATACTTATCATAAGAGTTTTCTTTCTCTAAAAAATTACAATTAACATAGAGTCCAGTAAGCATTTCTTCCTAAAGACACTGTCAAATACCCGAAAAAAATCCCGAATTTTAACTGCACTACTGCATTCCTATGTTAATTAAATTCTATCATAATGATTTTTAAAGTCAATATCTATAAATTAACTTTACACAAAAAAAAGAAGTTAATTACTTAACTTCTACAGTAGCTCCAGCTTCTTCAAGCTTAGCTTTGATTTCATCAGCTTCAGCAGTTGGGATATTTTCTTTAACAACACCATTAGCATCAACGATATCTTTAGCTTCTTTTAATCCTAAACCAGTAATTTCTTTAACAACTTTAATAACAGCAACTTTAGCAGCTCCAGCTTCAGCAATTGAAACTGTTACAGTACTTGGTGCAGCATCAGCACTAGCTCCAGCAACTGGTGCAGCAACAGCAACAGCACTTGGATCAACACCAAATTCTTCCTTCATTGCATCTACTAATTCCTTAATTTCTAATAAATTCATTTCTTTTAAACTACTGATAAAATCTTCTTTTGTTAATTTAGCCATTTATATTTCCTCCTATTTTTATATTTTAAATTAATTTTCTTCTTTTTGTTGACTATATAAGTCTAAGCAAATTGATAAGTCTTTTACTAGACCAATCATACCACCAGCAAGCATAGTAAGTAGTCCTTCTCTTGAAGGTAGAGTAGCATATTCTGCTAATTTTGCTTGATCAGCTTTTTCTCCATCTACAATCCCTACTTTTAAAACTAATGCTGGGTGTTCTTTAGCAAAATCAGATAAAACCTTAATTGGAGCTATTTGATCACCACTATATGCAAATGCACTTGGACCACTTAATGCTTCATTAAGATCAATACCTAAATCATTAAAAGCTCTAGCCATCAAAGTATTTTTATAAACTTTGTAATCAGCATTTGATTCTCTTAATTTAACACGTAATTCTTTAGCCTCACTATCAGTAATACCACGATAGTCAAATAAAACTATTGTTTTAGCACCTTCAGTACGTTCTTTAATCTCATCAATTACTGTTTGCTTTTGCTTTAAGATTGCTTCACTTGCCATTAATACACCTCCTTATTTTATTTAGGGATGCCATAAGAAAAGTTCTTTAACTAGACAGCAAAAGAACTTTAAAATTAATAAGTCCTCGGTAGGATTTACTTCTATACCTACTGTCTATGGCACCAATAAATTGTCTTTATTATATCCTATAAAATCTTATTTGTCAAAACTATTTTCAACTTTGATTCCAGGACCCATTGTAGAAGATAGTGAAATATTTTTAATATAATCACCCTTAACTGTTGCAGGTTTAATTCTAATTATTTGTGCAACAAATGCATCCAAGTTAGCAAGTAAATCTTCTTCACTAAAAGATGCCTTTCCAATAACTCCATGAACATTACCAAAACTATCAGTTCTATATTCAACACGACCTGCTTTTACTTCTTCAACCGCTTTAGCTATATCCATAGTAACAGTTCCAGTCTTAGGATTTGGCATTAAACCTTTTGGTCCTAAAACCTTACCTAATTTACCAAGAAGTGGCATCATATCAGGAGTAGCTATCATAGTATCAAAATCAAACCAATTTTCTTTTTCGATTTTTTCTAAGATATCTACATCTCCTACAAAATCAGCACCAGCATCTTTAGCTTCTTGAGCCTTTGGTCCTCTAGCAACTACTAAAACTTTTTTAGTTTTACCAGTTCCCTTAGGAAGTACTATAGCACCTCTTAATTGTTGATCAGCTTTCTTAGTATCTAAGTTTAGTCTCATTGCAACTTCAATTGACCCATCAAATGAACTAACAGAAGTTTCTTTAACTAACTTAACAGCTTCTTCTTTTGAATATACTTTTCCTTTTTCTATTTTACTAACAGCTTCAGTATATTTTTTACTTCTCTTTTTCATATTCTTTCCTCCTTATGTGGTAAAAGCGGATTTTAATTATTTCCTTCCACTAGGTATAACCTATATGTTTATCCTAAATTATTACTATTATTCTTGACCTTCAATAGCAATTCCCATATTTTTTGCAGTACCAGCAACAATTTTCATTGCTTCTTCAACTGTGTATGCATTTAAATCAGGTAATTTTATTTCTGCTATTTCTCTTAATGTAGCTTCTGATATAGTAGCAACAACTTCTTTACTTCCTTTTACAGATCCTTTTTGTACTTTAGCATATTTCTTTAATAAAAATGCTGTAGGTGGAGTTTTAATTACAAAATCAAAACTTCTATCTTCATATATTGATATTTCTACAGGTAAAACATCTCCCATTTTATCTCTAGTAGCATCATTATACTTAGTACAAAAATCTTGTAAATTAATTCCTGCAGGTCCTAATACAGTTCCAACTGGTGGAGCTGGTGTAGCTTTTCCTGCTGCAATTTGTAATTTAATCTTTTTAACTGCTTCTTTTGCCACGAAAAACACCTCCTATAATTTTTAGTTTTCGCGAGTGGTCCAAATAGCTTGATTACCGCTTTCTAAAAATGCAAACCATGCTTCCCACTAAATCTATATTATAAAATAAATATAGCCCCTAAATAATAACACACAACCTAAATTTATGCAAGCAATTTATATATTAAGCTTTTTCTATTTGACTCAATTCAACTTCTACAGAAGTTTCTTGACCAAACAAATCAACTAATAACATAACTTTTTGATTTGGTAAATCAACTGAATCAACTGTACCAAACATACCATTAAATGGACCAGCAATAATCTTAACTTTTGCCCCATCAGCAAGTTCAGTATCAACATCAATTCTACTTATACCCATATTACCTAAGATCTTATCAACTTCATATGGTTGTAATGGTGTTGGCTTAGCACCCTTACCACTAGATCCAATGAACCCAGTAACTCCTGGTGTATTACGAACAATATACCATGCCTCATCCGTCATTATCATTTCAACAAGAATATAACCAGGAAACATTTTTTTAATCTTTTCTTTTGTTACACCATCTTTTACTTCAACTACTTTTTCTTCTGGAATAATTACTCGAAAAATATAATCTTGCATCCCCATGGATTCAGCACGCATTTCTAATTTTTCTTTTACTTTATTCTCATGACCTGAATAAGTATTAACTACATACCATTGTTTATCCATATACTACACCCCTTAATTAAATAACGTTTGTATTAACGCAAAAATTATATCTATTATATAAAAGAACGCTGAGCACAAAACAATAAAAACCACAGTTGCGATAGAATATTTAATCATATTTTCTTTTGTAGGCCAGTGAACCTTATCAAATTCACTCTTAACACCATGACAAAAAATCTTAAATCTGACCCAAATATTCTCCTTTTTATAATCCTTTTTCTCTTGTTTCTTCTCAATATTTTTTGCTTTTTTAGGAGATTTTTTCACATCAGATGTCATTATTTTTGAAGTATTATAAGTATCTTCTAAAACTTTTTTTCTAACTTCAGCCATTTTTTCACCATTCCTATTTTTTCAAAATAAAAACACTTCTAAGTGCTTACACAAATAAAATAGCATAAGACCTTAAAAATGTCAACAATTATATATAAATCTAACTAATTAATAATCCAAGTGCCAACAAAATAGCTAAAACACTTATAACAATTGCTGGTATTAATAAAGAATTAACAAAAGCCGCTTCATTCATACCATTTATCTGCTTGTATATTTGATCATTTATTTTACTATTAACAGAATCAACATCAATTCTTTTATCACTAGCTTTAACCAAAGTTTTATTAGTAGAGTTTCCTCCTTCATCTAATTGCTTTTCTAAATCCATCAAATCTCTATTAGCTTTCTCTTCTGCAAATTCACTTAAATACACTGCTGCTCCTCTTTGAACAACACCTCTATAATAAGAAACATCACTACTAGGAATAAATTGCGCAAACGAATCAAAGTTTTCCCTTAAAAAATCAACATTCAAATATTTCAAAGTTTTCGTATAAATTCCAATTTGTATGAAAGCAGAATTAAATATATCTTGTTTTATCATATCACTCTTTACAGAATAATCAGGTGACAATTCAACTAGTTTTTGAAATTGAATACAATCAGTACGATCGTTTAAAATTTGAATGTAATTAGGATGAAAAACTTCTATACAATAACCATGTTCATGAATATATTTAAGTGCTTTATCCATATTGAGAAAAAGCTCTCTTAATTCATCTTCACTATGAAATTCACTCAACCAATCACTCAATGATACTGAATTAATTTTTTTGTTCAAATCATTAGACATCAAAATCACCTATTCTAATATAATTCTAACTCACAATCAAAAAAAAAACAATCAATTAATTGTTTAATATTTTTAATAATAGTTGCTTAGATTTTCTATTCTTATATTCAACAGTACTACTAGACATACCTAATAGTAGCCCTATTTCACTATAAGTAAATCCATTTATCTTAAGTTCTAATATACAACCACATTCAAATGACAACGAATAAATTAATTGTTTAATCAATTCAGATATATATTGATTATTCATGATTAAATCCATATCACTATTAGGATCAATAACCAATTTATCATCAATCTCTTCTAAATTATAATTAGCTATATTCTTATTACTATTTGATATATTTCTACAAAAAGACAATAAATGTCTATTAATACATATAACAACAAAAGTATAAAATAAATTATCCTTATTTTCATCATAATTAACAATTGCTTTTTGAAAACCAATATATGCTTCTTGCAAAAAATCATCATAATCATATCCATAATAATCATACCTACAATAATAATTTGAAGCAATTTTTTTAATTATTGGTAAATACTTATTAAACAAAATACTTTCAGATGCTTCATCTTTTTCTCTAACTTCATAAATCAATTCATAATCATTATACTTTTTATAATCCATATTACCTACTTTCTATTTCGGATTATTTCATATATCATTATTCCAGCTGCAACACTAGCATTAAGACTATTTGTTTCACCATACATTGGGATTTTTGCAATAAAATCACATTTTTTAGAAACTAAAGCAGATATTCCACTGCCTTCATTGCCAATTACTAAAGCGATTTTTCCACTATAATCAATCTTTCGATAATCAATACTCTTATCAGTTAAAGATGTCCCTACTATCCAAAAACCCATCTTTTTAAGTTCATCTATTGCATTATTAAGATTAGTCACTCTTATAACATTAACATTATTTAAAGTACCAACACTAGTCTTCATAACAGTAGAATTAACTTGAACTTGTCTATCCTTTGGAATAACTACTGACTTTACTCCAGCAGCTTCACAAGTTCGTATTATAGCACCTAAATTATGTGGATCTTCTAAATGATCAAGTAAAACAACAAAATCCTCATCTATATCTTCTATTTTTCCATAATCATAATCCGGAATATCTAGAATTATACCTTGATTATTATTAGGACACAAATTATCAATTTCACGTTTTTCTTTATAAATCACATTCAAATTCAATTTTTCTACTATAGAAACAATATCTTTATCATTAAAATTATTAACCAAATAAACTTTTTTAATGTTATTACCTTTTTTTAATAAATCTCTACAAACATTTTTTCCACATACTAACATATTATCGTCACCTCAAAATAAAATCCATTATTTCATCTATTCTCTCTTTATTTTCTATTAAATCTAAATAGCCAATTAATGCTTCTAACCCAGTAGCCAATTTATATGTAATAATATCACAATTTCTAGGATGTGATGTTGTTTTATAATTTCTAGCTCTTTTAACAATTGAAATTTCCTTTTCAAAAAGCATATCATTATTTAATAATTCTTCTAAATACTTAGCTTGACTTTTAGCACTAACATATTTAATTGCCTCTTTCTGTAAATCATTAACATTACCGATACCTTTATTAATTAAATACTTTCTAACATAATTTTCATAAACAGTATCTCCCATATAAGCAAGGACTAATACATTAACTTCCATTAAATTCATAAAATCACCATAATCATTATAACACAATAAAAAGTAAACTTACGTTTACTTTCTATATAAATTCATATGTTGTTCCTTCTCTAGTATCAATTAACTTAACACCTTCAGCCAATAATTCATCACGTATTTTATCAGCCAAAGCAAAATCTTTATTCTTTTTAGCTAACTTTCTTTCTTCTATTTTAGAAGCTATTTTTTCTTCCAAGTCAGAATTAATCTTTATATTATCTGAAACAGTTAAATCAAGAGACAAAACTTTATCAAAGTCTTCTATCAAAAGATATTTAGTACAATCACTTAACCTACTATCTTTTAAAACATCATAAACTGTCGTAATAGCTAAAGAAGTATTTAAATCAGAACTAAGTGCTTCTTTAAACTTTTCTTTGTATTCATTAAAATAGTTATCTTCAATCTCACCATTTTTATCTAATGAAAGAACTTTTGATTTTAATTTTTTATAAGCATTCTTAGCACCATCTAAAGATTCATATGTGAAAACTAACGGATTACGATAATGACTATTTAAACAGAAGAATCTATATTCAAGAGGTGAATATCCTTTCTTGTCCAATAGTGAAACCGTCAAAAATTCACCTTTAGATTTACTCATCTTACCTGTTGCATCATTCAAATAAGCACCATGACACCAATAATTGCACCATTTATGACCTAAGAAAGCTTCACTTTGAGCAATCTCATTAGTATGGTGTGGAAAAATATTATCTACACCACCACAATGAATATCTAAATGCTCACCAAATATTTTATATGAAATACCTGAACATTCTATATGCCAACCAGGATATCCAACACCCCAAGGTGAATCCCACTTCATAACTTGATTCTCAAATTTAGACAAAGTAAACCAAAGAACAAAATCTGCCGGATTTCTTTTTGCTTTATCTTCTTCAACTGTATCTCTAACACCTACTTTTAAATCATCTGGATTTTTTCCAGATAACTTATAGTAATCTTTCGCTTTACTAATATCAAAATAAACATTTCCATTTGAAATATATGCATAATCTTCAGCTATCATCTTTTCAATCATCTTAATATATGTATCGATATTATCACTTGCTTTTTCTATTATCTCTGGTACTTTTATATTTAATTTACGCATATCGTCCAAAAAAGCATTTGTATAAAATTCAGCTATTTCATAAACAGTTTTACCCTCACGTTTAGCACCTTTTGCCATTTTATCTTCACCAGTATCAGCATCACTTGTCAAATGTCCAACATCCGTAATATTCATGGCCCTAGTAACATCATATCCTAAATATCTTAGTCCTTTTTCCAAAATATCTTCAAATATATATGTTCTTAAATTTCCAATATGAGCATAATTATAAACAGTAGGTCCACAAGTATAAATATATACCTTGTTCCCATCATGAGGAATAAACTCTTCTATTTTTTTACTTAAAGTATTATATATTCTCATAAAATCACCAACCACAAATATTATAACAAAATAACAACAAAAAATATACTAACTTTTTATTTACAATTCAACAAATATTTTTTTACTGTACTCTCTAATTTTGTATAACCACAATTAATATAGTCAATTTCTTTTAATAAAGATTTCACATCTACATCAGTAAAATCTTCATATTTTTCTAATTGTTTAATTATATCTTTCTTAGATACATCTTTAAAATTTATAATTTTTGATATTTTATCTAACAAATCACTGTTATGATTAACACTAATACTATTAAATCCAATTTCATGCACAACACTTTTTTCTGTAAAAAAAATTATTGTATTAGAAAACCAAATTTTTTCTCCGGTAGAATTAGTTAAATATCCTTGTGATAAAACATGTAGAAGTAAATCATAAATATCTTTTGAACATAAACTAATATTTTTAAACAAAAGAATAGAAAAAGGATATAATTTTATTTTATTTAAAAATGAATCACTAAACAAAGAATTACTACAATTATTCAAATCAATTTTAATAAATGAATCAAAAGAGCAAATGTTTTTAACCAACTCTTCTACCAAAAATGTTTTTCCTACACCACTTTTACCAATTAAAAGAAATGAAATAGGTAAATGATCTTTAAAATAATTTTCTTCTATAAAAGAAGTTATTTCCGAAATAAATTTGTCCTTACCAAAACATGTTTTTTTTAATTCCTTTTTAGCTTTAATAAGTTTTTTTCTAAGTCTATCTCCCATCAAAATACCAGTCTTATCATATACTATTTTATAAATATCTTCTTTTGTCAATTCAACCCTCATATTACTAAAATCAGAATTAAATAACAACTCATTATAATCATTTTTAAGTTTCAATTCATATCGTTTAAATTTTAGTGCATCATTAAAACTCTTAGAAAGTATAGCCTTATTTTTATTATTCTCAACATCTTTAATTCTTTTTTCTATTATAGACAATTTATTATTTCTTTTATCATTAAACGAATAAGAATAAGCACAAGCCTCATCAAGTAAATCAAGTGCTTTATCAGGCTGTTTACCATAACATAAATATTTATTTGATAATATAACAATTTCTTTTATTAATTCAGCAGGTATTATAACATTATGAAATTTTTCATAAACATTCTTAAGTTCAGTAATAATGTTTATCACTTCTTCAGTACTTGGCTCCAATATAGTTATTTTTTGAAATCTTCTCTCAATAGCTTTATCATTTGCAATTGTTTTATTATATTCAATATCAGTAGTTGCACCAATAACTTGAAAATCTCCCCTTGCCAAATACGGTTTAACAATATTTGAAGCATCAACTGCTCCTTCGGCTCCACCAGCTCCAATCAAAGTATGTATCTCATCAATAAATAAAATAATATTTTTATTACTGGTAACTTCTTTTATAATTTTATTAAATCTTTCCTCAAATTCACCACGATATTTAGTCCCAGCAACTAATACTGCCATTGATATACTATAAATTATTTTATTTTTTAATCTATTTGGTACATCACCACTAACTATTTTTCTAGCCAACTCTTCAACTATTGCTGTTTTTCCAACTCCGGCTGCACCAACTAAAAGAGGATTATTTTTATTCTTTCTTAACAGCACCTGAATTACTCTGTTCACTTGTTCATCTCTACCAATTACAGGATCATATTTACCAATACTGGAATTATTATTCATATTAATAGCTAAATCATCTAAAATTAATTTATTATTTAATACAAAAGGCTTAGAATTAACTATATTAGTATATAAAAGTTCTATATCAATGTCCATACCAACCAATATACGATTAGCAACTCCTTCCCCTTCTTGTAAAATAGCAACAAGCAAATTGTAAGGAGTTACTATTTTATTACTATCATCAGCATAATACATAGCATTATTAATAACTCTTCTTAATAATGGCGTAAACAAAAACCAATTATTACTCTTACTTCCAACTCCAATTACTTTCACTATTTCATTTCTAAAATTATTATAATTAATATCATATTTATCAAGCATTTTAGTAATCTCCAAATCTCTTTTTTTTAAGATTGCTAAAAGTAAATGCTCACTACCAACATAAGGATGTTTCAATTCATACATTTCTCTCTTTGCTTGAATAATTAATTTTTGAGAATCTTCATCAAACAATAAATTCATAAGTCACCTCAAAATAATTTTATATCAACAAGAAATAGTAAACAATAAATTAAGTACCCAAAAAAGCGACAAAAAAAGAAGCCTTAATGGCTTCTTATTACGCTAATACTAATATTATGAAAATTATTAATAAAATTATTAAAAATTCAAATATAAGTTTAAATGCATTCTTTAACCATTCACAATAGTTTACTTTTAAGAATGATAATACACCCATTAAAACTAAACTTGTTGGAGCAAATAACATTGTAAATCCATACATTGATTGGAAAATAATTCCAGCAACACTATAATTATCACTCTTTGTAACAACACTAGTAAAGTATGGAACAACACTTTGGAACGAATATGCTGGATCAACATTGAAGATACTTGCTAATATTCCAACTAATGAAGTAGCTACAATATTAAATCCTTTTGGTATTCCAAGTAAAGCTTTATAAATTACTAATTGGAATGGATGATAAGTAACTAATACTAAAACAGTATATACTAATATTACTATTACTGCAGGACGTAATGCCTTACGAGCACCAGCTAAAAATCCACTAAGAACATCATCAAATTTTACTTTATAGATAACTGTTACTAATAGAATTAGTAATGCCATAGGGAAGAACAAATCAGTTAATGTCCATGTTCCAAATGAGTTTACAGTTCCTAAAAGTTTTCCAAATAATGGGAATCCAAATAATTTAAATTCTACTACACCTTGAGTAGCTTTATCAAAGGCATCAACACCAAATGCTCCTTCTCCCCAACTAATAAATGCCAAAACCATTACCACAAATAGCACTGCAAACATTGTTACAAGTGGCCAAACTTTATTTTTTACATCATTTTTAGAAGGAACCAAATCTTCTGCTACTGCAGCTTCACGTACTACAATGATATCTTCATCTTTTAAAGCTGCTTTATTTGCATTCTTTGATTTAGATTTAGATCCGCTACCTTTAGTTGATTTTTTCTTAGATGAATTTGATTTTGATGTAGAAGTTTTCTTTTTATTTGCTGCTGACTTACTATTTTTACTTTTTACAACTTCTACTTTTTCTTCTTTTACTTCATGAGCTTTTTTAGTATGTTTTCTTTCAATTACACTAGAGCTAGACTTTTTAATATACATTAATGTATTAAAAATAACTAATGCTACACCAACAAGCAAAACAACAAATCTAACTCCGATTTGATAAGTAAATTCTAAGTTAAGATATTGTTCTAAAACATTTAAATTGCTATAAGCATAAGTACTTCCAGCTAATCCTACAGAAATTGATCCAACTGTTACAAAAGCTGCCACCATCTTATCATATCCCATCAATAATACTAATGAAACAACAAGTGGAATAAATAATGCCACACCATAATGTAGTCCGCATATTGATACTAAAAATGCGATTAAAACTATCATTACAGATAAACAAAATTTTTCTTTTCCTTTACATAAATCTACTAGCTTATCTAAAAAAGCACGATATGCTGGAATTTTATATAAAATTCCATAAAATCCTCCAACAAAGATTACGAATAAAGCAATATATCCAAAATAAGATAATGCAACTACTGGATAATTGAATATATCAAATAACCCTGCTTGAACGCGTCCTTGATCTACAAACTCACCTGAAAAATAAGCAGCAGGTAAAATCCAAGTAAGTAGTAATAAAACCAAAATGGTAATAAGAACGACTTTGACTGTATTATGTTTTTTCATAATTAACCTCCCACATTAATTATACATATTAAATTTTTATTTTACAAGTATTTACACTTTTTTTTACAAAAAAAAAGAAAAAATATTATTATTTTAGATATAATTAAAAGATATATCAAAAAACAATAATTATTTTCTTAATTAATTGGCTTCATTGTTGGAAATAGTAATACATCTCTAATTGATTCTTGCTCTGAAAATAGCATTATCAATCTATCTATTCCATAACCAATTCCACCTGCTGGAGGCATACCATATTCAAGAGCTTCTACAAAATCCATATCAATATCATTTGCTTCTTCATTACCTAAATCTTTTTCTGCAAGTTGTGCTTCAAATCTTTCTAATTGATCAATTGGATCATTTAATTCAGTATAAGCATTTGCAAACTCTTTTCCACCGATAAACAATTCAAATCTATCAACAAATCTAGGATCATCTGGATTTTTCTTTGTAAGCGGAGATATCTCAATTGGATGACCATATAAGAATGTTGGTTGAACCAAAGTTTCCTCAACATATTTTTCGAAAAATTTATTTACAATGTGGCCATATGCTTTTTCATGTTCCTCTAAAACTATAGCATGTTCTTCAGCTAACTTTAGACATTCTTCCAAACTATCAATATTTTTAAAATCGATACCTGTTTGCTCTTTAATTGCTTCCGTCATACTAACTCTCTTCCAAGTACCACTTAAATCAATATCATATCCAGAAAATTGATATGTCATCTTACCAACAACATCAGTAGCAATTTTTTTAAACATATTTTCTGTTAAATCCATCATTCCTTCTAAATTACTATAAGCAAGATAAGCTTCCATCAATGTAAATTCCGGATTGTGTTTAGTATCCATACCTTCATTTCTAAATACTCGACCAATTTCATAAACAGCTTCCATACCACCAACTAATAACCTTTTCAATGGTAACTCTAAAGCTATTCTTAAATACATATCTAAGTCTTGAGAATTATGATGCGTAACAAAAGGTCTAGCTGCTGCTCCAGTAAGAAGGGTTGTTAAAACAGGTGTTTCAACCTCAGTAAATCCTTCACCATCCATATAATTCTGAATACATCTAATAATTTTAGGTCTTAAAAAAGCAACTTTCTTACTATCTTCATTCATTATTAAATCAACATATCGACGTCTATATCTTTCTTCTTTATCAGTTAAACCATGAAACTTTTCAGGAAGTGGTTTTAATGCTTTTACAAGAGGAGTATATTCAAAACACTTTATTGTAACTTCTCCAGTTTTAGTTTTCATTATTTTTCCATATACGCCTACTATATCACCAATATCGGCTGTTTTAAATAAATTATAATTATCTTCACCAATATCATTAATTGAAATATATATTTGGATAGAACCAGTTTTATCTTGAATAGTAAAAAATGATGCTTTTCCCATTTTTCTAATAAACATAATTCTTCCCACAACTTTAGCTGTATCCTCCATGTTATCAAATTCATCATGCTCTACTAGAGCATATTTTTCTTTTATATCTAATGCAAAACTGTCTCTATCATATCTCTGACCAAATGGATCATAACCCATTTCTCTTAATTTTTCTGCTTTTTCTCTTCTAACCAATTCTTGTTCAGTAAATTCTCTTACCACATTATCACTCCTAATTAACTATATTTGAACTACTCTAGTATGAACCAACAAATCATGAATTGAAGCTCCATCTTTTCTACTCATTACCATTATTATAGATATAAAGATAATTAAATACTGTATCATTTGAAAGCTAATAGTCCCATAAAAATAAATATCTTTAGTACCAAAGAGCAAAAACATAAAACTTATTAATTCTACTAATATTGAATTAGCAATAAATGCTCTAAATATCATCTGATTAGTATTTAATTTTCCTTCTGTAGATACTACTTTTATCTTCATTATTCTTTTACCAATTGTTTGTCCATCTTTATATAATTGATATACAACAAAATATATAACATATAATAACAAAGTTATTACTGTCACCAACCCATTATTTTTGGCTATTTTATAAGTTAAGTCTCCATATTGAATAATATAGCTCTCAGCATCAATTTCACCATTTCTATACTGATTCATTATAGTAATTGTTTTTTCAGTTAAATCTTCACTCTTCTTAGAATCTATAAATGGCATAGAAACAATTGATATTAATAAATAAATAATAACCATATCAATCATAAATGCCATAAATCTTTGAAAAAACAATGCTCTCTTATTTTTCATTATAACCCTCCTCAAACTCTTTTAACAAACAAATTATATCATGAATATTAGTAGTTTGATAGACTTTATTTTTTAAGTTATTTGCCCCTTTTATTCCTTTAAAGTACCAACCTATATGATTACGAATCTCTAAAGTAGCCAATTTCTCATTTTTTAATTTTTTCAATAAACCTAAATGTTCTAAGCAAACAGAAATTCTCTCATGTAAAGAAACATCAACTAATTTTTTTCCATCTAAATAATTAATTGTATTTTGGATAAGCCAAGGGTTCCCAAGAACTCCTCTACCAATCATAACAGCATCACAACCAGTCTCATCTATCATTCTTTTAGCATCTTCTGGTGTTTTTATATCACCATTACCAATAACTGGGATATTAACTTGTTCTTTTATTTCTTTTATAATACTCCAATCTGCTTGTCCACTATATCCTTGACTTCTAGTTCTTGGATGAATGCAAATAGCACTAGCACCAGCCTTTTCTACTACTTTAGCTACTTCAATAGCATTAATACTTTTACTATCCCAACCACTTCTAATTTTAACAGTAACAGGAATTGGAACAGCATCAACAACCGCCTTAACTATATCATATATCTTATTTGGATCTTTTAATAGCGCTGAACCAGCTTGTGCCCTAACAGCAACTTTTGGAACAGGGCATCCCATATTAATATCAATAATATCCGGTTTCATTTCTTTATAAATATATTTAGCAGCTGCAACAAAAGATTCTTTATCACTACCAAACACTTGTTGAACTAGAGGTCTTTCTTTATCTGTCATATATAGCATATCCAAAGTCTTCTGATTTCCAAAAGTAATTGCCTTATCACTAACCATTTCTGCATAAATAAGGCCACACCCCATTTTCTTACAAATTTGACGGAATGCAGAATTACATATACCAGCCATTGGCGCTAATACAACTTGATTTTTAATCTTAACATTGCCTATTGACCACTCCATAAGCCCACTCCCTCTAAGCAAAGATATTATATATCATATATTACTTTTTCGCAAGAAAAAAACGATTCCTAAGAATCGTCATAACTACTTTCTCTTCTTCAATAGATCTCTTATTTCCTCAAGTAATTCTACTTCTTCACTTTTTGCTACTGCTTCTTCCTTCTTTTTTCCACGAGTCGTTAACTTATTAACAAACTTTAGTAATAAGAATAAAACAAAAGCCATTATAAGGAAATTAATTACTGCAGTAATAAAATCACCATATTTTATTACTTGACCACCATAAATTTTTAGAGTTCCACCAACTTCTGCTCCCCCAATACCATTTATTAATGGATTAATAAAGTCTGCAGTTAATGCTGTTACAATTCCTTGAAATGCACCACCGATAATAACACCAATAGCCATATCCATTACATTGCCTCTTAATACAAAATCCTTAAATTCAGAAATAAAACCTTTCATTTTCTCACTCCTTTACAGATATTATAATATAATTATTAATTTTTTCAAGAAAAAAGAATTAAATGTTAAACATCTAATTCTTTTAATAATTCAGCTTTATTCATTTTAGAATAATTTTTTATTCCCTTTTCCTTAGCAAGTTCTCTTAATTTAGTAATAGATAATGATTCAAGATTATTCTCATCTTCATCTGGCATCTTACCATTTTCCACTAAATAATCAATTTGCTCCTTAGTAAGAGTTTCATATTCTAACAATGTTTCAGCTATTAATTTCAACAATGATTTATTCTTATTAATAATTTCATGAGCTTTTTTATGACAATCATCGATTATCTTACGCATTTCCATATCAATTTCATTTGCAACTTCATTAGAAAAATGTTGTGGCTTATTATAGTCTCTTCCTAAGAAAACACTACCTGAAGGCTGTTCAAATTGCAAAGGTCCTAAATCACTCATACCATATTCAGTAACCATTGCTCTAGCTATTTTAGTAGCTTTCTCAAAGTCATTATGAGCTCCGGTTGTTATTTCACCAAAAGTAATTTCCTCAGCCGTTCTTCCACCAAGTAAACCGGTAATTTCTTCTAATAAATCCGTTTTAGTTGAACACAATTTTTCTTCAGTTGGTACCATCATATTATATCCACCAGCTGATCCTCTTGGAATAATAGTAACTTTTTGAACATCACTGGCGTTTCTTAATTTAATTCCAATTACAGCATGTCCTGCTTCATGATAAGCAACTAATTTTCGATCATTTTCACTATACTTACGGCTAACTTTCGCAGGTCCCATTAAAACACGGTCTGTTGCTTCGTCTATTTCACTCATAGTAATTTCATTTTTATTTCTTCTAACAGCAAGCAATGCCGCTTCATTAAGTAAATTTTCAAGATCAGCTCCACTAAATCCTGGAGTTCTCTTAGCTAGATTCTGTAATGTTATCCCATTAGCTAAAATTTTATTTCTAGCATGAACTTCTAGTATTTCTTCACGACCACGAACATCAGGTAAATTAACTGTAACTTGTCTATCAAATCTTCCTGGACGAAGTAATGCAGGATCAAGTACATCAGGTCTATTAGTAGCAGCAATAATAATTATCCCTTCATTAGCACCAAAACCATCCATTTCAGTTAATAACTGATTAAGTGTTTGTTCTCTTTCATCGTGACCTCCACCTAATCCAGTTCCTCTTTGACGCCCAACAGCATCAATTTCTTCAATAAATATTAGACAAGGAGCATTTCTTTTTGCTTGTTGAAACATATCACGAACACGACTAGCTCCAACACCTACAAACAATTCAACAAAATCAGAACCACTAATAAAATAAAATGGAACATTTGCTTCTCCAGCAACAGCCTTAGCAAGCAAAGTTTTACCTGTACCCGGAGGACCAACTAATAAAACTCCTTTTGGAATTCTAGCACCTAATTTTTGAAAACGTTTTGGATTTTTTAAAAAATCAATAAGTTCTTTAACTTCTTCCTTTTCTTCTTTTAAACCAGCTACATCTTTAAATGTAACTTTATTATCATCACTATTTAGACGAGCACGACTCTTTCCAAAATCAAGTGAACTTCTATTACCTGCTAATTGTTTATTAAAAAACCAAAAAGCTCCACCTACTAATAACACAATAGGTAATACATTAACTAATATTAGAAGCAATGATGATGAGTCAGGATCTGGTTTAACAGTTAATTTAAACTCTTGTTCATCACTTGCTTTCACTATTTTTTTCATTACTTCTTCACTTAAAGGTAGTGTTGATTCAAAACTTTCATTATCTTTATAACTTGAAAGAGAACCACTTACTTCATAAGTATAACCACTACCTCGAGCAACCACTTGTAATTCCGTTATATTCCCTTTATCCAAATTATCAATAAACTCATCATAACTCAAATCATTAACAACTTTATTACCAATCTTAAGTATATAAAATGCACCTAACATTATAATAAACAAAAATAAATATGGTAATAATCCTTTTTTTACTGTCTTTTTATCTATCTTATTATTCACAAAATTTCCTCCTTAAATGTACCTTAATATTATATCATAATTATCCGTTTTTCTTTTGTCAAATTTTGATTTTTTTATTCCAGGAATCCAAACAATTTCTCCTTTAGAATCTACAACTACTGGCCATACATCTCTATTCGCAACAGACATCTTTCTATCAATAAATATATCTTTTACTTTCTTTGATCCACCAAGTCCCTTTACTTTAATTCTATCACCAACATGTCTAGTTCTGACTATTAACGGTAAAAGAACCTCATTACTATCAAGCCGACAAACATTATTACTATTATCATTTAGTTTCTCTACTTTTTCTATTGAATGACCATTTGGTAAAGATACATAATTATCAAATTCAACTTCATAACTAGTAATAAAATCTGCTTCTTTAACAAATTCACAATAATTATAATTCTTTTTTGCCAATACCTCATTAGGTAAATTAACAAAAGAATTAGCTTTCCTATTATTAATCAATTTCAAAATCAAATCTATATGCCTATCATTAACTAATATTAAATCATCTTGATAGTAATTCTCCAACATATAATAAAGAATTTCTCTTTGAAGATATTCATCTTCTAGTAAAAATTTATCAATTATTATCTTATTATCAACTAAAACTCTTTTTAATGCATTATCTCTAACTTTATTTATAAATTTACTTGCTTCAGCTATAGTTTTACTATATTTAATAAATTTAAGATGAACATTTTTATCTTCTGCTTTTAAAAATGGCAAAACATATTTCCTATAACGATTTCTTGTGTATTTGTCTTTTTCGTTTGAGCTATCAACAAAAAATTTAACATCGTTTTCTGCATCATATTCTTCTAGTTCCTTTTTAGTATAGTTCAATAATGGTCTAACTAAATAATACCCATCCATTTCAACAATTTTTTTAAAACCACTATAACCATTTAAATTAGACCCTCTTACTAATCTCATCAAGATTGTTTCAATTAAATCATCGCCATGGTGGGCTGTCATAAGATACTTAGCAGCATACTTTTTAACAACACTATCAAAGAAAACATATCTAATATTTCTAGCTTCATTATGAAAATTATCATCACCATATTCTTCTATTTTCATAGTTTCAAATATTAGATTGTTTTTTTCACAATAATCTCTTAAAAATTCTTCTTCTTTTTTACTTTCCGCCCTAACATTATGATTAACATGAGCTATAATTAAATCTAATTTATATTTAGACCTAACCTTTAAAAGCATATCAACCAATGCCATAGAATCTGGTCCGGTGGAACATCCAACAACTATTTTATCACCTATTTTAAAATCAAAATCATCTGTAATATTTATCATACATCCTCCACCTAATCAAGATTAATTATACCATAACTATATACGTAAATAAACAAAAAAAGAAAAACCTTACTCTTCGGGAATTTGTAATATAAATTCTCCATCTTTAGAATAAAGGTATTTTTCTCTTGCATATCTAGCTATATAATCAGGATTTTGTAATTTATTAGCATCCACAGTAAGTTCTTCCTCTTTTTCTTTAAGCAAAGTTAGTTCTTTTTCTAATTTTTTTTTCTCTTGATATTTTTCATAAATTTCAATCCAATATTTTCCTATAGTGAATGTTGTTGAAGCAATAATGAAAACTGAAGTAAATCCTAAAAAAACAATTCGCCGTCTTTTCTTAGTATTTTTCTTTTTCCTTGCCATCACATTCACCTACCTTTTCATAATATATTATACAACTAAAACAAATATATAAAAAGTTTTCTGACAAGAATTTACAAGAATTTACATCATTTGTTTGTAAAACTGTAAGTTATTAAAAAACCAAATAATATTAAAAAAACAAAATATATTTGAACTACTCCACTATTAAAACAATAAA
>JAFRHI010000019.1 GCA_017433415.1 Bacilli bacterium
TACTATCCTTAATTTTTCTTCTTTTGACCAATGTTTAAATTTTTGACCTTTACTCGCCATATTCATCATCTCCTTATATAAATTATATCAAAGAAAAAAGTAAACAGTTTTTTTCTGTCTACTTTTATCTTACAACTTCATAAATATTATATAGTCTTTTCTTTAACCTTATTTTTTACTTCTAGATCTCTCTTTTTATAATACTCAATATCAACTTTTGAATTTGGCATTCTCACTAATGGATCAACAAAATATTCTATTTTACCAGGTAGTGCACTTTCGCAAATCTTTTCTTTTATCATTTTCTTCATTTTACTTTCAAATGCATCATAATCAACATCAGATGAATATAATGAAATATGATAACTTGGAATATACTGCAATAAATCATCCGAAATAGGTGTAACAACTGCTTCCCTAACTTCTGGAAACGTAGAAAGCAATTCCTCTATCTGTTCTGGATAAATATTATCACATCCACATACAAAATTTCTTTTTTGTCTCCCTACATATCTATAAAATCCTTCTTCATCCTCTTGTAAATAATCACCTAAATTTAACCACCTTGTACCATCTTCATCATAAGAAATTACTTTTTCCGTTTCTTCAGGATTATTATAATATCTCATCATTGTTGGAGTACCAGAAAGATATAATATTCCACTTTCTCCTTGCTTTACTTCTTCTCCAGTATCTGGATTAACCAACTTAACTTTCAAGGTTGATATTGGAACTCCAATTGTACCTTTTTTATAATAATCAGCAAAATTCAGAATATTTGCTCCCCACGTCTCCGTTGCTCCTAAGCCATCTCCTAATTTTGCTCTACTACCGCAAAATTTTAAAGCTTCATTAATAGGTTCCTCTGTTGATTGTTTCTTTGCCTCTCCTCCAGAAAATGCAACCTGTAGATTATTTAAAGTATTAGGTTTTAAATCACTTCTAGGAACATAAATACCATCTTTTTTTTCTATCAATGAAGTCCAGTGTGGTGGGCCACCAGACACAACATGAGCCTTAGTCCTTACTAACTCATCATAAAAATCATTTGGCATAGCTTTTAATGTTAGAGCCAATGTCATACGATTTGTCAAAGCTATATGAACAATTGCTCTTCCAAAAGCCATGTGGCCAAATGGAATCTGCCCCAAATATGTTTTTTCATAATAATATCCTTCAGGACATAAGTCTTTCATCCCTTCAAGCGCAGAATTTAAACCAACATCATTTAATTCAACGCCTTTATGCACACCAGTTGATCCACCAGTAAACATAATATCACTAAGTTCACCATCTATATATGGAGTATCAGGTAAAACAATTCCATCATAATTCATTTTCAGCAAATGACCTAATCGCTTATTTCTTACTAAGGTAAAATTACCATTTTTGATTTGCATTAAATCATATCCAAGTTTCATTTTCCAATTTTTGCTTGATTCTAGTGGTGAATAAAGAATTGTTGAAAAATTCAAAGATTTTTCTAAATCACGAAATTTTTTATAAAATAAATCTGTCGTGATGACCATCTTTGGAGTTGTTAATTCTATATCGCCTTTTACTCTCTCTGCATTATCAAACGGACTATATCCAATAACAACTGCTCCCAACAAATTTAGAGCATAAATAAGATAAACTGATTCTGGAGTATTCAAAGTACAAACTCCTATTAAATCACCTTTTCTAACACCTTTAGAATGCAATAGTTTTGCATATTTCTCTATTGATTCAAACATTTCTTCATATGTTATTTTTCTATCCTCAAATGTTAAAGCAATACTATTCATATTATTTTTACTACTCTCTAGCATATAATCGTATTTGCTCATATTTGGATTAATTTTCATAAATATCCCCCTTAAAATTGCTGTTATTATAACATACTTTTTATAATTTTTCAACTATAAATAAATTTTATAATACTTTTACTTTATGTGCAAACAGTAATACACATTTTTACAATTAAAATTTTAATTCATCTATTTTTAATACATCTATACCTATTTCTTTATATAATTGTTCTGTATTTAGTGATACTATTCTTTTATTTTTTAAATCTAACTTTTCAATTATTTCATTAATTAAATCTTCATCATCACATTCTATTTCCATATATGGTTTAAGTTTAGGCCAGATATCTATTTCTATTTCAGCAGTTTTATATTTAAAACTATATCTTATCTTTTCTTGATAATTTCTTTTTACTAAACCTACTGCTTCTAAAATTCTATTTGTTTCTTCTAAATCAGTTACTCCTATTTCTATTTCTTTTACTTTTTGAATCTTACTATTATTTTTTTCATAAATATGTTTAACAGTAAGTTCTATCTTCTCATTACTTTTTCTTAATCTAACCCATTTATTTGGATTAATTTTTTTCTTTTTAATTTCTCTATTAAGTGTTTTACTACTCTTTAACTTATTATATATAGAAAGATAATCTTCATCTAAAACATTTGTAAAACTACTCCCCATTTCTTCTTCTATTAAAGAAATAGTTTTATCATCTACTAAATCTATAAATTCATCTAAAACTATTTCTAACTTCCTTTTAGCAGTTCTTTGTAATAATTCATTTTTAGATTTTAATAAATACATAGCTTCCCTAAATCTTAGATCAATACATAAAACATCATAAGTATATATTTTTTGATCTTTTTTGCCATTATTAGAAGCAACTAATTCTTCTAACTTTTTTATTGTTTTATTAACATCAATATCTAATACTTTTATTTCTTTTTCTAATTTAGCCATAATTATCTCCCTAAAAACTAGTTATTAAATTTATATAAACACACTACTTCCATATCTAAATATTTTAAACTTTTGTCATATACAACACCATCTATTATCGCAAACATATGATAGTTATCTCCTTTATGACAAAGTACTGCATATTTTCCTTTTAAATTAAGTTCGCTAACAAAAATATTTAATTCTTGCTTTTCATAATTATATTTTTCTAAATATTTTTCAAATACTTCCGTCTCATGATAATCTTCATATCCTAATTCCTTAGAAAGAGAAATTAATTCTTCTTTAACAATTTCATAATCTTTATCAAAAAGCTTAGACATAGTTCTTACAATACATCCACCTTTTTCATCAACTGGATTATAATGCTCATATTTCAACATATAACCACCTCTAATAGTATTATAGTTGACTAAAATAAGATAAACAAGTATAATAGCAAGCAAATTTATTGGGGGGGGGGGAGAACACCATATGAAAAAGAAAATTGAAAATATTAATGATTTAATTGAAATTAGAGATTTATTACTAGAAAGAGAAAAAAATATACTCAAAATACTAACCTATCAAGGAGAACCTGCTACTGATAAAACTGAAGAAACAAAACTATTCTCTACACTGGATGCCGTAAAAAAGAGTCTTGATAAGACTGATCGCATTGCTTCTAAAATTGCTACTTTTGAAACACCTTTGTTTGCTAATTTTATTGCTACTTTATTGACTTTAACAGAAAAAGAAAAATATATTTCAGTAGGTTTAAATTTACCTGATGAAGATACTGGCTTCATTATTGCGACTAATAATTATTATTTAGTATGTGATGAAGGATTAGCAGATTTTGCTGCTAAAACTATTGAATCTGAAAGACAAATTCTAGCATTACAGAGAACCATTAAAAATAGATATTTATTAGTAATGAATAAAGAAAGAACATTTCCTTTAGATTATTATCTAAAAGTTAATCCTAAGTTTTCAGTTTTTCCACAGTTAGAAGAAGCAATATATAAATTAGTTGATTTAGGTATTAAAAATCCCGAATTAAGTGAAGAAGAAAGAATGAGTACCATTTTAAGAGAGACTTTATTTAAAAACATCTCTAAAAGTAATGGCTTTTCAAAATAAAAACGAGTGTAATTACTCGTTTTCTTGTGCTCTTAAACTCTCTAATTTTTCCATAAATTCTTTAGGAGGTTCTACTTCAAATTCTAATACTTTATTAGTTCTTGGATGTTTAAGTTTTATATAATATGAATGTAACATTTGACCAAATTCAGTTGCTCGACCTTTAGTATAAATTGGATCATTATTAACAGGGAATCCAATATAAGCCATATGAACTCTTATTTGGTGAGTTCGACCTGTCTCTAAGATACATTCAATATAAGTATTATTTTTAAATCTTTCTAAAACTTTAAAATGTGTAATTGCTTCTTTACTATTAATTTCTGTAACAGCCATTTTTTGTCTATCATTAACATCTCTTCCTATAGGAGCATCAATTTCTCCTGTATCATGTTTAATAACACCATTAACAATTGCTAAATAATGTCTTTCCACTTCCTTATCAGAAATCATTTTAGAAAGTTTTTCATGCGTAAATTCATTTTTCGCAACTAACATTAATCCGCTTGTATCTTTATCTAATCTATGAACAATACCAGGTCGCTCTTTTGAACCACTAGTAATATCATATTTGTAAAGTAATGCATTAACAAGTGTTCTAGTATAATGACCTGGTGCTGGATGAACAACCATCCCACTTTTTTTATTTATAATTAATAAATCATCATCTTCATAAACTATATCTAATTCTATATCTTCAGGAACTACATCTACTTCATAATCTAATTGATCATTAACTTCAATCTCATCATTAACCTTAACCTGATAACTTGCTGATACTTCTCGCCCATTAACTAAGATTTTTCCGCTTTTCACAAGTTTTTGAATTTTACTACGTGATACATCCATTACTTTAGCTAAATAAGAATCTAATCTTTCACTTACATCTTCATTTACTACTATCATAGGCAACCTCCAATCAATACACTCATATTTTATCATATAATTAAAAATAAACCATCTTTTTTGATGGTTTATTAATTAATCACTAATTTCAATATATTTCTTTTCTGCTTCTTTTTTCTTTTCATCAACTTTAGGTATCTCTAAACTTAAAATACCATTTTTAAATGAAGCTTTAATTTCATCTTGTTTAACATCATCACCTACATAGAAGCTACGAGAGCATTCCCCAATAAATCTTTCACGTCTAACATATTTACCTTTTTCTTTATCATTTACTTCATTACTAGTTTTAGCATTAATAGTTAAATAGCCATTAGTAACATCAATCTTAATATCTTCTTTATTATATCCTGGAAGATCAACATCAACTATAAAACTATTTTCACCTTCTCTTATATCTGTTTTCATTAGACTATTTTTTTCTTTTCCATTGAAAAAATCATCTCTAAAAAAGTCATCAAATAAATCAAAATCTCTTCTTGGCATTAACATCATATAAATCAACTTCCTTTCATATTTGTGTTATCAAATGAATGGTAGCACATTAATCAATTAATACCTGTAGTATTTCTTACTACAATTTAATACTAGCACTATTTTTAGCACTTGTCAATAGTGAGTGCCAAAAATATTTAAAAATTAATGTCATATTTCTATGACACTAATATTATATACAAAACTTTATTAATTATTCTTAATAAACTCTAAAATATCTTTAAATACAGTTTTACTATTATCCATAAATATAGCATGCTTCAAACCTGGATATAATTTAAAATCGATGTTTTTATAACCAAGGTTTTCCATAAAATCTATACTTTTAAGCCACATTTTTTCACTTTTAATTACCTTATCACTACTACCCGCAATAAAATAAATTGGTAATTTTTTATTCTTAAGAGTCCATCCTTTTTTAGAATAAACATCTATCATCAACTGCATTAAATTAATAAATCCATTAGTTGTGAATATAAATGAACAATATTTATCTTTATGATATTTTTTTACATAATCTTTATTAATAGATAACCAACTACCAGTAGGATCATTTGGTAATACTAATTTATTTAATGTCTTACTCCTGTAATGATCACCTCTTATTAATTTAGTTACTTTACAAATGAATTTTCCACAACGAGACACTTTATTAATACTAGGTGAACCACATACTATTAACTTATTAATATCTTTATCATATTTTTTAAGATATTTTCTAACTATTAATGATCCCATACTATGTCCAAATAAATAAACTGGTAAATCCTTATACTTATCTTTTACATATTTAGTAATTTGATGTAAGTCCTCTACAACATAAGCACCTTTTTCTTCATAAAAGAATCCTAAATCTTTATCATTCTTAACTGATTTACCATGTCCTCTATGGTCATTAATAACACAAACATATCCCTTATCACATAAGTATTCCATTAAATCATAGTAATAGATTTGATGTTCAACCATCCCATGTGAAATTTGAAAAATCCCCTTTTTAGTTTTCTTTTCTGGTTCAAATATTGTGACATAAATATCTAATCCATCACAATCTGACTTAAGATAAAAACTACTCTTTTTCATAAAATATCTCCTATATCTATATTATAAAATATAAATTAAAAAAGTAAAACAAATTATGCGTCTTATTGCAGAAAATCACAAACTATGCTAATTTAATATTAAGGTGATAGTTCATGGATAATTATATTGATTTTTACTATGATGAAAACGATAATTTTATAGCTGATATTTTTAGTAACGGAAAACTAAAAAGAGTTAGAAATCCTAAAAATATTGATAAACTAATTTCTATTGCAGAAAAGTATAATTATGTAATTGAAGATGAAGGAAGAATTACTAAAAGAGTTACTCCTATCATTAATGAATTTGGAAAATACATGTTAGAGAAAAAAAGAAAAAGAGATCGAAAAATAAACATCTATAATACTATTACAAGTAGTATGAAATTAAGCCGAAAAGATCCTACTTTAGGCAAAAAAATTGGTACTGGTCTCCTTGCTTTTACTATTTTAGCTACTGGCATTGGAGCTTATAAACATCATTCTGAAAAAAGATCTAAAGAACCAGTAGAAACCAGTGATCAATTAATGGAAGACAATTCTTCTCCATTTAATGATAGTTTTGAAATAATAGAAGATCATCGTGATATGGATACTATGTTCCAAGATAATTCTTTTCACTTTTCCTATGAAGAAAGAACAAAAACAAATAACATTGAAAGAGCTAAAGAATACATTGATCTATTTGAAAAATATGGTAACATGTATGGTGTTGATCCTCATATCTTACTAGCTATAGCAGCGCAAGAAAGTGGTGGTAATCACTATGATAACTTAAAAGATGAACTTCCTGCATCTGGCATTATGCAAATAGAAAAATCTGTCCATACTGGAGAAAGCATTTCAGCTTATAACTTTGAAACTAATAAAATAGATAATCTTTTAATTACCGAAGAAAATTTAAAAGATTTAGAAACTAATATTCAAATTGCTACTATTCTTTTTAAAAATTGTCTAAAAGAAAACAACTATAATATTCCATTAGCAATCCAAGCTTATAACTATGGTTATGGAAACATTTATTATCTACTAGCAAGTTGTAGTAAATCAGAAAATATTACTATTGATGAAATAAAGAACAATCCTACTATTAATTGTTGGTTAAACTATCGTAAAAATATAAGTGTTGGAGATCCTGAATATGTAGAACATGTTCTAAGCTATTTAGATACTGGCTCCCTAACAGTTAGAACCTCAACAGGAGATATAGTAACAGTAAACCTAAAAAATGATTATCAAAAAAGTGTTCAATACAATTAAAAAAAGGCCTTGGCCTTTTTTATTTATGAAAATGAATTAGCTAATCTTTTACTAGTTTTTTTACTAGGGCTTCCTAAAGATAAAACGTACTCTTTAGATCCAACTACATGTTCTTGTAAAATAGAAATATCTTCCTTATCACCTCTAAAGAAATGTCCTGGTACTAAAACATACTTCTTTTCAACAAGTCGTGGTAAAATTCCTTCATTAACATCCACCTTATAATGCTTTTCATATAATTCAGATTCTAATAAAGAATCATAATCAGTTTTAATATTTAAATCTTCAAGTTCCCCTACCAATTTTTTTAGTCTTTTACTAGCTGTCATTTGATATACATCTTCACCATATATTTTATAAAAAATTGCATCTGTTAAAACATCTCCAGCAGATATAAGACCAAATCCTACAACAGATGCTTGTGAAGCAATACTAAGATCACCACCATATAAAGCCGAAAAACCTATCGCAAACGGAATAAATTTTATATTACTTGGTAAATTATTAAAAAAAGATTTAGAAAGAGTAAAATTATCTCTTGCATTATAAACTTCTTTTATAAAATCATAATTAATAATTAATTTCACAGCTATCCCCCCAAAGCAGAAATATAGTATCACTTAATAAATAAAAAAGCAATATTAATCACTAATAATGCTTTTTATCCTATTAAATTCATCTATTGAATATGCACATAATATAACATTAATATCATATTCATATTTCAAATTAAATTCATTATAAGCTTTTAAACACTCTTCAGCAGATACTATTGCTGGATTATCCAAATTACCACCATAGATTCCTGAACTAATTAGTGGAAAAGAAATAGAATGTAGATTATTATCTTTCAAAACAACTAGTGAATTATAATACGCTCTAAATAAATCATCAAGTTTAGCTGAACTATTATTAAAATCTGGACCTACTGCATGAATAATATATTTGGCATTAGTAATATTAAAAGCCTCCGTAATAACAGCATCTCCATCATCAAGAGGTGTTTTTATTTTACTACAAGCCAAATTTAATTTTTCATAACCCGCTCTTCTAAATATTTCTCCACATACTCCACCACCCGATGCTAAATATTTATTTGCTGCGTTAACTACTGCATCAACATCTTGTAAAACACAAGAACCATGTATTATCTTAAAACTACTCATTCTTCATCATCTTCTTCATCACTATCATCATCATCATCATCTAATTGACCTGTAACATATAAATACTCTAAGAAATCCTCATCCATTTTTACACCTCCTATTTAAAATATAAATATTTAAAACCTAAAGTTTTATAAATACTTGGAGCACTAGGTAAATTAAATAAACTAGTAAATATTAAATTATATATTTCATCAAATAAAACTAAAGAACAAAAAACAATACTAATAATAAATATAACATTTAAGTATTTACTATTAACAAGTTTTATTAATATTGGTATTATGACATACATAAGTAATAAACCAGAAAAACCAAATACCAATACACTTCTTAAACACACATAACCATTAATATTTCCAAAATTTAATATCTCTTGATTATAATCCCAACATCTTATCCAACCCAATTTACCATATAATATATAGCCAGATAAATATTCAAGTATCCCTGTTGAAATCACACTAATCAAGAATACTTGGAGCGGATGTTTTCTTACTTTACAAGTTAAAAATAATATTAAAAAAGCCCCATATGCATAAATATTAATCCAAGGAAGAAAATTACCTCCTCGCATATAAAATACTTTCATTCCACTATTAAAATAATAAAATATAAATTCATATAACCAACCAAATATTCCCGATATAACTATTATTAAAAGAATAATACTAATTATTTGTTTTTTACTTAATAAAACATTATCATTAAAATACTTACTAAACATAATAACTCCACTACAATTTATTATATTATAACATATTATATCCTAATATAATCGCCATTCAGCTAATTTCTCAAAACCCCCTAAATTATTAATATATTTCCGGGCAATTTCCACAATATCAGAATAAGGTTTTCCATCAACATATTCATCGCCTATTGCACAACTAATCTCAACAATCTTGCCACTTTCTTGCGCTTTTAAAAAAGCATAAATATTAATAGAAACATCTGCTTTAGATAAATCTTTACCATGTAGTCCACCACCAGTAACAGACTCTGCCATATCAGACCCTAGTTTTCTATTTACTGCTCCACTATCAGTATTAATACCACCTATCCAATCACCTAATGGATTAATTACTGCAAAAGGGTATTCTTTTTTTAATTTAGAACTATCAACATTACTTTGACAAATAATTAATTTATCATTATCTAAAATATATTTACCATCATATGGATATTTTAAATAAATATCTCTAGCAATCTTACTTAACTCTTTATCAATACTTCTTAATGGTACTCCTCTAAATATTCCATTATCACCACATCTAATCTTATCTTTTTGATTATTAGCCAAGTATTTATCTTGCGTAACTACTAATAAATCAACTTTAACTTCTCCTACTATTCTAAAAACTATTTTTTCAACAGCTTTCTGTGTAAAACTCTCACTACTTTCTATAATAATATGACATATTCCATGTCCTAATAAAACTTCTACCGCAATTTTTGGGTTATTATTCTTTTTATATGCTAAATCAACTAATGCTCCTGCTACTCTATCCGCTAATTTATCAGGATGAGCAGGATTTACTTTTTCAATCATTTCTATTCTCCTCTCAATTTTTTTCTAAGTTTCGTATAAAAATATTTAGCTTGAATAATAATAGGTGTCTTCATTAGTAACGAAAACTCATCATCATTTAAACTATCTATCCAACTAATAACTTCTTCTGGTCTACTATTACCAAAAGGTAAAACCATCACTTCATCATCTGGTGTCTTAACTACTTCATGTAATCTATGAAGCATCATCTTAACATCTCTATCCATATACTCTCCTTTCTACATCTTGCTAGATACAAAAAAGACTCAAGATAACTTGAGTCTTTAAAAGTTATCTTATAGATCTAGCATTACCACCTAACTTAATAGGTTGGTGTGACTTCTTAGGGCTAGTCCCTCCATCACTCTTTATAAGATGTAAATACATTATATCATATAATTAATAAAATATGCACAAAAATAATTGTCAACAAAAAAAGGTTGACATATTTTTTAAATTATGCTATAGTCTTATTGATTTGAAGAAAGGAGTGAGAACATGGTTTTATTAACTATATTGACAATTTATATTAGAGGAAAACTATATAGTAGACACAGGAGTGATAATCAAATCTCACTCCTAAACGATTAGAAACTACTATAAGTAGTTTTTTCTTTTGGAAAAAAGAGGTGAATTTATGAAAGAGAAAAATAAATATTTCAAAATTATTTGGAAATATTTAAAAGAAGACAAACTCAAAGTATTCATCTATCTCATATTAGTTTTACTTTCTTATTTTCCAGCACTATTCGCTGCCTATTTCTGGGGAAAAGCTTTAGAATATTTAATAATTAAAAATCTAAAAGTCTTTTCAATATATTTACTGTCTTGGGTTGGAATATATATATTCTGTTATTCAATCCTCCAAATACCTAGAGATAAGCTTTATAACTATTTTGAAATTAAATTTATGAAAAATGTTTCCCATGATTTATATCAAAAAATTGATAATCTTCCTGCAATAGCATTTGAAGATATAGGGGTTGGTGAGTTTATTAATAGACTTTATACTGATACAGATCGTGTTATGGAACTATTAAATAAATTAATTAGATTAATCTGTAAATCTTTCGTTGTCCTTGTTGTTATTGGATTAACTTTCTATATTTCTTGGATCATTGGAACAGAGGTATTAGTCTTCTCTGTTGTTATGGGATTTATTTCTTGTAAATTCTTCCCTAAGATTAAAAAGACCCAAGAAAGAATCAAAAAAGAATCTGATAATTATGTAAAAGTCGCAACAGAAAACATTACAGGTATTCGTGAAATAAAAGCACTTGGAATTAAGAAAAACATCGAAAATAATATTTTTGAAAATCTTGATAGATTATTTCTTCATGAAAAAGAAATACGTAATTATCAAGTTTGGTATTATTCAATTAATAACTTTATTTATTTCATTTTACAACTTCTAATTCTTTTCTCAGCTGGATATTATTTTATCCAAGGAAAAATAGTTTATGGTCTATTCATAATGCTAGAATCATATATTTGGAGAATTGATGAAGTAGTTGAAAGTATTTCTGATTTTGGAGTTAGTTATAATAAAGTAACTGTCTCTTTAAAAAGAATTGATGAAATTATTCATAATAAATTATATAATGATGAAAAATATGGAAAGAAACAACTAAAAGATGTTAAAGGTAATATTGAATTTAAAAATGTAACTTTTAAATATCGTGAAGATGAAGATAATACTTTGAATAATTTTAATTTAAAAATTAAACCAAATCAAAAAGTAGCAGTTGTTGGTCGTTCTGGTAATGGTAAATCTACTCTATTTAATCTTTTACTTCGTTACTTTGATACAAGTAAAGGAAAAATATTAATTGATGGAGAAAATATTAAAGACTTAACAGAAGAATCTTTAAGAAATACTATTTCTATTATTAGACAAGCACCATTCCTATTCAATTTATCTATTCTAGATAACTTTAAATATGTAAAAGAAGATGTTACTTTAGATGAAGTTCGAGAAGTATGTAAAAAAGCATATATTGATGATTATATTATGAGTCTGCCTAATAAATATGATACTATTATTGGTGAAGGTGGAGTAAACTTATCAGGAGGACAAAAGCAAAGATTAGCTATTGCGAGAACCTTACTTAGAGATACTAAAATCATCCTTTTTGATGAAGCAACTAGTGCCTTAGACAATGAATCACAAGAATACATAAAAAGAACTATTGATGATTTAGTAAGTACTCATACTATAATTATAGTCGCTCACAGATTATCAACAATTATTGATGCTGATGTCATAAATGTTGTTGACAAAGGTATGTTAGCAGCTTCTGGAACACATGAAGAACTATTAAAATCATGTGAAGTATATAAAGGATTATATACACAAGAATCTTCAAATTAAAAAAAAGAAGGAATATTCCTTCTTTTTATTTTTATACATACATTGGTACTTTCTTAAATTTATCTACTTCATTATATTCGTTTTCATCTAGTAATACTACATTACCAGTTTCTAAACTCTTTTTAACATCAATAAGTCGTTGATTTCTAGAACCTCTAAATAATAGACCTAAATCTCTCTCTTTTAAGATAAATTTACCATCTACTAAAATATCTATTTTTTCTAAAAATTCTCTATATACAGGTTTCTTTTTTGCCATTTTCATTATTTCCTCAAAAGTAAAACCTGTATAGCACCAAATATTTAGACCTTTTTTAATAGCATATTCGGCAATTTTATTGCAAGCATCAACTTGAAGCATCGGATCTCCCCCACTAAAAGTTAAACCATTTTGTCCTTCTAATTCATCAATAGCTTCATATACAGCCGATAATGGAATTAATCCACCACCTTCAAAATCCCAAGTTTGTGGATTTTGACAACCCTTGCAATGATGTGAACATCCTTGTGTCCACAAAACTGCTCTTAAACCAGGTCCATCAACAATACTATCACTTTGTAAATCTGCAGCTAATCTAATGTAATCACTAGTTTGTTCCATGAGTTACTCTATCAGATACTTCTTCTTTTTTAGCATTGTTGAAACGATCTAAAGTACCAACTAAATATCCGGTAATTCTTCTAATTCTTTCGAACTTTACTCCTTCTCCAACAACTTTACTTTTCTTTGCGTTATCCATTTTCTATTCTCCTCCCTTATATATTCATTAACAACTGCAACAGTCGTATGAATTAATTTTTTCCATCGCTACGCCTTCATTTTCGTGGCGACCACATCTTGGGCAAACATCTTTAATTACTCCCACATATCCACAAACAGGATCTCTATCTACAGGATGGTTAATTGCCCCATAACCAATATCATTATCATGCATTATTCTAACTACTTTTTCAAATGCATCAACATTATTAACTGTATCTCCATCCAATTCAACATATGAAATATGTCCAGCATTAGTAAATTTATGATATACCCCTTCAACTTCCATTTTATGCTTTACAGTAGTTCTATAATAAACTGGCACATGGAATGAATTAGTATAATAATCACGATCAGTTATTCCTTTTAATTTTCCATAGATTGATTTATCAATTCCAACAAATCTTCCTGATAATCCTTCAGCTGGAGTTGCCAAACAAGTGAAGTTTAGATTGTATTCTTGACAATACATATCACATCTTTCACGCATATGTTTAATAATTTCAATTCCAAGTTTTTGAGCTTTTTCACTCTCTCCATGATGTTCACCAATTAAAGCTTTAAGCGTTTCAGCTAAACCTATAAAACCAATTGATAAAGTACCATGTTTTAAAACAGTTCTAAGTTTACTATTTCCAAGCTTTTCACTATTAATCCAAACATGTGAACCAATTAAGAATTTGAAATTAGCTCTAGTCTTAGAACATTGACATTCAAATCTTTGTAATAATTGATTCTTAACTAAATCCATTGTTGCATCCAACTCTTCATAAAAGCCCTTCATATCGGCTTTCTTTCTTTCACCAAGAGCAATACCATGTTTAATACCAATTCTTGGAAGATTGATTGAAGTAAAACTTAAATTTCCTCTTCCAGGAGTAACTGAAGGTCCACAAACATTAGCAAGTACTCTTGTACGACATCCCATATATCCAACTTCAGTAGTATAATCACCATCTACTAAGAATTGTTTGTTAAAACTTGAATCTAAGAATGAAAAGTTAGGGAATAATCTTTTAGCAGAAACTCTACAAGCTAATCTAAATAAATCATAACTTGGATCTCCAGGATTATAATTAATACCTTCTTTTACCTTAAAGATTGATATAGGGAATATTGGAGTTTCTCCATGCCCTAATCCACTATCAGTTGCAAGTAAGAAATTCTTAATAACCATTCTTCCTTCAGGTGAAGTATCAGTTCCAAAATTAACTGATGAAAATGGTACTTGTGCCCCAGCTCTAGAGTGCATTGTATTTAAATTATGAATAAATGCTTCCATTGCTTGGAATGTTTGTCTATCGGTCTTATTAAGAGCATTAGTATAAGCTACATTAAATATCTCTTTAACTTTCTCACTCTTCATAAATTCAGAAAACACTTCTAAATCAAATTCAATAGTATTTAATTTATCAATAACTTCAATTACATTATCAAAATTAATATATTCATCAAAGCCCTCAAATTTAAGTAAATTAGATAATTCTTGCTTAAATTCCTTTTTAAATGTCTTTAAAACACCAGGAGCCATATAATAATCAAATGCTGGAATACTTTGACCACCATGTTGTTCATTTTGATTTGACTGTATTGCTATAGCAGCAAGTGCTGTATATGAAGCAATAGAGTTTGGTGTTCTTAAAAATCCATGTCCAGTTGAAAAACCATTCTTAAACAATTTATTTAAATCAATTTGTGTACATGTTGTTGTACCCATTGCCCAGAAATCCAAGTCATGAATATGAATTAATCCTTCATCATGAGCTCTAGCATACTTATTATCCATTAAATAGGCTTTAGCAAATTCCTTTGATACTGTAGAACCAAAATGTAACATTGTTCCCATTGGTCCATCACCATCAACATTAGCATTTTCTCTTTTAGAGTTCTCCTCAGATGCACTTTTTAATCCTAAAGATTCAATTGCTTTAACGAATTTATGCTGTTGCTTAACAACAAATGCTTCACGTGATGCTGTTCTTCTATCACGATATCCTTTATATGATTCATATACTTCCTCATATTTTTGCTTTTTCAAAATATCTTCAATAATATCTTGAACATCTTCAACACCAATAGTCTTACGATCTTGATAATTCTTAGCAATATAGTCTATTACTTTTTCCTTTACTTTATTAACATTTTTTTCATCATAATCTTCATATACACTATCGAACCCCTTTTTTATAGCAAGAGCAACTTTAGTCTCATTAAAAGCAACTCTTTGTCCACTTCTTTTTACAACCACAAGGTCATTTAACACATCTTTTTCCATATATTACCTCCATGTATTTTTGATCTTTTATAACCAAATTTATCTTACTATATCCAGAATAAATACGCAATATTTTTTTTATCTATTTTTTTAATTTTATCTTTTTAATGTAAATATCATTTTTAAAAAAACAGTAAAAAAAAACATAAGTCGTTATATATCAACAAATAAGAATTTTAACCCCCTATTTTTTATTAACATTTAATTTGTACATAAAACTTATCCCTAGCAAATTTATTAAATTATATAAAAAAAGGAAGTATCTCTACTTCCTTTTATTTAACAATATGTCCTTCATTATCAAGTTGTTCATTTGCCTTTATTTCTTCAAAATCACTGTAGAACATTTCATCAAGAGCTGCTTTTTCTTCTTCTCCATAAATAAGATCTCTAGCCATTTCTTCCCCAACTTCTTGTGGAACACCACCTACTACTTGTTCTAAATCCTCTTCAAATATCTCATCTCTCATAAACAGTTCTCCTTTAATAATATTATTATATCATATGTGCTGTAATAATAGTATAACTATACGAATTTATTGTGATTATAATACTGTCTACTTCACAATACCAATTTTTACCAATCTTATAAATATAGCAACTATTATCTAAAATTTTATTCCTACAATAACTAACCACATCACCATTTAATTTAAGATTCTTTTTTATTCTCTTAGCACCTAACTCCGTAGTATGTAGTTTATCTATATTTAACAATAATCCATTCATATAAACTACCAAATATACGGAATCAATCGATACTTAACCTTATTTTCATATTCGCTATACCCTTTTAATTCTTTTTCTAATATGATTTCTTCATTCTTAATCCTCTTAATAATAATAAAAGGATACATAAGAAATATAAAAAATGAAATAATTGAACCAAGTATTAAAGGTATCATCAAAAATAAAATAATAGTAATCATATACATCGGATGTCTAACTATTCCATATAAACCTGTATCAATAACTTTTTGATTATTTCTAACACCAATAGTCCTAGACAAAAATGAATTTTCCCTTAATACTTCGCCATATAAAATATAAGATACAATAAATATAATAGAAGCAATTATTACAATACTCCTAGGAAGAATAATTAAGCTATAACGATAGTTTAATCCTGCCACTACAAAACCACTAATAAACATTAAACTACTATATAGTAAAACTTCCTTTTGTTCAGATTCTTTTTCCCTAACATCTAATCTACTTTTAAGTAAATCAGGATTTTTAAAATATAAAATTAATCCTACAAAAAACATAGGTATAAATAATAATCCCATAAATAACCAAGCATTAGTATAGTTAAATGTACCTGGTATAAATAATAATAAACCAACAAGTATCAATCCCATTAAAAATTTAATTATGGCTTGTATTAATAATTTACTATCCATAATTCACCTACTTTAATAATTTTTCAAAACTATTAGCATTTAAAATAGTATTAGATAGAAATTTTCCTTTATAAAAATTAGCCCAATTATTAATAATACAAGGAGCATTCTTTGCTTTCTCTAAGGAATCTATTTTAACAAAATTTAATTTAATGTTCTTACTATTAGCATAGTCACTTAATTCTTTTACTTCATATTCTACATAAGGACATTCATTAGAATAGTAAATTGTAAAGTCAACACTATCTATTTCCATACGTCTAGCACTATCACTAAATTTAGGAGTATCACTATTATCAAACTGTAAAGCTAATAATTCATAGTCATCAATAGTATCCACTACTTTAAAACCAAAATGTTCAAAGAACTTTTTATCACCAATAAATGGTTTCTTTTTCTTAGTAACTAAAGTACATATACCACTCATTTTCTTACTCTTAGCATCATTAATAGCATACTCTAACAACTCTTTAGCAATACCTTTTCCTTTAAAACTACCAGCTACCCATAAACAATAAATATATTCATAATTTTTACCAATAACCGGTACCCAAGCAGTCTCAATTGGTTCATATTCAATAAATATCTTTCCTCTAGCATTTAATTTTCGAAATACATGACCATCACTAAACTTACTCTTAATCCATTCTTTTTTCTTATCAACACCAGCTTGATGCTTAGGATCACCTATAGCGCAGCAAATATGTTCATCTAAAATATTATTCACATCTAAATTAATATATTCATTCATAAAATTACTCCTTATTTTTTTTCGCAATCATAGCTTCTAAAGCAGGTTCCCATGATGAATAATTTAAACAAGGGTTATAATCTTCTCTTCTATCATCATACAAGTCCTGCTCTTTAACTTTTTCTAATAGGTATGGATAAAACTCTTCATAGATTCTCTTATCAACACACAAACTATTTCCAAATCCCATATCAACGTAAATATATTTTTCGGAATACTTATCATCCACAAAGTACTTTTTTAATGCCTCTTCCCATTTAGGAAATTGATCTAAAAATTCACCATAAGAAATATCCTTATCTGATTTATTATTTAAACACCAACCACCAACTCTATATTTTATAAAATTACCATCTTTTTCTATAACAAATGTTGAGCCATCAATATCTCCCATTCTCCCAGGATTAGTTACAAAAAATAAATCATCTTCTTTTAGTTTTAAAAAATCTTTTTTTGATATTTCTTTTGTCTCCAAAGTACAACCCATTATATCACCCATCGTAATTATATCATAACTTTTATATTTACTTGTTCTTTTCATAGTATTTTTTCTTAACACTAAAATAAAAGAAGCACCTAACTCAACATTGAGATAGGTGCAAACCAAAAACTTTTGGGTAACACTCAATCTCTGAAAATTAAGTGTTCCTTTTTTATTTTATGAAGTTTCCTTCATCTGTATACATAATATTATACTTTTATATCTTTGTCAAAATTACATAAACGTATACAAGCTGAAATAAACAATTAAAAATATCAAGTTTTTCGAATTTTTGGTATCTGTATGGTATCTAGAAATATATATTGACGTAGAACATATATTTGATATACTAATCTTAGGAACATTTAGTTGTTGAGTGTCTACCTCCAATCCAACATAGAGAGGAGATTTGAGAGAATGAAAAAACGTAAATACAACATAAAGTTGCTTCGCTACATATCACTCATTTTACTACTCTTAACCTTACTGGTTTTAGTAATAAAAAAATGACACTTAAGTCTATGACTTAAATGTCTAACAAAGAAATTTGGGTAGACATTCAACATGCAAAAACTGAATGTTCCCTTTTTTATTTTATGAAGTTTCCTTCATCTGTATACATAATATCATACTTTTATATCTTTGTCAAAATTACATAAACGTATACAAACTGAAATAAACAATTAAAAATATCAAGTTTTTCGAATTTTTGGTATCTGTATGGTATCTAGAAAAAAACCAAAACTTCTAAAGCCCTTATAAAATAAAGTGACACTGTCTCACGACAGTGTCTTCAGGGGGTTCGGTTGAATATACTCTCACAAAATGTGAGAGATATCGGCGTGACATACATCACGCATCTTAATCATAAGGTATAATTTATGAATTGTCAATTGGCTTTTATAAAAAAAATTATCTTTACAGAGAATACTCTGTAAAGATATTTAGCCATTCGTTATTGAATTTATTAATAAATTCTTTATTTCATCACTATCTGAGTCTTTATTTAATAAATATTCTTTTGAATCTTTCTTTGCTTGTAAAAGAATTTTATAATCATTTTTGATACTTGCAATCTTAAATGTCATATCACCACTTTGCTTAGTACCAAATAAATCTCCATGTCCACGTAGTTTAAAATCCTCTTCCGCAATAACAAACCCATCATCTTCTCTTTCCATTATCTTAAGGCGCTCTGCATCGCTATCACTGATTAAAATACATTGACTCTTTGATGTACCTCTACCTACTCTACCACGTAATTGATGAAGTGTAGAAAGACCAAATCTATCAGCATCAAAAATAACCATCGTCGTAGCATTAGGAACATCTACTCCTACTTCCACAACTGTTGTGGAAATAAGTATTTGTACTTCATTATTTTTAAATTGTTCCATTATTAAGTCTTTAGCTCCACTAGCCATTTTACCATGAACAATATCAATCTTATATTTATCTTTAAAAGCTAATTTCATCTGATCTTTTAATTCATTAACTGTTGTTAAATCAGAGTTTTCACTTTCTTCAATAAGTGGTGCAATTACATATATTTGATGTTTCTTTTTTAATTCTTCATACATCATTTTTAAAACATCAGTAATTTCACTATTCTTTTTAACAAATGTATCTATTTTTTGTCTACCCTTAGGTCTTTCTTTAATAGTAGAAACATCCATATCACCAAAAATAGTCAAAGCATAAGTTCTAGGGATTGGAGTTGCACTCATATATAAAACATCTGGTTTTATTCCCTTATTCTTTAAATTAGCTCTTTGATGAACACCAAATCGATGTTGTTCATCAGTAATAACAAGTCCTAAATTATTATAAATAACTTCATCTTGAATTAAAGCATGAGTACCAATAACCATATTAATAGTACCCGTCATTAAGCCTTTATAAATCTCATTTTTTTCTTTCTTTGAAGTTGATCCTGTAAGTAGAGCAACTTTTACCCTACTCCCCTTTAAAAACTTCTCTAAATTAAGATAATGTTGAGTAGCTAAAATCTCAGTAGGGGCCATTAAAGCACTTTGATATCCACATAAGTAATTAGCATACATTGCCGTAAAAGCAACTACAGTTTTACCACTACCAACATCACCTTGTAATAATCTATTCATCCTACTAGGTGCTTCTAAATCAGTAATAATCTCATCTATTGCTAGTTTTTGATCATTAGTAAGTTCAAAAGGAATCTTACCAATAAACTTATCTAATTTATCACGATCAATATTTCTAACTAAACCATTTTTTTCTTTTTTATTTTGAATCTTCAAATAATTTATTTTAAACATAAATTGAAATAATTCTTCATACTTTAATCTAATTGTAACTTCTTTTAATTTTTCTGCTGTACTAGGATTATGAATAATATTTAAAGCTGTCTTCTTATTAACAAAATTATATCTATCTCTATATTCATCAGGAATATAATCCATTACATCACGACCATACATAAGTAATGCCATATTTATATAAGTAGACATATTCTTACTAGTTAATCCACTTGTACAATGATATACAGGTTCTATTTTAACACTATTTGTAAGTGTCCCCATCTTTAAATCATTCGCTGTAATTACATTCTTACTCTTATCAAGTTTTCCAATCACAATAACATCTGTTCCGACTAACAATTTACTTTTTAAAAAAGCTCTATTAAAAATTGAAACACCAACTACTCCACTAGCTGTTACAAGTCGAAAATTCATTTTATTTAAGCCTGCTTTAAAGCGCATCAAAATTGGGACACTTTCAACTTTACCATCAATAATGATCTTTTCGCCATCTTCTATCTCAGCTAAATTATCTCTTTTTAAAACATCATATCTAAAAGGATAATGGGTAACTAAATCTTCAATTGTATTTATACCTATTTTATTTAATAAAGAAAGACTCTTAGGACCAATTCCCTTAACATCTTTAAGTTCTGCCATACCACCACTTCCTTCTTGGCATATTGTATCATATTTTCATTTTTTTTTAAAGAAAAATCTACTTTATTTTTATTATTTATTAATTATTAAAAATCCTTTGTATTATAAGTTTTTCTTATATAAACAAGTGCTAAATATAAACACTTATTTTAACTAAAAAAGACTTAAAAAAAAAATTAATTTTTTTTGCATTTTTTGTTGACAAATATAACCTTTTCGATTAGTATAAGAACTACCAATTCGGAATTAGGCGAATTGGTCGCTAGTATCACACTAGCCAACCCCTTTTTATTCTTTTTGGAAGCTGGCCTCAGGGGGACAGCTTCTTAGATTAAAAACTAAAAAAGACGTGGCCGACGTCTTTTTTTGTTATATAAATTAATTATTTGTAGTTAACCAATCTAGACAGCACATAAATAAATATCCAAATCCAAAAGCTACTGCTAAACCAATTAAAAATAATAGTGCTTTTCCTATTTTTAAAGTAATAATAAAGTAGATAAATAATATAATGGCAATTACCATACCTATTCTAATAAACCATGTTGAAATAAAAGCCAAAATATCAATCCACGTTTTATCATTTTTCTTCTTAACAACTACCTTTGTAGTAGTATCATCATAATCTTCATATTCTTCATGATCATCAACTTCATAGTAGTCATCATAATATTCTTCATAATCTTCTTTTCTTGCCATAATACCATTCCCCTTCAAATTACTAAGATTATACCACAAAATGCTTAAAAAATAAAGAAAAATATGCTTTTTAAGCATATTTATTCTTCTACACTACTTTCAAGTGACTTGTAATATTCATACGTCTCTTCTGCTTCTTTTTTATTTTTATCAAGTAATTGATTAGCATTTTTATTAAGTTTCTTTAATGAATTATACCTATCTTCTCCTAGTAAGAATTCATCAAACTTAGAAAAATCAGCTTTACTATCAACCTTAAATTCATTATTCTCAGGATTATAATGGAATAATGGGAAGTATCCTGCCTCAGTTGCTGCTTTTTCTTCATTTATACTATTCTTCATTCCTTTAATAATTCCTTGCGCAATACATGGTGCATAAGCAATTATGATTGAAGGTCCATTATATGCTTCGGCTTCTCTCATAACTTTTATAGCCTGCATTGGATTAGCACCTAAAGAAATAGTACCAACATAAACATGTGGATAAGCTAAGGCCATTTTAGCTAAATTCTTTTTAGAACCATCTTTTCCACTAGCTGCGAATTTCGCAACTGCACCACTTCTCGTAGATTTAGAAGCTTGTCCTCCAGTATTTGAATATACTTCTGTATCAAGTACTAGGATATTGACATTTTCCTTGTTAGCTAAGACATGATCAATTCCATTATAACCAATATCATATGCCCAACCATCTCCACCAATCATCCATACTGATTTAGGACTAACAAAGTCTTTTAATTTTAATAATCTATCTATCTTCGTATCATCAATAACACTAAGTAATTTATCGGCAGTTTCTTCCGTTATTTCTTTACAATAAGCTTTATAAATGTCTGCCTCACTCTTCTTAACTAAATTCATATTATTTTCAATTAAAGCTACTATTTGATTTTTCATTGTTTTATCAGCTATTCGCATACCAAAACCAAATTCAGCATTATCTTCAAATAATGAGTTAGCCCATGGAATACTATATGGCATAGATGGCATACTAGCTCCATAAATAGATGAGCATCCCGTCGCATTAGCAACAATCATCCTCTCACCAAATAACTGTGTTAATAATTTAAGATAAGGTGTTTCTCCACAACCAGCACAAGCTCCAGGAAATTCAAATTTAGGTTTAACAAATTGACTTCCCTTAACTGTATTAACTGGCATGACATCTTTCTTCTCTTTTACTTCATCAAATAAATATTTGTATTCCTCATCTCTCTTATCTTCAAGCAGTTCATGTTTCATCTTCATGACTAGCGCTTTAGCACCTGCCTTACCTGGACAAACTTCACTACAAAGTCCACATCCTGTACAGTCAGGCAAACTAACACCTATAGTAAACTTATAATCTTTATCCTTTATATTGGCATCAAGTAAATGTCTAGTAACAGCTTCATTTGCATCAAGCACTTCCTTCTCATCTAACAAGAAAGGTCTAATAACTCCATGTGGACAAACTAAACTACACATATTACATGAAATACAATTTTCTGGATTGTAGCAAGGAGCCATATCACTACTATCACGTTTATCAAGTTTTGATGTACCAGCTTCATATTGACCATTAGGCATTTTAATAAAACTACTAACTGGTAGACTATCACCTTCCATAGAATCAATAACTTCAAATAAACTCTTCTTTGGATTTATTTCTTTATCAAAATCTACATAAGGAACTTTAACTGGTATTAAACATTCAAGTGCTGAATCAATTGCCTTAATATTTTTCTCAACTAATCCCCCACCCTTATTAGCAAACTTAGTAGTTAAGTTTTCTTTTATCTTTTGAATGGCAAACTCAAAATCAACAATCTTACCAAGTTTAAAAATAATTGTCTCCATTATCGTACTAATCTTACCAGGAAGACCGGCATCAAATGCTATCTTACTAGCATCAACTATAAACATTTTAACTTTCTTATTTTGTAAGATCTTTTTATCATGATTACTCATACTAGCTAAAACTTCATCAGGACTCTTATTCGTATTTAGAATAAATACTCCTTTTTCATCAATTTTTTCTAGCATTTTCAATCTTTTTAAATATGCATCTTTAGTACAAACAACAATATTTGCTTTTTCAACATAATAAGTAGATGTAATTGGCTTCTTACCAAATCTTAAATTAGAAATAGTAACTCCACCACTCTTCTTAGAATCATATTGAAAATATCCTTGAACATAAGCATTAGTATAAGTACCAGTAATTTTCATTAAATCTTTTGATGCTGATACCATACCATCACTACCATAACCATAAATTAAGAATTCAACAGCACTATTAGGTACCATAAATTTAGGATCATATGGAACACTTAAATTAGTAATGTCATCTTCTATACCTACCGTAAAGTTATTATGAACTTCCCTTGTATCTAAAAAGTCAAATATACCTTTAATCATTGCTGGAGTAGTATTCTTACTAGATAAACCATATCTACCCCCATAAACACTTACTCTAGCATCTACTTCTTTAATTGTTTTAATAACATCTAAATATAATGGTTCTCCACTAGCACCAGCTTCTTTAGTACGATCAAGTACTGCAATCTTCTTAACTGTTTTAGGTAACTCGTTTAAGAAATATTTTGAACTAAATGGTCGATATAGATGTACCTCCATTAAACCAATATTTTCATTTTTCTCTTTTACCAAATATTCAACAGTTTCCCTAATTGTTTCACAGACAGACCCCATAGCAACTATTACTTTATTAGCAGTTTTACTTCCATAATAGTTAAATGGTTTATAATTTCTTCCTGTTAATTTATTAATATCTTCCATATAATCTGCAACAATATCTGGTAATTTATTATAATACTCATTTCTAACTTCTGTAGCTTGGAAATAAATATCTTCATTTTGGGCTGTACCTCTAATTGTTGGTCTATTAGGATTCATAGCTCTTTCTCTAAATTTATCAAGAGCTTTTTCATCTATTAATTTCTTTAATTTTTCAGTATCGATTAATTCTACTTTTTGCAACTCATGACTAGTTCTAAATCCATCAAAGAAATTCATAAATGGTAAACTTGACTTGATTGCTGACAAATGAGCAACTCCTGTCAAATCCATTACTTGTTGTACAGAACTTGATGCAAGCATCGCAAAACCAGTTGCTCTTGCTGCATATACATCTTGATGATCTCCAAAAATAGATAATGCGTGTGTAGCTAAACTTCTTGCTGCAACATTTATTACACAAGGAAGCATCTCTCCAGCAATCTTATACATATTTGGAATCATTAATAATAATCCTTGACTTGCAGTATAAGTAGTTGTCAAAGCCCCTGCTTGAAGTGAACCATGAACCATACCAGCTGCTCCTGCTTCACTCTCCATTTCAACTACTTTTACTGGAGTTCCAAAATAGTTAAGTTTATTTTCACTAGCCCATTTATCAGTTAATTCTGCCATTGGACTAGCTGGTGTAATTGGATATATTCCAGCTACTTCTGTAAAATTATATGATACATAAGCAGCAGCTTCATTTCCATCCATTATTTTCATCATAAATAACCTCCCATATTATATTAATTATAACACATTAGCCCCTAACATTTTCACAAGAAATATCTTCCTTCTTAATAGTAGCTAAAATACTCTTTCTCTTCTTATCTCTAGTATTAGCGGCATGCTTAATAATTGTTTTTTCATATACATTTCTAACAAATCGAGCATTACCAAAATTCTTATTATCTTTGTTTTCTCTAATAATTTTTCTAAGTTCTAAATAAGCATCTTCTTCAACAGTAAATCCTGCCTTTTTCATCATACCATCAAATATTTTAACAAGTTCATCTTCAGTATAATCATCAAACTCTAAAGTATAACCAATTCTAGAAACAATTCCTGAATTAGAATCTAAGAAAGCCTGCATCTCTTTTGTATACCCCGCAAAAATAACTACTAAATCATCTCGATAATCTTCCATTGCTTTAATAAGTGTCGCAATAGCTTCAGCATTATAAGAGTTTTGTCCAGTATCATTTGCTAAAGCATATGCTTCATCAATAAACAAAACACCTCCCTTTGCCCGTTCTACGACACTCATTGTCTTAGGAGCAGTCTGTCCAACATATTCTGCCACTAAATCTTTACTAGATACCTCTATTAATTTATTTTGTTTAATGTATTTCAAATTATATAAAATATCAACTATAATCCTCGCAACTGTCGTTTTACCAGTACCTGGATTGCCTAAAAATACCATATGTAAATTAATATTATTTAGTTTTAAATCAGTACTCTTCTTTTGTAAATTCATATAGTCAACTAATTCATGTAATGTCTTCTTTACTTTCTCAAGTCCGACTAATTCATTTAATTTTTCAAATATCTCATCAAGAGTTTTTTCACTTTCAACCTTAGGAACTTCATGATTTAATGCTATCTCTCGACATAAATTATCCCTATAATTAACATAATCTATATCTTTTTTAGGATAAGTATCAGAAATATAGTCTAATACTTTTAATGAGAATTCATCCTCTTCACTTAATTTAGTAATACCTAAAACCTCATGATAAACATCCAAGACATCAGGATCTTTACCAATTAATATAAATGGAAATTTATTACTTCGAAGCAAAGAATCATATTCAAATAAATAATCTATTTCCTCTTTAACACCCTCAATAATAATCATCTTATTCTCTAAATTTTCCCTTAATAAATGGAAGAAACTCTTCTTAAAACTATCATCTCTTAATTCAAAACCTTTTATATCTTTAAGAATAATAATCTTACTATTAAATACTTCTCTAATTTTATCTAAAGTGTCATTATCATAAAAAGAACATTTACTACTTTTATCACCATCTAAATATTTATATTTAGAAATAACAGTTTTTAAAATATCCTCTATTTTCTTTATCACTTCTTTATTATCACTTTGAATAATAAAATTAAAATCTAGATAATTATTATCTTTCTTTTCAACATGATCTTTAATATAAGTAATTACTTTCTTTAATAAATCTTTAGATTCCTCTTCTATTAATAAAGAATCAATTTCATCAATGTCAAAATCTTCTTTTATTTCTTCCTCTTTTTCCGGAGCAAGAGCACCTTCTCCAAAAAAATCTTTATAAACATCTGCTAAATAATCTTTATTCATAAATATCACCTCAAAAATAAGCCGACGAATATCGGCGACTTATTATTTCATATTAATTTCTAACATTTTTGCCTTAAGTTCTTTTTCAATTTCTTGAAGTTCTTTCTCAGCAGCTTGTCTTTGAACACGTCCATTTTTATGAATTTCAATAACTGCATCTAAAGTCTCGATAATATCAGCATTAGTTTTCTTAAGTGTTTCAATATCAATAATTGCTCTTTCAGATTCTTTAGCAATATCAATTGATCCTTGTTTTAATGTTTCACTATTTTTCTTTAACATTTCATTAGTTAAATTAGAAACAGCTTGTTGATTTTTTAATGCTCTTTTAGCATTAGAAATACCTAAAGCCAATACCATTTGATTTTTCCATAATGGAATTGTATTAGTAATAGAACTTTGAATTTTTTCTACAAGTTCAGCTTCATTATTTTGTAATAATCTAATTTGTGGAGCCATTTGAATAGAAATAATTCTAGTAGTTTTTAAATCATATATTTTTTTCTCAAAACGATTAATTGTATTTTCCATATCATTAACCTTTTGAGCATCTATTTGTTCACCAGACTCTTCAGCCTTCTTTTTTAATTCTGGTAATACTTTTTCCCTTAATTCTTCAAGTTTTTTCTCACCAGCAATAATGTATAATGATATTTCTTTAAAGTAAGTAAGATTTTTTTCATACATTGTATCAAATGTTGCGATATCTTTTAACATTTGAATCTTATCTTTTTCAAGTCCACCTTCAATTGTATCAATATTTTTTTCAATCTTAGTATATTTAGCGATTAGTTTATCAACTTCTTTTTTAGCATTAGAAAATAATTTAGCTAATCCTTTTTTATCAGCAGTAACATCTCCATCAAATGATTTAATTTGCGCAACTAAATCAGCAAGTAATTCACCAGCAGCCCCTGTATTTTTAGTTTTTACATCTTCTAATACTTCATCTGAAAATTCAGAAATTTTATTTTGTGATGCTGCACCAAATTGTAATACTTGTGTTGAATCAAAGACATCAATCTTTTCAACAAATTCATCAATAGCTTTTTTCTCTTCAGCACTTAATAAATCATAGTTTAATGATTCTTCAATCTTTTCTTCTGTTACTTCTTCACTACTAGTAACTAACCCCTCAACATTCTTTTCTGCTTTAGCACTTTCTAATTTTAGTTCTAACTCATTCATACTTTTATTCTCCATTCTTTAAATATTCTATTAATTCATTATAAGTATCCATTTTTAAACTAGATACGGTACTTGTTATAGTCTGTGGTACCCCAATACCAATTGATGATACATCATATTCACCACCAGTAATACCAGTACGGAATCCATAACGCTCCCAAGCAATTTGCTGAATTTCTTTATCATCAAATGCCTTATATAGTTTTTCACCATTATCAGTGAAATAAGCAAAACAATGCGAATTCCAAATCGTTGGTGATGGATACAAAATTCTTATTTGATCTTTCACTGTTTCAAAATCATCAGGACTTGAATTTGCAAAATCTATAATACTTTTTTCATAATCCACAATCATTGGTTGTCCACCCATACCAACTTTCAAATATCTATCAAATAAATCAGCTGGAGTATTATTCATATACCCAGATTTAATATAGAATTGTTTCAATTTTGGTAAATTGTCATTGATATTATCAACTGTTACTTGTCCTTCACTCAACACAGAAAGTAAAAGACCATAATATGTTGCTCCAGGACTTGATGTAACAGGATCAGTTGAAGCAATATTAAGATTACCATACAAACCATTAATACCAATATCCGACCATTTTTTACCTTCTAGGATATAATTCATTAGTTTAGTCATATCACTTATATAGTAAACTCCATCTGTTTCTGTAACTATTCCCTCATTCATCAAAGCATCTACAACTTCTTTCCAACTATATATTACGATTGGCGTATTTAAAGTTAGATTACCACCTTTTACACTATAGCGATCAGCTTCACCTTTCTCTTTATCAGGATATAACTTATAGTAGTCATAAAATCTTTGATCCGAAGTAAATAATGCATCATATGTAGAAACACCATCAGAATGAATAGTATAACTACTACTTCCACTAGATAATGCATTAGCAATATCACTATTACCTAACCCAACAGATTCTCTTATAAGTGGCAATTGAACAGTTTTACCATTACTCCAATTATCGAAAACAACATTTAATTTGTATTTTTTTCGAAGTATTTTAATAACATCTTCATCTGCTAAAAAATCTTCTTTTCCGCCTCCAGTAGCAACATAAACAGTAGTTAAGCCATTAACACTGCCTTCACCATTTAATCCAAAAAACTTAATACCAATAATAGCAAGCACCAACACTACAAAAATTACTATTCCTATAATTTTCTTACTTTTCATGTTCTTCCTCCTTCTTAACTTTCAAATCTGAACTATCGATACCATCCGCTTTTAATAATGAATCAAAAACCTTCATTTCAACATCCATATCTAAAATATCTTTTCGATATAATTCCGATAATATTTTTCTATATGCTGAATTTATTTCACTAACCATTTTATTAGTTGATTTTAAAAACTTGGCACTTTCTGATGAAGAAAGCTTTTGATTTTCAATCTCATCATAGCGATCAATTAATTTAATAGTAATTGGTAAATAGTAGTCAAAAAAGTTATTTGCTTGCTTTACCTTTTCCGGATTTTTTGAAATTGTATTAATTATTTTAGATACCGAATCATGTATCTCATTTAACTCTTTCTTTATACTTTCATCTTCTATATTAGGAATCATTTCCAAAATATGCTTATTTTGTCTTTTTGAATATTCCAATGTTTCATATAAATTTCTATTTGTATCTTTAAGTGTCAACTTGTTTTCACCTAAAACTAATTGTCCGGCACCAAAAGCTGCTGCCCCTATTACTAACGAAGGCAATAAAGGTGCCGATAAAGCAAGATAAGGTATTGCAAAAAAAGCTCCACCTATTGCTGCCGAAAATATTTCCTTATTCTTCATCATGCACCTCCTAGTTGTATCCTCTTACTTCCATGAACGCTTCCACCAAACTAGTAGTACCATCAAAGACTTTTCCATTTGATAATAATTGTAAATTTTGTAATTGTCGTTCATCTGCTGCCCCAAATTTAATTGAATAAATTGGAATACTTAACTTTCTTTCTTTATAATACTTTTCTAATGATTCAAAAGTACCAACATTTCCTTGGCCATCAGTCATCACTATAACAGAAATATTAAACTTGTTTTTATCTTCATCATCTAAAAGTTCTAATGCACGCTTTGTAGCAGGATAAAGTGCTGTTTCACCACCAGGTGATCTACTTTTAATTTTCGCAAGCAACTCTTCATTTGATCCTTCCCAAACATCTTCCGCCTCCGAAGAAAATGGAATAATCTCAACTATATCCTCTTCTGAAAATTGTAACAAATCTGCTTCTGCCCGATCAGTTAATATATAGTCCATTGCATCAATCAAATTATCATATCTACTATCACGTAGCATACTACCAGAGTAATCTAAACAAAATACAACATGTACTGGCTTTCTAAGAGCATTTTGATATAAATATAATGCCTCTTTTATTACTGAAGTTGCTGGATATTTAAGTGGTGAAATATACTTAGTAGTATCAATTCCCCAATCTGGATTAAACACTTTTTTATCAGCAGTATTAGTAACTCCTCCAAACCAAGTTCTCCTACCATATTTAGCAAGTAACTTTTTACCGTCTTTTCCCACTAAGTATCCCACTAGTTTTTCATATTCTTCTTTCTTTTTTTCACTACCATGATCAATATACCCAATTGGGCTATCAGAAATAGATACCCCATCTATAGGATATAAAGCATATAATGGTTCTTTACCTTTTTTATTAAGCTCTTTATTAATATTAATAATAGCTGATTCATAAGTAAATACGGCTTCATAATCTCCATTTAAGAAAAGCTCTTCTAAAGAATCCTCATCTCCAATAGATCTTTCAACTCCCAAAAAGAAACTTTTAAGCTTATCTTTTAATTCCGGATCATTAATCATTTCTGAAGTTAACACTTCTGGATTACCAGCTAAAGTAGTCAAAATTCCCAAATAAGCACTAGCACCACTATTAGTAGTAACAGGATTAGATATACTAAATTTTAATCTTCCATCACTAGCAGCATTAACAATATCTTGTGTATAAATATCCTTATCTATAAATCCTAATTCTTCAGCTTTAGATTTACGAATTGCTAAAACAATAGGATTAATACTAGTTGATTTTGTATCAGTTACTTTCACTTTGCTAGAATCAAGCGAATACATCCAAATCGAATTAGATAACCAAACAGCATCAAATTCTTCTGAAGCATTTAATCTTTTTGTAATCTTTAATGTATCATCATATTCAATTTGAATATCAAATCCATTATCTTTAGCAAATTTTTTTAATTCTGAATCAAACACTTTATTCTCTGAACTTGACAATAAAGAAAATGTTTTATTCGAATATGTATAGTCATCAACTGTACCAAAAAAACTAGTTATACTAGAAACAATATTACCTACAATATAAATAGTTACAAAAACTACAATAACCCATATTAGATTTTTATTATTACCATTTTTCTTAGCCAAAATACCACCTACTCTAGAATCATTTTATCATTTTTTTTAATATAAAACAATAAAAGTAAAAAGAAAAAGTAGGAATTCCTACTTATAATCATTTTTGTTAGGTGCCTGAGCTGGTTTACCTTCTTTATTAGTAATAATCCAAGCATTAGAAACTGTTCTACCACCATATTCAGCCCCAGCACTAGGTCTATTCCAAAGCTTACCTTCTACACTCATTGTACTTGAAGCTCCACCATCTAAATTAGCTGCATTATAGGCTTTATATTTAAGTAAAATATCAATGACATCATTCATAGTTGCCCCAACACTATAACCAGGTAATCTACCTTCTATTATTAGGAACAAAACCACTCCATCTTTTCTTTGGGCTATAACACTTCTAGGTGCTGTACCCCAACCACCATCACCATGTATTTTACTAACTTTACCATTGACAATTAAATTAGGTCCAAACTCTATTGCATCCATCATACCATCGGCAATAGCTTCTTGCGGTTTTTTATCCGTTAAATACATTTTATGATCCTTTGTAAAACCAATTAATCCACCACTACCACCAGCATGTTGCCAAATTAATTGTCCATCTTTTATGATTGCTCCATATGGTATAGAACCATTACCCCAACCATCTAAATCTTCAAAACCACCACCATTAATACCTACAAGACCCTCATTATTTTTTACAAGAGTATTAACAGAGCGACCTGCTTTACCAAGTTTATCAGAAACAGCCAAACTAACATCACTAGGATCATATATAACTGTTAAATATCCTTTATATTTAGTTTCATTAATACGAATAATTTTATATACTTCATTATTTTCCATTCTAGTAAATAATTCTTGTTCATATTTAGAACTATAATGTTTTTTCTCTTTATTATCACCTATTATAATATCATCAAGATTAATTTCTTCACTATTTTTTTCAATATAGTTTTCACTCATAACTTTATTAACAGTTTCCTCATCATATAAAGTATAAGCCAAATACTTATGAGACATTGTCGTCATTGCCGTAGGTATCCAAAAAGCTTTAAATTTTTCACTTTTAATCACAAACAACCCATCTATAACAATTAAATCAAGTAAAAAGACAAGAATTGTAAATTTACCAATTTTTAATCTAATTTTCTTCTTTTTTTTCTTCATTTTATCACTCCAAAATATATGGATCATCAATAGTACCACTACCTTTAACAATCCTCTTACTATCAACTGTTATAACAGGTATAATTCTTTTTATATCCTTAACATCAGCCTCTTCTAAGAAACCATTAGAACGACCTATATATTGCATTCCACTACTACCTGCTCTTGTATTCATATAAAAATAATCATCCAATGAACCAGTCAAATTATAATCAAAAATATTAAGTAACCCAACTTTACAAACTGTAAAATTCGTATAAACATTAAAGAAATCATAGTCAGTTTCATCACTAATTTCACCAGTATAATAATAATCATCTATAAGTAAATCTTTATAACTTAAACTATTAAGATAAGCTGTATTCAAATAATAAGCAATATTATCCTTATCATTTATATCAAAATAATTATCCCTATCACTATAATTTCTCAAAAGATCAACATTCTGAACAGCAAACATCTTCAGTAATCCCGAATTATCTTCAAAAACTTTCCAAGTTTCATCCCCAAGTTTAACATATTGATTAATATAATTCTTCTCTTCTTTTAAACTAATCACATATGGATTATTAGAAGTACCATCACCACTACTAATTTCGACATTTGCTTTCAAAGTTAATACAGCTCTTATACCATATCCATCTATATTATCAATGTTCTGAAGGACACCATCTTCATCAATATATAAGTTTGCATCTTCCTCATTATGGCCCAACAAATAATATACTTTACCATTATTAAAATAACTTTCTTTTCCACCCGCTAACGTATAATCATATATAGTAGGAATAGTAATAAAATCTTTCTCCTTTTTTTCACCACGTTTTATTTCTTTTTCTTTTAAAGTATCTTCACTCCAAGTGGTTTTACTTATAAACTTACTTGGTAAAGTTTTATAATAAATACCTGAAAGATTATTATCTGTTTTTGTCAACCATCCTCTTAAATTAGAATCTTTATAATTATTTTTATTTCCCCACATAAAAGAAGCAACATTATCTTCACTTACAATCTTAATTGTATTGTTTTCATTAACTCTTATAACTCTAAAAAGCCTATTCGCAAACAATACATAATTGTTTTCAACTTTACCTTTAAAATAAAAACCCTCTTCGTCATGATGAAGACCATCACCATCAGTAACAACTTCATAAGAAGTAATAAATCCATTCAAAGTATTAGCTTCTTCTTTTATCTTCATATTTTGCTTACTATAATAGTATAAACTTCTATAACCGAAATAAACACCAACAGCTATAACAAGTACTAAACTTATAAAATTAAAGATAAACTCACCTTTTGAAAATTGATGTCTCTTTTTCCTTTTTTTTGCCATACTTCATATTCTCCATCCTATGAAATTATAACAAATTAAAAGCGTAAGTACAACCCTTACACTTTACTTTTTATATAATTATATATTTTTAAAGTAGTATCTTGATCATAATGCAATCCATCAACTGTTTTATATCCTTTGCTTTTTATATAAACATCTGTATCAATCCAACCAACTTTATTCGACAGCAAACTTTTTAATGTAGTATTAAAATTATCAATATTTGAATTTAAAGATGCGTAACTACCATCACAAGGAGTAACAGCCGAAAAATAGATTTTACTACCATTAGCTGTCCAACTATCAACATTACTATTAATATAATTTGCATATGTTTGGGCAATATTTGTAGTTGAAACATCATTAACTCCTAACATAATTACAACTGCTTTTCCACTAGTAAAATATCCTTGAGCAGCCGGAATTCCACTTTGTTTTAACCAATTTATACCTTTTCCACCCTCTGCCACAAAAACAGTTGAATCAGAAGTATGAACTCCACCACCAGAATAGTTAGCTTGATTGCCCCAATCATTACTCAAATATTCATATGTTTGAACAGCTCTAGAATCACCAATTAAAATCATCTCACCACTTCCTGAAGAAGTTTGATTAGAAGTACCACTTTCACTACTTCCATCACTTTTACTTTCACCATTTTGATATTTATTAGGATCAATTAGTGGTGAAGTTTTATCTTTATCATGTTTATCAATATATCTATCACTAGCTTTAACAACATCAGAAGCATTATTCCAACAACTACTAAAATTAGTATTTTCACCAATCAACCCCATTGTTGCATTAACAATAACCGGCACAAAAAACATAATTAATAATGCTAACACTCTATTAACTATACTTTTCGTTATTTTTTTATCATCAGGATTAAATTCACCCTTAATAAAAATAAGAACTAAGCTAATAATACAAAGTATTGGTCCAAATATTTGCAACAAAGTTAATAATGTCTTAACTATTGTCAAAAAGCCAGCTAATGCAACATCATCACAAGTAGCAACATCAAGTATAAAAAACATTTTATCACCTCGCTAACTAACTCATTATAGCAACAATCTAATTACTTAACAACCCAAAATGTTGGCATATTTCTTAAACCATGTTCACCACCAGCTACTGGAGTGTTGATTATTTTATTATTAATAACAAGCTCAGAAGAAGACCCACCATCCAAATTTGCTGCATTATACGCACCATAGTTTTCCATAACATCACATAAATCAATCATATCAGCACCTATACTATTAGCTATTCTACCATTAATAACTAAAAATAAAACAATTCCATCTTGTCTTTGACCAATAGCACTACGTGGAGCAATACCCCAACCACCATTTCCTTTTATAAAACTTCTTTTACCATTAATTATTAAATATGGGCCAAATTCTATTGCATCTCGATATCCTAAAGAAACTGCTTCATTCTTTGACATTTTACCAAGAATCAATTTATCCTCATTATTAAAGCCAATAAATCCTCCAGCCATACCAGCATCATCATAATCACTAACAACTTTACCATGAGAAATCACGGTTCCATGTGGAAGAGCACCATTACTATTCCAATCTGGGTCATAATATCCCCCGGCATTCATTGCTATTATTGCATCTTCTCTCTTACTAACAGTAAGTATAGATTCCCCTCGCTTACCTAAATAAGCAGTTGTAGCAATATGAATCCTAGATGGATCATATATTGCAACTAAAAATCCTTGATAACCATTTCCTGAAATATTAATGACCTTATACAAATCATTTCCCTCATCTTTTGTAAGTATTTCTTTTTCGTATTGATTTCTATATATCGTAGTTGTATATTTCTTCATCTTTATTAAACTAGAATCAGTAATTTCAGAAACTTCTATTATACTATTACTTTCCAAAATCTTTTGAATATAATCATCACTAAAAAACCACTTAGCTAAATACTGATGATTCATAGTAGTCATAGCACTAGTAATCCAAAAGTTTCTAAAACCCGACCAAGGTCCATAAAAATGAAATAAAAAAGAAGAGAAAAAAACAATATAAGAGCAACAAAGAATAGCAAGAATTTTTCGTTTTAAAGGCCACTTATATCCTTTCTTTTTTTTCTTCTTCATAACTAATCCTCTTTACCAGCAAAATCTCCATCACCATCATAATCAATATATTCTTTTTTACTATTATATTTCTTAAGTAGCAAATTCGGATCAATAGCCTTTTGATACTCATTATATTTTGTTATATTTTTATTATATTCATTAATATCAGCAACAAAATAATTTATAACTTGTTCATAAATTGTTTTATAATTACTACACTTACTATTAGCACTACTATCTGGATAATATACATCAGTACATAACTTATCTAATTTTTTAACATTCTTAACCAATTCATCTACTAAGTTTTCATAATTAGATAATTTATTCTTAGTAGCAATATCATCTTGATACATTGTTTCCAAATAAAGATTATTAAGCACATTTTCATGCAATTCATCACGAAATTCTTCAAATACAGATGTATTTGCACTAAATACTTCAAATTCATCATTAACCAAATTAATTCTATTATATGTTCTTTCCTTATCAGCATGTAATTCATTAACAAAACTAGATACTCCTCCAGAAATTATCATTATAAAACTCATAGTCATTAATATATAAGCTATATTCTTAATATTCATATCATCACCTAGTATAATTCTATCAAAAATAATTATATTTGTACAGACAAAAGAAAAAGAGAATTACTTCTCTATTACTGCATCAATAGCACCACAATAATTAGGAATAACACCATTAATATATTGCAGCATCTTCTCTTTAGAAGAATCTACAACAACATTAGATATTCCTCCAACAATTTCTCCTTTTCCTTTAGATAAATCTACACCACTAGTTAATTTTACACCATTAAATCCTTTATTACCTTTTAGCTCTTCAAATAATACTCCTGAAAACTCAAAAGTTTCAATTTTAGTAGATGCATCATAATTACTTTTATAAACAACAAATGATTTAGTTACTGAATATTCCCCACCATTAGGTGGACTAGAAAAATCATCAGAATTAAAAGCATTAAGGAGTATTACCACACAATTATTATGAGTTGGTCTTTTTATCTTATTTGGTTTCGATTTTGCTAAATATTCTGCCTGAGCTACCATAGTACTAGCATCATTAATATATACTTTATTACGACTTCTTTCAATAGTTCTAAGTAATGTAGAAACAGTTAATGATGTAAGTATTCCCAAAATAACAATCGTAGCCAATAACTCAACAAATGTGAAACCTTTTCTATTCATTTAATCAACCTCTTTCTTTCTAAAAATAAACAATTTACTAAAAACATAATTAATAATAATTACAAAAATATTAGCAATAATCTTAGATACCATTTCATTAGCACTTAATACATCAATTAATAAATACATAATTCCCATATCAAATAGTAACGATACTAACCTAAATGCTATAAATGAAACACACTCCTTTAAAGACTTTTTAAAGCCACCTTCTTTACTTTCAAAAACAAATAATTTATTAGTAAAAAAAGCGAAGAAAACAGCTACTAACCAAGCAATTCCATTACTAACATAAACTTCTATTTTTAATAGTCTCAATAACCAAAAAATCACTATATTTATTAAAGTAGTACAGCCCCCAAAAAATAAATATAACAAACCCTCTTTATACTTATTATACCAAGATACATTATCTGTCTCTTCAATATAATCTTCTACTATCTTAATAAAATTATCAGTATTACTTTTAAATTTTTTTGGCTTGAAACTTTTAGCTTTTTCAATCATTTTACCCAATTTATTAAAATCTTTTAATTCTAAAATATAACCTGCATCAGAAAACTCTTTTACTATTTGCTTTTGATGATCATTAGTATGTTCCTTATATTTTTTTAATCTTGCAGCTGCTATTACTTTTTTATTATTTTTAATCGCTGTAAGAATACTACCAACACCACCATGAGTAATTATCAAATCACTCTTTTCAATACATTTATCAAATTCATCTGCAGGCATCAAATCAAAAATCTTCATATTTTTTGATTCATATTCCGTAAGGCCAGCTTGAACTATAACTTCATCCTTAATATTACCATTTTCTATTTCTTTATCAATTGCCTCTAAAAGTCGCTTAAAACTTTTATCCTGAGTTCCTAAAGTTACAAAAATCATTAGAAAATCCACCCCCCATAAGTTGCATCGGGGTATAGTTTAAGCATACTCTCCCACTGAACAATAAATAAATCACTTAAAGGATATAACAATTTACCAGTAATTGTCTTTGTACTAATATTAGCAAAAGTCTCAATATAAATAATTTTAGCCCCAAATATCTTCGCAATACAACACATCGGACCAGCTGTATGCACACCAGTAGTTACTACATAATCAGGATGAATTTTAAAAAATAACCATAAGCTTTTAAAACAATTTGCCAATAATTTAAACGGATATGTAAGTATATGATCTTTAGTACCATAAATCAAAAAATGCACTCTGTCTTTATATTTATCCTTAAGATATAAATTAGATTTAGTCTTCTCAGTAATCAAACTATAATCATACTTATCAAAAATTTTTACCAATTGCATCAACTCTTTTAAATGCCCACCAGTAGAAGCAATAAATAACACTCTTTTACTCATAAATATCACTCTCTTCAATAAGGGTTAACCATTCTTCACCCACTATATCGCTAGCATATTTTTTTACACTTTCACGCGCTTGCTTGCCTAATTTTATTCTTTCTTTTTCACTCTTTATTAAATCTTCAATTTTCATAATCATAGCTTCACTATTTCGATTTTTAATAAGATAACCATTATATCCACTATTAATTATTTCTCTAGCCCCTTCTGCTGAATCATATGCAATACATGGTACCCCATGGCTCATTGCCTCAATTAAAACTATTCCAAAAGACTCTGTTAAAGAAGTCATTAAATAAATTGAAGAATTATGTAACAAATTATCAATATAATCTTTTCCCCTAAACCCATGAAGTTTAACACAGTCATCCAAATTATTTTTAGAAATATATTTTTCAAGTTTTTCTCTTTCTACCCCATCACCAACTATATCTAGTGTCCAATCAGGATGTTTTTTATGAAAAATATTATAAATCTTTAATAAATCTATATATCCTTTTTCAGGAGACAACCTACCAACAGATATTAGTTTTTTATTTTTTAATTCTGCACGTTTCTCAGGCATCTTATCAATAGAATTAGGAATATAAACACACATACAACTACTATTCCGTAATTGTTCAGCATAAAATTTTTGTAATTCAGAAGAAACTAAAACCAAATAATCTAAGTTTCTAGCACTTCTAGAAACATTATTAGCATATTTAAGATTTTCATGAAAATGATTATGTTCCCAACCAATTTTTATAACTCCATCATGACCATAACCACTTAACCAGTAATTAAATAAATCTCTAGTTGAAATAATAACATCACTATCACAGTTTTGAATATAATTAATCATTTTCTTTCTTCTATAATATAAAACCTTAATAGAATATAAAGCTTCTTTCATAACCCTATACACATTTTTACTACTAATTGCACTTTTAAAAGAATTACGATTTGGTTTCAAATCAGTATTAAGATACTTTACTTTAACCTTCTTATTCAAGTCATAAACACAATCATCATATAATTTATAAACACTAGCAATTTCAACCTCATAATTTAATGCCAAAGTGTTAGCCAAAGTTGCAATAGATTTTTCAATACCACCATATCCCAAATGTAAAGCCAAAATTGAAATCTTTTTCATAAGATCACCTTAATTTAATTATAACACCAAAATAAATCAGGACAAAGAAAAAAAGCATTTAATGCTTTTAACTTTTAATCTAAATTATTGAACATTAGGTGTAACAGGTACAGTAGGTTGTTGTGGAGCAACTGGTGTTACTTGTACCGGACTAACTGGAGCTACTTGTGGAACAACTGGTGTTGGTTCTACTACAGGTGGTACTGCCCCAACAACTGGTGTAACAACAGGTTCTACAACCGGTGGAGTAACAGCTGGTGTTTCAACCTTTGGCATTGGTTGAGTATTAAACAATGGATCTGCCCCACCATATATTTGATGATTATTATTATCTTGATTCAAATTAATATCTGTAACTGCAGGATTAGCACCACCATAAATTACTGGTGCTGGCTCAACTACAGGAGCTGGCTCAACAACTGGTGTAATTGGTGCTGGTTCAGCAACTGGTGTAACTACCACTGGTTCTGGTTGAACGATTGGTGTTGGTTCAACAGCAACTGGTGTAACAGGTGCTGGTTCAACTGCAGGAGTAACTGGTGCTACAGGTGTTGGTTCAACAACTGGACTAGTTTCTACTGGAGCAATTGGTGTAACTGCCACTGGCTCAACTACAGGTGCCACTGGTTCTGGTTGAACAGGTGTTACCTCAACTGGCTCTGGTTGAACTACTGGTGTTGGTTCAACAACTGGTGTAACTGCCACAGGTTCTGGTTGAACAGGTGTAACAGCAACCGGTTCTGGCTGAACTACTGGTGATACCATTACTGGATCCGTAGGTGCTGCTCCAGCATTAGGATCAACCATAACTGGTTGGTCTGCTGGTTGTACAGTACCCATTTCTGGTGCAGCCATTGTTGGTGCACTATCTGCTGACTGCTCAGCTTCTTCTAAAGCCTTCTTCTCCTTCTTTGATTTTTTGTTACTAACTAATAAAAGAATTAGCGCTATTACTAATAAAACAACTCCCCCAGTAATAAATAATCCTGGTATGGTTGTAAACCACGATATATCAAAGTTTTTCATAAAATCTACTCCCTTTATTCTATACTCTATTATTATGATAACAAAAAACATTCGCGATTGCAAACATTTTATTTTCTATACATTTTATTTACAGTGTAAATATTGTCCAATAGTCTTTTTTCTCCGGATAAACACAAAATGATAAGCATTTTTTTGTAACCGGATGAACAAACTCTAACTTATAAGCAAACAAAGCAATTTGCATATTATCCTGAACACCATATCTTTGATCACCTAATAAATAATGCCCCCTACTAGCAAACTGTATCCTTATCTGATGATGCCTACCTGTCTTTAAGTCAATAGATACTAAACTACAATCATTTTCTTTATCATAATTCAAAACTTCATATTCCAAAATAGCTTCTTTTCCATTTTCGCTAATAAATGCATTACCATCACTATCTTTTCCAATATTATCAACAAATTTCCCCTTACTATTCATTTTCCCATGCACAATAGCTAAATATTGTTTTTTTATTTCATGCCTGTTAAAGCTTGCACAAAGTCTAGAAGCTGCCTTACTAGTTTTAGCAAAAACCATTACACCACCAACTGGTCTATCTAGTCTATGAACAAGTCCCAAATAAACATTACCAGGTTTATTATATTTTTTCTTTAAATAATCTTTAACCATATCCATTATTGATATATCTTTCGTACTATCACCTTGACTTAAGACATTATATGGCTTAACTACAACAATAATATGATTATCCTCATATAAAACATTTAACTTATTCATCATTTTCCCATCTTCCATATATACCACATGGTAATACTAAACCACTATTTTTTATTGGTAAACCGACTTCACCATAACTAATTTTTCCCTTAAATTTATTATTAATATTTAACTCGAGTAAATTAGAAAGAACTGTAGAAGATAATCCCGTAGTATAAGAATTAATCAAAAAAAACAACGGCTCATCAGATAAAATTTCTGAACATATCTTAATTAAATAGTTAAGGTTCTTTTCAATATCCCACACTTCACCATTAGCTCCTCTTCCATAACTAGGAGGATCCATAACAATCGCATCATACTTGTTACCTCTTCTAATCTCACGTTGTACAAACTTTACAACATCATCTACTAAATATCTAACTGGATAATCTTGAAAGCCACTACTCTTAACATTTTCTTTACACCAATCAACCATACCTCGTGAAGAATCTACATGAGTAACTTCTGCACCAGCTGACAAACAAGCAACTGTTGCGCCACCAGTATAAGCAAATAAATTTAAAACCTTAATAGTACGTTTAGCATTCTTTATCTTAGAAATCATAAATTCCCAATTAACTGCTTGCTCTGGAAAAAGACCCGTATGCTTAAAACCCATTTGCTTTATATTAAAGCATAAGTTATTATACTTAATTTGCCAAGTAGCCGGAATATTATTTATATTTTCCCAACTACCGCCACCTTTATTGCTCCTATGATAAACTGCATCTATTTTACCATGATATTTTTCCAACAAATCCCCATTATCCCAAATAACTTGTGGATCTGGTCTTAATAAATATATATTGCCCCATCTTTCATATTTTTCTCCTTTAGAAGCATCTAAAAGTTCATAATCAGTCCATTTATCACTAAGTAACATATAACCACCTCAATTTCTGCTTATTATAACATATATTCACAAAAAAGAAAAAGCCAGTTTCTGGCTTCTCAAGAAGCAACAGAAAATATTTGGCCATAATCAGTGATTAACATACTACCATTATAAGATATTATTATATCTTTATATTTTTCATATATTGGTTCTTCTTTTAATTCATATTTACAATCAACATCAGCATACTTATTACATTCTTCCAAATTAGTTATTTGCATTCTATATAACTTATTTTCACTTAATATAAATGTACTTAAATTATTTCCTGCAAAATTGTAATCTATAATTTGTCCATATTGACTACTACTATAAGCAGTTACTATTTCTTTTATAGCGAGCGGTGAATTATAGTCATCTTTAGCTATCACATAAGAATAAACATTACCATCAGTTTTTAATACATAATATAACCCACTACTACTGTCAACAGTTGTAACTTTAATAATATCTGTATCACTTAATAATAAATTATATAATTCATATGAATTATCTAACTCTGTAACCTCAGTATAAACAGGTGTATTATTCTGTGCCACTAAATAATAATATTTTCCATCAGTACCTTTGACAATATTAGAATCAAACATAGCTTGTACAGTTATATCTCCACCAGCTTCTTTACAGTTATCATTATTAGCAAACTTCTGTGTTAATGATAATTCATATATTTTACCTTCCTTAGTTATAATATGATTACCAGTCATATATCTTATTTTTTCATAACTTGTATCATTTTTATCACTAGGAAGAAATTTACTACATGAAAACTCTCCCGTCATACCAAATCCAGCATGTCTAATCTCTCTATTAATATCTCCTTTACATGCTGTACAAAAAATCACAACTAAAAAAATCAAAAAGAAAAATCTAGCTAACTTCTTCATATTAATATCCCTACCTTTAATAAGAATATAACATATTTTGAAGATAATTAAAACTAGATTTTCTTTATAATGTCAAATATATATTTTAAATATTCATAATCATTTTTATTATAACTCTTAAGTACCTCATAACATTTGTTTTTAGATTTTCCAGTATATAACTTTTCAATCCTTTTATGAACTATTTCAATACTTTCGCTATCAGTAATAAACTTACCACTTTCAACTTGCATTATCCCAAGTTTACGCTTATTACCATTAAGTCTAAACATAAAATAATCATATCGTCTAAGTAATTTACTTCTCTTACTATTTTCAAATATCATAATAGTATACATCAAATTATCAATATCTTTCTTACTATAATTACAAATATCATGATATTTATACTTTAATTTAGCATAACTAACTACAACACTATTACTACTCATAAATTTTTCTCTATTGAAAGTAACATTTGAAAAAATACTCTTCTCTTTAAAAAAACTATACATGAATATAAATACAAAAGACCAAAGTATAATTCTTAAATCTTCTCCAGTTAAAAATACTAAATTAACTTGATTTATAAATTCTTGATTAATAATAAATCCAATAATTACCAATATAATATAATATTTAATATTTTGCTCATTTTTATCAAAAAAATCTCTTTCTATAAAATAACTATTATAAATAATATCAATAATCATTAAAAAGATAAAAGCTAAAAATATATCACTAGTATAATTAATACCTATTCTAAAACAAAAACCACTTACCACCAACATCAATATTAATGACATTATCAATTTTTGTATTTTTGTAATCTCATATTTCTTTTCAATAAAGCTTAAAACAATAAAATAAATTATTCCAAGTATAATATAAAATATCCAACCTATAAACCCCATAAGCCACCTCTTAAGGAAATATTATATTCTTAAATTAAAAATTTGTAAATTATTTTAACACAAACTTAGATATCATAATTTTTTAAATTTTTTCATTTGTTTGTATACTTCTTTAATCTTTGTTTTATTAAAAATACCAAATCCATTGGTCCATTCATCTTATTAAGTACCAATAATGCATCCTGTAATTTTACTCTTTCACTAACTGTATCTTTAACCATAAGAGCTTCTTCTTCATAATTAAAATTATCAATAGGATTTATTTCAATAAAATCTCTTATATAATTTTCTATATCTTTTAAAATATATTCTTTCAAAGGATAATCGTCCATTAAAGATACTCCATAGTAACCACCAACCAAATAACGAAATTGATTTTCAAGTTCCATAATATCACCATAATTATCTTATCAAATAATTATCATAAAACGCTACTAAAAATAATTTAATTATGTTAAAATTATACTAGGTGAAGTATATGAAAAGAAAAAATGATTTATTTTTCATTATTATCTTTATAGTAGTAGTTATGCTGTCGCTTACCTATTTAGCTAGATCATCTTATTCAAAATACAGAAAACGAGTAACAGGTAATGTAAATGCTCAAATAGCCAGTTGGAAAATTAAAATAAATAATGAAACTGTACAAAATAGTGGTGAATTATCCAACGATATCACCCCAACTCTTGATAGTGATATCTATACTAAAGAAGGCGTTCTAGCACCAGGAGGAACTGGTTATTTTGATGTTGTTATAAATGCTACTGATGTTGATGTTGATTTCACTTATGAAATGACTGCTGAAGTAAATGAATTAACTCCTCTAACTGACTTAGAAATAATAAAATATAAAATTGGCGATGTTGAAACAAATTATTCCATTAACAACAAAATAACTGGAGATATCGCTAAAAACACTGGCGATACAAGTATAAGAGTCTTCTTCAAATGGAATGATGATTCCCAAACTGAAACAATGGATAATGAAGATGATACTATATATGCAGCCAGAAGTACTAATGCAAATACTAAAATAAAAGTAACCTTTAAATTCACCCAAAAACAATCTTAATTTTTGATATTAATATAGAAAAAGACATAATCTAAAGATTATATCTTTTTTATTATATAATTAAAATCATCTTAAAAACTCATTCTCACATGTTAAATTTATTTTTAAATCCTTAAGAGCTTTCTTATCACTATCAGTAACAATATATGTAGCGTGAGCATCAACACCATTTAACTTGGTTAATTGTGATAATGCTTTAGCTGCTAGTGGATTAGTAACCGAACAAATACTAAGAGCCGTTAAAACCTCTTGTAAAGTAAGCCTATCACCCGTACCCATTTCTTTCTTTAATTTTAATATTGGCTCTAAAATAGTTGGAGCTAATAAATATATATCATCCGGTATTTTACTTAAATGCTTAATAGCATTTAAAACAACACTACCAGCTGGTGTAAGTAAATCAGTCTGTTTTCCCGTAATAATCTTTTTACCCACTTTCAAAGCAATAACTGGTAAGTTTTCTTTTTTACTTTTTTCAAGCGCTGGCTTTACTACATCTAAATATGATTCATCTATTTTCAATTCATTCATCAAAAGTTTAATCTTCTTATAAGTATTTTCATCACAAAGACCAATCTTATAATTGTTCATTTCATTATAATAACGTCTAACAATTTCCTTTTTACAAGCATCTTCAACAACTTTATCATTGGTAATACAAAAACCAACCATATTAACACCCATATCCGTAGGTGAATTATAAATGTCTTTTTTAGAAACTTTACCTAAAATATTTTTTAAAATAGGAAAAGTCTCAATATCACGATTATAATTAATAGCTGTCTTTTTATACTTTTCCAAATGAAATGGATCGATCATATTAACATCTTCTAAATCAGCAGTAGCTGCTTCATATGCCAAATTAACAGGGTGTTTAAGAGCTAAATTCCAAACTGGAAAAGTTTCAAATTTTGCATATCCAGCATTAACTCCTCGTAAATTTTCATGATAAATTTGCGAAAGACATGTAGCTAATTTCCCACTACCAGGGCCAGGAGCATTAACAAGAACAAGTGGTTTAGTTGTCTCAATATAGGGATTAGCTCCATACCCTTCCTCACTAACTATAGTATCAACATCCGTAGGATACCCTTTAGTAAAAGTATGAATATAAGTCTTTATTCCATTACGATTTAACTTTTTAATAAAAGTATCAACACTTGCTTGATTCTTATATAAAGTAATTACAACACTATTTACTAAAAAACCCCTCTTTTTTGACTCATTAATTAATCTTTCAACTTCTACATCATATGTAATACCATACTCGCCACGAGTTTTATTTTTTTCAATATCACCAGCATTAATACAAAAAATAATTTCTAGGTCATCCTTAAGCTCTTGAAACATACTTATTTTAACATCACTTTTAAATCCTGGTAATATTCTAGCAGCATGAGAATCATCGAAAAGTTTTCCACCAACTTCTAGATACAATTTATCAAAAAGTTTAAATCTCTCTCTAATTTTTTTACTTTGAATTTTTACATATTTTTTATTATCAAAACCTTTTCTCATAACATCACCACTCTTATTAATCATACACCAAAAACAACTGTTTTGTCTTCTTTTTAAGAATAATTTAAAAAAAAGATAGTTCCCTATCAATTTTCTTGTTCAACACTTACATTCATTTCTATAACCAAACAGGGAAGATTAGTACTCTTTTCATAAATACCGCATTGTGTCCCAAAATAAGTATCCGCATCATCCTTTGCCAAATAAAGTTCATTCTTTAAATTATTATATGCTGTATCATTCGCAACATTTACTAAAGAATAAGTATCATTATTTAATAAATAATATTCAAAAGATGAGTCATACTGATATACATCTAACACTTTAAAATAAACAGGATTTACACTATCAAAATCCCAACTTACTGCCGTAGTAAACTCTGCTACATCATTAACATTTAATCTCATCTTATTAGCACTAATATCAATAACAAATGGATAAGCTGTCTTTAAATAATTAATTTTATCCGTTATTCCACTTAGGTTAACTGTATTACCAAACATTGTGACATTAGTAATTTCATAATTTAAAACTGCCGTAACATCACTATGATTATAAATTGTAATAACTTTTGAAAAATCATCCATCCCTGGTTTCATTGAAACATCAATAACAAAGTTTCGTGAAGAAACACCATTACTATCTTTAAAATCAACATCCCAAGAAGCAACAGTACCATCTATTTCTAAACCTGCATTAGCTGAAAAAGCAAACCACGCAAAAATATTAACGCCAAACGTAAATAGCGCTAAAAGCAAAGCTACATACTTTTTTCTAAGTAATGCTTTACGCCAATTTTTGCCTTTCTTTTTCTTTTTCATCTAACCATCCCTTAAAGAATTTCTATATCATCATCTTTTTTCTTTTTTTCTATTTTTCTAATCTCATTTTTTTCTACTTTTAATTCAATAACTGTTTCTGTAACCTCTAAAGCAATAACTAAAACTAATGGACAAAACACCAATAAGAAAAATCCCACTTGACTCTTAACTGCATGATTTAGCCAGGTAACAACCGGTACTATTCCAGTTACTTTACCAAGAATTTGATTAGGAGTAATGCTAGGATCTTCTACATCTGACTTTACACCTTTAGTCGTAAAAATACGACCAGATCCTTCATCTTCAATACGAATAATCCTATGTGTAATTAATTTACCTTCCAAGGATCCATCACCTTGATATGCAACATCATCCCCAACTTTTAACTTATCAGTATCATAATCAGCAACTAATATTACATCATTAATATCATAAACACCAGCCATTGACCCAGTCGCAACAGTAAATACTCTATATCCAAAAATACTCTTATTACCGGTAATTCGCTGAATCAAAATAAAACTTAAATATAAAATAATTATTGTGAGAAAAGAATATTTAATTACTCCATATCCTATTTTAAAAAATTTATTATCTAATATTTTTTTCATTTAACCATCTCTTCTTAATTTAGTCAAAATATCTTCAAGATGCTTATTTTCTCTATCTAATCGATTATCAATAATCTTAAAAATATTTTTAGATTTTTTAATATTTTGTTCCTTTATACTAACTAATTGCTTATTAAACAATTCCTTTAATTTATCTTCAGTTAATTCACTATCAGTATCTAACAGATTATCAACCAATCTCTTAAACATTAAATTAATAATCTCAGTCTCACTACCAGACCTACTACTACTAATGAAGTTCTTATTCGCAATATATGCCATAAGAAAAGCTTGATCATATTCATTCTTTAAAACTCCCCGATCAAAATAATCTCTCTTATCTCTTTCTCTTTTATCCTTACTTTCAAAAGATTGAATATAATTCCATAACTCTTCAGCTTTCCTAAAGTTTGGATTTTTTAAAATTACATTTGTCTTTTTTATTGGACTTCTAACTGGAGGTACATGTAATTTAGCTAGAATTGTCATTAACTCTGTCCCAAAAAATCCATCTATTTGCGTCTTAATCATCTTAAGACGATCTTCCAAAGAAACATTACCTTTCCAGCCTAAATGTTCCTTTACTTCTTTCGAACTATCAAGTAAATCAACAGATATTTTCAAGTCTTCTCCATGTACTTTAGTATTAGCCTCATATTGCAAAACATTCTTATCTAAACAATATGACTCTCCACTAGATTCTTCTAATCTTTGCTCAAAAAACAATCTCAAATTATTTAATAAAGTAAAAATAAATCTATTTTCATAAGTATCTAAACTTTCCTCTTTATTAATATTTAAAATCTTTGAAGGTTTAACATCACCATTATCTTCAATTTTTTGAATCAAATTAGTATGTTGTGTCAAATGAATAACAGACTCAACCGTAACTTTTCTTGATAATTCAACTTTAACTATCTCTTCTTCATTAATAATGAAACGTTTAGGATTACGTAAAATATTATCAATATATGGTAATACATCTTCTATTTTATCTACCCATTCATAGTCAAGGAACTTTAAATCATAATCCCTTTTTATGAACAAAGTAGAATTAAGATTATTTAAGAATAAATCTTCATCATCTAATTCTTCATCTTCTTCTAACTTTTCAAGTTCCTCTTCTTCCATAAAGGCCTCCTAACTAAACCATTTTCTTAAGTCTTAATAAATATTCTTTACATTCATTAAAGTTTTCTTTACCAAAACTCTTATCCAAAAACTCAATAAATGGATCAATTTCATCACGAATATAAGCTAAGTTCAATTGTTCAAACTTTCTTAAAATCTTTCTTGCTATATAATAGTCAACTCCATCAACTTCACTACCACCACATGCAACATATGTCGCAACAAAATCTCGCATCTGCTTAACAATACGGTTACCAAAAGCTATTCGGAAATGTTTAATTACATAATCATCCATTTCCTCAATCTTCTTCTCCATCTCACTAGATAATGGATATTTACTTTTAGCTTCTGCAAATAAACCTTCTAGATATGAACTATTAATATTCATTGCTTCAGTATCAACAGGTTCAAACACTTGACCCTTATCATTAATATCAATTGGCATAGCACGGTCATATACTTTATCAGTAACTGCGAATGTTGAATCATCGTTATTGATTGTTCCAATATACCACATATTACCAGGTATTTTTAATTTACCAGAATCTAATCTAACTGGATCACTTTCCCAAGTACTAGGTACAAGTTCAATTATCCACTCATCTCTTGAAGGCATTTCAAGAATAGATAACATTTCGGCAAAGTAATACTCAACACGTGCAATGTTCATTTCATCTAGTACTGTTACATAAACATCATCAGTATAACCAGCTAAATACATTCCCTTTAATACTTCTGTTTCATTAAATTTCTTTGTAAATTCATTAAAATAACCAAAAAGTTCAGTTCTATCACGCCAAGATGGCTGAACAGAAGCAATTATTGCATCATTCTTTATAAATTTACCCCAAGCATAAGCAAGCGAAGTTTTACCTGTACCAGAAATACCTTGTAAAATTACTAACTTAGTAGCAGATAATCCCGAAATAAATAATCTAATCATATTAGTCGTATAATAAAGATGTAATTTAGAAGCCGCAAAGTTTCTAAATAATTCAACTAATTCTTCTAATGTAAAATGATTATCATAATTCTGAATCTTATAATCTTTAAATTCTAAATCAATAGCATGTAACTTAGAGAATCTAAAGTCTCCCTCTTCTAATACTTCTTCATCCTTAACATCTGCCTCTTCAACAGTATCTTCCTCTCCTGGTTTTAATCCAAGTTGTGATACTTTCATTGCTAAAATTTTCTCTTTTTCTTGTACTAAAGAAGCCACTTCTTTATTAAGTTCTCCAACTTCTTCTAATAATGATTCTTGTTCAACTAGTGTCTTTCTAAACTTAAGATACTTTTTAACTAAGAAAACAATTAGAAGTATAAATAATCCTAATAAGACTAATATCACTATAATAGCTAAAATGACTAAAACCCATTCTCCACCAGAAAAGTCTTTTCGGTAAAACTCAATAGTATACAAATATTCACTAATATTAAACATTTGCACAACACCTTTAACTACTCCACCTAATATAAGACCAATACCTTTAAAGAATACTGACATAAATTCGAATAGAAATCTTATAAATGTATCCATCCTACTCCTCCTCAAAAACTAACAACTTTAATCCCTCTGCTTCATAATTAACAAAATAATCACGTTCTCGATCACGATATTTTAAAACTAATAAATAATTAAATATTCCTTCTTTATAAATATCTTCAACCTTCTTATAAATATCATTAATATGTGAAAAATCCTGAATACAAGCAAACTGAAAATCCTCAGAAAAAGCATCCTTATGAGCTAAATAATTAGTATAATTAACACCCATTATTACATATTTACGAAATAGAGGATTATCAATTAATAAATATATTTCTCGACTTATTATCCCCCTACTAATACTACTATCATATAAATCAATAAATATTGGTTTTATTTCTTCCTTATTAAGAACTTTTTTAAGGAGATATAAAGATACCTTTTGAATTAAACATTTAAGTTTTTTTACCTCAAACTTCTTATCATTAAATATTCTATTAATCATAACTCTCTTATAATTATCTAAAATACGTATATCCCATTTTAAAGAAATATATTCTATCTCACTACTAATAAATTTCTTCTTCTCTAATGAATAAAACTCATCTTCATAGTTTAATAATTTATTAGAATTAGTATTTGTCTCCTTAACAAGAGTAACTAATTTACTTAATCTATTACCTATCAAATCATTAAGAATAGAGCTTTCATTAACTATAGTTGAAACCCTACTCTCTAAATCTTCTCTATCCGTACTATTTAAATCATCTAATTTAATTATTTCAAAAGAAACATCACGAAGATCTCTAATAATTTTCATATTTTCTGCAAATTCTGCATTACTAACTCTTAATTCATAATTTCTGTAATCATCCATCATATCAGACATTACACCATTAAGTTCAACTTGTAATGTTTCTAAACTATATGTATCAGTATCAACCGTATTAAAAATACCATAATAATAATTATCAATATAAGTATCAAAATACCCTTTGAAGACTTCACGAATAAACTTAGAATCTTCATAAATTAAAGTACCATACTCTATAAGTCTATCAACTTTATAGTTCATATAAATTGTTATTAAGTTATTCATGAAATCACTACCTTATCTCAAATTATATCATATTAACTAGCTTTCTGAACAGTAACATTAATAATAGACGTATTATTAACAATTGGATATGTATAATCCTCACTCATATCATCTTTATAAAAAATAATCGAACTACTAGAACTAGGATTAACCTTAAAAGAAAATTTCTTAACATATGTAAATCCATTTATTTGTTCTGTATCATAATTAGTACTAAGTCTATGTAAATATAAATCATTTGTCATATCAACAAACAAATCATGGGGATCATATTCTACTGTTACAATTGCTGAAAAGCACTTATCCTTATCACTAGCACTAAGTTCACCATAATCTGCTAAACTAATATGATCTCCTACACTATAACTACCGAATGCCTCACTAACTTCATAATAAGCAATAGAATTAATAAAGTTAATAGTCATGTATTTAGCACCAGCACTATCCTTTATATTATAAGAGAAATCACTATTTAAAACCTCAATAGTATAAGTAGCACTCATACTCTTTCTATAAGGAGCAGAAGAAGTAACCGAAGTCTGAACAACAACACTATCCCCTTCATAAAAGTTTCTCTGTGGAGTAACCGTAATCTGATAAGTATCCGTACCATCTTCTGGTCTAATAACACCACTTGTCTTATTTAATGTACAAATAACATCACTAGAACATTCTACATCAATACTATAACTAATATCTGTAGTCGTATATCTAGTAGAATTCTTACGATTATTCAAATCAATAGTAAGAGTATATGAGTTAACTCCATCCCAGTTACTAATAGACATTCTTTTATCATTAACCTTTAAAATACTACTATTAAAATAAAATGCCTTAGTTTCTAATATATAATTATTAACAATATTTTTTATATATCTACCAAAAGTAAATTCAATTAATAAAACTACAATCAAAACACTCATAATAGATATACTAATAACTTTATGTTCCCTAATAAACTTCATAGCTCCTCCTATATCATCTGTTCTGAATGTAGATTTACTTCTATATTTTCAATACTATTAGCATAAGTAATATCATTAGCATAATTAAGAGGAAATTCAATAACTAATGAATAAACATCAGTAGTTTGACTACTATAATCAAGTTCATACTCCCCATCTACATTATAAATCTTATACCAAGCACCATCTTCATCATTAGCTGTCCTAGCTCCTTGAATTAGATTAGTACAATTACTAATATCACTACAATTACGATAAAGTTCCACAGTAATAGGTAAATTAGTAGTAGTAATAACTTTTAAATTATAAAGAAGATCAACATCACTAGTCTTACTCTCATTAAAATTAGCCACAGAAAATCTATAAGTATATTTACCATTCTTTGGAATAATACCCTCTGGATCTAAATTAAAACTCATATCTCCGGCTTCAAAAATATATAAAGCTTGATCAATATCAGAATAAATACTAGCTTGTACTTCATATCTAGCATAAGCAATTCTAAGTAAATAAACAGCTAAAACAAGTATTAAAAATAATCCAGCACCAAAAATGAGAAACCTTTTTTTCTCATCAAAATAAGAAATATTTTTAATACTAATATTCTTCATTAAATCACTCCGTATAAGGAACTAATGTTTCTCCTCTATATTGAACTGCATGAAAATGAATTTCAAATAAATCTTCAAAAGAAGGACTTTCATAATCATCAGTAATCACAATATCATTTAAATAATCAAATATAAAATCAGCACTTATATTAACCTTTTCCCCATCTTCTATATCATCCATTGTAACAATACCACTATAAGTGTCTCTTGCCGTTCTAACAATACCACTATCAGCTGTAATATTATTAAAAGTTAAAACCTTATCATCATCAATTCTTTTATCAATAAATTGAAAACTATACATTACAGCTACATCAGACTGCGTAGGATCAAGTTCCAAATAAACAGTTCCATAACTACCAGGAGATATTTTACCATCTCTAGTATGCGTAGAAGTCCAAGTAACATTATTTATTATAATTTGATCAGAAAGTGTCCCATCACCAGTAACACTAATCCCATTAATATACAACTTAAATTTAGCAGTTGGTACCTTAGAATTACCTTCTACCAAGGATTCATAAGCAGTATAAGTAGTACTAGCACCTAAATATAAAAAACAAACTATCAATAAAACAATAAAAACAATTGTAAATTTCTTATTATCTTTCATACCTACTCCTACTCTAACATTATAACAAATAAACAAAAGAAAATAAACACTTCATATGTTTATATTTTATATTAAAAAATATTCTCTTGCCATGATCCTTGAATCAGAACAATATTTTATTACATACTTATTATCATATTTACAAATAATTATCCCTATAGTCTTATCGTGATTAATATTTCTTAAACTTTCATCTATATAATTCATATATATTTGTATCTGACCTACATATTCTTTCTTAATCTCAGTCACTTTAAGTTCTATTACTACAAAACAATTAAACTTATAATTAAATAGTAATAAGTCAATATAATTATACCTATCACCAATTTTAATTTTATATTCACTACCTATAAAACTAAATGAATCACCAAGTTCTCTCATAAATGATTCAATATCTTCTAATATTAATTGATGTAATACTTTCTCTGTTATTACCTCTATATTATTCTTATTTCTAATTAAAATAGGATTAGGTACCAAATCTTTTACTTCAATTTTTTCTTTAGATATTAATTTATCCTTAGTTTCATTAGGCAATCTTTCATACTCCCTATTTTTAATTATCTCTTCTAATTGTCTTTTAGAAAGATTTCTTTTTTCTATTTGCTTAATATAATAATAGATTGTTGCAGTATCTTTTAATGGAATAAGAATTAAATAATGTGACCATGTCAATTGTGTCACCAGTGGTGACACTTTTTCATCATTAAACAAATTATATAATTGCTTCATCCTAAACAAAGTTCTTTTATTATATTTTTTACCAACTTCAACAACCAACTTCTTAGAATATTCCCCTATTATATTATCTCCATATTTTCCACCAGCTTCATTAAGTAATTTACCTATTTCAAAGTATGTAATAACCCTATTTCTTTCTTTAGAATAGTCTTTTACTTTTGAATATATCTCATTATCAATTAATTTTTCTTTTATCTCTTCATAGTAATTCATATCTTCTCTCCTCAATTTATTATTCAAAAGAAAAAAATATTTATCCAACAAAAAAGTAGGATTTCTCCTACTTTTAAATTCTAAAGCTATTATTCAAAACAATAATTTAGCCACTAAAAAATCATATCCTGTTTATTTCAATATATACTTTCTTATGATAATTATCTCATCTGAACAATATTCAATTAAGATTATCTTTAGCTTGACAACTTTTATGCGTAGTAAGTTACTAACTTATCCTTAATTTATTCTTGCTACCTACTTTTTAATTTTTTCTTTAAATCATTTATCGCTAATGATCTTGCGCTTATATTATTCTTTTCATCAGAAGAAAGTTCAGCCAATGTTAATCCACTTGGCAATTCAAATATTTCATCAAATCCAAACCCATTACTTCCCCTACATTCTTTAGAAATAAAACCATTTAATATTCCTTGACCAACTACTTCTTGCTCTCCATCATAGTAAACTAAACAACATATCACCTGAGCACTTCTGTCTTCATGTTTATTTACTTCATTGATTAAATACTCATTTCTCATTCTATCTGTAGCATCATCACCTAAAAATCTGTGTGTCATAACACCAGGAAATCCATTTAAAGAATTAATACACAAACCAGAATCATCAGCAATAATCTCCTCATGAGAAACCTCATATATTTCTTTAGCTTTCTTCATTGCATTTCCTAAAAATGAATCTCTATCTTCTTCAACATCTACATTTATATTTTTATCTTTTAAAGAATATATTTCATAATCTGTTAATATTTTTCTAATTTCTTCCAATTTACCTTTATTATTAGTTGCTAAAATCATAATTACGCACCTCTTATTAATATTATTTTTAGTTTTTTACATTAAAATTCTTTTTAATTTTTTACCTTTAGGAGAATCCAATATTTTAACTATTAAATTTTCATCTTGAATAAACGGTTCACTTAATATTTCAATATCTTGAAATCTACTCTCCACAATCCTAAAAAAATCAATTAATCTTTCAGTTTTATTTTTGCTTATTATATCTTGTTTATCAACTACTTTATCATATACTTCTTTTGTTTGTTCATAACCTGAATCATCAGATGTAAGTCTACCTTCACTAATTGCTTTTTCAAGTATAGCCATTTTTTGTTTATATACATTACTCCTACTTATATGATAATCATAATCAAATAATTGTAATAATGGAACTTTAATATCATATATTCCATTTTCTCTTAATATTTTAATAAAAAATTCAAGAGCTAAAATATACTCATAATTGTATCTTATTTGTTTTTTTATATCTATCAAGGAATCAGCAATTTTTCTATCACTAGGCCAAATTGTGTATTTAGTTGCTTGAATTGCATAGATATAACAAATTTTCTTACCATCCTCGTTAATTATTTCAAAATAAATTTGTGGAAGAGGGAATCTTATTTTTATAAAAGAATCATTTTCAACATCGTCTTGAATAAAAATTGACACTTTTCTATTACTTTCACAAAAAGCACCTGCTGAGTCAAAACGATAACAAACATAGTAATTATTTAAATCACATAAATATGTTTCTTCATTATATTCTTTTTCAAAATATCTAGGTACATGAAAATATTTACTTTCGTTAAATGATATTTGACGCTCTAAAAATTTATAAACATTATCAAAATCTCCAGCTGACATTCTAATCCAAATACCATTTAAAATTGGAAAAATATAATTATCACCAAATTCTTCTTTTAATGAATCATTTAGCCCATTTAATAAATCATTAAATCTAACAATATCATCTATATAAATATAATATGTATTATCATCTTTATTATATAAATATTCATCTCTATTTCTTTTTAAAACAGAAAGTACATATTCTACATCATCATTATATATGAAATAACCTTTTTTATTATTAATTTCTAGAATGTTATTTTTTACTTTTCTTTTAATTAAGTATTCAATTAAATTAATATCCTCTAAGCTAAAAACAAATTTTAAATTTTTAGGGAATTCAAAATAATCGCGATTTTTAATAGCAACACTTATAAATATAAAATACAATAATAAATCTACATTTTTATCCTTCATTTTCATAGCAACCCACCCCTCAAAGTTAGGCTATATTCTATCATATTTTTTAATAAATTACTAATAAATTTTCAATTAATGATACTATCTGATATTTTTATATCCACAAATCTCCTTTTAAAGGTTTAAATTTATACCTTTGACTCGGCCTATAGCCATTTTTTTCACTATTAGAAGAGGCAACTTTCTCACAATATTTAATAATTTTTTTTCTAAAATTCGACTTATCCACACTGCAATCTTTTATTAATTCATATACAATTCTTACGTCTTCTAAAGTAAAACTAGCACCCATAAATTTAAATATAATATCGGTACTATCAATATTATTTCTAATACGCTTATAGCTTATTAATAAATTCATTAATGTTCTCTTAATTTGCTCATCTTTAATTTTTATATCATGTATATATTCAATGTTATTGTTATCTTCTAATTCAATAGTTTTATATTGATACTCTTTATTATCTAGAATAATTAAGCTATTACTTTTAATTTCAAAATCTACAAGTTTATAATCTTTTTTTAGTCTACTAATATTATCAATATTTGTTACACCTAGATAAATAATATCTATATCACTTTTATAATCCATTGTGTAGACTTGTTCTAAGTGAAAAATATTACTACCTATAATACTAGAAATATTATTTCTAACTTGTTTTTTTATCTCATTACCCTTAATACTAATTGTAGGCAGTTCATTATTGTTATTGACTAATACTTTTAATTTTTTTACATCATTTTTTCTAATATTATCATTCTTTTCACTGTCTAATACGAATAGACAACTTACTAGATTTATTTGCATATTCAAGCAACTCCTTACTAATAGTATCTGAAACTTCTAAAAGAAAAGAAGCAAAATTATCAAAATTTAAATATTTAGTATTTCCTTCTTTTTTTTGCTTTAGACATTCTATATTGTATTTTAACTTTTCTTCCAAAATTTTGCAATCATACTGACTTAATATATTTTCTAATTTACCAATATTTAATTTAAATCTATTAACAAGTAAAAAATTTAAATAATCATAATCTTTGTAAATAGCACCATCTAAAAATATATTTATATTTGGATATAAATATTCTAAATAGTCATTTAAATAATGCTTATCTAAAAGCAAGTGCGTAAAGTAACCAATATTTAAATCATTACTAAAATCAAGGTTTTGTAAAAAGTATTCTATATCAGGTACCATATAAACACCACTTTGCACTTTTTGGTGACTATCTTCCATATCTATAATATCAGGAAGTAGATTTCCCTTAATAAATTCATCACTATTTAAATTTAACCTTTTAGCAACTTCCTTAGCAATTATCATATGTGCACTTATATTAGGCATATTATCTACTTCCCTTCACAAATTATTTTATATTATCAATTATCTCCTTTACTTTCATTGTTTCTTCTTCTAATGATAAGCCAGTGCAATCTACCATAAACAACTTATCACCCAAAAAATTTTTTTGTTTCATATATAAATATGTTTCTAAATATAAAAGATTATATAGATAAGCATATTTATCATATTCATCAACTGTCTCGCGTAATTGTATTCTTCTTTCCAATTCAGCTCTATCATTATTAATTAAAAATATTACATAGTTTTTATTTGTATCTAAGTACTTTTTAAGTTTATTTGCTCTATCTACTAGTGATACATTAAAGTCAAATAACTTACATATATTTTTATCACGATCAAGTAATTCATAATCACTTAAATTATTTATTACACTTGTTTTACCAACTGCATCTGTTCCTTCTAATATTATCATATATTATCCTCTTTTAAAGTTTTATTAAATCTTTATCTTTCCTACCAATTCCTATAAAAGCAATTTTTTCTTTTGTTTCTTTTTCAATGTAATTAATATATTCTTTTAATTCTTTTGGAATATTATTTTTATTAATATTATCAATATTCCCCCATCCTTTAAATTCAATATAATGAGGTTTTAATTTTTTTAATTCTTCAACATCATCTGGCATAACATATATTTTTTCATTCATATCATTTAGATAATAATCACACACTTTTACAACTTCTAAATCTTGCATAATATCCAATTTATTTAATATTAATTTAGCATTTTTATGTCCTATTAATGATTTTTTTAATGTTGGCAAATCAAACCATCCTAGTCTTCTTTTCATATTTTCAGCATCGTCTACTTCTGAATTATACTTATATAACTTATTTGCATCTTTTTCATCCATTTCAGTTAGAAATGGTCTTTTATTCAAGCAACAAAAATATCCAGTAATTATAACATACATTTCATTTAAATAGTAAGGACTAATATTTGCACCATTTAATAAAGAATTTATACTAGTTGAAGCACTAGTTGTAAATGGATTAAGTCCATGTAAATTATCTAACATAATTCCGTTACAACCTTCTATAAGAACATTTGCACTAGACTCTATATTATATAAGAAATTACTATAATCTTTACAAAAACTACCTATCATCTTTTCTATTTGAATAAAATCTTCAATAAGACTTTCAGCCTCAAGTTTAAAATAATCATCTTTTTTATCTTGATAAAATGATTTATCTAATTCATAACAAGATTCTTTTATTTTTCCAACCAACATATCAAACGAAATATTATTATTTATAACATTTTTTATATCAATTAGTTTAACTGAATGTCTAGCATCTCTTGCGATTACTGCATTTCCTGTTCCTTGATTTGTACTACCATATTTTTTTGAATGATTTTGACTCTTATTTCTATCAATATAAGGATTTATAAGTAAACTTATACTTGATGCTATTGTTATATTATTATATATTTTATATAAATCGTTCCTGCTTTCTAATTCCAATCTTAATGCATGTAAGTTTAACACTGCACCAGGAGCAACAACAAACTTAATATTTTCTTTACCAAATACTGATGGCAATTGTTTTGTTACAAAACTTTTTCCATCTTCTAATACTACAGTATGTGAAGCATTAGTAGATGCATTAACTCTAAAAATATAATCATAATTTTTACCTAAATTAGAAACAATTTTTCCTTTTCCTTCATCACCATATAATCCACCAACTATTACATCAACTCTCATATTTTTTCTCCTTTAATTCATTAATATAATCAATTATTTCTTCTTCATTATTTACAAATTTAATTTCTATATTTTTATTTAATTGTTTACAAGTTAGAATTGGAAACCAGTATTCTCCTTCAACTTCGTAACTTGTTACTTTTGGATCACAAAATATAACTATTTTCTTTTGCTTAAAAGCAGCATATATTATTTCTGTTACTGAAGCTATTGCTGAATTTTTTGTTAAATTAGCAACAACTAGATCACACCTATCTATTTGTTTTAATTCTTCACTTACTACATTTTCACAAACCGTTTTATTAACATCTTGCTTTTCATAATAAAACCCTCCAACATACATAACATTTTTATTCTTTTCAATAATTACACCATCAGAAGCATAAACTGTATCTTTAACACTTCCAACAATTTTACTTCGCATATCATCTTTCAACATTTCTAATACATTTTCTTCATTAATCATTTCATGCCTAACTTTGTATGTTCCTGAATAAAATAATTTAATCATATCATTTTTGTCCTTTCATAATTTTATTCCAGTTTATATAAGATACAACAGCCATAAATGTCCAAATAATATTTAATGCGAATAAATATAATGCTTGATCAGGAAGAATAAAATATTCTACTGCATAAAAAATATTATTAATAAACCAAATTATCCAAGTATCAATTTTCTTTTTCATCATATAATAAGTAGCAATTAAACTAGATATTGTTGTAAATGAATCAAGTAATGGTAATGGATCATCTGTATTTTTAAGAACAATACTTAAAATAATTGTTCCTAAAGTAATTAACAAAATATAAATTATTTTTTCCTTTGTACTTGCTTTAGTTATTTTACTTGATTCTTTTCTATCATTCCAAAGTATAAATCCTACTATACCCATAGCAAAATAAATACTATTATTAGCTATGTCACCATATAAATGATTTATAGCTGAAAATAATAACAAGAATAACATCTGCAAAATATAGAATATCCAATTACTCCTTTTATTAAGCATTACTAATACTCCTTGTATTAAGCCAAATACTGTGGCTCCTATTTCAAAAATCATCTAAATCATCTCCTTACATATAGTATATTATACCATAAGTAATTAACTGTCAATATATTTATGGTTATTTTTACTATAAGTTATAATTTTATATCAAATACATCGGATTTATCAGTAATCTGATACATAATCATAATAATCTTTTAACAAAGAAATATTTATCCAAAAAAAAGTAGGATTTCTCCTACTTATAATATTTCTATTTCTTCCTCTTCTTTCTTATTGTCAGACTCTAGAGATTCAACTTCTTCTTTAACAGGATTATCATCAAATTCTTCTACAACCTTTTCAATAACTGGCTCTTCTGCTTTTTCTGGTTCTTCTTGTTTAATATAGTTAGATGTAGTTTTTTTCAAATCATAAAGTTTTTTATCGCTACCATCATCTTCATCATCTTCAACTTTTTCATAACGAAGAATAATAACGAACTCATAGATTTGATAAATAAATACTATAATGATTGGTAAAAGTACCAAGAATAAGAAACCAATTCTACTTTCTAAAACAGTAAGTACACTACCCCATTTAGGATAAACTGATGAATATTTTCCTAATACCTTATTTGAAGAAACAGTTAAATTACTACCATCATCAACAGTATACAAAGCTGTCAAATCTTCTTTTTTAACATCAAGAACTACATCACTTTTAATAAGATAATTTTCATCAAAAACTGCATAATAATAAATTAAATCGCCCTTATTAATATCATTAGAATTCTTAACTATTAATAAATCTCCCTTTTTAACATTATCAATATTAGTTTCCCCTATTAAACTAACATTATAAAATGTATAATCTCCAAATTGTGTATAGCCATATTTATTCCTACTTAAAATAAACGAAGTAAGAATAATTGCATAAATAATAATAATTACTTCTACAAATGACCAAATAAAACGTAAAACCTTTTTCACTAGTATCACCATCCTAATTTTACCATAAAAGACTTTAATTTAAAATAACTATTCTACAATTTTTTTAACAATCACATATTTGACATCATCATCAATCACTTGATTATTATCATATAACTTAAAGACAATCTTATAAGTACCACTAGTTAAATTATCAATCAAAGTAAACCTAACATTTCCCGTATTGGAATTACCAATATTAATATATTTTTCATTTCCACTAGCAGTAGTTAATCTCTCTTTAAATAAGTGGTCAAAAGGAATAGATTCATATTCTGTAGAATTAATATCATCTATTTTTCTTTTAAATACTTCAACCCTTAAATTTGGATTATTAAGTTCTGATTCATATGTAACAGTATAAGTATTAACAGTACTTTCATTTAAGTTAAGACCAGTCTCACCAATAACTACTTTTTCTAAGTCTTCACTACTAACAACAATAGCATTATCACTACCAACCACATATACCGTAAATTCACTAGTAACAGAATTTTCATAAATTGAATTATGAAGACCATCACTAGAAGCAAACAATGTACAACGTAAAGTATATTCACCAACCGGTAAATCTTTAGTAGCAGTTATTTTTGGTCTAATACTTAAGTTCGTAACTTTATCTGCAAGTTTTATTCTAAATATTCCATCCCCATCAGCAAAGTACTCTTGACCATTAATATTAATACTTGTACCAATAAGTAAACTTGAACTAACAGGGTCACCATTTCTATCAAGAATAGATATATTAATACCCATATTACTAGATTCATAATTAGTATCAATAACTGGTTGTCTATTTTCTGTTTCATTATATTGAACAAGAGTTGAATAATCATAATTATGATCAATACCATAATAAATATATGGTTCTCCAAAATTAATAACTTGCTGTAAAACAACGTTACTACTTTCAAAAGTATTATAAACCATTAAACTTTGTCTAATACCCAAAACATTATAAACTGTTCGATCCTCATTATTACGCATCTCAAAAAGAATTGTATTATCAGGATGATTTCCTGTAACAGTTGTCTCTTTAAAATCAAATATAAACAAGAACTCTTCATCAACTATACCTATATCAGAATCATAATAAGCTAAATTAGCTGCTTGATCATCATAAGTATTATTAGTACTTGTACTATCCATTTTAATAAAATTACTAAGTCGATAACTAACTTCATGATCGTTTTGTAACTGAATTAAAGAAGCATTATAAACACTATTAGTTACTTCAAAATAATAATATTCCGGTCGACTACTATTTTGTGTATTATCAATCATTGTAATAAGAGTTCCAACAGGTAATGGATTATTACTAGTTAAAACACGATAATTACTATTATTATGACCATAAAATTCTTCAAAGTCATTAGTACTAGCAACCATTGAAAAATAAGCAGTAAATTGACTTTGATTAGTAATATTTACTAATGTTGATGAAGGCATTTCATACTTCTTATCATAAGTAATAGAAGCATCATAACTATCAGCATCATTATATCTTTTTGCAACTAAATCAATAGTTATAGTTATATATTTAATATCATACTCAATAGCATTTTTTGGAATTTCTGCTCGTAAAGTAACAATTACAGTTCCTAATGGACCTTGAGCATCTATATTTTTAGTATGATATAAATAAAACATTAATGAAGGTGGTAATTGCCTTGTATCTGTCATATAGTCTAATGTTCCTGAATAACGTGGACTACTACTAGAATATTTTGTTGTACCATGTCCCGTCCACTCTTGAGTCTCAGCTTTCATCGCAAGACCAAAGACACTATTTGCTTCAGCTTGCGTTGCTCCTATTCTTGGAACATTTGCTGGGTCTACAAGACTTATTCCTTGATTTAGACCACTTGCATCAAAATCCAAAACACTAAATCTTGTACTACCATCAGCAAAGTCAATAAGTTGAAGTTCATAAGTACCAAGTGATGAATATTTCGAAGCATTTAACGTAAATCCGTAGTTAATTGCCTCAAAACCGATAATCCATCTATAACCAGTTGCACCAATCTCACTAGGATCAATATAAGCAGTTGAAACTTCCGTAAATTCATCATCTAAGAAATTAGAATAGAAACCATCTTTAGTAATATCATGATTAACACTATGTAAACCAATTACATAACTACCACCAACAACCATCATTGAAGCAGATCCAGTATCACCATAATCAACACTTTTATCATAAAGTCCAAAATTATAGCGACCATTTTCATATTGATTGTACATTCCAAAGAAAGTCATACCCGTAACTTTACCATATGCTGTAGCAGCTTGGTTAATTGTAACATTTAAGTTTTGTCCTGGTTTCATATAAATACGATTATCAACATTTTTAGTAACAGTTTTTGTATCATCATCAATATCCACAACAGCTGGGACTAAAGTACCATTACTATCAACACCACTATATAATTCCTTCAATAAGTTAGCATTATGCATTAAAAGTAATGTTGTATTATTTTTTATTACCATTTTATCAATCATATTAAATGAATAAAAAATATCCGAATATTCATTAGTTCTATCTGTTGCTCCAGAAAGTTCGATAACTGAAGAATCTATTTCTAAATAATTAGCTCTTTGAATTGAGATACTCTTGTTAGGGCTTTCAATACTACCTAAATTCTTAATATAAATATTTGATAATCCAGATGATGAAGATGCATTACCTGAACCAAAAATACTACCATTAATAATAAAGTCTAAACTATTATCACTATAACCAGTACCATCAATATTAACATCAATTCCTTCAGTTACTGAAATAAAGTTCCAGTCGTAAGTCTCACTACCACTAGCGTTTGACTCACCACCACCAAAGACAGTACCAGAAATTATAATGTCATCACGCGTCAAATTACTATTATTAACTGCAGCATAACCGATATTAGTATCAGTTGTACCATAAACAACTGCCATTTTTGGTCCACCATAAACATTTCCATGAACTGTACCACCAACTAAATTAACTGTTGCTTTAGAGTTATTTGTACTACTTCTTCCAGTTGATGCTGCATTACCAGAACCAAAAACACAACCACCATTAGGTGCTACAGAATTTGCAGTACCAATAACACTAGTACCATCAATAGTAATAGTTGAATTTCCATAAACAACTGCACTACTACCATTACCACCAGCAAAAGCATTACCATTAATTATTCCATTATGGACATAAACATTCGTATTACCGTTAACTACTCCTTCATTTCCACCACCATAAATATTATTAGTGATAGTTGAAGAATTAATTGTTAAATCCGTATTATTATCAACACCAGCAGCATTTCCGCCACCATAAACATTAGTTACTTGACAACTTCCAATCGTTGTTGTGGCACTTCCAGTTTGAGCTTCATTTCCACCACCATAAACAGTTCCGATTACTCCTCCAATAACATTTACAGAAGTAGAAGTAGTGTACCCTCCACTATTATTTCCACCACCAAATAAATTAATAATATTTTCACTATTTATCGTAACATGACTATCTCCAGTAGCAGCATTATTTCCACCACCAAAGACATTAGGAATAGTAGAACTAGTAACAGTTAATGTTGCATCTTCAACTCTTCCACCTTGATTATTTCCACCATATAAAGCTGTAAGTGTAGCATTATTAACTAAAACATCACTACTATTAACATTTCCTGAAATATTAGAACCACCATAGACAGTTCCACTAGTAGTATTTTTAACCTCAACATTAGTAGAACCTACACCGGCTTTTTTACCACCGCCATAGATATCATGAACATTAACACCATCTACATCAACATTAGATGTCGTAGTAGAAGCCTCGTTACCTCCACCATAAATGTCACCATTAATCGTACCACCAGTAACATTAACATTTGAAGTAACAGTAGTACCAGCAATATTATTACCACCATAAATATTAGTAACAGAACCAGATGTCACAGTAACATTTGAGGTATTAATTGTACCATTTAAGTTTGAACCACCAAATAAATCACCAGTAATTGTTGAACCTTGAAGACGAATATCAGTAGTCGTTTGACTAGCATTTCTACCTCCACCATAACAATTACCAATAGTACCAGCATTCAAGTAAACTACATCACCAGCACTTGGACTACCAGATGCATCAAAACCACCATAAACAGCTCCAATATTACCACCATTTATATTTACTGTAATATCCCCCACTACACGTGGTGTATAATCACTACTACCTTTTCCACCACCGAAGACATTTTCAGTTATAACACCATTATTAATGGTAACAGTTGTATCATAACTAGAACTATTTGTATTCTGATCAATAGCGTTAACCGTACCATAAGCAGAGCCACCATAGACACTACCTTTGATAGTTCCATTATTTACGATAACATTAACATCTCTTTCTACATAAGTACCATCATATTCTTCATCAAGTCCACCTTTTCCTCCACCATAAACACTACCATTAATAGTACCACCATTAACAGTAACATTAGAATTTCCATAAATTGTTCCTTCAATGTTAGAACCACCATAAACATCGCCTTTTATTAATCCACCAGAAATATCAATAAAGGAATTAGAAGGTTTTTCATCAGTTCCTCCACCATTTCTATTTCCTCCACCATAGACATTCCCATCAATGGTTCCACCAATTATCTTTATCTTAGTTTCACTTGAATCATTATTAGTACCAGTACCTGTAGCACCAAAGTTTCCTCCACCATAAACATTACCTAATATATGTGCACTTCCATCAATAACAATATAAGCATTATCATTCGAACCAACAGTATCAGAAGCTAAATTACCGTGCCCATTACCAAAAACACTACCAGCTTCCGCTTCCCAAAGAGTATTACCATCATTTACATTATCACTATCACCAACAGTAGCATTTCCACCAATATATATGTATGAATCTCCTTGTAAAAGTCCTGCATTACTAGTTTCAGCATAAGCATTAGATCCACCAAATAAACTATAATTTACCTGTCCACCAGTCATACTAATAATTCTATTAGCATATGTCGTTGTAGTACCAGCACCACCATTTACATTATCAATAGAACCACCTTTTATATATAGGAATAATTTATTTCGATTAGCATGTTCTTCTGGTTGCATTGGCCCACCAACCACGTTATAGAACCAACCACCTTCAATAGTAGTAACAGCAGGTGTATAAACACGACCATATCCTCTGGCTCCGAAATAAGCACCTGTTGCATGATCAAATTTACCTGTACCAAAAGATCCACTTTTATAAACATTATTAAATCCAGGTTTAATATCATCTGTAGAATGAACATAACCAGACCACATTGGTGAAAAAACAAAACCGAATATTAATTTATCATTATCATTTTTAACTCTATCTATATCAGATCCAAAAATAGTTGATTCGTCAACATAATAAACATGCGTATCATTTCTTGGTCCCTCTACACTAGAACCAACATTATAAACACCAGACTCAATAATCATTCTATATCTTTTAGGACTAGAAGCTGATCCAGTATCGGCAAAGCCATTATTACCACCCAAGACACCTATAAATGATGTAGTTGTTGAATTTGCAGAAGTTATTCCTCTACCTAATTTTATATTATGAAAATTACCATAAAAATAATTAGTTTCCGTGGCAGAAGTACTAGGTGTTGAACTTGAAAAACCTGAACCTGATGAAATATATATATTCTCAATTGCTACATCAGCATAAGCCTTAACATAATCATTATCATCAGAATAATCAACATCCCAACCAGCATTGTTAGTACTACGATAATTTGTACCATTATGAACACTAGTTAGCGTAAATGGCTTATTATTAGTACTAGTCCAACCTCTTCTAATCATTCTAGTAGCAACTACAATATTAGTATCTCTAGTTACTAAGTAATAATATGTTGTATTAATATCCGCTACATTATTATCACTTACCTGTAACATTTGATAATAATTACCTGTACCACAATTACCACTAGAAATATAATCACCACTAGAATTATACAAACCACTACAATTAGACCCATTACTAGTACTAGCTTTTACAAAATAGCCTGTCATGTCTTTATTAGCATAATCATCCTTAACTTCATATCTTAAAACTCCATCTGCAATAAGTATAGTTTCAGTAACTTCAACTGCACTACCAGTAAGCTTATAATATGTCGTATTAGCATTATATGTAGTTCCACTAGCTGAATTATAATAATCACATCCACCTATAGAACCACATCTATAATTATCTCTATAAGTACCACTAGTATCATAACCAGTATATCTAGAAAACCAACCAACATGCCCAGCATATGTAAAATATCCATTTGGCAAAGTAGGATTATTAACAACTGTTTTCTTAATATTTAACTCAACAAATCCCTCCGCTTTAATATTACTATTAACAGTTGACCAACTAGTATTCGCAACCATTGAATAAACAGTAGCTTCTTCCCAGATTGCATCAAAACTAATATTAATATCATTAGGTGTACTACCATTATAAGTAACTGGTACTTTTGCATATCTAACATATATCTCAGAATCTAAATAAACATAAACTCCATTGTCATTACTTTTCCAACCATGAAAAGCTTTATTATTAGGCCTATTACTAAATGGACTATCCAATAATTCAACTAAAATATAATCATCACTAGTATCTCCACTAGTTCCATTATCATTAACAACATAATATTTAAAATAAACATAGGTATCTTGTAATTCTGTCAATGAGACATAACCATGATAATTACTATTACCATTATAACTAATAGTAGTTTTAACTAAATTACTAGAACCATATAAATTCTTATTTTCCATAGTTGGAGTATCATTATTAAGAGATGTTGCATAATTAAGACCCATATAATAATTATAATCACTCACTAAATCATTAACATAAACAATAGATCCATCAACCCCACTAGCATGCTCCGCAACAGCTCTTGTTGGTCCTTTCATATTACCTTTTGGATTAATTGGATTATTATTAGTACTATTATTTACTTCATTATTATCAACCACTACATCCTTTAAGAAATTATAAGTTTCATTATACTCCCAATGATATCCTTCTAAATCTTTATTAAAATCTTTTAAAACACTTTTAGAATCAAGTTCATCATTAAGATTATATAAATTAGTAATTTTATCATCAGTAACAGTATAATCTTTAATACCTACAATAACATTATTAACAGTACCTAAATTATTCTTAATAAAATCAATATTCTTATTATCTTCTACTATTTCACCATCTACATATAAATTATGAATAGTACTTTTTACTGATAAATTATTAGTAATTAAACTAATATTATCAAGACCATTATCTCCCACACTAAAAGATAAATTTTTAATCGCAATATTTTCAAATAAACTTTTACTTTCCTCTTCATCACTAGTATTAATTTCATTACTAATTAGCGATACAAAAGCATTACTATTATCTTCAACAGTAATAGTAAAATTATTAATATTTAAATTCTTTATAGTAGCATCTTTAGTCTTAGTAAATAAGCCATAATACTTATCTTCACCAATCTCATTAGGAATACTATTATTATAGTTATTAATACTATGACCTAAACCATCTAAATTACCTGTAAATATACATTCTTCTAATTCATTAAATACTCCTATTGAAGAAATAGGCTTATCACCCATATTAATATCAGCAGTTAACACATAATACTTATCTCTATAAGCACTATTTTTATCATTTTCAATAACCTTTTTAAAATAAGCAAATTCTTCTGGACTACTTATTAAATAAGGATTCTCTACTGTACCATTACCACCCGCAAAAGATCCCGCAATACTTACTCCATCCCAAGCATCTTCAGGAGCTCCAAAAGATATCTTACCAGTTATTAAAGAATATGAAAAAAAAGCTACTAATACTAAAGTAAGAGCTGCTAAAACATAAATAAATATTTTTTTAGATATACTATTTATCTTCACAACTCTCACTCCTAATACTAATAACTTCTTATCTTCGCAATTCTCTCAATTTTTTCAAGTTCAAAAACTTTCTTATTATCAAATTTATTTGCTACCTTTCTCATAAAGGAAATTAAAAGTTTAACTTGCTTCATTGAATTAGCATCATGCCTATCAATCTCTTTAAATTGATTTTTACTATCAACCATAACTTTATATTTTAATATTTTATATACACCATCAAACATCTCATCATCATTATAAAGAATTGCATACGTTAAAATAATCATAAAAATATAAATTGGCATTTCATAAATTCTATTTCTAATCGCATCAGTAAGTCCAACTCTCTCTAAATCATAATCATATATTTCTTTAAATGGTGGATTATTAATTTCTTCAACAAATTGTTCTGTACTTCTTAAAATAAGCAAATGACAAAGTTTATAAACATACTGATATCTCATTAACCATTTCTTATTCATCCTTGATTTTAAATTATTACTTTTCTTACACTTTAATATTGAAACAATAACATCAAGTAGCTCTTCTTCTCGTCTACTTTTATCACTCTTACTAGGAGTAATCATAATTGATCCTTCTTCTCCTAATAGTTCGATAGTTTCTTCTTTCATTACTTCTTTCTTATGCTCTTTATTTAATTCTTCCATGGCCTTAAAAGTAATAGTAACAGTAAGACCACTAGATACTTCTTCTTCACGCCTATTACTATTTTTAAATATTTCATCAGGTAACTTACTTTCAGGTTTCTTTTCAGGCACTCTTTCTTTAACAATATACTTTTTAATAATACTATCAAAATTAACTATCGCTAAAAAGATAAAGATAATTAAGAATATCGCAATTGATTTTAAGATAAAACTAGGAGAAATAATCCTATCTACTCTACCAATAATATCTTTCTTTTCAATCGCATCATCACTGACATTATTGACATCACCCTTAGTAATATATTTATTACCAGAAATATCAACTAATCTGTGCGTAATAATGTCTCCTTCATCATTTTTATAAGTAATAATATCACCAGTTTTTACTTTATCAGTAATCTTAACAAAGATAATATCATCAACTTCAATTGTCCCTGACATACTACCACTTGCTACTACAAAATAAGTATATCCAAAGACATTAACATAATCTTTTTTAAGGATATCGGTAACTACAAAAGTATAAATACATAAAGATACTAATAAAACTAAAAATACTGTTGCACATTTTTTCAAAATATTCTTTATTTTTATCACTTTTTAGTCACCACCAATCTTTTTATCCTTATACTTCATTATAACATAATAAGTAAATAATAAAAACACTAAAAATTAAAAAACGTATGAATTTTCATACGTTATGCTAGAGGATAAATTTTATACGGTTTAGCATTTGTACCTTCTCCATCTATAAATATTGTATTAGCATATAAATACATTGTAGGAAGTACTGCATATCCCTCATAAACATCATTATAATTAGCTTTACTTGAAGCTTCAACAATCCACATATTACCTGTACCACTATACCCAGGGGTAGTAACCCACATTTTATCACTTTGTTTCATCCAAGATGTATTAGCACATCCTGTTCCTAACCAATAAATATTAGATGTACAATTACTTAAATTAGCACTATAATAATAGTCAGTTGCATAAGGTAGCATAACTTTTCCAGTCCATGATCTTTCAGCACCATTTCTTAAACTTCCATTATTATGTTCTTGATAATACATATCACTTATAGATAAAAGAGCATTTTGAGGACCGGTAAAATAAACGGTTTCATCTGATATAAAATCTTTTGTATCCCCATCTCTTAAACCATTACTTGTAAAATTACAATCAACCTGTTTAACACTTTGAAAAAGACCAGCCTCAGTTGTATAACATTTACCACTACTACGATTCCAATATAAACTATTATTTACACTTTCACCACTATACCCTGAATTTAAAAGCTTTCTCATTGCTGATGTTGACCAAATATTACTACTTGGATCATAAGAATAATTTCCAATACTTGTTGTATTAATAATCTTAACTTTACCATTAAAGACACCAATTATTCGCCATTTCTCACAAGTACTATCTGATTGATTAGAATAATCACTACAATTATAATAAATGTAATTATTCACACTTGTTCCATAATATCTGACATTTCCACTATCAGGGTCAACTCTTCCACCTTCTCTATCATTAATAAGGCCAAGAGAAGTTACTCGATTATAAGTATAACTACTAGAACCAATTGTTCCTCCATTACTAACAGTACTTTTAGAGCCGGTCGCATACAAATAGTTTATATATTCACCAAGTGGCCTAAATCTTATTGTTATATTAGAATTTACAGATGCTGCATTAATTGTTAATGTTTTGTTACTCAAAGAATAATTAGTACCATTAACTAGTGTTCCTCCATCATTAGTAATAGACATTCCACCAGCTGGATCATATGCTTGAATAAAATTAATATTATCCATCGCATATGTCTTATAATTGTTTCCCCTTGGAGCATTTATATAAGTAACATTGTGAAATCCTCGGAAATCAAATCTTAATACTAAATCATAACTAGTATTACTACTGTTATAACCTCCATTGGCATACTTTACAGTAATATTAAAATGTTTTATTGCTCCTAAACTACATTTACTACTATTATTATCATCACAAATTGGTTCTGTCATTTGATAATTAGATACTTCACAAACTAAATTACTAGGGCATCCACTCATACTAGCAATCCCCATCACAGCATTACCTATATTGGTAACCTCAACTGTATACGTAACAGTTGAATCAGCATTTGGCAAACTTAAACTAGGAGTCACATTACTAACATTATAATCTTCATTCATAGCTAAACCATTACTAGTACTGCCATTTGGAGTTATACCAGTAATTCTTATATCTTTAATAATTCTTATTTGTGCTCCTAAATCTTTCATCATTAAATTTCTATTCATTGCTGAAAAACCAACACTTAAAGTAAGAACTATAAAAAATAATACTAAAGGAACAAATTTTAATCTCTTCATATTATCACCTAAAACAATTTGCGTTCAAAGTTATTTTCTCGACTAATATGTTTATATTCGCAAATCTTTATTATTACAATTTAAATTATACCATCTATCAAATATTTTGCAAAGTAAAAAAACATATGATTTCTCATATGTCTTTTATTAATATTTATTGTTCATTATTTACTTCTAAACTCTTAACTATTTCATTCATTTTACACATATTATCAATAAATTCTCTACTTATTTCTGAATTATCAATACTTTGTACTTTCTTTACAAATTCAATATTTTTTATTTTTTCAGAAATTGTCTCACTACTAATTTCTTCTGAATTAACAGCTATTCCTAATAACTTATACTTATCTGCAATAACAGTAGCAATATCATCTTCACTAAATGCATTAGTTTTTCTAATAAAATAATTATTTGGACTATAAAGATATTTAAAATAAGCATCTATATTATCTTCTAAACTATCACTAAATAATTCTTTATCACTAAACATTTTTTCTAAATATTCAAATGAAGATAATCCTCTATAGAAAAAGTCATATATACTAGCAGTCTCATCTAATTCACAAATTTTACTAGTAATTTCTAAATCTAATAATTCATCACGTAAAGTTATAAGTTTTCTTACTTGTTCATTCATTTTTAACTTAATATTTTTAATTTTTAAAGGTTTCTTTTTTGCTAAAAAACCAATACCATTAGCTTTTAAATAGTTTTTATATAATTTTTCTCTTATAGAATTTTCTTTATCATATTCTTTTTTCTTACTAGAATAAGTACCTTTTATAGTAGCTTTATCTTTATATCTTTCAAGTAAATTAGTAATTATAGGTAAAAATTTATAATAAGTACTAAGTTCATTCAAAACTCCAAAAAGAGAATTAATTTCAACATTAAACTTATCTTTATCTTCTATACTTAATGAATTATAATCTCCACCTATACATAAATCATTATATGTTTTTATAAGAGTTTGATTATCATCCAAATAATTAGCAATTATCAAATCTTTATTTAAGAAAGAATTCAAATTAGTATATTCATCGCGCATTACTTCCTCATCTAAGTTTGCTCTTTCTAAACTATATTTATTAATTAATTCACTAAATTCTTCCGTACTTTTAAGTTTTTCTACATAACTACTAAGTTCTTTATCATACTTGTTGATAATATCTAATAAATTCATCTTTATATGCATCTTTAAGTCTGGACAACTATAATAAATATTATCAAATACTTCTTTTGATTTATTACTATCATCTTCTAAAAAAGCCATCATATATTCTTCTGTAAACATTGAATATTTAAAGTCATCTATTGTAAGATTAATACCAAACTCCCTAAATTTATTAATAAAATCTAAAATAAGATCATTTAATTCTTCCAAAGAAGTTTCTTCATTAATTTTAGCCAATATAAAATCAAGATTCAGCTTAAAACTATTACTAATATTAGAATTAAATTTTACATTATTAAGTAAAGTACTTACTTCTTTTTCTTTTACTGAGAAATAGTCACTTTTATCATTAGGCATCCTTAATTTTAATCTCTTTTGCATTTCTTCTTCAACATTCTTTTTATGACATTCGAATATTTCTATTTCCTTTTGAACATAGCTATTTCTTTGCTCTACTTGCGCTATATGATACTTTTCTTTTGCGCGTTTAGTTCCTTCTTCCGTCTCCAAAGGAAAATTTTCAATATGATTCTTATCTATTTCTATCTTTTTAACAATTGATGTATCCATACTACTCACTTTCCTTTTCTTCTTCTACTTCTTCTTCATCAGCAATTTCAATTATACTATCATTTAAATATTTTAAATGTTTATTAATAATATCATATAAAGTTAGTAAATATTCATCAGAACACTTCTCTAATTCCAAAGTATTATCCATATTATCACCTCAGATATTCTATATACATTTTAACATAATAGATATATTATTACAAAATAAAAGAGAGAAAATTCTCTCTTAATATCTATTTTATGATCCTTGTTTATCATCAATACTAAACTGTAGGCTATAAGTAATTGAACCACCAGACGCATGGTCTTCGCAGTCAACATCTTGACCTTCAACCCACATATAAATTCTCATCTTAGTAACACCTTCAGCAACTTGGAATGCACTTAAATATGCATTTGTTGGAATACCAGAAGCAGCAGTTTCAACTGTTGTGATATCCCCAAAAAAGTTAGCGTTATTTGTACTATCACCTTTTAGTTTTTGCTCATCTGTTTTAGCAATTGGAGCTTTTACACCACGATATGTAATCTTATTAGCAGCTGTCTTAGTAGTAGTAATAGAATAAACATCACGAGCATTTGCAACACCAGCATCAGTATGGACATCATAATTTGGTTCCCATACAAATTGTAGATCCCCACCTTTTAAAGGTCTAGCATCAGTTGAATCGTGAGTAAAGTCAACACTACCTTGCTTAATAAATGCCACACGAGCAGCGTTTTGAATACCATCACTAGCAGAAGTAGATTTAGCAACAACGCTAGAATTAGATGTTAAATATACTTGTTGTGCCTTATTTGATCTAAAGAATAAGTCGAATGCTACGAAATCTCCACTTGTTCCATTAGTTTCTGTTACTTTTTGAGCTGTTAGGATATTATCTCCATCAGTATCAGACGTTTCAATCTTACCTAAATACATATTCATAAATCCAGTAGATGAATCGATTGCACCTATAGTTGATACCGGTTTTGATGGACTTGCTCCATTACCAGTAGTAGCCGGTAACTGATTAACTACCCCAGTCCAACTTGCTCCAGTAATATCTGCATTAGTAACTATTGATTTCCAGTTAACTGCATCTACAGATATTTGTAAACCTTCTGATGTAGAAACGTTTACATCAATTGCTTCTACAGTTACTGATCTATTAGCAGTAAACCATGCATAAGTTGATGCTGTCAAAACTATTCCTACAAATAATATCATTATAATTGCAAAAAATAACTTTCTTCTTCTACGATTTTTCTTAGCTTCTAATTTTGTCATAAATAAACTCCTCTATTTCTTACTTTTTTTATCAACGTGCTCTTCTGTTATTGCCATATGCATTTTTATTTCTCCACCTAATAAATCGTTTTCACATTCAGGATCATCACCCTCAATCCAAACAACAATCGTGAATTTATCCTTTGAATTAGGTTTGAAATTTTTTCTTTGTTCTAGAACTGCAATCGATTTAGAAGCAAACTTTTTAGTCCCCTCTTCAGCCAGTCCCGTCTTTTTATTTTTCTTTGCATAAATTGTCTTCTTACCATTTCGAATTACCATAATTCGAACTGCTTCATCCACATTCAAAATGGTATCATCAATATCAACCTCATACCAATAATTAACAAGCTCTTTCCCAGCATTAACAACAAAGAATGTATAAGCAATATAATTATTACCATTATGTGGTCCATAACCTTCATCATCAATATCATCAGGCAACCACTTTACAGAAATGTTGTCCATATAATCAATGGTCTCTGCTCCTAATTGACGAGTCTTATTTTCAATTTTACCATCTTCTGATAAGAAAACATTTTTCCTATTAGACAAATTCTTATCTAAGGAAACAGTAAATCTTCCACCTTCATAAACAATATATAAAACCAAATATATTATTGATAAAAGAATTAATAATAGTAAAAAAGAAATCTTAACTATCTTCTTAAATACTTTTCTTTTATAAATTTTCTCAGCTTTTACTTCTACATCATTCTTCATCAAACCACCACTTGAAACTATATATTGTAAGATGTCACCTCTCCTATTTTGTCTAATATAATTATAACGACAATTTTCGATTAAATCAATATATAAAAATAAAATATTAAAAAAAATACGTAAAACGCATTTTTTAAACTCCCTACACTTTGTACTCCCTAAGTTTGCCAATATAAATATCCTCTGAACCAGATATATTATAAAAATCTTCTGGTTTAATAGCCTCAGGTAATCCTATATCAATATTAGAACTGTCAAGTAAATATTTAACAAACTCGGCACAATAAAAGCACTTATATCTATTAAGATTAATATTAAACATTACTGCAATTAAACCTAATATGTTAAATTTATAACTATTCTTATTCTCTGCTACTTCTCTAATTTTATTCTTAAGCCTCTCATATTGTTCATCAGTAACAACTAATGAATAAATTCTTGTAGTCGTATTTTTAAACCTTTTAAATGTCCCACTATCAATAGATTCATGAACAAATCCACCAATAAAAGGATTATATGGATTTAATCTACCAAAACTATACATTTCTTTTAATTCTTTATCTAAAGCTAAAGAAATATGTGAATACTTTTTTCTAGTATATAATTTTACCGCTTTAGATAATATTGTACCTGTATAAGTTAAAACAATGTAAATCTTCTGCACACACATCACCTATCTTCTACAAATATACCATTAAATTAATAGCTAGACAAGTTTTGACATGTGTAAATTTGTAAATTACTTTATATAACCTTTATTAACACAATACGGTATCACTTCGTTTTTTAAAGTATTTGAGAGTACAGCATCAGCACATGAAGTATCATACCATAAGAAACCTTCTATCTCATCACTTGTTTCAAGTTCACCTTCTAAAGAGCCATTATAAATAAAGACATAAAAATGAATTGGAGTTTTTCCATCACTAGTCGCAATTTCGTCAAAATCCATTACAAGTTGAAACTTCTCTTCATCAAATATTGCTTTATTACCTAATTCTTCACGACATTCTCTAATCGCAGCTTCAAGAGGAGTTTCTCCATCTTCTACCCCGCCACCAACCATCTGATATGTGGCTTTTCTCCTTGGCTTATCAATCAATACCTTTTCATTATTAAAAAACATTGTTCCAACAACTTCCATAAAAACACCTCCTACTTTATTCTAACACCATTTACCATCGGATTTAATTCTTTGCTTTTAACTTTTGGTAACGGTGCATATGGCACTTCACTAAGTTTTATATTTTTAAAAGTATCTAACATCTCTTGCAAATAACTATCAGCTATAGTGTTTAAATAACTAAATAAATATTCCTCATCATAAATAAACAAAGCTTGATATGAGAAATAATTTTTATCTATTGAGTATTTCATAATATTTGCCAGTAAATGCATCATATAATTATCCTCATTAGTATGACAATAAGCATTTATTTCATCACTTAACTGTAAAGTACGTAAAGCTATTTCATAAGTTTTAAAACCGATTTCTTCTTCTCCATCTTCGTTTTTAAAAATAGTTATATCATCAACTATACTATCAATATCCTCTAAAGTTATATTTTTAGTCCAAGCAATTCCTGGTAATATTATACCATCAAGTCTATCAGCACAAAGTTTAGGTCTTTCAGTATCAACAACAGAATATTTTTTAAAATCTATAACTTCTAAAGGATCAATACCGTCACTTTCTAAACATGAAACTAAATATTTATCACTCATAATAATTGATTCAGTATATTCTTCTGTACTCTCTTGTCTCTCATAATCTTTATTCATATAGTCAATTACATGTGATGAACATGGAGTTGAAATATCATGAAAAAGTCCGGCTAAAGTAGCTTTCCGCGAACCAGTAAGTCTATATGTCAATAAACTAGTACTAAGAGAATGATCAAATCTAGAAATTCTTTCACGGAAATCATAAATATCTTTTGATGCATAATCCATAGCACAAAAACAACTTACATTTTTTAATCTCTTCATACTAGAGCTATCTAAATACTTAATCATAAATTCTGGTAAATCTTTACTTCCTAGTTTTTCTAAATAATATTGTAACACCTAATCACCTTTTCTAATAAGCTTTTTAACTTTAACAATTTCTAATGTTTTATATCCTGGCTTATTTACTCTAGCAGGACAAACATTTCCTTGAAAACATTGTATATCTGACCAAGTCAAATCAGAATTTTGTCTAACAAAATGATAATTAGGAACACCTGTTATTTGATTAATATCATTTCCAAGCAATATTGCAATTTTATATTCATCATCATATGTTTTCTCAGTCAATGTTGAAAAGTCAATATCTATTCCCAACACTTTACAATCCTGTAAAAAATATTCAATAAGACTGTAATAATCTTTAGGAAGTTTATAATTTTTAATTCCGCCAATAACTCCAGGGTTATATGGATAAGTCTCATGCAAATAAACTAAATCATGAGCATCAAACTTAAACTGCATAGCATATGCATAACAATTAAGTGCAAACTCTCTTCTCTTCTTCATATAGAATAGATAATCACTAAGATATTTTGGTGGATAATCAACTGTTTCTAAATCACCAACTATACTACTAATTATATTTTTTCTTTGCTTATTAGATAACTTCTTCATAAATTCTCCTAAATATCAAGTATCACTTATTATAGCAAAAAGTCTATATTCATTCAATAAAAAATGCTATAATGAAAATAATAGGAGGAATTTATTATGAGTAAAAAATCAATTTTTAAATTTAGACTTAACAATCCAGAACAAGAATCAAATATAGTAAATCAAATTATAAATAATTATTTAAATTCTAGAGGATTCTTTTACAATAGTGAAAAATCTTGCTACACAACAGGAACTCCAACAAAAGAAGAAAATATTAGTAATGCCGCTTTAAGCGCAGGAGTATCCATTGCCGCAACAGCCATAACAGGAAATGCAGTAGGAATTTCATATAATAAAATCGAACGTGGTTTTGAATATAAAATGAATGGAAATGAACTTATAATTAAAGCCTATCTAATTACCAAAAATGGTACAAGTTTTATTCATTCAACCTTTAATAATAGTCAAGCCGGTGCCATCTACTATGGAGATTTAAAAAATAATCTTTTTAAACAACTAGCTAATAATAACATTCAATTAGCTAGTAAAGAAGTAGAAAAAATAAATGATGGGAGCGAAGGAAAAGTAGTTAAAGTATTATTATTATATTTCTTGGTATTAGCATTAGTAGCAGCCAGTGTAATTTTTATTTTAACAAGATAAAAACGACTTAATTGAAGTGATATAATAAAAGTAGACAGTGTAAAAAAAACACAGTCTACTTTTTATGTGCTAAAATTTAATAAAGGAGATGATAAATGTGGGAAGACCAAGTGGAACAAAAAGTGTAATCAGAACGCCGGAAGAAAAAGA
>JAFRHI010000020.1 GCA_017433415.1 Bacilli bacterium
TCATTATTCTTTTCATCAGAAATCACCTAGATATATTATAACATTTATATAATTATTCTAATATTACAGTTTTGTAATATAAAAAAGACTAGATTTCTCTAGTCCTTTATTTGGTTACTTTGACCCCTTACTTTTAATTGCGGCCTGTCCCACAGTCTCATTAGGAATGACCAAGACTAAAATGATTTATATACTTTTCTATATTACCTTTTCCTTGTTTTTACATTTCCGCTTTTTTAACGGCTATTTCTTTTTCATAACTAACTGCTTTGGCATATCTTTTGCCATTTGATAATTTTTATAACTTTCATCTGCTGTTACATCTTCAATTATTTTTATAAAACTTGGTGGTTTTATTTTTTGATCTTCACTACTTAATTCTATTTCCATAATAGCTTGATTATCCCATTCTGGATATATATCTATTTCAAAATATTGGTTATTATCTGATAAACAATATCTAGTTTTATGAATTGGATGTAATCTATTATCTGTTTGCATTAATAATTGTAAGTATTCATCTTGTGTTAATCTTCTTTCTGTCTCTACTCTTTTTAAACCAGATATTTTCTTTTTCTCAGTTAGATAGTAAATATAATCTCCATCAATACCTCTAGCTCTTACTCTTCTTTCTACATCATTTTCACTCTTTAAATAAGTTTGGATAATATCTACTTTAGTACAATTTGGCATACTTTCTAATTCCTTAATACTTGGATAGTATATTAAGAATTTTCTTTCTATTTCAAGAGGTTCTGGTTCTCCTAAAAATGAAGTTATTTCTTTTAATAATCTTTCTAATTTTTCTTCAAATTCAGTACTATTATCTATAATTCTAAAATGAGGATGCCCAGTCCAAGCAGAAATAATCTTATCATCAAGTTTTCTTGCTTCTTCTACAGTTTCTGTTCTAGCAGTATTATTTGAAAGAGTATAAGCATTTTCTTTTCCTTTAGCAGCACTTACCAAGTGAAATACAGCATCATAAGAATCTCTTTCTTTTACTTCGCTTGTTCCAAAATCTTTTAATATTCTTTTAAACTCTGCTTCTTTCATATATGCCTTATTATCTAAAACACCTCTATCACATACAATAAGTATTTTATTATTTTTCATAGTTCTAGCAGCTTCATCAAATATTTGTTCTTTTACTTTTTGTAATCTAACTTGCAATGTTTGATAATCATAATTTGTTCCACAAGTCCAAGGAGCTACTCCATTAGATATTAATTCTGTTGCTGTTTCTGGAACAAATAAAACTGTATATCCTCTTTTAGAAAAATAATTATTTATCCAATTTAATGCAGTTGTTTTGCCAGCACAAGGTCCACCAGTTAAAACTATTTTGCTAACTTTAACATTTTTTTGTTCTTTTTGATTATTTAATAATTCATCTAAAGGAACATTATATAAAGCTGCTAATAATTTTAGTTTTTCTAAATCTGGTTTTGATTTCCCTGTTTCCCATTTACTAACTGCTTTATCACTTACATCTAATTGATAAGCTACAAATCTTTGCGTTAAATTATTTTCTTTTCTTAAACTATATAAATAATTACCAAAATCAATATTATTCATTTAACCCTCCAACGGCCATATATTATAACATATAATTTCTATTTTTTCATTAATAATTGTTTTTCTTGCTCAGGAATTTCCTCTGATTGAAATGATCTAACTCTTTCTATTTCTTCTAAACTAATAGAATCAACCAATCTAATATCTACTAAATCTAATACAGAATCTATATATTTTGATACATCTTCTTGACTCTCATTTAATTTTTCAATACTAAGTAAATACTTTAATCTTTCATTTAATTCTTTCATTCTAGCGACATGTTCTTTATCCATATTTAATAATACTTTTTTTATTTTAGATGTCCAAGCATTTAACTCTTTAATACGTTTTTCAATATCACCATCCTTTTTAGTTAATTCTTCATATACTTTATTTAATTCATCTACCTTTTTTTGTCTAGCTGTTAAATAAGCCTGTGAAACAGTAGCTATCTCTTGTTGTAAACTCATTATTTTTTCTTTAACTTTTGGAAAATAACAAAGTTTCTGAAAGTTTTTACAAAAAAATGTATCATAAACCTTACTATCATAACAAAGTATTCTTTCAATAAAACCAACTAATGGTGGACAATAATAATCTTTATAATCACAATTATATAAATTTACTTCATATTCGACATAGTTATCCCATTCAGTGGCTTTATTACCAGATAATTCAGAATGTACTTCATCAATATAATGATATTCATCTTTATCATAATCATGATGTAATGATTTATTTCTTGGAATGTATCCATCTTTACATTCTTTTTTTACTATGCTTTGTTCTCCACATCTTTTAGCAACTTCAACTTGTAATTTTTCTAATCCTTTCTTGTCAAATGTTATAGAGTATTTTTCTCTTAATTCTCCATTATTTCTGAAATATATCATATATCTCCCTCCCAACTAAATTATATCTTAGATATATTTCATTTGATCCAACTTTATCTCTACTTTTGGTAGAACTTTTAAAATAAAAAAGACTAGATTAGTCATCTAGTCTTAATTACATTTTTTACTTATTCGTTCCAGACTTTATTGCAGCTTGTACAACCATTCAATTTAGAGGGCACTTATTCAAATATATACAATGAATAAACTTAAATAAACATAACACATATTTTTAGGTTTTCTTTTGTATTCTGCATTTTTTTATTTTTTATTCAATTCTTCTAACATTATTTCTTTTATTCTATCAATATCAGGAAAGAATAAATTCCTTCCACTCTTTTTTAATTCCATTAAATATTTAAAATTATTTAATATTTCATCTTTTAATGTATCAATTACTTTTAACGGTTTACCATCAACTATATGAGGATGATCTATGTACTTTTCTAATACTGGAAAAGCATTTTGAATCAATATAACAGATGGCTTATTGGCAATTTCACTAATCATAATTGATCTACAGCTACCATATTTTTTGATTTTTTTATCAATAATAACCTGATATTTATCTACTTTACTACTTAAAGGAATAAACCATAATATATCTTTATCTTTAATAGTAAAATATGTTGGTCTTGCTCTTCCATTTTCATGGTTAATCATAAGTCCTTTGTCGTTAATTTTATCAAAAAAATCATCTTTTATATGATAAATGTATCCTGTTTTGATTTCCATTAGTTCATTTCTCCTTGTTATTACATTTTATCACAAAACAAAAGAAAACTCTATCATACGATAGAAGTTTTCTAACATTTTCCTCCGGAATAATTTATTGATCGCACCATCCGGGAGCGATTAACATTTCTCGTCTGGAATAATTTATATCCCGCGCCATCCAAGAGCGGCTAACATTTACTATTGAATTGCTTCAATGTAATAAGAGTATACTATAAATTCTAGAAAATGTCAATTAGTATACCATTATTAGTATATTATTTTATCCATATTATATTCGCTTTTTATTGTTTTCTTTTTCTTAAAGTTTTAGCTGAATTTTCATATCTTTGCTCTTTATCCTTTAATAATTCTTCCATTCTATTAGAAAGTTTTTCAATATCTATTTCTGGATTGTAATATAATTCCATATTTTGATATACTTCATTTCTTATAGTATGATGGACTTCACTTGTTCCAAATAATGATAAATTAGTTAATGGAATAACTCTTGAATCTTTAAATGAAGAATCTTTAATTTGCTCTGGATGTATGCATTTAATAGATTTACCACATGCAGGACAAAAATATGTTCCATCAATCAGAAGCATTCTTGGATGATTATCAGTATATTTGAATACAATTTCATGGGGACATAATTCCATCATTTCAAAACATTGTTTATTGACTTTTTCTAATTGTTTCCCCAATCTATGTATTTCATTTCCTAATTTACCTGTTTCTTCAAATACTTTCTTTGTATCCATTTTTTCCTCCTCATTTTTATACCATTTTCTTTTTCTTTGAATATGGACTTTTAAATTTCTCATTTTCAAACATTGAAATATATTTTCCAAGAATTTCATCCGTATCATGACTTTTAGCAATTACTTGTTCAGTAAATAAGATTGCATCTTCTATTGTATAAAAATTAAAAGTCAATTCTTTATCTTCATTTCCTTTGACATACAATTGATAATAAATAGTTTGATCGTTTTTCAGTATTTTTATCTTTGTATAAAACTTTATTAAAGATATTGATAATTCATTATCTTTAATGTACCAATGATTTAATTCTATTCTACTCATATAAATCTCTCCAAAATAATTAACTAATTATATTATACCACCAATATAAGTTATTTTATCATTTTCTTAGATATTCTTGTAATACCATTTTAATATTAAATTAATCTATCACACTTAGTATTATTAGTTTTCTTATATTCTTTAATTGCCTCAATAATATATGCCTCAATATATCTTTTATCTCTTTTTACTAAATCAAAAGGTAACGCTTCTTCTATTTTTTGTTTATTGAATGTTATTCTTTCATTCTGATTGCCTTTCTTTTCTTTTAACAAATCTTCTATTTTTTCATAAGTTAGTTTTTTCTTTTCTTTGTAGAAGTTCCTGTTATTCCTTCATCTATATATCTATCATATAAAATCCAGTCAGGATTCTTCTTTAAAATATCATCATAGTATTGAACTTGATTATCTAAAGCAGATAATTGAGCTTCATGTTCAGTTGAAACTCTAGCATATATTGCTACCATTCTTTTCATTTCTCTCACCTCTACAAAAAAATATCATTTTTATTAACATAAGTTTAGGATGCGATTTTTGCACACAAGAAAAAGAAGTATTGCTACTTCTTTTTACTAATTATTAATTTATAAAAATCTATTTAATCTACAAGCATTTTCACTAGAAATAAGTTCTTCATCTAAATTAATATCCTTAAAAATATCACTAATATAAGGTTTATTAATAGCATCAGAAAAAATAACTCTTAATCCTTCTTTAATATCATTAGGAACATTTAAACACCTTATCATCATTTCAAAATATCTATCATTATTAGCCATACTAATAACTGTTCCTCGTATAAATGATTGCAAAGCTAGCATAGCATAAACAAATTTATCATTATCTAATAGTGAAAAATCTCTATTATATATTCTAGAAAGCCATTCAGATCTGCCTGGAATAGTATCAAAACCATAATCACCATACATCCAATTATCAACATCAACAAACTTTATATTTCCATTGACATCAACCATTATATTGTCACCTTTTATATCTCCAATAATTATTCCCATTTGGTGAAATCTTTTAATAGCTTCATCCGCTTGTATAATAAATTGTAATTTTTTTTCTCATATCTTTTAAAAACTGTAGTCTATCAAAATCTTTAAGTTCTGTATTTGGATGGACATACTCATAAAAGTACCCCTCTTTTTTGCAATCTTCATATCCAACAAGTCCTTGCGGAAAACAAGCAGCAACATCATAAAGATGACCTAATAATTCTATTTTTTCAAATTTCTTTGGCAATTTTTCTTTGTTTGAAATAAAATCAAATACTTTAAATGCAATTTGATCACTATATTTATGTACCGAACCCTCGTCACCAAATCCTATTTGTGGATAATCTTTATATCGTTTTTCCCTTTCAACTATCAAAGTAGGTAAGGTTGTATTGGTTAAATTATCTTTTACGTATTGCGGAGTAGAATTTAGACTCATTACAATTTGTCCCATGATTTCACCTCAACTTGAGACATATTATACATTAAAATATATATATTTACAATTATTATATTTAATCTAATCATCAATTTTAAAATTCAATTTCAATTCCAGATACTCTTGATCTGTTATTTCATAATTTTCTTTTTTTTCTCTCAACTTTAACCATTCATTAATTCCTTTTTGAACATTAAAGTTATAAGATGAACGTGTAAATCTATCTGGTAGTTTAAGCTGATAATATGGATATTGTTCCTCAAACCACATTTGATAATATATTTCATCTATTGGATCAATAAAATCATAATTCTTTATTGCATCAATACTTACACCATATGCTTCTGCTAACCTAGATAAATTTTTAGCATCTGGACTTTTTGTATTATTTTCCCATTCACGAATTGACTTATTGCTACTATAGCCCAAATATGTAGCTATGTCATTCAATTTTATACCTTTGTTCTCCCTTATAAATTTTAATCTTGCCCCTTGTGACATATTCTCTAATAATTCTTTTTTGTAAAACATATTATATCTCTCCTTTCGTTTTACAGTTTTTATTAATAAAAAATAGTTGTCCAAACCTTATGGCGACTATTTCTGTCTAAAACTAATAATGTACTAAGATTTTAAAAATCAATAATTTAAAGTGATATAAATTTGTTTGTTGCACATCACATCCTTTCTATTGCAACAAAAAAGAACCTTTCGGTTCTTTCATTAATTTAATTTATTGGAACGCCTTCCCGTTCTATTTTTGGCTCGACTTTATGGCCGCTTGGGCAGCAGCTAGTCTTGCAATAGGTACTCTAAATGGTGAACATGATACGTATGTAAGTCCTGCATTGTGACAGAATTCTACACTTGATGGATCTCCTCCGTGTTCTCCACAAATTCCTAATTTAATATCTGGTCTTTCTTGTTTACCTAAGTTAACTGCCATTTCTACAAGTTTTCCTACACCTTTTTGGTCTATTCTTGCGAATGGATCTTGTTCGTAGATTTTTGTTTCATAATAGCTTCCTAAGAACTTACCAGCATCATCTCTTGAGAAACCAAATGTCATTTGTGTTAAGTCATTTGTTCCGAATGAGAAGAATTCTGCTTCTTTAGCTATTTCATCAGCAGTAAGAGCTGCTCTTGGAATTTCAATCATTGTACCAATATGATATTTCATATCAGATTTCTTTTCTTTTTTAACTTGTTCAGCTACTTCTACTACGATATCTTTAACAAATTTTAATTCTTTTACTTCTCCTACTAATGGGATCATTATTTCTGGAACAATATTAATTTTTTCTTCTTCAGCTGTTTCAATTGCTGCTTCCATAAGAGCTCTTGTTTGCATTTTAGCTATTTCTGGATATGTTACAGCAAGTCTACATCCTCTATGACCCATCATTGGGTTAAATTCATGTAAATCAGCACATTTTTGTTTTAATTGTTCTACAGATACTTTCATATCTTTAGCTAATTCTTTAATTTCTTTTTCTTCTTTTGGTAAGAATTCATGTAGAGGTGGGTCTAGATAACGTACAGTCATAGGTTTTTCTCCTAATACTTTATACATTGCTTTAAAATCACCTTTTTGGTATGGAATTAATTCAGCAAGAGCTTTTTCTCTTTCTTCTACTGTATCTGATAAAATCATCTTTCGCATTGAGAAGATTCTCTTTTCATCAAAGAACATATGCTCTGTACGGCAAAGTCCAATTCCTTCGGCACCTAATTCTACTGCTTTTTTAGTATCAGTTGGATTATCAGCGTTTGTTCTAACGCCTAGTGTTCTATATTTATCAGCCCATTCCATAACACGGCCAAATTCTCCAGCTATAGTTGCATCTACTGTTTTGATTTCTCCATCATAGATGTTTCCTGTTGAACCATCAATTGAAATTACATCTCCTTCATGGAATGTTTTACCACCTAATGTAAATTCTTTCTTAGCTTCATTCATCTTGATATCACCACAACCTGATACACAGCATGAACCCATACCACGAGCAACAACTGCTGCGTGAGATGTCATACCACCACGAACTGTTAAGATACCTTGTGCTACTTTCATACCAGTGATATCTTCTGGTGATGTTTCAAGTCTTACTAAGATAACTTTCTTTTTGTTTTTATGCCATTTTTCAGCATCTTCTGCAGTAAATACAATTTGCCCACATGCAGCTCCAGGAGATGCTCCTAAACCTTTACCAATTGGTTTTGCTTCTTTTAATTTCTTTTGATCAAATTGTGGATGTAGTAATGTGTCTAAGTTTCTTGGATCAATCATTGATACTGCTTCTTCTTCAGTACGCATTCCTTCATCTACTAAATCACAAGCAATCTTTAATGCAGCTTTAGCTGTTCTCTTACCATTTCTTGTTTGTAGCATATAAAGTTTACCATGTTCTACTGTAAACTCCATATCTTGCATATCTCTATAATGTTCTTCTAGAGTTTTACAAACTTCTTTAAACTGTTTGAATGCTTCTGGGAATTTTTCTTCCATTTCAGCAATTTTCATTGGAGTACGTACACCCGCAACAACATCTTCTCCTTGAGCATTTGTTAAGAATTCTCCAAATAATCCTTTATCTCCTGTTGCAGGATCTCTTGTGAAAGCAACTCCTGTTCCACAGTCATCACCCATATTACCGAAAGCCATTGATTGAACATTTACGGCAGTTCCCCAAGAATATGGAATGTCATTGTCTCTTCTGTAAACATTAGCTCTTGGATTATCCCATGATCTAAATACTGCTTTAATAGCTCCCATTAATTGTTCTTTTGGATCAGTTGGGAATTCACTACCAATTTTCTTTTTATATTCTTCTTTAAACTCTCTAGCTAATTCTTTTAAGTCATCTGCATCTAATTCAACATCTTGTTTAACACCTTTTTTATCTTTCATCTTGTCAATTAATTCTTCAAAGTATTTCTTTCCAACTTCCATAACAACGTCAGAATACATTTGAATAAATCTTCTATAACAGTCCCAAGCCCATCTTGGATTATTACTTTTTTTAGCAATTGCTTCTACAACATCTTCATTTAATCCTAAATTAAGAATAGTATCCATCATACCAGGCATTGATGCTCTAGCACCACTTCTTACTGAAACTAGTAATGGATTTTCTTTATCTCCAAATTTCTTGCCAGTAATTTCTTCCATTTTTTCAATATATTCATTGATTTGACTTTGGATTTCTTTATTTATTTCTTTTCCATCCTCATAATATTTTGTACACGCTTCTGTTGTAATTGTAAATCCTTGTGGTACTGGTAGACCAATATTAGTCATTTCTGCTAAGTTAGCTCCTTTTCCACCAAGAAGTTCTCTCATATCAGCATTACCTTCACTGAATAAGTAAACATATTTATGCATTATGATACCTCCTTATAAAACATACATGTATAGTATAACAAATACGAACTTTATGGACAAGTTAAAATAAAAAAAAGTAAAGATTTGACTTTACTTTACTAATATTTTTCTAATATTGAATCAATATTATCTATATCATCTAATTTATGTAATTTTACTAATTCTTCTATCTCTTCTTTACTAGTTATATTATGTTTTAATATTACATCTAGTATTCTTAGATTAGCACTATTAGTATCAATGTTTTCATTTGCTACATTTTTACCTATATCATATATTTCATTAACACTACCAGTAAACTCTTTAGAATTTTCTGATAAGATTGGTGTATGATATAACATAGTATTAATTACTTGACTTTCATAAAATATTGGTTGATTATTTAAAAATAACATTAAACATATAAATACAGCAAATAAAACAATATATCCTTTAACAAGAGATACTATTCCTCCTAATATTTTAGATGGAAGAATTAGTATTATTGTTAGATTTACTATTTTTTGTAATACTTTTGATATTTTCAATAACAATGAATATATAAGTAATAAAATACTAAAGGTAATTATAAAAGCAATAGTTTGATAAAATAAAATATTTATGGTTGTTAACCCGGAAATAACACCTGTAAATTTAAAGAAAGGTAAAATAGTACAGAACAAATTACCAAGTACTCCTTTAAATGTATAGGCAAGAACAAATACAATAATAATACCAAGTAATGATACTAATTCTCTAATAACTCCATGTTTAAAACCAACTATAAAAAACATGACTAGTAATAATATTATTCCTATATCAAAAATATTCATATAATCACTCCCTACTATATATTAATTATAAACTCTTTATAAAAATTATGCTATAATAATTTTGGTGATATTATGTTTGAGGAGTACATGTTAAATCTTGGATATTCAAATAAAGAAATTAGTATGTTAAAAAATACTTATCCAATAAAAAAACAAGCTGAATCTACTCTTTTATATAATATGAAAAATTTAGTAAATTATTTTACAAAAAATGGTTTTAATAATTCTGATATTATAAAAATTACAATAGCAGTTCCTAATACTATTTGTATTAGTATCGAAGATATTAAACTTCGAATTAAGAGTTTAATGAATTATGGATTTAATAAAATATTAACTTTTGAATTAATTAAGAATTATCCTTATATTTTACAATTAAATAATGAAAAAATTAAAACTGGAATTGATAATTTATTAGAACTTGATTTTAGACCTAAGACTATAACAAATTTAATAATTAATTATCCTTCTATTTTAACTATTAGTTATAGTAGTTTAAAAAGATATATTAAAGTGTTTTTAGATTATGGTTATAGTAATGATGACGCTGTTTATTTACTTTCAAAAAATTATAATTTTTTTGACTTAGATCCTAAGGATATTAAGAGTAAATTTACAAATTTTGAAAAATTAGGTTTTTCTAATAGTGATATTATAGAAATTACAAGTTATTTGCCTGATTTATTTAATATACCAGTTAATGATTTTAAGAATAGATTTAGAAGTATTTTAGATTTAGATTATGATTTTACTAGTTTGTGTAATATTATTAAGAAAGTTCCGTTTATTGTAACTGATACTTATATTGAAAAAGTAGAAAATTCCATTGAGTGTTTTAAAAATATAGGTTTTTCTATTGATAGTATTAAATCGATGATAAATAATAATTTCTATGTGTTGTTCTATGAAAAAGAATACTTAGAAAGTAAAATTAGTGTTTTCAAAGCTTTTAGTTTTGATATAAGCGAGACTATCAAAATTATTTCTGATTGTCCTATTATATTTGGTTTTAGTGAAGAATTACTTAAAGAAAAACTAGATTTTTATTTAGGTATTAATTTTAAAGAATATTTAATTGAAAATAGTAAGATATTATTTTTTAACTTAGAGGTTATTAAAGATAGGTATTCTTATTTGTCTAGTAACAATAAATCTCTTGATTATTTGTTTCTTAAAGATAATGAGTTTTCTAAAATATGTGGAGGAGATATTTAATGGATTATTTAATTCGTTTTGGTTTTTCTATTGAAGATATTAAAAATATGATGGATACTAATATTTATATTAATAGTGTTAGTGATACCAATGTTAAAAAGTTAATTGATATCTTAGAAAAATGTGATTGTACTACTGTTCAAATTCGTGATATTCTATTATGTAATCCTTTTTATCTTAATCAAGAAATAAATACAGTTAAGGAAACAATAAAATATTTAGAAAAGTTTGGATTTAAAAAACTGAATATTTTATTTGGAACAAATCCATATCTACTTAATTTAAATTGTTTAGAAATTAGTGAAATTATTAATACTTTAAAGGATAAAAAAGCTAGTGTTGAAGAGATTATTGATTATTTTAATTATAATTTAGTTATATAGGAGGTTTCTATGAACGTTGTTATTAAGGTTAATGATGAAATTAAAGAAAAAATGATTGAATATTATAAAGATAAAAAGCGTGATAAAGTAATACCCTATGTTGTTTTTCAAGCACAAGAAGAAGATACTGTTATTACAATGTATGAATCAGGTAAAGTTATGTTTCAGGGTGTTTCTGCTGACGTAGATGCAGCTATGTGGGGAGTAGCTTTAGAAAATACTAAAGAGAAAAAAGAAGAAAATAAAAAGATAAATAAAAAATATTATAACTGCAATGCTGTTGGGTCTGATGAGGTTGGTACAGGTGACTATTTTGGACCAATTGTCGTTACTGCTTGCTATGTTACAAAAGAAGATATTCCTTTTTTAGAAGAACTTGGTGTTGGAGATTCTAAAAAGATAGATGATTCTAAGATATTAAAGATTGCTCCACAACTTGCTAAAAGAATTAAATATAAAAGTGTTATTTTGACTAATAAGGAATATAACGAAAAATATACTAAAGATATTAATATGAATAAAATTAAAGCTATTATGCATAATAAAGCGTTATATGATTTAATTAATTCTGAAAAGCCAAAATATGACTATATAATTGTTGATGAATTTGCTAGAGAAGCAAGATATTATGAATATTTAAGTGATCAAACTACTATTCAACGTGGAATTACTTTTTTAACAAAAGCTGAAGATATTAGTCCTGCTGTTGGATGTGCTTCAATAATAAGTAGATATTTGTTTTTAAAAGAATTTGATAAATTAGCTGATAGTATTCATATTCCACTTCCTAAAGGTGCTGGAAAAGATGTTGATGCTATTGGTGAAGAAGTTGTTGAAAAATATGGAAAAGATAAACTAAAAGAAATTGCTAAAGTTAATTTTAAAAATACTGATAGAATTTTACATACATTAATATATTAAAAAAAACAATTCAATTAATGAATTGTTTTTTTACTGACTACTGGTGTTCTACTTATTGGTATTTCCTTCGTGACTAGTCTTAATATCATTTAAGAACTTAATTCTAGCAGTTGTATAGTATGGTGCTAACCAAATAAGTATTATTCCTAATGTAAATGGTATTAGTAAAGCCCAGCCAATAAATGATAAATTAAAGACAAAGTAATCCATTTTATGACCATTCATCATTTCTTCACTTTTTTTCAAAACTTCTTTATAGCCAAGATTATTGTACTTATCATCAGCAAGTAAGAATGGTACTAAAGAATAAGCAAATACCTTAATTATACCTGGCACAATTAGAAGTAATGACCATAAGAAGATGAATACGCATTGTAATAAATTTACTAAGAATATTCTTATATAGTCTTTTGTAAAATAGAATAAGTCTTTAAATTCATGGTGTTCATCATTAATGAATTTAACCATGAAATATGTAATTCCTACTTCTACAAAGTAGAAGAATATACCTAAATATGCTCGTGCTTCTACTGAAATACCATTTTCTGTTGGTGTTACTTTAACAATTGAAAGACTTGTTAAAATACTAGCAACAAGGATTGGTATTAATAATTCCCAAATCTTACCTTTTATTTTTTCTTTTGACCAGTTTTTAATTTCTGCTCTACTCATTTTTCTCACTCCTTCTCTTTTTATAGTTAAATTTTATCATATCATTTTTATAAATACTATAAAAAAATACAGCTATTTCTGTATTTTTTTTCTAGTGTATATTACATGTTTATAATGAATGTTATTTTCTATATTATTTGACAAAATTTCGCAATTCCATTCATCATGATTAAAATCTGGAAAGTATGCATCAGCCTCTTTTTCTTCGGCAGCTATTTCTGTTAAAACCAATTTATTAGCATAGTCTAGAAATTGTCTATAAATACTTGCTCCACCTATAATCATTACTTCTTCAAATTCTTCTGTTTGTTTTAAGATATCTTCAATTGAATGGCAAATAACAACTTCCTTTGCAAGATCAAGATTACGACTTGTTAAAACAAAATGTTTTCTTTGAGGAAGTATTCCTGGCAAAGAATTAAAAGTGTTTATTCCCATAACTATTGGTTTGTTTATAGTTTGTTCTTTAAAAAATTTTAAATCTTCTTTAATTGGCCAAATTAACTGATTATCTTTACCTAATTCATTATTTTTGCCGATAGCGGCAATCATTGTGATATTCTTCATATTAAATACCTAGTGGGAATTTTAATTGAGGATTTTGCTCCTTAATTAATTCTCTTGGATAATCAGTTATTTTTATATCATTTGGAGTAAAATCTTCGAATTTTTCTATTTCTTTATTTAATTCGATATTTGCTTTGCAGGTGATAGGTTCTCTATTTAACATTTCAATAGCTTGATCAATATGACGATCATAAATTTGAACATTTACTGGTCGCCATGTAAATATTCCTGCCTCTAGCTTTAATTCTTTAGCAACCATTTTTAAAAGGGTTGAATATTGAACTTGATTGATACAACCTGCTGTTGCAAAGTCACTTGATCTTTGAACCATTGTCATATCTAAATAATCTTTTCCATCCCAGTCATGACGAACATTCCAAATTGTTAAGAAGGCACATGGTTTTAAGCCGTGTTTTTCGTTGAAGTCATCTTGTTGCCAAAGACAAGTAATGTTTCTTCGGCCATCCATATTATTTTTAATTTGTTCAATTACCTCTTTTTTTAGCATGTGTCTACGTCTTACTGTTTCACCATAACAAGCTCCTATTGTTGGATGGCCTTTATCATTTAATAGATAATTTCCTTTTTCATCTTTTAAGGCCCAATCTAGCCACCAATTATTAATTTTATGATCTTCATCCCAAGTTTTTTTGCCTAATAATTCATCAAACTCTACCAAATCATTGCTTTCTTTTTGATAAATCCAAATAATTTCAGCAATTGATGCTTTTGTTGCGATTGGTCGAAGAGTTGTCATTGGAGATTCTCCTTTGGATAAATCATAAGTACACTCAATTCCTTGATTTACGCTAATTGTATGAGCTGGAACCCATAATTCTATTCCATCATCTTTAATTTTTACTTCTTCCTTTTTACCTACTTTTATTTTTTCTCCTGATGGAGTAGTAATTGTATTTTCTTTTTTATCATAGGTTGCACCCTCATAAAAATCTTCATAATGTGGACGCGGATTATGATCAAGAGCTCCTTCTTGTAATATTCTATCGAATATTAATTTTGTATACATATCACCTTTTGTTCCAACTTTTTCACCTTTTTCATTGATTAAATAACCATCTTTTATTTTAGGCTTTTTATAAGTTCTTTTTTTTAACTTAAGTGGTTGTTCCCCTAATTCTTTCTTTTTTAAATTAAATCTTTCTAAATCAAATTTTGCCATAATTAACCTCCTACCATACACATTAATTATAATATGACCTTGCTAAAAAACAAAGAAAAATGACTATATTTAGTCATTATTTTCTGTAAATTTATTAAATTTTCTTATTTCATCTGTTTCTAGAGATGTTTCTGATAATCTTTCAATTAATTGTTTTTGTTCACGTGAAAGTTTCTTTGGAGTATATACTTTAAAAATGACATACATATCTCCTTTATGGCGATGATAAGTATTATCAACACCTTTTCCTTTTATACGTTGTTTATCACCACTATTAGTACCAGCTGAGACATTTAGTTTTACATTGCCATATAATGTAGGTATTTCTTTTTTACATCCTAGAATTGATTCTGTTATTGTCAATGGAACTTCTAGATATATATCATCATTATCTCTTACAAAGTAGTCGTGTTCATCGACAACAAATTCTATATATAAATCACCATTTTCTCCTCCGTTAGAGCCAGGATTTCCTTTACCACTAATTCGTTGGCGATCACCTGTATTTATTCCAGCAGGAATGTTGATTGTAATTTTTTTGTTTTTTCTGATACGACCTTTACCAGCACATTCACTACATTTTCTTTTATATGTTTTTCCTGTTCCTTGGCAATCTGAACATGTTGTTTTTGACATAAAAGAACCAAGTATTGTTTGTTGTTCTCTTGTAATAGTTCCTGTTCCATGACAAGTACTACACTCTTCTCTATCAAAGCCACCGTGGCCATGACATTCATCACAGTCTTCTACGACATCTAAACTAAATTTCTTTTCACAGCCATAGATTGCCTCATCAAATGCTAGATCCATCCGCATTAAGATATCACTACCACGAGTGACTCTTGGGCCTGATTGATGTCCTCCACCAAAACCTGAAAAGCCACCAAAACCACCGGCTCCACCAAATATTGAATCGAATATATCTCCAAAATCAAAATCAGCACCATCAAAGCCTGAAAAGCCACCAAAACCACCGGCTCCACTTGGACCATTTACACCAGCATGACCATATTGATCATACATTTTTCTTTTGTTTTCATCTGATAATACGGAATATGCTTCTTGGGCTTCTTTAAACTTTTCGGCGGCATTTGGATCATCTTTGTTTAAATCCGGATGAAATTCTTTCGCTTTTTTTCGAAAGGCACTCTTTATTTCTGCTTCTGTTGCATTTTTTGAAATTCCTAAGACATCATAATAATCACGTTTTTCTGCCACTTTCTCACATCCTTTTTACAAATATTAAGTAGTCACTAGGACTACTTAATATCTTATTCTTCTTCAATATCTGCTTCTTCTACATCATCTTTTTTCTTTTTAGATTTTTTCTCTTTCTTTTCTTTTTTATCTTCATCTTCATCTTCTTGTTCTTCTTGACGTTCTTTTGCGGCTTGTTCATAAACTTTTGTTGCTAGAGCCATAGCTTTTTCTTGAAGTTTTTCTTTTTCTTCTCTGATTTCATCGATATCACCTTTTTCTAAGGCTTTCTTTAGATCTTTAATTAAGTCTTCTGCTTCTTCTACTTCTTTTTTATCAGCTTTATCACCTAAATCTTTAATTGCTTTTTCTGTTTGGAAAACCATTTGTTCAGCTTCATTTTTTAGCTCTGCTTCTTCTTTACGTTTATCATCAGCTTCTTTATTTTCTTCTGCTTCTTTACGCATTTTTTCGATTTCTTCATCTGTTAAGTTAGTACTTGATGTTATTGTAATTGATTGTTCTTTGTTTGTTCCTAAGTCTTTTGCTTTTACATTAACAATTCCGTTTTCATCGATATCAAATGTTACTTCTATTTGAGGAACTCCACGTGGTGCTGGTGGAATGTTTCCTAATTGGAATCTTCCTAATGTTTTATTATCAGCAGCCATGCTTCTTTCACCTTGTAAAACATGAATATCAACAGCTGGTTGATTATCAGCAGCAGTTGAGAATACTTCTTTCTTAGATGTTGGAATTGTTGTATTTCTAGGTATTAAAGTAGTCATTACTCCACCTAATGTTTCAAGTCCTAGTGACAATGGTGTTACATCAAGTAAAACAATATCATTAACGTCTCCTGTTAAAACTCCGCCTTGAATAGCTGCTCCCATAGCAACAGCTTCATCAGGATTAACTTCACGAGATGGTTCTTTACCTAATTCTTTAGTAATTGTTTCATATACAAGAGGTACACGAGTAGATCCACCAACAAGAATAACTTTATCAATATCTTTTTTAGATATTTTGGCATCTTTAATAGCCTTTCTGACAGGTTCGATAGTTGATTCTACTAAATCTGATATTAAATCTTCAAATTTAGCACGCGAAAGTGTCATATCTAAGTGTAGTGGTTCACCATCTTTATCTTTTGCGATAAATGGTGCTGATACTTGTGTTGATACCATTCCTGATAGATCTTTCTTTGCTTTTTCAGCAACTTCTTTTAAACGTTGCATTGCCATGTTATCATCACGTAGATCAACATCATTTTCTTTTTTGAATTCTTTTACTAAATAATCAATTATTCTTTCATCAAAGTCGTCACCACCTAGATGATTATTTCCGTTAGTTGCTTTAACTTCAAATACTCCATCACCTAATTCTAGAATGGAAACATCGAATGTTCCACCACCTAGGTCATATACTAAAATAGTTTGTCCTTCATCTTTTTCTAGACCATAAGATAAAGCAGCTGCTGTTGGTTCGTTAATAATTCTTTCTACTTCTAAACCAGCAATTTTACCAGCATTTTTAGTTGCTTGACGTTGTGAATCATTGAAGTAAGCTGGTACTGTAATAACAGCTTTTTCTACTTTTTCTCCTAGATAAGCTTCAGAGTAATCTTTAATATATGATAAAATCATTGCTGAAATTTCTTCTGGTGTATATTTTTTATCTTCTAATTTTACTTTTTCACTTGTTCCCATTTTTCTCTTAATTGAAATAACGGTATTTGGATTTGTTAGTGCTTGACGTTTTGCAGCTTCACCAACAATTTTTTCGCCTTTTTTAAAGGCAACTACAGATGGAGTTGTTCTTCCTCCTTCTGGATTTGGTATTATTTTAGGTGCTCCTGCCTCTAATACAGCAGCACATGAATTTGTTGTTCCTAAATCTATTCCTATAATCTTTCCCATATTTTATCTCTCCTTTTTTATTTTTGATTTATTTTTACTGAGGCCGGTCTAATAACACGGTCTTTAAATTTATATCCTTTTAGTAATACTTCTATTACTACTTCATCATCTAATTCTTGAACACTATCAGTTAATAGAGCTTGTTCTTGCTTTGGATCAAATACTTCTCCAACACGATTTATTTCCTCTACTCCAAAGCGCTTTAAAGTATCAGTTAAATTAGCATATATCATTTTTATTCCAGTAATAAATTTCATAAATTCTTCACTTGAATTATTGTCAGCTTGTTTAATTGCTCTTTCAAAATTATCAACAATTGGAATAATTCCTAGTATTAATTCTTGATTAGCATATTTTAATAATCCTTGTGTTTCTTCATCTTTACGACGACGATAATTAATTAATTCGGCTTGAGCTAATTTTACTTTTTCATTTAACTTTTTATTTTCTTCCGTAAGATTAATTATTTCTGTTTTTAATTTTTCATCTTTTTTTAGTCTTTTCTCTTTTTTAGGCTTTTGTTGATTCATTTCTAACATTTCTGGTTCTTCATTTGGTGTTAGAATTTCAGTTTGTTCTTCAATTTCTTTATTTTCTTCCATAATGCCTACCTTTCAATATTTTCTTTCATGTACTCTAGAAGACCAACAACACGATCGTATTCCATACGCTTTGGTCCAATGATGGCGATAGTTCCTTCTTCATTACCTTTTTTATATTTGGTTTTGATTACAGTAACATCACTATCAATATTGCTTTCATTACCAATGTAGACTTTTATGTTGTTCGCATCATCTTCTTCAATGTTTTTTAGGAATTCATCATTTTCTAGTTTAGTATAGACAGTTTTAATTTTTTCAATATTTGAAGAGAATTCTGGTTGCTCCAACATTTTGTGGCGACCCATAACATTTACTTCTTGATTGGTAAAATCAGTAAACACATGATAGAAAGCATTATATAATTGTTCATGTTGTTTTACATAGTTTCCAATGATTGGTTTTATTTCAAACTCTAGTTTTTTACTAACTTCATCAATTGGAGTACCCGAGATTAAATTGTTTATTAAGCTAACTGTTTTCTTTACTTCATCTAAAGATACATCTTGTAGACGTATATTTTTATGTTCAACATGACCTTTATCAGTAACAATAATTACTGTTAGATTTTCATCATCAATAGGAATAACCTCTACTTGTTTAAGATTGTTCTCATGAGATTTTGATCCTAGCACTACTGTAGTGTAGTTCATCATATCCGATATAACCTGCAATGACTTTGTTATTACATCAGATAGAGCTAGTTGTTGATTTTTAAAGACAATTTGAAGTTTCAACATATCTTCTGCATTCATCTTTTTAAGTTCCATTAAATTATCAACATAATAACGATAACCTGCTTCTGATGGAACTCTACCAGATGAAGTATGTGTTTTCTCTAATAGTCCTAATTTTTCAAGTTCTCCCATTTCATTTCTTACAGTAGCACTTGAGCAATTGATTGCCTTCGAAATTACTTTTGATCCTACTGGAATTGGTTCTTTTATGTATCTTTCAACTATTAGCTTTAAAATTTTATTTTGTCTATCAGTCAACATAACATTAACCTCCTAGCACTTTTTCTATCAAAGTGCTAAGTATAGTCTACCCCTTTTTTTAGCACTTGTCAACAGTAGAGTGCTAAAAAAATAAAAGTAGTGACAACACTACTCTTCCTTATCATTAAAGTCTATTGCAATTAATTTGAATTTTTGAGAATCATCATTTTCATTTTTAGTGGTTACTTTTAATCCACTATCTGTTGCTGATAATGCATAATTATCACCTGTATCAATATATGGAGTTATCATAAAAGTTCCATCAGTATTTGCAGTTATTTTAAACAATTGGCTTCTATTTTCACTCATAGTATTATATGAATTGTTACATTCTATTTCTACAGCATCAGCTACAATACTTTCACTATTTAATTCCATTGCATTATACTTTGACATTTCAATGATTTTATATTTTGAATCAGCTACGTTACTAATTTCCCACACTTGATTTTTATTACCGGATAATAATTGGGGCTTTATTTGGCCAGTATCAGCAGTCAAAACTTTATTCTCACTAGAAATTGATTGAATATAATAATTTCCAACTTTTGGAATTTTTCCTACCGGTTGATATACTGAAAATCTAATTTCACTGGAACTGTTTGGTCGTGCTGCTTCGAGCACATTGAATACTGACCCACTTTTTGCTGTAACTTTAATATTATATTTTTTTGTTTTATCTAGGTTTAATATTGCTATCTCATCTATTTTTTTATTTTGACCTTCAGTTGTTAAGGTATTTTCTATACAACTACCATTTAATGTATTAGTTGTAGCAAAATTAATACCTCCACTATCTTCTGTTTCAGTAACACTTGTTATATCACCGATTACATATATTTTTATTAAATCTTTTTCTGCACTTGTGAAACTAGTTCCACTACTCTTACATATACTAATTTTTTTAAGTTGTAATTTGTTTAATTCTTCTGAACCATATTTGGTTTTTATTTTTATTTCTTCTGGAGTTCCACTTATTTTCTTTATTAAAGCCTTGCCGCCTCCAGAATTAGTACCAGGAATGATGATACCATCTATAAAATAATATTTTTTTCCTTTACTTTCATCAGTTACATAAGTATAAACTCCGCTTTCATAATTTAATATAGGAAAATATTTATATGTTGGTGTTTCAACATCTGGTTTTTTTCCTTGAATTATTGCTTGACTACCACTAAAACCAGATATGAATGATGAACCACCTTCACTTGAATTTGTTCCTGGAATGTAGCCATCTCCTGCTTCAGTATTACTTGGCTTAGGTGATACTAGTGTTAAATCATCAACTCTAACTATTCCTCTGGCATCACCAGTTACTCCACCACCGCCAGCTACCATTATTCGTGTCTCATAAGAGTCATGGCCATCATATCCACCATTTGAAATGACTCTTACATCTGTCTCTTCACCACCAGTTCCTGCGTGTGAATTACCAACATAAAAATATAGGCTATCTCCTTCTTTTAATGCTATTATTCCAGATGTGTATGCGCCTTTTCCGCCAGCACCATTGTTACCGGCAGCCCCCCATAATTCTATCCTATATAGTCCATCATCTTGAGCCGTAAAAGATTGCCCAACTCCATCTGCAAGAGGATAAAAAGAATTTGCTGACATGCCCAAAGCATTTAATTCTTTTTCAATCATTTCTGATAACTGCTTTTGATTTTCTCTTGTTGAAGAAACTGTTTTCATTAAAATTGCAACTATTAGAATACCCATTATTGCTAAACCATATACTACAGCAGAAATTGCAAACCCTTTATTATTCATTTTTTTCAATTATATCACCATCTATTCTAATAATATATTATCACAATTTTTCAAGTAATACTATTAATTTATCACCATACTTTTTCATTTTACTAATTTTACATGTTTTTGGATAAATAACCTTTTCTAATTCATTACTTTCACATACTATTATTCCGTCATCACTCAAAAGATTATATTTATTAATTAGATCTAGGCTTTTTGCTATATAATCTGTTTTGTATGGTGGATCAATAAAAATAATATCAAACTTTAGGTTTTGATTATAAAATTTTTCTAAGGCCTTCGTGTAATCACTTTTAATTATACTGGCATTTTTTATTTGTAATTTTTCTACATTCTTATTTATTGTTTTTATTGATTGATTATTTGTATCAACTAAATATGCTTTTTTTGCACCTTGACTTAGTGCTTCAATAGCCAATGCCCCACTACCAGCAAACAAGTCTAAAACAACACTATCTGAGAGATGATTTTGTATCATTCCAAAAAGACTTTCTTTTACACGATCCATTGTTGGTCTTGTTCCCTCAATACTAAATCCTTCTAATATTCTTCCTTTATAAATACCACTAATTACTTTCATTATTGACACTGCCCTTTTTTACTAATTTCTTTTAATTTTTGATTTATTTCAAGTATTAATATATTTAATTCTGTTTCTGCATGTTTATAATCTCTATATAACTTATTATCTGTTATTTCTTTTTTTAATTCATCATCTAGTGTTTCTTTATATTTTATAGTTTTATTATATAAAATCTTATTATTTTTTATTTGTTCATTTAATTCTTGAATTTTAATAATTCTATGATCATTATTCAATTCTTGTTTTAATTTATCAACTTTTTCTATTAACTCTTCCATAGTACTTATTTTATCATATTATTTATTCTATTACATCAATAAATGTATTTATTAATTCAATACTGTTTTTTAATCTTTCTATTTTATCAATACTGCGAACCTTGTATTTTTCTTTGGCTAATTGTTTTAGCTTTTTAATATAATTTTTGTTGCGATATAGATACTTGTATTGATATGATTGATCTCTTAAATAATTATATATTGTTGGATTATTTATTATAATTTCTTTCATGTAATTACTCATTAGTCATCAAACCTTCTATATATTGGTCTTGGCTCATATGTTGATGGTTTAGTACTAATACCTAATCCTTGCAGTAGACCAATTGTTTTTTGAAGATTAGTTACACTTTTTTGAATAGAATCCATATCTAAGTTTTTAAATGTATTTAAGAATTCTTTAAAAGTAGTAGTGCTAGATGATATATCATCTGGAATGGTGCTGTTTTTTTGAATATAGTTTTTCCAAATAGAGTTGTTCTCACCATATATTTCAAATATTTCATATAGTTGCTGCCATGTCACATTTCCTTTTATTACTGTTTCAGCAAGTTCAGGATGAGTACTTGCAAAAACTTTAAATGTATCTTTTGACATATAATCACCACTATATTTTATGTTATTGCTAAAAAAAAAGACCTTTTTGAAGTGATATAATAAAAGTAGACAGTGTAAAAAAAACACAGTCTACTTTTTATGTGCTAAAATTTAATAAAGGAGATGATAAATGTGGGAAGACCAAGTGGAACAAAAAGTGTAATCAGAACGCCGGAAGAAAAAGAAA